>CALXRU010000014.1 GCA_944390935.1 Acidaminococcaceae bacterium
TTTTAGGCGTAGCTAGTAGAATAGCCTTTAAGGCGGTAAATGACAAACCACCGGCTACGCCGGTGGTTTTGATTGTATGCCTAAATTCAATAATTTTATCGCCGGACGGCAGGAAAATAAAAAAGTTTTTCGACTGGCAGTCGATAAAATTGCTGATTTTGATAAATTTTCCGATTATCAATCGAAAAACTTTTTAAAATTTGGTAAAATTTAAAGTAGTAACCAAAATGCAAACAGACTTGTTAAAGGAGAAATATTATGCGTACTGTTGCCTGTTTTGGCGATTCTTTAATATTTGGTTTTCCGTACGGCCCGAAGGAATCATGGATTGCGGAGGTGCAGGCGGAAACCGGCGTGACGATGCTTAATTACGGCGTTTGCGGCGATTGCTGCGATGATATTGTTTACCGCTTAAAAAATATGTATCTGCCGGAGCGCACGGAGGGCATTGTGTTTTGGGGCGGTGCTAACGATATTTTAAACCGCCGTCCGCAGGGATTTATTATTGACGATTTAAAACAGGCGCTGTCGTACTGCACCGCTAAAAAGTGGCCGCTGGCGATAGTTTTGCCGCTGTATGCCGCTAACGACGATTACAACGCGCAGGTTGAGCTTCTGCGCAGGCGCATACAACTGGAGTTTGAAGGCAAAGCGTTTTTGCTTGATTTGCAGGACGCTGTGGGTTTGAGCGATACGGAATTGCAGTCGGCGTATTTTGACGGCATCCACCCGACGGTGGCGACCTACAAAAAGCTGGGCATGTTTGCTTCGCAGCTTCTGGCGGACTGGCTGCGCGGCGAATGATTTGCCTAACTGTGCCCGCATGAGGTATAATAAAAGTATATAATCGGCAGATGTTTGCCTTAAATACAGGAGATTTTAGAATGTTTATTGACAGAGCAAGAATTTATGTGGAAGCAGGCGCAGGCGGCGACGGCATGAGCAGCTTCCGCAGGGAAAAATTTGTAGAAAAGGGCGGCCCGAACGGCGGCAACGGCGGACGCGGCGGCAGCGTTATTCTGCGTGCGGATAAAAATTTGAACACGCTGATTGATTTCCGTTATAAACGTAAATTTGTGGCCAAACGCGGCGGGCAGGGCGGCAACAGCAACTGCACCGGCCACAGGGCCGATGACGTTATTGTTAAAGTGCCGATGGGCACGCTGGTGCGCGACGATGCTACGGGCGTGCGCCTGGCTGACCTTGTTGAGGACGGGCAGGAATACGTTGTAGCCAAGGGCGGACGCGGCGGCAAGGGCAATGCCTGCTATGCGACGGCAACCAACCGTGCGCCGACGTTTGCCGAAAAGGGAGAGCCGGGCGAGAACCGCTGGGTTAAGCTGGAGCTGAAACTTTTGGCGGACGTGGGCCTTGTAGGTTACCCCAGCGTCGGCAAAAGCAGCATTATTGCGCAGGTATCGGCCGCAAGGCCGGAGATTGCGGCTTACCATTTTACCACGCTGACCCCGGTTTTGGGTGTTGTGCGTATAGACGCGGAACGCAGCTTTGTGCTGGCGGATATTCCGGGCCTTATTGAAGGTGCGCATCAGGGCGTGGGCCTTGGGCATGACTTTTTGCGCCATGTGGAGCGCACCAAGGTTTTGCTGCATGTGCTTGATGTATCTGGCACGGACGGCCGTGACCCGATTGACGATTTTGAAAAAATCAATTTTGAACTGAAAGAATACAGCGATAAACTGGCGCGCCGCAAACAGCTGGTTGTCGCTAACAAAATGGACTTGCCCGAAGGCAGGGAAAATTTTGAGCGCGTAAAAGAGTACGTGGAAGGCAAAGGCTTTGAAATTATGCCGGTATCCGCCGCAAGCGGCGAAGGTTTGCAGGCTTTGATGTACAAGGCTTACGAAATGTTACAGAACTTTGTGCCGGAAGACGAGGAAGACGAAAGCAATTTAGTGCCGGAAATTGACCCGGACAGCTTTGAAATTGTGCCCGGTAACGATACCGATTTTGAAGTGCGCGGCAAGAACATTGAACGCCTTGTGGCGATGACGAATTTTGACAACGATGAAGCGCTGTACCGTTTCCAGCTTATCTGGAAAAGCCTGAAAATTGACGATGCTTTGAAGGAAGCGGGCATTGTTGAAGGGCAGACGGTGCGAATCCGCGACATGGTGTTTGAATTTAAAGAATACTAAATGGGGTGAGGGGTATGGTATTACAACGGTCTGATTTAAAAAAAGCAAAAAGGGTTGTTGTTAAGGTAGGCAGCAGCACCATTACGCACCAGAACGGCAAGCGTGATTTTGGGCGCATTGACCGGCTGGCGCGCGAGATGGCTGATTTGCAGAACCAGGGGCACGAGATGATTCTGGTTACCAGCGGCGCGGTTGCAGTTGGCGTTGACAGACTTGGGCTGCCTGAAAAACCACGTACCATACCGGGCAAGCAGGCCGCTGCCGCGATTGGGCAGGGCATTCTGATGCACACCTACGAAAAGTTTTTTGCCGAATACGGGCAGATTGTGGCGCAGGTTTTGCTGACGCGCATGGAGGCAATTGACCGCCACCGTTACACTAACGCGCGCAACACTTTTATGGAGCTGTTGAAAAACGGCGTTATCCCCATCGTTAACGAAAACGATGTTGTGGCGCTGGATGAGCTGAAAATCGGCGACAACGATAATATGTCCGCACTTGTTGCAGGCATTACGGACGCCGACCTTGTAATAATCCTTTCGGACGTTGAAGGTTTGTACACCGCCAACCCGCAGACGCACCCGGAAGCAACGCTTATCAGCAAGGTTGATGAAATTACGCCGGAGATTGAAGCACTGGCGGGCGGCGTTGGCAGCAGCGTCGGCACGGGCGGCATGTTTACCAAATTGCAGGCGGCCAAAAACGCAACCAGCTCCGGCATTAACATGGTTATTGCCAGCGGCAGCGAAAAAGACGTTATTGCCCGCATTTTAAACGGCGAGGAAATCGGCACGCTGTTTGCATCGAAGGAAAACCGTTTGCAGTTCCGTAAACGCTGGCTGGCCTTCGGCGCGCGCATTATGGGCAAAATCGTGGTTGATGACGGCTGCGTAAAAGCTATAAAAAAAGCCGGTGGGTGCAGTATTTTGCCGGCGGGTATTACCGCTGTGGAAGGCAGCTTTGAAGCGGGCAACACCATCAGTGTGGTAACGCAGGACGGTTTTGAGCTGGCGCGCGGGCTGTGCCATTATTCTTCGGACGATTTGGCGCAGATTAAGGGCTGCAAGACCAGCGAAATAGAAAAAATCCTTGGGCATAAAAATTTTGACGAAGTTATCCACCGCGACGATTTGGTAATTTTAAATTAAGGGGGCTGTTAAGATGACTACTTTTGAACTGGTAAGGGCCAAAGCCGAAGCTGCCCACAACGCAGCGGGCAAGCTGGCGGTAGTATCGGCGGCTGTAAAAAATAAGGCGCTGCTCGCTATGGCGGACGCGCTTTTAGCTAAAACCGATTTTATTATTGAAGCCAACGACAGGGATATGCAGGAGGCGAAGGAAAACGGCATGCGCGAATCCATGCAGGACAGGCTGCGCCTGACGCCGGAACGCATTGCCGGTATGGCAGAAGGTTTGCAGCAGGTAGCGGCGCTGCCCGACCCCATCGGCAACGTCATCGGCGGGCAAACGCTTGCCAACGGCTTAAAAATTACCAAAGTACGCGTGCCGCTGGGCGTTATCGGCATTATTTACGAAGCGCGCCCCAACGTAACGGCGGACGCAATCGGGCTCTGCCTTAAATCCGGCAATGCCGTGGTTTTAAAAGGCGGCAGCGAAGCTATGCAGAGCAACCTTGCCGTGGCAGGCGTGCTGACGGAAGCTGCGGAAGCGGCGGGCATCCCGCAGGGCGCGATACAGCTTATTGATACGACCGACCGCGCGGCGGTAACGGCGCTGATTAAAATGAACGAATTTGTGGACGTGGTAATTCCCCGCGGCGGCGCAGGGCTGATTAAAGCCGTGGTGCAGAACGCAACCGTGCCCGTAATTGAAACCGGCAGCGGCGTGTGCCACACTTACGTGGACGCTTCGGCGGACTGCGAGATGGCGCGCAAAATTGCCTTTAACGCCAAAGTGCAGCGCCCCAGCGTTTGCAACGCGATGGAAACGCTGTTGGTGCATAAAGATGTTGCCGGTAAGTTTTTGCCGCTGATGCTGGACGAATATTTTAAAGCAGGCGTGCAGATTTTTGGCTGCCCGGCCGTGCAGGAGTTTGACGAACGCGTACAGCCCGCAACGGAAGAAGACTGGGCGACGGAATACGGTGATTTGCGCCTGTCCGTTAAAATTGTGGCGGATATCGACGAAGCGCTGGCGCATATTGCCAAGTACAGCACCAAACATTCCGAATGCATTGTAACGGAAGATTATAACATGGCGCGCAAGTTCCAGGACAGCGTGGACGCGGCGGCGGTATATGTTAACGCCAGCACGCGTTTTACCGACGGCTTCGAGTTCGGCATGGGCGCGGAAATCGGCATCAGCACGCAGAAGCTGCATGCCCGCGGGCCTATGGCTTTGCCCGAACTGACTTCGTATAAATACCTTATCACCGGCAACGGGCAGGTAAGGGGCTAAAATTTAAAACAACAACCGGCTGCACCCTGCGGCCGGTTTATTTTTTGCGCTGCTGTTAAAGCAGGGAAAATTTATTTTTTGCAGAATATATAAGTATATTCGATTTGCACTAAAAGGAGGCGTGAAGATGAAGATAACTTTTTTGGGTGCCACAAGGATGGTTACCGGTTCATGCTATCTTTTGGAAATAGGCGGCAAAAAAATGCTGGTGGACTGCGGCATGTTTCAGGGCAGCAAGCTGATTAACGCTTTTAACGAGCGTGATTTTGTTTTTAGCCCCGGTGAAATTGACGCCGTTGTTTTAACGCACGCGCATATCGACCACAGCGGGCTGATACCGAAGCTGGTGGCGCAGGGCTACAAAGGCCCGGTGTACTGCACCAAAACCACGCTGGAACTGTGCGGCATACTGTTGCCGGACAGCGCGCATATCCACGAATCGGACGCGGAGTTTGCCAATCGCAAAGGTCTGCGCGCCGGGCGTAAATTCATCAAGCCGCTGTACACGGTTGATGAAGCTTACGCCGCGCTTAAAAATTTTGTAGTGCGCGATTTTGATACGGAGTTTGACGTTATCCCCGGCATTAAGGTTAAATTTAAAGTGGCGGGGCATATTATCGGTTCCGCCATGGCGGAGATTTTTGCCGAAGAAGACGGCAAACGCACCAAGCTGATTTTTACCGGCGACGTTGGCCAGCCGGGCGCGCCGATTATAGAAGACCCGGAACAACTTGCCGGTGCGGATTTTATCATTACCGAATCGACTTACGGCAACCGCGTGCATAAAGCGTATGACAAGGAAGCCGAACTGGCGGAGATTATCAACTCCACGGCGGAACGCGGCGGCAACGTCATCATACCGGCTTTTGCCGTTGGGCGCACGCAGGTGCTTTTGTATTACTTCCAGAAATTGGCGCATGAGGGTAAAATCTCCAGCGACATACCGATTTACATCGACAGCCCAATGGCGAACAAAGCCACGCAGATTGTGCTGGGTAACCCGCAGGAGTTTGACGACGAGGCACGCAAGATTTACGAAATGCAGGGCAAGCACCTGCTTTCGATGAAGCAGCTGCATTTTACGGCGACGGCGCAGGAATCGCGCATGATTAACGAAACGCCGGGCACTAAAATCATCCTTTCTGCCAGCGGCATGTGCGACGCTGGGCGTATCCTGCACCATTTAAAACACAATCTGTGGCGCGAGGACAGCAGTGTCATCATCGCCGGTTATCAGGCGGAAGGCTGCCTTGGCCGCAAGCTGATTGAAGGCGTGCGGCAGGTTAAAATTATGGGCGAGGATATCCGCGTTAACGCGCAGGTTTATAACATGAAAGGCTTCAGCGCCCACGCCGATAAGGAACAGTTTTTGGAATGGTACGGCAAGATGACGCAGAAGCCGAAGGCGTTTTTTGTAACGCACGGCGAGGTGGACGCGGCGATGGAATTTGCGGGCGAACTGCAAAAACGCATCGGCACGGCGGCGTATATCCCGCAGTATGGCGACAGCGTTACCATCAGCGGCAGCGACTGGTCGGTAGCTTCGTCCGAAATTGTCAGTGACGTGCCGGAAGTTGCGGCTTTGCGCGATTACATGAAGAACCTTGAACGCACTTATTTGCAGCACCGCACCAAGATTGAACAGGTTGTGGCGCGCGACAGCGGCAAAGTTAAGGATATCCGCAAAAAGCTGGAAAAAATTAAAAAATATGTTGACGATATGCTTTCTTCGTTGTAAATTTATAGTTAGAGTTTATTAAAAAGGCCGTTATTGTACCCCAAAGGTCGCTGGCTTTTGGGGTATAATTTTTTTGCGGCAAAAAATAAAAGGGGGCTTTATACTTGGAAGAAATTAAAAAGAAGGAGCAGGTTGGCGGCATCCTGGGTTTGATTGAGCGCGTCGGCAATAAAATCCCGGATATTACCATTCTGTTCATCGGTGCATTTGTGCTTGTATGCGTTATTTCCGCGGTGCTGTCGCAGATCAGCTTTGACTACGTACACCCGGCAACCGGCAAGCAGATTACTATCAATAACATGTTAAGCGGTAAAGAACTGGTAACTTTGATGAGCAAAATGGTTACCAACTACGCTAACTTCCCGCCGCTGACGATGGTTATTGTCGCTACTTTGGGTATCGGCATCGCCGACGGCTCCGGCTACATCAACACGGGCCTCAAAAAAATCCTGTCCGTTACGCCGAAGTTTTTAATTACGCCGGTAGTAATTTTTGCCGGTATGGTCAGCCATCTCGGTCCGGATACCGGTTACGTTATCATTATCCCGATTGCGGCTTACATGTTTTACGCAACGGGCAAACACCCGCTGTCCGGTGTTGCGGCTTCCTTTGCAGGCATTGCCGGTGCGTTCAGCGCCAACTACACGCCGTCCGCTATCGACCCGGTAATCCAGGGCTTTACGCAAAGCGCGGCGCAGATTATCGACCCCACCTATCAGGTAAACGTACTTTGCAATTATTTTTATGCTGTTGGTTCTACCTTTTTGGTAATCGCCAGCTGCTGGTGGGTGACGGAACACGTTGTTGAACCGTGGCTGTGGAAAACCTATCCGCTGCCGCCCGACCTTGACCTTGGCAACGAAAACAATACTGACATCACCCCGCGCGAAAACCGCGCTTTTATGATTGCAACCGCTATTTTAATTTTAATGATTGCCGGCCTGTTTGCGGCTCTCTATCCGCAGGATTCCCTGCTGCGCGCACCTAACGGCGAAATTGCCAGCTTCCAGGCGCCGATTATGCAGTCCATTGTTGCCGTAATCTTTATTTTTGCGGCGGCTGTCGGCCTTGTTTACGGCGTTTTGTGCGGCAAGTTCAAATCGCCTAAAGATGTAACCGCCGCCATGGAAGAAATTACCAAAACGCTGGTGCAGATGGTAGTATTCTACTTCTTCGCTGCGCAGTTCCTTTATGCGTTCGGTGCTTCCAACATCGGCGTACTGCTGGCTGTTTCCGGTGCGGAATTTTTAAAATCCCTTGCACTGCCGCCGCAGATTACCATTTTCGGCATCATCGTTTTTGTAGGTTTGCTGAACCTTATCATCACCTCGGCGTCCGCTAAATGGGCAATCCTTGCGCCGATTTTTGTACCGATGCTGATGGCAGTCGGCATTGCGCCGGAGCTTACGCAGGCTGCTTACCGCGTAAGCGACAGCGCCGTTAACGTAGTAACGCCGATGTTTGCGTTCTACCCGCTGATTATCCTTTACTGCCAGAAATACGTTAAAGAAGCAGGCATCGGCACGCTCAGCTCCATGATGCTGCCGTATACCGTTACGCTTTTAATTACCTTAACCTTTATGCTGTACTTCTTCTGGTGGTTCGATATTCCTCTGGGCTTCCAGGCCGATTACGTATATCCGCGCCGGATGTAAGATTTAAGGAGGCTTTATAAATGTTACAGGAAAAATTACTGCAAAGATTTTTGCGTTATGTTGCCGTTCCTAGCCAGAGTGACGCGCCGGTACAGACCGTGCCGAGCAGCGAAGGGCAGCGCAATCTGGCAGAGCTGTTAAAACAGGATCTGGCTGAACTCGGCCTTGTTGATCTGGAAATCAGCGAATACTCCGTATTAACCGGCAAACTGCCCGCACATCTGCCGGAAGGCTGCACCAAAGAAGTGCCCGCCGTTGGCTGGTGCGCTCACCTTGATACCATCGACATCAACATGTCACCAGAAATCCACCCGCAGGTGGTTAAAAACTATCGGGGCGGCGACGTTTGCCTCAACGCCGAAAAAGGAATTTACATCCGCACGGCGGAACACCCCGAGCTTGATAAATATGTAGGGCAGGACATTGTGTTTACCGACGGAACCAGCGTGCTTGGCGCAGATAACAAAGCCGCCATTGCCAACATTATGGTTGCGCTGGAAACTTTGGTTACCGAAGGGCGTTATCACGGCGATATTTATGTGGCCTTTGTGCCGGATGAAGAAATTGGCCTGCGCGGCAGCAAAAAGCTTGATTTAAGCAAGTTCCCGGTTAAATTTGCCTACACCATTGACTGCTGCGAACAGGGCGAAGTTGTTTACCAGACCTTTAACGCCGGTACTGCCATTGTAAAAATC
Organism: Acidaminococcaceae bacterium; assembly: GCA_944390935.1. Lineage (GTDB taxonomy): Bacteria > Bacillota > Negativicutes > Acidaminococcales > Acidaminococcaceae > Fusicatenibacter_A. Next base: position 8,663 of record CALXRU010000014.1, read on the forward strand.
AAAGGCGTAAGCGCGCACCCGATGAGCGCCAAAGGCGTGCTGATTAACCCGACGCTGCTTGCTGTTGACCTTGTTAACATGTTTGACCGCACCCAGACGCCTGAATGTACCGAAGGCACGGAGGGCTACATCTGGACCAAAAGCATTACCAGCAACGACACTTACGCCACCGTTACGCTGGATATCCGCGACCACAACAAAAAGCGTTATGAAGAACGCAAAGCGGAAATTGCCGAAAACGCCAAAAAATTGCAGGCTATGTACCCGCGTGCGGAAGTTACCTGCACCATTACGGATACCTACGGCAATATTGCCGATGCGGTAACGGATGACAACAAATACTGCATTGATTATATTTACACCGCCATGGATAAGCTGGGGATTGAGCCGAAAACGCTGGCCATGCGCGGCGGTACGGATGGTTCGTTCATCTCTACCAAAGGCATATTAACGCCTAACTATTTTACCGGCGGGCATAACTTCCATTCCAACTGCGAATTTTTACCGCTCGGCGCGATGGAAAAATCCTGCCAGCTTACGCTGGAACTTATTGATCTTATCTATAACAAATAAGGCGAAAAATTAAATTTATAAAAAGGACGTTTTGCAAAATGCAAAACGTCCTTTTTGTTTGCGTTAAACGCCAAAAGCAATGCTTTAGCCGGAACGGCTAAGCCCTTGTCAGGTGGCGGATGAGTGATAAAGTATATATAAAAATTTAAAAAGTACGGTTTAACACCTGACACTTCCCCAGCAACAAGACCGTAAAACTTTCGGATTACGCAAAAGTTAAAGTCTTGTTGGGGGGGAAGTGTGTGATATAATTTTAGAAAATTAAAATGATGAGTTAAGATAAAAAATATATGAGTTTATAATAGACATTACACTTTAAGTACGGTATAATTATATAAAACATATAAAATTTCATATAAAAGTTTAAAGGCGCCTCTCTTAAGAGAGATTCAAAACCCCGCTAAGTCTTCCTTCTTATATTAGCATACACGAGAGGCGCTTTTATAAATCCGGTTAAAATACGGGCTGCCGTGTTTTAATATAAGCGCCTCCGGGGATTATCAATTATAAAGGCTGTCTTCCCATAACAGGTTATTGATGTGGGGGCGCTTAATGCAGTAAGTTACTGCCCGCGGAACGACAAAAGAAGTCTGTCCAATCTTTCCCACAATATTCTGCGGGCAGGTACTTATAAATTTCAGGCAAGGTTAAATTTTTAATAAAGTGGGTGTTTGTGTGGAAACTAAACCATTTGACAAAGCGAGATTTAAACACATTGCCGGTGACGGTGTAGCGGAAGACTTTAACTATATGCCCCGCAGCAATCTGGGCATGCGCAAATGGGAGATTAAGGTCCGTTATCCGGACGGTAAATGCAAGGTTGTGGTTATGCGTGACAGCGGGTTCAGTATTACCGGCGAAGTAATTGACGTTAACGAATTTACTTCGCGCGAGCAGCGCAACGCGGAGATTTACCGTTTGTACCACGAACATGCTTTATCGCAGGTATTTTTAGGCAAGCTGTTCAGCATCAGCCAGCCGTCGGTATCGCTTATAGTGAATGGAAAATAAAAAACATAAAAGCCAAAGGCTGTACTTTTTACGGTATATGCCTTTGGCTTTTTTGAAATAGTGCATATAACAGCACAATGCTCATACTATTGCAACAGCACAAAAATGCTGCGGCTCCTCCGATTCCGCTCGGGCTGCGCGCCAAGCTCCCGGAATGTAGTGCCCTAAATTTTGCCGCCGCAGTTTTTGTTTGCTGTTTTATAGCATAAGCATTGTGCGTTTTTTATTTGTTGTTGGCAGGATTTTAAAATTTGGCGGCGAAATATTCAATCAAACGATTAAATCAAATGATTGATTGAAAGAAGGGTAAAATTATGAACGGCGAAGCAGGCAAAAGAGAAAAACTTATCCGCGCGGCGATGGAACTTTTTGCCGAAGACGGCTACGATAAAGTAAGCATCAGGCAGATTGCCGCTGCGGCAGGCGTTAACAGTTCGATGATTTCATATTATTTTAACGGCAAAAGCGGCTTGTACGAGGCGATTGTGAAAGAGCTTCTGCAAAATTTTGACAGCTTTATCGGCAGTGTGCGGGCGGAAGAAGTTGAGCCGCGCGAAGGTTTGCGCCTGTATGTGCAGACCATCAGCAGGCTGTATGCTAAATACCCGCCGTCGTTTGTCAAGCTGGTGTACCGCGAGCTTTTGAACCCTTCGGAAATTTTTGAGCAGGTTGCGGTAGGACGGTTCAGGCAGAACTTCGGCGTGCTGCTGAATTTAATTGAACGCGGCAAGGCACAGGGCTTGTTTCGCACCGATTTGGACAGCGGCAAAATGCTGATGATGTTTATTTCGTCCATCAGCCTGTACTTTTTGGCGCGGCCGATTTACACAAAAATTATCGAGCAGGACGATACCTTTACGCAGGCGTATTTAGAGCAGGCGGTTGAGGTGTTTATGCGCGGAATAGAGGTGGCGCATGATGAATAAACGCAAAATTATCGCCGCTGTGGCAGTTGTGGTTTTGCTGCTGGCGGCGACGGGCTACAAATTATTTTTACAGCGTCAGGCTGATGAAGTTTTAACCGGCACGGTTGAAGCGACCAAGGCCGATATTGCCCCGCGCATTGGCGGATATCTGCGTGTGCGCACTGTTAAAGAGGGCGACAAACTGCAAAAGGGCGAGCTGGCGGCGCAGATTGATACGCGTGATTTGGAGGCGCAGCTGGCGGAAAGCAGGGCGGCGTATGCGAAAGCGCAGTCGCAGCTTGTGGATTTGGTTAAGGGCGCACGCCCGCAGGAGCTGCGTGAAGCGGAAGCCAAAACTATGGCGGCGCAGAGCGTTTACGAACAGACGCATGCTGACCGTTTGCGTTACGAAAAATTGTACGCCGACGGTGCGGTATCGCGTCAGCAATATGACAAGGCTTTGGCTGATGATTTGGTAGCGGCCAATAATTTAGCGGCGGCGCGCGAGGCGGAGGCTTTGCTTTTGGCTGGCAGCCGTGTGGACGAGATTGAGGCGCAGCGCGCCGAAGTAAAACGCACGGAAGCGGCTGTGGAAGCGGCGGAGATAAATTTGAACGATGCTTCGCTGTACAGCCCTGTTGACGGCGTGGTGTTAAGCAAAAATTACGAGGTGGGCGAATACGTCGCTGCCGGCAGCGCGGTGCTGACCGTTGCCGATTTGAATGACTGCTGGGTGCGTGTGTACGTGCCTTCGGACATGCTGGGCAGCATTAAAATCGGGCAGGAATGTGATGTGAACATCGACGCTTATCCGGACAGGACTTTTACGGGCAAAATTACGGAAATCAGCGACAGCGCGGAATATACGCCGCGGCAGAGCATTACCAAACGCGAGCGCGCCAATTTGGTGTTTGCGGTTAAGGTGGCGCTGCCGAATGAGGAGGGCATCTTTAAGCCGGGCATGGTGGCGGATGTTAGCTTGTAATGATGGAATACGCGATTGAAACAAGGGATTTAACCTGTAAATTCGGCAATTTTACAGCTGTAGACAAATTAAATATCCGCGTGGCGCCGGGGCAGATTTACGGATTTTTAGGCTCGAATGGCAGCGGCAAATCGACCAGTATCCGCATGTTGTGCGGACTATTAAAACCTGCGGCGGGCAGCGGCACGGTGCTGGGCTACGACGTTGAAACGCAGGCGGAAAAAATTAAGGAACACATAGGTTATATGTCGCAGAAGTTCAGTTTGTATCTGGATTTGACGGTGTTTGAGAACCTTGATTTTTATGCCGGTATGTACGGGCTGCGCGGCGCGGAAAAGCTTGCGCGCGTAAACGAAATGATTGCTGAAATGCAGCTTGAAGATAAACGCGACGCGCTTTCGGCGACGCTTTCCGGCGGGCTTAAGCAGCGCCTTGCTTTGGCGTGCGCCATTTTGCACAAGCCGCGCCTACTCTTTTTGGATGAGCCGACGAGTGCGGTTGACCCTATCTCGCGCCGCAGCTTCTGGCAGATTATCCACGGTTTGGCGCTTGGCGGCACGACGATGGTTGTAACCACGCATTTTATGGAAGAAGCGGAGCACTGCGACGAAATGGTGTTCCTTGACGCGGGCAAAATGGTGGCGCAGGGCAGCCCCAAAGCGCTGAAGGACAGCATTAAGGAAGTGCTGGTAAGCATTGCCAGCGACGATTCCATTAAGCTGCGCGATGAAATACGCCGCAGTTTGCCGGTGATTGATGCTTACATCTTCGGGCGTGAGCTGCGGCTTTTAATGCGGCGGGAAGACATGGGCGCGCTGACCGGCTATGCGTATAATATTATTGAACCGAGCATGGAGGACGTTTTTTCATACTATCTTGATAAACGGAAAGGCGGTGGCGGTGTATGAACAGGCTGCTGGCGCTTTTAAAAAAAGAATTTATCCAGATGCGGCGCGATAAGTTATCGCTGGGCATTATGCTGTTCATGCCCGTTATGCAGCTGATAATTTTCGGCTTTGCCATCAACACCGACGTTAAGCATTTAAAAACGGCGGTGTTCGACCAGTCGCTGACGCAGGAAAGCCGCGAGCTTTTGACGGGCTTTACCGCCAGCGAATATTTTGATATTGAATTTGTTGAAGACAGCTTTGACGATGTTAATTACCGGCTGGACAGCGGCGACGCCAAGGTCGGCATCATCATCCCGCCCGATTTGGACAGCAATCTGGAGCATAACCGTCCTACGCCCATACAGGTGCTGGTGGACGCTACCGATTCGCAGTCGGCGGCATCGGCAATCAGCGCGGCGCAGTCCATAGGCATGTTAAAATCGCAGGAGGCGCTGGCTGAAAAGAGCGGGTTGCACGGCACGCCGCCCAATTTGTACGACGTGCGTGTGCGCGCCTGGTACAACCAGGATTTTGTAACGGCGTTTTACATGGTGCCGGGGCTGATGGGCACAATTTTAACGCTGACGATGGTGATGATAACCTCCATGGCGATTGTGCGCGAGCGCGAAACCGGCACGCTGGAGCAGCTGATGGTAACGCCGCTGAAAACATGGGAACTGATGCTCGGCAAAATCATCCCCTATATTTTTGTCGGCTATGTGCAGATAACGGTGGCGCTGATGGTTGGTCTGTTTGTATTTGACGTACCAGTGCGCGGCAGTTTGCTGCTGCTGTATGTGCTGTCGCTGTTTTTTATCGTCGCGTCGCTGACGCTGGGCGTTTTAATATCAAGCTATGCGCGCACGCAGATACAGGCGATGGAGATGTCGTTCTTCGTCATCCTGCCAAGCATTATGCTGTCGGGCTTCGTGTTCCCGCGCGAATCCATGCCGCAGATTTTTTACTGGCTGGGCGACGTGCTGCCGCTGACATATTACCTGCAAATTCTGCGCGGCATCTTTTTAAAGGGCAACGGGCTGGCGTTTTTGTGGGGGCAGGTAGCGGCGCTGCTGGTGTTTATCCTGCTGACGCTGGGGCTGAGCATTAAAAAATTTGTGAAAAAACTGAACTGAAATTATTAAAAGACCCTCCGGTATGTTATAATTTACTTATGTAAACAAAACGTATCCGGAGGGTTTATGAATATAGGAGCAAGGCTTGAAGCAGTGGCAAAACTGGTGCCGCAGGGCTGCATTTTGGCTGATATCGGCACCGACCACGCGTATTTGCCGGTGTGGCTGCTGCAAAAAGGGCAAATTAAAGCCGCCGTTGCTGCGGATATTGCGGCAGGACCGTGCCGTGCGGCGCAGACCAATATCGGCATGTACGGCCTGCGCGATAAAATTGAAGTGCGCATGGGCAGCGGGCTGACGGTGTTAAAGCCGGGCGAGGTTGACGGTGCTGTTATCGCCGGTATGGGCGGCAGTACGATTATTGAAATTTTACAGGAAGCGCCCGAAGTTGCGGCGGCGCTGAAATTTTTAATTGTGCAGCCAATGGCAGGCGCTGCGGGCTTGCGCAGATGGGCGTGCCAGAACGGCTGGCGCATTGCGGATGAGGCACTGGCGGAAGAACCGCAGCATCTTTATGAAATTATTTTGCTGGAGCACGGTGAAGAAACCGCTCACAGCGATTTGGAATATGAAATAGGCCCGCGTCTGCTGGAAAAACGCCCGCTGCTTTTGGCAAAGCATTTGGCAAAACTGCAAAACGCTTACAAGCACACGCTGGACAGCATGGCAAAAAGCGCGCAGGCACAGCAAAGCGAAAAATATAAAAAATTACAGGAGCTTTATGCCGGATTGGAGGAATTGAGGCATGAGTGCGGTTGTAAATGACATTATAAAAATTATGGACGGCATCGCCCCGCGCGAACTGGCCGAAAGCTGGGACAACGCCGGTTTTTTAATCGGCCGCAGGGATAACGCCGTAAAAAAAATCATGGTGGCGCTGGATGTATCGCCAGAGGTTGTCCAGCAGGCGGTTGCGCAGAAGGTGGACATGCTGGTAACGCACCACCCGCCGATTTTTAAGCCGCTGAAAGCTATCTGCGACAGCAGCTGGCAAAGCGCATTGCTGTTAAAATGTATTGAAAACGGCATTGCCGTGTACAGCGCGCACACGAGCCTTGACAGCGTGCTGGGCGGCGTTAACGACGTACTGGCGGAAAAGCTGGGGCTGCAAAACGTAACCACACTGGTTAACGGCTGTGAGGACGGCGGTTCGCTGGGGCGCGTCGGTACCTTGCCGCAAAAAATGGAATTTGACGCTTTTGCCGCTATGGTTAAGCGCGTGCTGGGGCTGGAATTTGTAACCGGCATCAGCGCGGGCAAAGTAGTGCACAAGGTTGCCCTGTGCGGCGGCGCGGGCATTGATTTTGTTGCCGAAGCGCTGGAGCACGGCGCGGATACTTACGTTACCGGCGACATTAAATACCACGAAGCGCAGAACGCCGTGTTCAGCGGGCTGAATTTGATTGACGCCACGCATCAGGGAACGGAGCTGCCGGTGGTGACGGTGCTGGCCGATAAAATTGCGCTGCGCCTTGCGGCAGCCGGTTTGGGCGCACAGGTGCTGACGGCGCACGAAACCTTACTTTTTAAGCAATATTGATGAATTGAGGTACAAATATATGATTAGTGAATTTAAAGCGGGCGCAAAAATCTGCCAGTCTGTACTGATGAGGGTGCAGCGCGTGGGCACATCAAGCAACGGCGCGCCTTTTGCCCGCGGCTTACTGGAGGACAACAGCGGCAAAATACCGTTTATTACTTTTGAAGCGCCGATTGTTGAAAAACTGCGCGACATGGACGGCCCTGCGCCGATGATGGTCAGCGGCAGCGTGGATATCAACAAGTTCAGCGGCGAAATGGCTTTGCAGGTTATTATAAAAAAAGTCAGCGACATTGTGCCGGAGGACGACATCAGCAACCTGCTGCCGGAAGGCGATTTTGACCACGCAGCTTATAAGGAAAAGTTCGACCGCCTGATTAAAAGCGTTTTAACGCCGGGGCTGCGCCTGGTGCTGGATAATGTCTTTGAAGGCGAAACCTACGAGCGCTTTTTGCGCAACCCTGCGGGCATGCGCCTGCATCATGCCTATATCGGCGGGCTTTTGCAGCACTCTGTCGATGTGGCGACGCTGGCTTCCAACATGGCGGATACCATCGGCGGCGTTGATAAGGATTTAATTGTTGCCGGTGCGCTGCTGCATGATGTCGGCAAGCTGCGCGAAATTTCTGCTTCCATGGGCTTCCCGTATACGACGGAAGGGCGGCTTTTGGGGCACATCAGCATGAGCGCGGCGATGGTGCAGGAGGCGGCAGCCAAAGCGCGCGTTACCGGTCCCAAATTGCAGCACCTGCTGCATATTGTGCTGGCGCACCACGGAGAGCCTGAAAAAGGTTCGCCGGTTGCCTGCGCCACCAAAGAAGCATTTATTGTGCATTACGCCGACGAGTTGGACGCGATTATGAACCAGTACAAAAAAACGGACGGCAAAAATCCGTGGGAATTTAACAAAATGTTGCAGCGTTATCTTTTAACCAACGCATAAAAGCAGGGTGAGCTTTATGGAATGGTTCTTTCTGGGAGCGTTTCTGGCGCTGATTGGCGTCGTCGGTGAATGGCTGGAGAAAAAGGAAAAGGACGGGCTTTATAATCCGGACAATATTCCGCCTTCCGCGCGCGGCGGTAATCCGCATAATGCGGAGCAACACCCCTACACGCAGGACGACATTATTTATAAAGACGGGCAGTATTACGAAAACGAAAACAGCGAAGACTGGGAAGAATTTGAGTACGAAATAAGCGAGGACGAACGCTTTAAATAATGGCTTGACTATTTAACCTTTTTATGCTAAAGTTACTTGCAGTATGAGTGTGAAAGGCAATCGCTGACGGCCTTGTGCCGTAAGAGGAAAGTCCGGGCTCCACAGGGCAGAATGCCGGATAACGTCCGGCGAGGGTGACCTCAGGGATAGTGCCACAGAAATGTGTACCGCCTGCTTCGGCAGGTAAGGATGGAACGGTGCGGTAAGAGCGCACCAGCGTTCGGGTAACCGGGCGGCTAGGTAAACCCCATTCGGAGCAAGACCAAATAGGGAAGGGATGAAGCGGCCCGCTGATCCTTCCGGGTTGTGTCGCTTGAGCCTGCAAGTAATTGCCGGCCTAGATAAATGATTGCTGCCGCTTTGCGGAACAGAACCCGGCTTATTGAGCACTCGTATTACGCAAATACAGGCTGGTAATTTTACCGGCCTTATTTTTTTGCAAAATTCACCGTTGTTTCATAACCGGCGCTTACAATTTGCTTAAAGTTGTTATATAATATAATGGTAATTAAGTTTAAGGTGAGTCTGAAAATGAAGAAGCTTGTTTCGTTTGTAGTACCTGTTTATAACGAAGAAGAAAACCTGCATGAGTTCCATAAACGCATGAGCGGTGTAATGGAAGCGCTGCCCTACGATTATGAACTGATTTTTGTCGATGACGGTTCCGCCGACAGCAGCCATTTGATTCTGGCAGAACTGGCAGAGCAGGATGAACATGTACAGGTGTATTTTTTGTCGCGCAATTACGGGCACCAGCTTGCGCTGACCTGCGGGCTGGACCACGCGGACGGCGACGCTGTTATTACCATGGACGGTGATTTGCAGCACCCGCCCGAGCTTGTGCCGGAGCTTTTGAAGCTGTGGGAGGACGGCTATCAGATTGTGCAGACGGTGCGAACGGCGACGGAGGACGCTTCGTTTTTTAAAAACCTGACATCTAAAGCTTATTACAAACTTATCAATTCGCTTTCCAAAGTGGAGATTACACCGGGCGGCAGTGATTTCCGCCTGATGGACAAAGTTGCGGTGGAGGCGTTCAGGCACTACCGCGAGCGCGCGCGTTTTATCCGCGGGCTGGTGAACACTTTGGGCTTTAAAACGGCAACTTTTGAGTTTACCGCGCCGTCGCGTTTTGCGGGGCATTCCAAATTTAACCTGCATAAGATGCTGCATTTTGCGCTGGACGGAATCACATCTTTTTCAAATTTACCGCTGCGCTGGGCATTTTATATCGGCATTGTGTTCGGTTTAATCAGCTTTATGCTGGTTTTACACGTGCTTTATGTAAAATATGTTGCAATGGACGCAGTGCCCGGTTGGGCAACGATGACGGCCAGCGTACTCTTTCTCGGCGGCATCCAGCTGGTGGGTATCGGCATTCTGGGCGAATATATCGGCCGCATTTTTGAGGAAGTTAAGCAAAGACCGTTGTACATCGTCGGCAGACACATTGGCAAACGGTAGTTTTGGTTTACAGCAGGCCGTTTTTGTGGTATAATTTACTTGTTTATAAAAGGCGCAAGGAAGTGATGTGGATGGTAAAAAAAGGATTACTTTGTCTGGTATTTACTTGTGTACTCTGTTTAGCAAACATGGCGACTGCATTGGCCTCGTTTGAATATGGAGATAATGGCCCCGAAGTTCTGGCCATTCAAAAACGTCTGGTTGAATTGAAATACGAAATTAAACTGCTTGACGGTGATTTCGGTTCTGAAACGGAAGCCGCTGTCAAACGCTTCCAGGCGGATAAACAGTTGGAAGTCGACGGAATTATCGGCGAAGCTACCTATACGGCTTTGATGAACAAGCCGATGCCTCCTAACCGTTCCGGCAGGAGCGCAACCATCAGAAACGTCATCCGTGCGGCTTATGGCGTAATCGGTACTCCGTATGTGTTCGGCGGTACCAGCGTTTACGGTTTTGACTGCTCTGGTTTTACCCAGTACGCTTTTGCGCGTGCGGGCATCAATATTCCGCGTACTGCCGATGTGCAGATGTACAGCGGCAAACAAATCAGCGCCAGCCAGCTGCGCCCGGGCGATTTGATTTTCTTCAGCACTTATGAACCCGGCCCGTCGCACTGCGGCATTTATCTCGGCAACGGCCAGTTTATCCATGCAGGTTCCAGCACCGGCGTAACGGTTGCTTCTGCATTTACCGGCTATTGGGGTGCCCGTTATTACGGCGCCTGCCGCATTATCTGATTAAGCATAAACTACCAATTAAGCATAAACTACCAATCAGGTTCGCCCTGTTGGTAGTTTATTTTTTTATTTTGACGTTAAAATATTCCTGCTTTGTAATATTTTTGTGAAAGCATATAGTGTTAAATACCCAAAGGCGCTGTTTTATTGTATAATAATGCTAATAACAGTTAATGGCGGTGATTTATATGGATAAACAAAAAGTATTGATTGCTGATGATGAAGCACCGATTAGGGAAATATTAAAAATTTACTGCGATAAGGAAGGCTTTGACGTAATTGAAGCTGCCGACGGCGCGGAAGCCATTTTAAAAGTGCAGTCCGAAAAGCCCGATATTATTATTCTGGATATTATGATGCCGGTAATGGACGGTTTGGAAGTCTGCAAACAGGTCCGCAAGATGAGCGATATCCCTATTATTATGCTGACGGCTAAGGACGACGACGACGACCGCATTTTGGGGCTGGAAATCGGCGCGGACGATTATATTACCAAGCCGTTCAACAACCGCGAGGTTATCGCAAGGGTTAAAGCCGTGCTGCGCAGAAGCACGATGGTTAAAAAAGAAGAAGCTGACGGCCGTTCGCACATCGAATACAAAGGCCTCAGCATCGACATGGAAAAATATCAGGTTATTGCCTTTGGCAACAAAATGACCTTTACCGCCAAAGAGATGGAGCTTTTGTGGTGCCTGGCTTCCAACCCGGGCAAGGCGTTTTCGCGCAACCAGCTGTTGGAAACCATCTGGGGTTATTCCTATTACGGCGATACCCGCACCGTAGATACGCACATTAAGCGCATCAGGCAAAAACTTAATATTCCGGAAGATTCCGAATGGGATATTACAACCATTTGGGGCGTAGGCTATAAGTTTGAGGTTAAAGACAAAAAATGAACAAATCATTGAGCTCAAGGCTGATGTACAGCTTCATGGCTCTGATAATGGTTATCGTAGTCGGCGTTACGGCAGGTATTTCCTATCTTATCGCCGATTATTTTTTTAAGACCAACGAGCAGGAGCTGGCCGAAAAAGGCAACGAAATGGCCGCAACAGTTGAATATTTTATGGAGTTTGACAACAGCCGCGACACGCTGAACCGTTATGTTTTCGCCGTGGACCGGCTTGTCGGCGCGCGTATCTGGCTGTTTGACGATAAGTTTGAACTTCTGGCGGCGTCCAACATCAATACGGATTACCAGCCTGACGGCACCCGCCCCGGCATTAAGGATTTAACGATGATGGAAGGCTCGACCGCCGAAATTTCCAGAGAAATTAAAAGCGGCAAGCTGGACACCAAGGTTATTGCCATTTTAAAGGACGTGTACAGCGGTAAATCCGTACAGTCGCAAATTTACCATCCTTATTATAAGGAGCAGGTTATGCTGGTGGGCGTGCCTTACGGCAAAGCGGGCGGTGCGGCGCGCGGCGCGATTTTGCTGGCGCAGCCGTTGAGCGGTTTTGACAGCTTTTTGCGCGATATTTACATTTACACATCTATCGTTGCAATTTTGGCGCTGATTTTAAGTATGTTCATGGTCCGCAGCCTGGCGCGCACGATGATTAAGCCTCTGGTTTCCATGAAGGACAGCGCGGTTGCCATTGCCGCCGGTGACTATACCCGCAAGGTGGAAGTACACGGCGAGGACGAGGTTGCCGATTTGGGCAAGGCATTGAACGCTTTGGGTAATGATTTGAGTGAATTTGTTGCCAAAACGGAGCGCGCGGAAAAAATCCGCCGTGACTTCGTCGCTAACGTATCGCACGAGCTGCGCACGCCGCTGACGATTATCCGCGGCTATAACGAAGCTATCAGCGACGGCACCGTTACCGATAAGGACATGATACAGCGTTACCGTCTGCTGATTAACGAAGAAACGCAACGTTTGCAGCGCATGATTAGTGAACTTTTGGATATCAGCCGTATGCAGGCCGCCGAAGAACTGCCGCCTGCCAAAATGCAGCCGCTGCCCTTGGGCGCGATTGTGCGTAACGTAGCCGAAAAACTGATGGTGAACGCCGTGGAACGCAATGTTAAGCTGCTGGTGCATGTCGATGAAAAATTGCAGGTAATGGGGCAGGGCGACCAGATGGTGCAGCTGGTGCTGATTATCGGCGACAACGCGCTGAAATACACGCCTGCTAACGGCACGGTGGCATTTTTAACGGAAATGTTGGACGACGGCAGCGTTCGGCTGACGATATCCGACCAGGGGCCGGGAATACCCGAGGAAGATTTACCGTTCATCTGGGAACGTTTCTATAAGGTTGATAAATCGCATTCGCGCAACGTGCCGGGCACAGGCCTTGGGCTTGCCATCGCCCGCGAAATTATCCGCGTGCATGGCGCAAGGGTAGAGGTGTTCAGCAAAATCGGCGAAGGCACAAGGTTTGAAATTACCTTCCCGAAGGATAAAGTTATTGCCGATTGATGAGGTGACAAGCGTTGAAAATTGCATTGGTGCAAATGGAAGTTTTGGAAAAAAATAAAGCCGGTAATGTGCAGAAGGCGTGCGAACTGCTGCGTCAGGCCGCGCCCAACTGCGATGTTGCCGTGCTGCCGGAAATATGGACGACGGGTTATTCGCTGGGGCATTTAAGCAAAGAGGCCGATTACCTGAACGGCACGGTGGTAAATGAGCTGCGGCAGATTGCCGCCGAAAACGGCTGCGCCATTGTGGCAGGTTCGATACCGCTGCGCAAGGGCGACGGCAATGTTTACAACACCGCCATTACCATTGATAAAAACGGCGAAATTGTTTTTTGTTACAGCAAGGTGCATTTGTTCAGTATGTTTAATGAACAGCGCTTTTTCAAGCCGGGCAACGATTTTGGCGTTTATGAGCTGGAAGGCACTACCTGCGCTTCGGCAATCTGTTATGATTTGCGCTTTCCGGAGCTGTTCCGCCACATGGCGATGCAGGGCACAAAAATTATCTTCGTGCCTGCGGAATGGCCTGAAGTGCGCGGCGCTATCTGGGATTTGTTTATCCGTGCGCGCGCGCTGGAAAACCACACTTTTATTGTCGGCGTAAACTGTACCGGCAAATTCCACGACCAGAAATTTTACGGCCATTCTGCCGTTATCAGCCCGTTTGGCGAAGTGCTCGCCGTTGGCGGCGGTGAAGAAGAAATTGTTTACTGCGACATTGATTTGAATTTGGTGGAAAAAGCCAACGAATATATGAATGTTTTGAAGGATGTAAGGCCGGAGTTGATAAAATGATGAAACGGATTTTAAGCCTGCTGCTGTGCCTGCTATGCTTTGCGGGCAGTGCGCTAGCAGCACCGGCGTTTGAACCGAAAGACTGCCCGAAGGATTTAAAATACATTTTGGGTATGTATTACGGCAACGGCGAACTGTTTTTGCTGCGCGAGAACAAGGGCGAGGTAGAACTTGTTTACCGCTTTGGGCAGAAGGATTACAACTTTGCGGGCAGTAATATCTATCCATTATATAAGGAACATTTTGATTCTTACACGATTAACGAAAGCGGGCCGTTGAACCATCTGGATGCCGCCGTGCGCATTGAGCGCAGCCGCGAAGGTTATGGCGTTAGCTGTTCCGTGGGCGGCAACCGTTACAGCCGCCGCTTTTTTGCCGGAGAGAATGGCAAACCCTTCCGTTTTGCCGTCAGCGGCGACTGGCAGGAACTGAAAAATGCTGCCAATGCTGCGGTAATGCCTGCAAATCTTGGAGCAGGGCAGCAGGCGCAGCTTGTTAATCTGGCGCAGGCCGTGCCGGGCATTAAGCTGGATTTGCGTTACGCCGGTACGGATAACTGCTTCGGCAATGTGCTGAACGATGACGCGCGTGCCTTTTTGGATGTGGAAGCAGCCGCGGCGTTAAACACCGTACAGCTTAACCTTGCCCAATACGGATACGGGCTTTTGGTGTGGGAGGCTTACCGTCCGTGGTTGGTAAGTAAACTTGCTTATGACGCTCTGCCGCTTGAAAATAAATCCATGCTGCCCGCGCCGGAAGTTGGTTTCAGCCACAACACCGGGCGCAGTGTCGATGTCAGCCTGTACAGTTTGGCAACTGGCGAACCGGTTGACATGATTAGCGATTTTGACGAGCCTTCCATCCGCCAGTACGCAAGCTTTGCGGGCGGCACGGAGCTTGAGCGTTACCGCCGCGACCTGTTGCGCACGCAGATGCAGCTTGCCGGTTTTACCGCCAGCGATATGGAATGGTGGCATTTTGACTACGGCGACCCCAAAGCCTTTGCGCATTTAAATGTAAAACCGCAGTAAGGCATTTACAGTATTTATAAATGTGTTATAATAGTTACGAAAATACATAATTAATTATGAGGTGACATATAATGAACGTTTACGATTGCGCCAATGATTTGGCAAAAGCTTTAAAAGAAAGCCATGAATTAAAGAAATTAAAAGAAGCCAAGGTTGAGTTAAAAAAAGACCCAAAATCTGAAGAATTAGTAAATGACTTTATTAAATTGTATTATGAAATTGGTTTTGCTAAATATCAAAATCAAGAAGTAGATAAAGAAAAAGAAGAAAAAATGCAAAAACTTTCTTCGTTGCTTAGTCTTAATATGGCAGCAACAGAGTATGTGAACGCATTTATGCGCTTTCAAATGATGATGGGTGATGTTAATAAAGCTATTGAAGACGTTGTAAAGGAAGCTGTCGGTGAATAATTCCGTTAATGAATTAGCAGAAGTTTTAAAACAGAAAATGCCGGGGCATGTTTTTTGCAATGAGCCGATGAAGAAGCACACTTCGTTTAAAATCGGCGGCCCGGCAGATATTTTGGTGCAGCCGCAGGACGCTGACGCTTTGGCGCAGGCTTTGGAGGCGGCGCGCGATTACGGAGTGCCGGTAACGATTTTGGGCAACGGCAGTAACGTGCTGGTGCGCGATAAAGGCATCCGCGGGCTTGTCATCAAAATCGGCAATGCGCTAAAAACCTTCCGTCAGGACGGTGAGCGCCTGTATTTTGGCGCGGGCTATTCGCTGGCACTGGCATCACGCAAGGCGTGGGAATGCGGTTTAAGCGGCATGGAATTTGCCGTGGGCATACCGGGCAGCATCGGCGGCGCGGTTTACATGAACGCCGGCGCTTACAACGGCGAGATGAAATGCGTTGTGGAAAGCGTGCGCGTAATGGACATGGCGGGCAAAGCCATGGAACTTACGGCGGAGGATTTGCAGTTTGGTTACCGTAAAACCAGTTTGCAGCAAAGCGGCTATATTATTACCGAAGTCTGCCTTAAAATGCAGCCGGGCGATAAAGACGCCATTAAAGCGATGATGGACGATTTCAGCAGCAGGCGCATCAGCAAGCAGCCGTTGGAACTGCCGAGCGCTGGCAGCATGTTTAAACGCCCGCCCGGACATTTTGCCGGTACGCTGATTGAGCAGGCGGGGCTTAAAGGCTATACCGTCGGCGGCGCTCAGGTATCCGAAAAGCACGCAGGGTTTGTCGTTAACCGCGGCAGCGCGACGGCGGCAGACGTTTTGCAGCTTATCGCGGATGTGCGCAGGATTGTTATGGAAAAAGCCGGTGTGGAGCTTCACCCCGAAGTGCTGGTTATCGGCGAAGAATAAAACAGCGATTTACGGAGAGCGGCTGCAAGGCCGTTCTTTTTTATAGATACTGCCGTTGTTGTAGCGGCGCCGGGGATATGTTATAATAAGCTATCACAGAAAGAGGTATTTTATAGAGCATGGATAATGTTTACGATTTGGTGGAGGATTTCTACGGGCATGACCCGGGCTGGAATTTTCTGCTTCGCCGTGAATATGCGGACGGCTTTTTGCGTACGGAAGCGTGGCAGGGCAAAACGCCGGAAGAATTATACGATATTTGGGACCAGCTGACGATGCTGTGCCTGTACCTTGGCAACACGGAACTGCTTTTGGGCGACATGAGCGCCGATGATTTTGTGGATTGTGTGGCATGGTGCGGACGCAACGTATCGGAATTTGAAGCTGATTATGAACATACAAAATATTTTTTGGAAACCTGCGGCAGGCTGTACGCTTACCTGCAAAAGAAAAAGGTAATTTCCGACGCCGGTGTGCCGCTTGATGCAGCTGCCAAACTTTTAGACGGCGGTACGATGCACATCATCAACCCGGACGGCAGCTTTGCCGAAGGGCATAAGGCGCGCATACGCCATACCGTGCCGGATGCTGCCAACAAAATATTTTTAAACGTCGGCGAGCGTATGCAGGAAATTTACGCCGCCATGCACGAATTTTTTACCGATACGCAGTTCAGCGTCGATTTGGAACGCGCAACGGTTTTGTACCACGGCGTTTTCGGCAGCGCGCTGAACGAATCTGCCAAAAGCAGGGAAGAAGCCGTTAATTCCTTTTGGGATTACTTTTTGCTGGATTACCGCCTGATGCTGCGCGACATGCATCCGCTGGAATATTTTTATCGCGCTGTGTGCTGCAAGGACGGCGGGCGTTACAACGCCGATTTTGCACGGCGCAACAGCGATATTTTGGAGGAGTTTCTTTCCGCGCGGCTGCTAATTTTTACGGTGCAGGGCTTTACCGACGAAGGCGCATATCCGTGCCGCGACTTTTTAAGCAATGAAACCTATCAGCTGAACCTGCCGCTGAACGAAGATTTTGACACCACGGATATGCTGTTTATCGGGCATATTTTTTACAACGGCAACATGCTGACGGATAACGTGCGCGGCTACAAAATTGAGCGCGTCAACACCCTGTTTTTGCGCGATACCTTAAAGCGCACCTACGAATGGGTAAGCGTGCAGCAGCAAAAGCCGACGTGGCAGTGGTTCAGCGCAAGCTACCCAATGGTGCTGCGCAACATGACGTTTTTATACGCCGCCGGCATTGCGCACCGCAACTTTAACAACTATACCGAACATACAAAATACAACGCCGCGCCTTACCGCGATGACACTCTGGTTGCAGGGCTTTTAAAAAACACCATGCTGAAAAATTATTTTTCCGTGGCCGACGTAAGGCTGGCAACGCAGATGTGGTGCGATTTGGAAGCCGCCGGTGCGGTAAACGGGTCTTACAGCGAAACCGAATGGACTGCGGGCGTTATCTATACTTTTATCAGGCTGAACGGCGCTTACACCTTTTTTGACGAGCATATTGCAAAATTCTGCGGCGTGGAAGCCGAAAAAATGCGCACGGTGGCAGAATATATCGCGCAGGCGCTGAATGTTGAAGAACATGACCCGCGTTACAGCAACGAAGAAGGCCTTTTGGTAATGCTGATGAGCGCCCACATGTAAAGGAGAAATTTATGAAATGTAATTTTTGCGGCAGGGAAGTACCACGCGGCACACAGGAATGCCCGTACTGCCATTACCGTTTTGAAATTGAGGCAACTGTCCTCAATCCGCAAGAGCGTGATGAATTTGAAGGCGTAACGATTGACGAAAGCGGTTACGAAGAAACCTCCGCTAAGGACGAGCGCAGGCCGGAACAACGTGAACGCTATGAACGCCGTGAGGAATACAGCAATAAAAACGGCGGCGGTCCGAAGATTTATGTTAAAAATCTTAACGGCTGCGGCGGTGGGCTGCTTGGCGTTTTGCTGGTTGTTATAATTTTAATTGCGTTATTAGGATTTTTTGTACCAATATTTATTGTAGTTGCCGTTATCGGCGTTGTGTACTACTTAATCAGCAGTATTCTGGGCGGGTTTTAATAGTAAGTAAAAAAACTGCACTTTCCAATCTGCTTTGGCAGAAAGGCAAGTGCAGTTTTTGTTTTTATAAGGTTTTACAAAATTTCATCGCGGACAAGCTGGTTAATCATTTTTTGCTTGCCGAGAATCCACAGCAGGTCGTCTTTTTCAAACACCAGCGAGATGTTGGGGTTTACTATGGTGTAGCTGCCGCGTTCCAGACCGATGACAAGACAGTGCCATTTGTTGCGGATGTCCGTTGATTTGATGGACTTGCCCAAAAGCGGCGAGTGCTTGTCAATAGTGATGGCGCAGGGCAGAAAGGCGTGCTCGTGGCGGTTTTCCGCTTCGTTAAGCAGCATAAATTCACGCATGCTGGTGGGTTCGCCGGTAAGCGTCCAGCCTAAATTTTTATTTTCAATAGCGGCGTTAAGCAGTTTAAAATGTGCTTTAGTGCCGATGATGAGCAGCGTTGTACCTGCATTGATGACAAAATCCGCGCCCGGCATGTCGTAAATTTGTTTGGGAGTTTGTGCCTGCAAAACATTGCAGCCGTAGGCTTTGCGAAGCTCTAAATCCAGCAGCGTTTTGCCGATGGTGGCGGAATTATCTTCCACTTTATAATGCGCCAGCTGCAAGTCCTCATCAAACCAGCCGTAGGGCTGATGCTCGCCCGCTTCTTTCAAGGCTTCGCGGTGTTTGCGCATGTGGCGTTCGTTCAAGTTTACCAGAAAGCGCGATTCCATGCGCAGGTATTCGCCCATCAGCCAGTCGGAGGACGAAATGAAGTAAGCCGTTACCAGTGTGGCGGCGGCGGCAAAAATTTCTGCCAGCCCTAAAATCTGTGCGAACACAAAGAAGATAAAACCTGCGGCGACGATGACTTTCAGCAGAATAAGCACTACCAGCGGAATGTGGTTGCTGCGTTTTTGAAACCACAGCGCGGAAAACAGTTCCGGGTGGCTGGTGCGGTTGACGAGTACGGCGCGCAGCAGCGGTGCCATGATGATAAAGGTCAACACGGCGGTGATGATATCCGCATAGGGCAGCTGCAAATTATTGTGCAGGTAGCCGCTTAAATAATATTCCGCAAACAGCGCGATGGCTGTCAGCAGGGTGGTAAAAATCAGCATGCGGGTAAAATATTCTTTTAAAAATTCTGTCCAGTCGGCACTGTCGCGCGTGCCGATATTTTTTTCGGTGTAGCGGTCCAGCCAGTCGTTAACTCCCTGCGGCAGCAGGCGGCGTATTACGCGGTAGGCAGGTTCGGCCGCCATAATGCAGAACGGCGTGGTGAAGGTCGTCATAACGGATACGGCGACGATAATCGGGTAGATAAAGTCGCTGATAACGCCGAGGCTCATGCCCAAAGAGGCGATGATGAACGAAAATTCGCCAATCTGCGCAAGGCTGAAGCCGCATAGAATGGAAGTTTGCAGGCTTTGACCGCTGAGCAGCACGCCGCCTGCGGAAAAGACGAGCTTGCCGATAATGGTAACGAAGATGAGTATGATAATCGGCAGCCAGTATTCCAACAGCAGCGCCGGGTCAACCAGCATGCCGACGGATACGAAGAACACTGCGCCGAAGATATCTTTAACAGGCGTAAAAAGATGCTCGATTTTTTCGGAGTTCGGCGCTTCGGCAATCAGCGAGCCCATAATAAACGCGCCCAGCGCTGCCGAAAAGCCCAGATGCGTTGCCAGTACCACCATGCCAAGGCACAGGCCGATGGAAGTGACGAGCATGGTTTCGTTGTTCATCAGCGTAAGCGAGCGTTTGTAAAAGGTTGGCACAAGGTAGATGCCCAGCACAAACCACAGCACCAGAAAGAACAGCAGGCGCATAACGCTGGTTAACAGTTCCGTGCCGGAGATGCCTGCGGACGCCGCCATGGTGGAGAGCAGTACCATCATGATAATGCCGGCGATGTCTTCGACGATTAAAATACCGAAAACCATTTCCGTAAAGCGCTTGCCTTTCATTTTTAAATCTTCAAAGGCTTTGATAATGATTGTGGTGGACGACATGGAAAGCATACCGCCCAGAAACAGGCTGTTCATGTGGCTCCAGCCCATCAGCATGCCGGTACCGTAGCCCAGCGACAGCAGCCCTGCAATTTCCACGATAGTGGCGATAAAGGCGGTGCTGCCGACCTGTTTGAGTTTGTTGAAGCTGAATTCCAGCCCAAGTGAGAACATTAAAAAGATAATGCCGATTTCCGACCAGGTGTGGATGTTGCTGAAATCCGTCACCGTGGGGAAAAACGAAAAATGCGGGCCGGTGATGAAACCGGCGACGATGTATCCTAGAACCAGCGGTTGATTGAGCTTTTTAAATAAAATGGTAGTGATGCCCGCTACCAGCAAAATCATGGCGAGGTCGGAAACAATAGGTGGTAAATGCGCCATCTGAAGTTCCTCCTTGTATAAATAAGATAAGCGACAAAAAATTTAAAATGTTGTATAATATAATAGGTTTAATGTTTGCATGCGGCGCGGTGCCGCATAAATATTATACAATGGCGCTGTGTTTTTTAACAAGTGATATATTTTAAAAATCTTTCTTAATAAAGATGGAGGCTGACTAATGAATACAGATTTGATTTTGATTAACGGCGATATTGTGGACAGCAGGGAAGCGGTAATTGATTATAACGACCGCGGCCATCAGTTTGGCGACGGCGTGTTTGAAATTGTGCCGGTGTATAACGGCAAGGTGTTTGGCATGCTGCCGCATATGGAAAACCTGTTTACTTCGGTAACGCGTTTGAAAATACCGGCAGTTTACATGGTGGAAGAACTGGTGGAGTTTCACGAAGCGTTAATTAAAGCAACCGGTATGGAAAACGGCGAAATTTACACACAGGTAACGCGCGGCAGTGCGCCGTTCGGGCTGGCGTTCCCGGAGATGAGCGTGCCGCAGCTGGTAATGCAGCCGGTTTTTACCGACCGCAGCTATTTAGCGGAATTGCAGCAAAAGGGCGTTAAGCTGATTACTGAAAAGGATTTGCGCTGGCAGCACTGCGACGTTAACACCTTAAACCGCCTGCCGGAAGTTATGGCACGCCAGAAGGCTGCTATCAGCGGTGCGTTTGACGCACTTTTTGTACGCGACGGCAAAATTACTGAAACTACCGAAAGCAGCTTTATGCTGGTTAAGGACGAGGTTTTGTGGACTGCGCCTGAAAATGAAAACATCCATAAAAATATTACCCGCAAGGTGATTAAAGAACGCCTGGCGCTTGATTTGGGCATGCCGGTGGTTGAAAAGAACTTTGACATTGACTTTGCCATGAAAGCGGAAGAAGCATTTATTTGCGGGCCGCGCTGCGAAATTGTGCCTGTAACAAAAATTGACCGCAAGCTGCTGAATAACGGAGAAGTGGGCAAGGTAGTGCCGCAGCTGTTGCAGGCTTACAAGGATTTTGTTGCCAGAGAATGCCCGGCAAGGTAATGAATAATGGATAAAAATTTAGTGCGCGGGGCGATGCTGATTGCCCTGACGGTTGTGCTGCAGTCGCTGAGGCTGGTGATACCTTTGCCGCCGCTTGTCAGCATGTTTTTTATCGGCACGCTGGTTAATATGATGCTGGCCGTTACCGTGCGGCTGGCAGGTTTAAAGCCTGCGCTGATATCGGTTGCGCTGCTGCCGTTTTTTGCTTATTTGCAGGGGCAGCTGCCAATACCGCTGTTAATTCCGATTGTTATCGGCGGCAACGCCGTGTTTGTTTTAATTTGCCATTGGGCGTGGCGCAGAGGCTTGTTTTTAGCGCCGCTTGCTAAAACAATCTGCATGTTTACCAGCAGCCTTGTTTTGTTAAAGGTGCTGGCGCTGCCCGATAAAATGGTGTTCGCCATTGGTTTTATGATGGGCTGGCCGCAGATGGTAACGGGTATTTGCGGCATTTTGCTGGCGCGGCTGTTGGTTAAGCGCACGCCGCAGTAAAGGAGAATATTATGGAAACAAGAGTTGTTTTGCTTGGCATTATCGTTGAAGATACCGCTTCCGTGGAAGCGCTGAACGCCGTGCTGCACGAGTACGGCAGCTATATTATCGGGCGTATGGGTTTGCCATACCGCGAGAAAAATATGCACATTATCAGCATTGTGCTGGATGCGCCGCAGGATACAATCAGCGCGCTGTCCGGCAAAATCGGCATGCTGCCGGGCGTTAGTGCCAAGGCGCTGTATGCCAAAACACAGGCTTAGTCCTTAACGCCTTCGGGCTTTTTATAGGAGAAATACTGACAGGGAAGGTCCGGCCTGACCTTAAGGAGGAACAACAAATGTATGATGCAAAATCAATGAAAGCAGAAGAATTTATCGACCATGACGAGATTTTGGCGACGCTGGAATACGCTGCGGCCAATAAAAACAACGCCGCGCTGATTACGGAAATTATTGAAAAAGCCAAACTGCGCAAGGGTTTAAGCCACCGCGAAGCAGCAGTGCTTCTGGACTGTGAGCTGGAGGACAAGAACAAAGAAATTTACGCGCTGGCAGAGCAGATTAAAAAGGATTTTTACGGCAACCGCATTGTAATGTTTGCGCCGCTGTATCTTTCCAACTACTGCATTAACGGCTGCGTGTACTGTCCTTACCACAGCGTTAACAAGCACATTGCGCGCAAAAAGCTTACGCAGGATGAAATCCGTCAGGAAGTTATTGCCCTGCAGGATATGGGGCATAAGCGCCTTGCGCTGGAAGCAGGCGAAGACCCCGTAAATAACCCGATTGAGTACATTCTGGAATCCATTAAAACGATTTACAGCATTAAACATAAAAACGGTGCTATCCGCCGCGTTAATGTCAACATCGCCGCAACGACGGTTGAAAATTACCGCAAGCTGAAAGAAGCCGGTATCGGTACTTACATTCTGTTCCAGGAAACCTACCATAAGGAAAGCTACAAAAAGCTGCACCCCTATGGGCCGAAAAGTGACTACGCCTACCACACAGAAGCGATGGACCGCGCGATGGAGGGCGGCATCGACGATGTAGGCCTCGGCGTTTTGTTCGGGCTGGAACTGTACCGCTATGAATTTGCAGGGCTTTTGATGCACGCCGAACACCTCGAAGCAGTACACGGCGTTGGCCCGCATACCATCAGCGTGCCGCGTATCTGCCCGGCGGATGACATTGACCCCAGCGCTTTTGACAACAGCATCAGCGACGATATTTTTGAAAAACTCGTCGCCTGCATCCGCATTGCCGTGCCTTACACCGGCATGATTGTATCAACCCGCGAAAGCCAGCGCGCCCGCGAAAGAGTGCTGCACCTCGGCATTTCGCAAATCAGCGGCGGCTCGCGTACCAGCGTTGGCGGTTATGCCGAACCGGAAAAAGAAAACGATTCCGCGCAGTTTGACGTCAGCGACCACCGCACACTGGACGAAGTTGTCGGCTGGCTGATGGAGATGGGCTATATCCCCAGCTTCTGCACTGCGTGCTACCGTGCAGGCCGCACCGGCGACCGCTTTATGAGCTTGTGCAAGAGCGGGCAGATTCAGAACTGCTGCCACCCCAACGCGCTGATGACCTTGAAGGAATACCTCGTCGATTACGCATCGCCGCATGTTAAAGAACTGGGCGACGCTTTGATTGACAAGGAAATTGCCAATATTCCTAACGAAAAAGTGCGCGCGCTTGTTGAACAGCATCTTAAAGATATTGAGCTTGGTGAGCGCGATTTCAGGATTTAAAGATTGACAATTTAAAGCACATACCATAAAATTAATATGTATTGTATTACGGCCGCTTGTTTAAGCGGCTGATATTTTTTTGAAAGGCGCTGATATTTTTGCTGGAAAACCTGTTTAAACTGAAAGAAAACGGCACCAACGTCAAAACGGAAATGATGGCCGGTTTAACGACCTTTATGACGATGGCGTACATTCTTGCCGTTAACCCTACGATTTTATCCGCCTCCGGCATGGACGCGGGCGCAATTTTTACGGCGACGGCTGTTTCGGCGTGCATCGGTACGCTTTTAATGGCGGCACTGGCCAATTACCCGTTCGCGCTGGCACCAGGCATGGGCTTAAACGCCTTTTTTGCCTACACCGTTGTCGGGCAGATGGGCTATTCGTGGCAGGTGGCACTGGCCGCTGTTTTTGTTGAAGGCATTTTGTTCTTCATTTTATCCTTAACCAAAGTGCGCGAAGCCATTTTCAACTGCATTCCGTTTTCGCTCAAGTACGGCGTTACCGGCGGTATCGGCTTGTTTATCGCTTTCATCGGCCTGCAAAACTCGCACATCGTTGTCGACGGCGCAACGCTGGTAAGCATTTATCCGTTTAAAGCGTCGCTGGCAAACGGCGAATTTTACTCCACCGGTATCAGCGCATTGCTGGCGCTGATTGGTGTTATTATTACGGCTGTAATGATGATTAAAAACGTGCGCGGCGCGATTTTGTGGGGCATTATCTCCACCTGGGTGCTGGGCATGGTTTGCGAAGTAACCGGCCTGTATGTTCCTGACCCGTCCAAAGGCGCGTTTTCCGTAATGCCGGATTTCTCCAACGGCCTTTATATCCCAAGCCTTATGCCGAGCTTTATGCAGATGGACTTTTCGGCAATTTTGACTTTTAACTTTATTACCATTATGCTGTCCTTTATGTTTGTAGATTTATTTGATACGCTTGGCACTTTAATTGGCGTGGCTTCCAAAGCCAACATGCTGGACGAACAGGGCAGGCTTCCGCGTATCCGCGGCGCACTGTTGGCAGATTCCATTGCAACTTCTGCCGGTGCGGTGCTGGGTACTTCTACCGTAACGACGTTTGTAGAAAGCTCCTCCGGCGTAATGGCAGGCGGACGTACGGGCTTAACCGCTGTAACCGTCGCCGGGCTGTTTTTGCTGTCGCTGTTGTTTGCACCAATCTTTCTGGCAATACCGGCATTTGCAACCGCGCCCGCGCTGATTATCGTCGGCTTCTTAATGCTTGGTACAGTACTGAATATCGACTTTAACGATTTGGGCGAAGCGATTCCGGCATTTATCGCCATCATCGCCATGCCCTTCATGTACTCCATTTCCGAAGGCATCGCGCTGGGCGTAATCTCTTACGTTATCATCAACGTTTTCTCCGGCATGGCCGGCAAAAAGAATATCAGCAGCATTATGTATATTCTGGCAGCGCTGTTTATTTTGAAGTATATTTTTGTGTGAGGAAAGATGAAACTCTGAGAAACAAAAAATCTCCCATAGAATTTTCTATGGGAGATTTTGTTTTATGTTTTCACATCACACGTGGCTGGCGCTTATTTTTACGCTGTAGCCGAGTACGTGTTCAAGCATTTCGACCGGCACCATGGTTACGCCGTCGATAAGTTCCGGCGTATATTGCAGCTGTACGCGCATGCGCTGCTGGCCGTAGTCATAGCTGTCGATTGTGCAGACTGCGCTGCGCGGGCCGTCGTAAATAACTGCCGTCTGCGCGTCGCCGTTCCACGTTACGGTGTAGCCCAGCGCTTCGGCAACCTGGCGCAGGGGCACATACAGGGTGTTGTTCTTTTCAACCAGCTTTACGTCAGCCAGTTCTTTGCCGTCCATGGCAATTACACCGGCGGTGGTGCTGATGTTAATATCGGCAGGGCCTTGTTTTAACAGCACTGCTTTGGTGGCGGTAGCCTGTCCCGGCATGCTCATGGTAGTAAATTCGTACCACAGCAGCATTTTGTCGCCGGCTTTAAGTTCGGCAACATCAGGGTAAACCTGCGGAAAGATTGTTACATACTGCGATTCATTTACGTTCAGCACGCGCACGCTGCCGTCTTCCTGCGGCTCTACTTTGCCGATGTTAAAATAAGTAAAGGTGGGGCGGCCGTTCTGCTCGCCTGCAATAACGGCGTCAGCCTTGCCCTGCGGCGGCAGGCTGCGGGTAAGCACAGGCCCGTACCACGCTTTAACCTGTTCGCCTTCGCGGATGTCAAAACCGTTCAGGTAATAGCCGGTGCCGTTCTGGATAACGAAGGTGTCATCCGTGATGTGCAGGGCTACGCTGTCGGTTTTTTTGTTTTCGTTTGTAATCGTAATCATGTCGCCGTTGCGGCCGGTTACGCTGCCTGCCATTTGCAGTTCTTTAGGCACGCTTTGCGCAAGGGCGCTGCCGCTGATGGTAAGCAGGCACAGCGCTGTTGCAAGTATTTTTTTCATTTTATGCACTCCTTTATCCGGTAACTTGCAAATATTATAGCATGTATCCGTTATAATACGCCAGTATGTTGCAAAGAGTTTGCAAAGATGTATATTGTGTGATAAAAGTTTTAAAAATATATGACCGGAAAGAGGATTTTTAAAATAAATAGCGTATACTATTAATATATGTGCTATTTTGGAACGGCAGAAGGGGATGAGGACAATTTCTTTAAGTACAAGGCAAAAGCGTATAGCTGAGATTGTAAGACAGGACGGGCCGATTACCGGCGAGCATATTGCGGAACGCCTTAACGTTACGCGCGCTGCCCTGCGCAGCGATTTGGCGATACTGGTGATGGGCGGCATTCTTGATGCAAGACCGAAGGTTGGGTACTTTTTTACCGGCAAAAACACTTTGGGCATGCTGATGGAAGAAATTTCCGGTATCTGCGTGCGCGATTTGCAGTCCGTACCGGTTGCCGTCAGCCACGATAAAAGCGCCTATGAGGCTGTAATAACGATGTTTCTGGAAGATGTAGGCACGGTGTTTGTCATCGACGACGCCGGTTTGCTTGTCGGTGTTGTTTCGCGCAAGGATTTGCTGAAGGCGGCTATCAACAATAACTACAATTTGCGTGAAGTGCCGGTTGTAATGGTAATGACGCCGCTTTCCAAGCTGATTGTGGTAACGCCGGAGGATTCCGTCGCAGCGGCGGCCAGAAAGATTATTGACAACGAGATTGACTGCCTGCCGGTTGTGCGCTGTATAGAAGAAGGCAGCCGCAGCTTTGAGGTTGTGGGCAGGATTACCAAAACGAATTTTACGCGTCTGCTGGTGGATTTGGCAGAGGGCAAAGGGGGCAATTATCATAGTTAAGACACCGGTTATATATGCTTTGTCCGATTCTATCGGCGAAACTGCCGAATCGGTTGTAAAGGCTACTACCAGCCAGTTTGTGCAGGAAAAATTTGACGTTATCCGCGTGCCGTATGTTAAAGATGCGGCGCAGGTTGAAAAAATACTGGAAGAAGCAAAGGAAAGCGGTGCGATTGTCTGCTACACGATTGTATCGCCGGAGCTGCGCGAGCATATTATGCAGAAGGCGATGGAGCTGGATGTTGAGGTTGTGGACGTTTTAGGGCCGATGCTGAAAGCGATTGAAAAAACTTCCGGGCTGCTGCCTAAAAACCAGGCCGGCCTTATCCACGCGCTTGACCACGAATATTTTAAACGCGTGGAGGCAATCGAATTTGCTGTTAAATACGATGACGGCAAAAATCCGTTGGGGCTTTTAAAAGCAGACGTTGTGCTTATCGGCGTAAGCCGCACCAGTAAAACGCCGCTTAGCATGTACCTGGCGCACAAGCAGCTTAAAGTTGCCAACGTGCCTTTGGTGCCGGAGATTACGCCGCCGGAAGAACTGTTTAAAGTTCCGCCGCACAAAATTATCGGCCTTTTGATTGACCCGTTCAAGCTGAACGAAATCCGCAGCGAGCGTTTGAAAACGATGGGCCTCAGCGACGGCGCAAACTATGCCGATGTAAGGCGCATCAGCGAGGAGCTGGAATACGCCAAGGCGATTATGCGCCGCGTGCACTGCAAGATTATTAACGTATCGAACCGCGCTATTGAAGAAACGGCGGGCATGATACTTGATTACGTACAAAAAAACAGAGACAGGCACATATAAAAATAACCCCCGCTTAGTACGGGGGTTATTTAAGCTGTTAAATAAATTTTTTGTCACGTACGTTGTAGGTAACGTCGCCCTGCTGCGGCGTGCCGTTAACGGCTACGTTGCCGCTGAACACGGCGTTTTTGGTTTTCCAGTTAAAGCTGCCGCTGTCGGCGGTAATGCGCAGGTCGTCCTGCGTAAAAATCATGCTGCCGCTTACATAGGCTGTTTTTTCATTGCCGATAACGTCGACCTTATCGCAGTCAAAGTGGATGCCGGTGGGTTTGTCGGTTAAACTGATGTTGCCTTCGGCGGTGACTTTAAGCTGATACAGGTAAACCTTGGCGGTGTCGCCGTCGATAACGCGGTCGCCCAAATCGACATGCACGTTGCCTTTTAAATCGTACACGCCGGTAAAGGGGTTAAAGGTCTGGCTGTCGCTGCTGATTGCGGGCTCGGAAGCCAGCGCGGACGGCACCAGCATAAAAAGCATTATAAAAAGAAATGCAATTATTTTTTTCATTGTTACTACCTCGGTTTTTAAAGAATATACTACTATTATAGACTTTGGCGCGGCAGGCGGCAAGGCTGATTAAGTGAAATAAAGGTGAAAGAAATGAGCATCAGGGAATTATACGAAAGAACCGAAGAACAGATATTATCGCCGTGGGCGCAGAAAAGCGCGGCCGCCGTGCGTGAGAAGGAAGAAGAAACGGACGAGCTGCGTACTGCTTACCAGCGCGACAGGGACAGGATTATCCACAGCATGGCGTTCCGCAAATTAAAGCATAAAACGCAGGTGTACTTAAACCCGGGCGACCATTACCGCACGCGCCTGACACACAGCATGGAAGTATCGCAGATTGCCAGGACTATTGCCCGCGCGCTGCGTTTAAATGAGGATTTGACGGAAGCGGCAGCGCTGGGGCACGACCTTGGGCACACGCCGTTCGGCCATGCGGGCGAGCGCGCTATTAACGCTTACACCGGGCATTTTAAGCACAACGAGCAGAGCTTGCGCGTGGTTAAATATTACGGGCGTGACGGGCGCGGTCTTAATCTGACACTGGACGTGCAGGACGCGATTGTAAACCACACGGGTGATACGCTGCCGAAAACTTTGGAAGGGCAGATAGTACGACGCTGCGACCGCATTGCTTATCTGTGCCACGATTTTGACGACGGCTGCAAGGTCGGCATCATCGGCCCGGAAAAACTGCCGGGTATTGTGGCTATGCGCCTCGGCACACAGCCGAGCCAGATTCTGGATATCCTTGTGCGCAACATAGTGGAAAATTCGCTTGGCAAACCGCAGATTGTAATGGACAAATATTATGAGGAAGCTGTGGACGAGTTCCGCTGCTTTATGTTCGATTATGTTTACTGCTCGCCAGAGCTGACGCAGGAACATCGCAAGGCGGAGCATGTTGTAACGACGCTGCTTGATTTATACATGAACCAGCCGGAAATGCTGCCGCGCGAATACGGAGAAGCCGCTAAAATTTTCGGCAAGGAGCAGGCGGTGGTGGATTTTGTAGCCAGCCTGACGGACGCCGCTGCGGTGCAGCATTTCAGCCGTTATTTTCTGCCGGTTATATAATGTAACGAAAAATAAATTATATTTAATAAAAAAGAGGATTTTTTATTTGGATATTGAATATAAATAGAGCAGATGATATTTAAAGTGACGGGGGCAGGCAAATGAGCATTATATTTGATGATTTTAAAGAGCAGGTCCGCTCACAGGCAAATATCGTCGATATAGTTTCGGAATATGTACCGCTGAAAAAACGCGGCAGCAGCTATTGGGGCTGCTGTCCTTTTCATGGCGAAAAAACGCCGTCGTTTTCGGTTTCGCCGGATAAAAACTTTTTTTACTGCTTTGGCTGCCACGCGGGCGGCGATATTTTCAGCTTCATTATGAAGATAGAAAACTGCTCTTTTCAGGAAGCGTTGAAAATATTGGCCAACAAACTTGGCATACCCATCCCGGAGCGCGAAAAAACAAGGCAGGAAATTGAACGCGAAAAAGAAGCGAAAGAAATTATTGCCGCTAACGAGCTGGCAACCCGCTTTTACCAGGCATGCCTTGCTAAAAGCGAGTACGGCAGAATAGCGCAGAAATATCTTGCCGGGCGCGGCATAACGCCCGAAATAATCGAAAAATTTTCCATCGGCGTGTCGCTGCCGGTTTATACATCGCTTGTTAAAGCGCTGGGTAAACGCGGCTGCCGTGAAGAACTGCTGATTAAAGCAGGGCTTGCCTTAAAAGGCCGCAGCGGCGCTTATGATAAGTTCCGAGGGCGCGTGATGATACCGATTGAGGACGCGCGCGGGCATGTTGTGGGGTTTGGCGGGCGCACGCTGGAGCAGAACGCGGAAACCGCCAAATACATGAACACCGCCGAAACAGAATGGTTTAACAAACGTACTTTGCTGTTTGGTTTGCATGCCGCTTTTAAGGAAATCAAAAAAAGGCGGCAGGCAATTGTTGTAGAAGGCTACATGGACGCCATCAGCCTGCACGCCGCCGGTATCGACTGGGCGGTGGCTTCGATGGGCACGGCGTTTTCGGCTGAACAGGCCAAACTTTTAGCGCGCGTGTGCGATGAAGTTGTGTTCTCGTACGACAGCGACGAAGCAGGCCTGCGGGCCGATATCAGGGCCGTAAGCATTGCGCGTGCCGCAGGATTAAAAGTAAAAGTGCTTTCCGTACCTGACGGCAAGGACCCGGACGAATTTGTGCGCAAGCATGGCACAGATGCGTACCTGAAACTTATCGAAAATGCGTCTGACGGGTTTGATTTTCAGATGCGGCAGACGATTGCGCAAAATAATGTTTCAAATTTAGCAGGAAAAGTGGAAGCTGTGTCGAAAATATTACCATTCCTGTTAGAATGTAAAAACGATATTGAAGTTGCCGGCCACATCAGCAGGCTGGCACAGCTTTTAACAATAGACGAAAGCCTTATTATGAGCGAGTACCGCAAACTGGCACGCAAAAGCGGCAGGCGTGAGCCTGTAACGCCGGTGCCGCAGCAAAAAACGGTGCGCGCCGCAGGGGCGGAAGACGAAGCTGAACGCCAGCTTCTTAATATACTTGCCAAAAATTTACGGTTGCTTTTATTATACAGGGACAAGATAGAACAAGCCGGGTTTACATCGACGGAACATGAAGAAATTTACAATGCCCTTGCAGAGCAGCTGGCAAAATCGCCTGACGGCGACGCGGCTTCCGAGCTTTTCAGAAGCCTTAATCCGCAGGCGGCGGCAGAATTTGCCGCTATAATGGCAAAAAATGTGCAGCCCGGCGATGAGGAAAAACTTATCGAAGACTGCATACGTACGATGAATAAGGGCAGGCTGGAGGCGCTGTACGAAAAACACCGCCTGCTTGCCGATGAATATGAACGTTTGGGGGACAGCCGCTTTTTGCAGGAGCTTGCAGAAAGCCAGAAAATAAAAGATGCGATTAAAAACTTGTATTGAAATGGTCAAAGCAGTTTATCACGAAGGGAGGGAACACCATGGCTAATGCAAAAATAGCGTCCGAGCAGGTTGAGGAATTATTGTCTAAAGGGAAATCACATGGCGGTGTTCTCACTTATCGTGAAATTATGGATTCGATGCAGAATGCCGAAGATATGAGCGCCGACGATATGGACAATATGTATGAGCTGATTGCCCAGAAAGGCATCGACGTTGTGGATGACAGCCACGACGATATTGATTTGGAACCTGACGCTGTCAGCGAAGCGGACGAAATAAACGAAGCAGAGCTTGCCAATATGAATGTGCCGGAAGGCGTCAGCATCGATGACCCGGTACGCATGTACTTAAAAGAAATCGGCCGCGTGCCGCTTTTGGTTGGCGAAGATGAAGTTAAACTTGCCAAACGCATGGACAAGGGCAAACAGGCTTACCGCTTGCTGTATGGGACGAAAAGCGGTATTGCGCCCGTGTACAGCGGCAAGGAAAAAACCAAAACTTTGATTACCAAAGCGCGCGAGCTGATTGAAGACGAAAATAAAATCTGTGCTTTGCGCAGCATCCATAAAGCGCTGGAATTTATTGAAAGCAAACAAAACAGCGGCACGCCGTGTACGCTGGAAGAATACACCGCGCTGGTGGCGGATTTTACCCGCGACGAATGTCTGCGCTTGCAAAAACTTTTGCAGGACGAGCACATTGTCATTGAAGGCAGCGAAAAAATCATGCCGGACGTGCATACCAGCGACAAGGAAGTCCACGCACTGTTTGATTTAAAAACCATTCTGGAAGAAATTAAACGCCGTCTGCCGGAGGAAACCGACAGCAAGGTGTTTGATAAATATCTGGCGCTGGAAGAAGATTACAAAAAGCTGCTGGAAGAAGTTTACGAGCAGGGCGAAGACGCAAAACGCTGCCTGTCGGAAGCGAACCTGCGCCTTGTTGTAAGCATCGCTAAACGCTATGTCGGCCGCGGCATGCTGTTCCTTGATTTAATTCAGGAAGGCAATCTTGGCCTAATTAAAGCGGTAGAAAAATTCGACTATAACAAAGGCTTTAAATTCAGTACCTATGCAACGTGGTGGATCCGCCAGGCCATTACCCGCGCTATTGCGGACCAGGCCCGTACCATCCGTATCCCGGTACATATGGTTGAAACCATCAATAAACTTATTCGTGTATCGCGCCAGCTTTTGCAGGAACTTGGACGCGAACCGACCCCGGAAGAAATCGCCAGAGAGATGGACACCACGGTGGACCGCGTGCGCGAGATTATGAAAATTGCGCAGGAACCGGTATCGCTGGAAACCCCTATCGGCGAAGAAGAAGATTCGCATCTGGGCGATTTTATCGAGGACCACGACGCACCGGCACCGGCTGACGCCGCATCGTTCACGCTTCTGCGTGAGCAGCTGGAAGAAGTTTTGGAAACGCTTACCATGCGCGAAAAGAAAGTGCTGGAGCTGCGCTTTGGCCTTGAAGACGGACGCAGCCGTACGCTGGAAGAAGTTGGCCAGCATTTTGGCGTAACGCGCGAACGTATCCGCCAGATTGAAGCCAAAGCTCTGCGGAAGTTAAGGCACCCCAGCCGCAGCAAGCGTTTGAAAGATTTCCTCGAATAGTTGACAATGCATATTAACTTTAGTAAAATATTACTGTTGGCTTTGTGCCAATAGCTTGGGCCTATAGCTCAGTGGTAGAGCCATCGGCTCATAACCGATTGGTCGTAGGTTCGAACCCTACTGGGCCCACCAAAACAGAATGTAAAGGATTATTGCCCGTAGAACCGCTTGCAGTCTGCATTCCGAGTTCGTTATAGTTGTAACGAACTGTCGCAAAAAACTGCTTGGTATCCTCGTGATAATCCAAAACAATATCGTGGATGAGCGTAGAGATTATATAATCTTTACGCTCATTTTCGTTTCCTTTAAAGGCGTTTTGCAAAAAGAAAATAACGCGGTTTTTAATATCATCGGCTGCCTTTTTGGCAGCTTTTATTTTTTCGATATCCTCATCGATGATTTTTAGCGCGGCTTCATGCTCGGCAATGTGTTTCATCAGCGCGTCCGATACCAGACCGCTGTCGAGAGCCTTCATGCAGTTGTTTAATTTTTCCTGCGTTTCGCGGAGTTGGGCCTGCAAAAGTTTCAGTTCAATGTTATCGTTTTTGGCGCTGGCAATAGCAGCGGCGGCGATTTTCTCCACGTTCTCCGGGCTTTCCAACAGGTGTACCGTGGCGTCCAAAACAGCCTTTTCAATTTTATCCTGCGAAATGTTTCGCATATCGCAGGTTTTATAATGGCGTTTGTTGTTGCAGACATAATAATAGTGTGTGGCGCCGGTTTGGCTGGTGCCGCTGATGCCGACCATATTGCCGCCGCAGCGGCCGCATTTTAATTTTGTGGTTAAGATGTAGTTATTGCTTTTAACGAACACTTTATTCCCTCTTTTCTGCCGTCTGTTGCGCAGCTGCGCCATGGCGAAAATTTCCGGTGTGATGATTGCCGGCAGTGCGCCGGGCTTTACGATATCAGTCCAGCGGTATCTGCCGATGTAAATTTCATTGTTGACCATGCGCTGAAGGCTGTTGCGGGTAAACGGTTTGCCTTACGAAGTCAGATACCGCTTTTCGTTGGCAGCGGCGATGATGTCAAGAATTTTATCATTTTTAACGTAGCGGTCAAAAATCATTTTAACGATGGGTATTTCCTACTCGTTCAGCAGTATATGACCTTCGGCATCTTTTTTATAACCAAGCGGCAGGCGGCCCAGTGCTTTGAAGGCCAGTGCGCTGTCAGTCATGCCGCGCCGTACCTTTTGCGCCAGTTCCACGCTGTAATATTCCGCCATACCTTCCAGCACACTTTTCAAAATGATGCCGGAGGCGTCATCGGTAATGTTCTCTCTAGCTGACAGCACACGCACGCCGTTTTTTTCAGTTTGTTTTTGTAGACGGCACTGTCATAGCGATTGCGCGCAAAACTGTCCAGCTGGTACACCAGCACATAATCAAATTTATTACGTCCGCTGTCAGCAATCATCTTTTTAAAGTCCGGCCGGTGGTCGCTGCGGCCGCTAATGGCACGGTCGATATAAATGCCAACTATTTTAAAACCACGGTATTCCGCAAATGCCGTACATTCGCGTATCTGCCCTTCGATGCTTTCCTCGCGCTGTTTCGTGGATGAAAAGCGGGCGTAGATAACGGCTCTGTTCATTCTTTCACTTCCTTATTTTTTTATATTTTAACATTGCCAAAATACCTCCTTTCATTTATAATTTATAACAAAGATATGAAGGTGTCGGGATAAGATAACATGGAATATGATCAAGTAAAGCATTTGGAATTTATTCAAAATATTATAAAAAGAATGGCTGATAATTCTTTAAGTATGAAAAAGTTTTGTATAGCTATTTTTTCAGCTATAATGGTTTTATATTTAAAAGAAGATAATTTGTGTGACATAAGTTATTCTATAAGTTACTTATTGTCATTTAATGTAATTATGTTCATGCTTTTGGACACATATTATTTATATTTAGAAAAATTATTTAGAAATTTGTATGATACGGTCAATAAAGTTGAGTGTTCAAATTATTGTTTAAAAGTACAAACTAACATTTGTGAATATATAAAACAACTTTTTTCGATATCAATAGTACTATTTTACGGTCCGATGTTTTTATATGTTGCTTGGATAAAAGGAATTTTCTTAAAGGGCTTAGTATTATTCATTTTCATATTAATAATAAAATTATGGAGGAAATGGCAATGAATAAAGCATATAATTTAAAAATAGATGACGATTCTCGGAGTTGTATATTGTCGCAAAGCAGTGAGATAAATTCCAAGTTAAATTGTATGTTTAATTATGATGAAATTGAAAAAATATTGAGTAACTGTATAAGTGGTGAGAATGGTGAATTTAGATTAAATGCAGAAACTCTGAATCAATTGATGTTTCCGACAATTAAGGCAGATATTTTTTTGTCTCATTCTCACGCTGATTTTGATTTAGCTTGTAAAGTCGCAAAGATTATTGAATTGAATACTGGTAAAAATGTTTTTATAGACGCTGTTTTATGGAAAAGTATCTATGATTTAGAAAAAAAGTTAAATGAGGAATTTTGTGTAAGTGCGGAGACGGAAGAATATGGGACTTTATATAGTCACAAAAAAGTCTTAAATATAGCATCGCACGTCAGATTATTGTTAACGTCAGCTTTATCAATTATGATAAAAAATTGCCCAAATTTTGTGGTTTTAAATACAGGTAGTGCATTTATTGATGGAGCAGTAACAAATTCTCCATGGATATATTATGAAATAGTTCAAGCACGTCAGTATCTTGGTGAAGATAATGAAAAAATGGTTTTATTGGAAAATAAAGATAGAAGTCTTATAGTTGACTATAATATCGAACACTATATAAAATCATTTACAGAGGTATCTATAGACGATTTATGCGCAAAATTATAATTATATAAGGCTCTGTCACAACAAATGGTTGATTTTTGACGAGAAATAGCGTATAATAATAGTAAGAAACAGTACCACC
>CALXRU010000015.1 GCA_944390935.1 Acidaminococcaceae bacterium
ACCATATGGTACTGCTTCTTTTGCTTTATCTAACAGAAATCTATCCGACCGGGGAGACCCGGGAAGGGCGAGTCGCCAATTAGCAGCGAGTGTAAACGACGCTGATAATTGTGCCAGCGAGCTTTCGCACAATATGCGACTGAATAAGGAGCATATGACGCGTGCATAGATAGCTGCCGGTTAAACAAAAACACCATGCAATTCTGCATGGTGTTTTTGTTTATGTTTGCATGGATAGCTGCCGTAAATTTTATTTGCCTTTATTTCTGCTTTCATTTACAATTATGGTAGATTACTTTATGGTTGAGGTGCGGAATATGGAATTAACTGAAGTAACCAAATTCAGGCGAGCGGTTTTAACTGGTATAGCCAAATTTACATGGAGCGATAGTTTACCTGAACACGTTTATGATATTTTATATAACACCGTTACGGAGGATACTCCGCGTGTGCGCTGCTGCGTACATAAGGAACGTGCGGTATTAAAAAACAGGATTGATATGGCGCTGGGATTGGAAACAGGCATCAACATCGTCGAAGCGAGTAAAAAAGCGTTGGCTGAGCCTCTTGATAAAACTTTGCCAGTTATTGACGTTTTGCCAGAAGCATGCGATCAGTGTCCGATTGATAAATTTCTGGTAACGGATGCTTGTCGCCACTGCGTTGCACATAAGTGCATCAATAAATGCCCGCGCAAGGCGATTTCTATTTATCAAAACAGGGCTTATATTGATAAGACCAAATGTGTGGAATGTGGCATGTGCAAAAAGGCTTGTCCCTACGGCGCGATTATTGAAATCAGCCGTCCGTGTGAGCGTGCCTGCGTGCTGGGCGCGATAACTGCCGGTGCAGACAGAAAAGCTAAAATTGATTTTAACAAATGCGTGCAATGCGGTGCCTGCCGCAGTGCCTGCCCGTTTGGCGCTATTGATGAGCGCAGCGCGATTGTGCAGGTTATTAAGGATATTAAGGCAGGCAAACAGGTTTATGCACTGCTGGCACCCTCCTTTGTCGGGCAGCTTGGCATAAAGGTAACGCCGGCGCAGATTGTAGCCGCGCTTTTAAAAGCAGGCTTTACTGCAGTTAAAGAAGTAGCTGTAGGTGCAGATTTAACCGCTGCGCATGAAGCGCACGAGCTGGCAGAAAAAGTACCGACAGAACAGAAATATTTGACGAGTTCCTGCTGTCCGTCCTTTGTGAACATGATTAAAAAACATGTGCCTGCCGCCGCTGCCAAAATTTCGCAGACGGTATCGCCGATGGTGGCCTGCGGGCGTTATGTCAAGGGAAATAATCCTGCGGCAGTTACGGTGTTCATCGGGCCTTGCATCGCCAAAAAGGCGGAGGCTTACGCCAACGATGACGCAATTGACTACGCCATGACCTTTGAGGAAATGGCGTGCCTTTTGGAAGGCGCCGGCATTGACGCTGCTGTTTTGGAAGTGGACGAGTTCAGCTCCGAAGCTTCGTTGTACGGCATTTCCTTCCCTGTAAGCTGCGGAGTAAAAACCGCTGTTGCCAATGTTTTGGGTGAGCAGGGCAAAAACTTAAAAACGCATTATGCCAGCGGGCTTGAACGCTGTCTGACAGAAGTCAAGCAGCTGGAAGAAGGCAAGCTGGACTGTGAATATTTTGAGGGCATGGCCTGCGACCGCGGCTGTATGGATGGTCCGGGCAGTATGGTAGATTACAACATCGTCAACATGCTGCTGAAAAAATATGCAGCCGCCAGCCCGCAGAAAAATGTCAGCGATGACAGCGAAGCGGCAAAAGTGCTGGGCAAAATAAATTTGGATGTAAAATAACACAATTTAAACATATTTGCGGCTTATAATAAGGGCAAATAACGGAGGTGTTAGTATGAAAAAATTTACATCGATGCTGGCAGCAGCGCTTTTGGTGTTCAGCGTTGCCGGCACTAACCTTGCGGACGCCGCTGAGCCGAATACCATCGCCGTGGGCGGCATGGCCGAGCAGGAGGTTGCGCCCGACATGGCGTATGTTGATTTGGGCATTACCGTGCGTGCAAACGATGCGGAAACGGCGCGCGCCGAAGAAGCAAAAATTGCGCAGCAAATCCGCAGGTCGCTGCTGGGACTTACCATTACCGACAACGATTTGCAGAATACCGGTTACTACATGTATCAGGAATATAAGGTTGACCGCGATGGCAAACGCACTGCTGGTCAGTACGTGCTTAATTCTTCGGTGAAAGTTACCGTGCGCGATCTGGATAAGCTTTCGCAGGTGATTGACAACACGGTGAAAGCAGGCGTAACCAACATCGACAGCGTAAGTTATGCTTTAAGCACGCAGAACATTGTGCAGCGCCAGCTTCTGGCAGCAGCAGTGGAAAACGCGCGCGAAAAGGCAGCAGTGGTTGCGAGTGCTGGCAGCCGCAGTTTGGGCAGCATGCTCAGCGCCGATATTAACGGTTTTACCGGCGGTACGGTTGTAGCGGCAGGTTCCAACAAACTGCGCAGCGCAGCGACGATGGCTGACGGTGCCGAAGCTACCGAGCTTGCACCGGGCAAGATTAAATTAAATGCCCGTGTACAGGTTGTATTTGCTTTAAACTGACATAAAAAATAAGCAGCATTTTCTTACGGATTTATTCCGGCGTAAATGCTGCTTTTTTTGCTGCATAAATATGGTAAAAAGCGAACGTATGTGTTATTATATTTATATAAAATTAAGGAGGCTTTGCAATGCTGCGCTGGATTATGCACGCCGATATGGACGCTTTTTTTGCGTCTGTTGAACAACTTGATAACCCGGAACTGAAAGGTTTGCCGGTAATTGTCGGCGGCTTAAGCGGACGCGGCGTTGTATCGACCTGCTCGTATGAGGCGCGCAAATTCGGCGTACATTCCGCCATGCCGATGCACATGGCCAAACGCCTGTGCCCGCAGGGAGTGTTTATTCAGGGGCGCATGCGCCGATATAAAGAAGTTTCCGATAAAATCATGGAAATCTTCCATACGTTTTCACCGCTGGTGGATCAGCTTTCGGTCGATGAGGCCTTTTTGGATGTTACCGGTATGGAAGGGCTGTATCCGGACGTAATAACGCTTGCTAAGGCAATTAAAGGCAAAGTTTACGCAGAAACAGGCCTGCGCGTTTCTGTCGGTGTGGCGCCGAATAAATTTTTAGCCAAGCTGGCGTCAGATTTGGAAAAGCCGGACGGGCTGGTGCTGATTAAGCACGAAACAGCTGCCGCTTTTATTGCGCCGATGCCGGTACGTAAAATTTTCGGCATAGGTAAAGCCGCCGAAGCGGAGCTTTTAAAATATGGCATTGATACCATCGGCAAAATTGCCGCTGCCGATATCAAAATTTTGCAGCGGGTGTTTGGCATTAACGCGCAAACGGTACACGATTTGGCGCGCGGCATTGATAACAGACCGGTTGTTAACGAAACGGAAGCCAAGTCGATAGGCAAGGAACACACCTATGACAAGGATTTATACGCCGCTGCCGATTTGCGCAGCGCAGTACGCGATTTATGCGGCGAAACAGGCTGGCGACTGCGTAACCACGGGCTGGTTGGCTACACGGTAACGCTTAAAGTCAAGTTCAGCTCGTTTAAAACCATTACGCGCAGCATAACTTCCGAAATGCCTGTGGCTTACGACGAAGAAATTTACGCGCTGGCGCTGAAGCTTTTGCAGCAGGTAAAATTAAGCGAGGGCGTGCGCCTTCTGGGTGTCAGCATATCGCATCTGGAGCAGGAGGGGGCTGCGCCGGTGCTGAACTTTAACGATAACGAAAAACTGAAAAAGCGCAATGCCGCCGTGGATTTTTTAAAAAACAAATTCGGCGAAGGCATCATCAAGCGCGGCTGAAAAAAGCAAAAAAATAAAGCCTGCAAGTGTTTGCAGGCTTTTTGTATATGGAAATTATTCCATAGCATTGACTTTTTTAGCAAGTCTGGATTTTCTGCGGTTGGCAGCGTTTTTGTGGATGATACCTTTACGTGCTGCTTTATCGATTAAACCGGATGCAGTTACATAAGTAGCTTTTGCATCTTCTTGAGTGCCGGTTTCAGTTAAAGCAACTACTTTGCGGGCAATGTTA
Source organism: Acidaminococcaceae bacterium (assembly GCA_944390935.1). Taxonomy (GTDB): domain Bacteria; phylum Bacillota; class Negativicutes; order Acidaminococcales; family Acidaminococcaceae; genus Fusicatenibacter_A. The sequence continues at coordinate 4,078 of CALXRU010000015.1, forward strand.
CGGATTGCAGCTTTAACAGGTGCATTTTTTGCACGGCGTTCTGCATCAGTTTTTACACTACGAACGGAAGATTTAATGTTCGGCAACGAATTCACCTCCTACCATCAATTACCTTTACCAAGTAATTTTACCACAAAGTAAAAGCATGCGCAAGGGCTTTTTGTTATAAATCCTGCCGCGGCAGAAATTTTTATAATGCGCTTTGCCTGCTTGCGGGCGCAGGGCTTAAAATGGTATAATAATTAGTCAGATGAGTTTTTTATAAGGAGAACGCAATGGACCAAAAACATATACGCAATTTTTCCATCATCGCCCATATCGACCACGGTAAAAGCACGCTGGCTGACCGCCTGATTGAATACACCGGCACGCTTACCAAGCGCGAGATGGAGGAGCAGATTTTAGACTCCATGGATTTGGAGCGTGAGCGCGGCATTACCATTAAGGCGCAGGCCGTGCGCAGCATTTACAACGCCCGCGATGGGCAGGAATACATGCTGAACTTTATCGATACGCCGGGCCACGTCGATTTTACCTACGAGGTTTCGCGTGCGCTGGCTGCGTGTGAGGGCGCGCTGCTGGTTATCGACGCTACGCAGGGCATTGAGGCGCAGACTTTGGCCAACGTATACCTTGCACTGGATAATGATTTGGAAATTATTCCCGTCATCAACAAGATAGATTTGCCGAGTGCCGACCCGGACCGTGTTAAGCACGAAATTGAGGACGTTATCGGCATTGACGCTTCCGAAGCCGTGCTGACGAGTGCTAAAACCGGCATCGGCATTGAAGACGTACTGGAAGCGATTGTAGAAAAAATCCCCGCGCCGAGCGGCGACGCGCAAAAACCGCTGAAAGCGCTGGTGTTTGACAGCAAATTTGACGCTTACAAGGGCGTAGTTCTGTACTTCCGCGTGATGGACGGCAGAGTTAAAAAAGGCATGAAAATCCGCATGATGGCGACCGGTGCGGAATTTGAAGTTACCGAAGTTGGTGTGTTTAAGCCGAACCCGGTGACTGTGGACGAGCTGGACGCAGGGCAGGTAGGATTTTTGGCAGCGGCTATTAAAAACGTAAAGGACGCGCGCGTTGGCGACACCATTACCGACGCCAATAATCCGGCGGATGAGGCTTTGCCGGGCTACCGCAAGGCGACGCCGATGGTTTACTGCGGCCTGTATCCGGTAGAAAATTCCGATTACGACAATCTGCGCGACGCGCTGGAAAAATTACAGCTTAACGACGCTTCGCTGGTGTTTGAGCCGGAAACTTCCGTGGCTTTGGGCTTCGGCTTCCGCTGCGGCTTTTTGGGCCTGCTGCACATGGATGTTATTAAGGAGCGCTTAGAGCGCGAATATAATTTGGCGCTGATTACCACTGCGCCGAACGTAATTTACGAGGTGTTCCGCACCAACGGCGACGTGGAGTTAGTGGATAACCCGTCCAACTTCCCCGACCCGACCGTTATTGACCACGTTGAGGAGCCCTATGTTAATGCGACGATTATTGTGCCGAAGGATTATGTTGGTGCTGTAATGGAGCTGTCGCAGGAAAAACGCGGTGAATATGAGAACATGACCTACCTTGACGAAACGCGCGTTATGATTCATTATGCGCTGCCGCTGAGCGAAATTATTTTTGATTACTTCGACCGTTTGAAATCTGCAACACGCGGCTATGCTTCGCTGGATTACGAGTTGGCAGGCTACCGCATGAGCGATTTGGTGAAGGTTGATATTTTGCTGAACGGCGACCCTGTGGACGCATTGAGCGCCATTGTGCACCGCGAAAAAGCTACCGTGCGAGGCAGGCAGCTGGTTGAAAAGCTGCGTGGCTTAATCCCGCGCCAGATGTTTGAAATTCCGGTGCAGGCCGCTATCGGCAATAAAATTATCGCCCGCGAGAACGTGCGCGCGCTGCGCAAGGACGTACTGGCAAAATGCTACGGCGGCGATATTACCCGTAAGCGTAAACTGCTGGAAAAACAAAAAGAAGGCAAAAAGCGCATGAAACAGGTCGGCAGCGTGGAACTGCCGCAGGAAGCTTTTATGGCAATATTGAAAATGGATTAAAAAATAACACGCAGGAGCAAATTCCTGCGTGTTTTACTTTACTCAATCTTCAATTTTAATTTTGCCTTTTTGGTTTTCGTAGTCTTCAACAACCCACTTTAAAATCTGTTCGATTTCTTTGTTGACGCTGCGGCCGTTGTTTTCGGCAATAATTTTCATTTTTTTCATGATGATGGGATGGATGCGCAGGCTGAAACGTGCAGGTTCCATAAAAAAACAGCTCCTTCACTTTGATGTCATTGGTATATCAAAACGGTTTTATATAATGTCATTATATAAAAATATTAAATTTTTGGCAAGTGCCGCAAAAATTTTTATCGCATTTGCACGAATATGATAAAATAAAAATAGTGTTATTTTTGGAGGTAAACTTATGAAGCTTGAAGTTAATAAAATTTACAGTGGCTTTGTGGTTAAGCACGCTGAATATGTTGACGAAATACAGAGCGACGCTTATTTGCTGGAGCACGAAAAAAGCGGCGCAAGGCTGCTGTACCTTGCCAACAGCGACGATAACAAGGTGTTCAGCATCAGCTTCCGCACGCCGCCGTACGACGATACCGGAGTGGCACATATTTTGGAACATTCCTCACTGTGCGGTTCGCGCAAGTACCATTTAAAAGAACCGTTTGTAGAACTGGTTAAGGGTTCGATGAATACGTTTTTAAACGCTATGACTTATCCGGATAAAACCATGTATCCGGTAGCCAGCCGCAACGATAAAGATTTTAAAAACCTGATGGACGTGTACCTTGACGCGGTGTTTTACCCGCTGATTTATGAAAACCACTACACGCTGATGCAGGAGGGCTGGCATTACGAAATTTTCGATAAAGACGGCGAACTTGCCTACAACGGTGTTGTTTACAACGAAATGAAGGGCGTATATTCTTCCGCCGATGCGATTGCCGAAAATGAAGTTATGAAAGCGTTGTTTCCGGACAGCCCTTACCGTTTTGAGTCCGGCGGCTATCCGGCTGCTATTCCGCAGCTTACGCAGGAGGCGTTTGAAAACTTCCACCGCACCTATTACAGCCCGGAAAACTCCTTCATCTACCTGTACGGCGATATGGATATTGAGGCGACGCTGGCTTATCTGGACGGCGAATATTTATCGGCGTTTGCCAAAACCGGCAGCGTAAAATCGGAAATTGCTTTGCAGCAGCCGTTTGCCAGAACCAAAGAGGTTGAGGCGTATTATCCCGCCGGGGCGGATGAGGATTTAACGGCTAAAACCTACCACAAACTTGATATTGTTTGCGGCGATGCGCGCGACGCTAAGACAAGCCTTGCGCTGCGCCTTTTGGAAACAGTGCTTTTGGAGGGCAACAGTGCGCCGCTGCGTTTGGCGCTGCTTGAAAGCGGCATTTGCACCGATGCTTACGGCCAGTACACCGGCAGCTTGCGCCAGCCTGTGTTGGCGGTTAAGGTAAGCGGCAGCGAGGCGGACAAGCGCGACGAATTTTTGAGCATTGTGTACCGCACTTTGCAGAAGCTGACGATTGAAGGCATTGATAAAGAGCTTTTGGAAGCCTGCCTGAACATGCTGGAGTTTAAACTGCGCGAGGCCGATTTTGGCGCATACCCGAAAGGGCTGATTTACGGCATCGGCGTGATGGATACTTGGCTGTATGACGGCGACCCGCTGGCAGGGCTGCGTTACAACAAAATGCTGGCAGAGCTGCGCGAAGGCATTAATAGCAATTATTACGAGCAGCTGATTGAAAATTACCTGCTGGACAACACGCATAAGGTTTTGCTTACGCTGATGCCGAAAAAGGGCATGGAAGAAGCCGAGCAGGCAGAACTGGCGGCAGAAATGCAGCAGATTAAAGACGGCATGACGGACGCTGAACTGGAAGCTGCGATTGAACATTGCCGTATTCTGCACGAACGTCAGGCAACGCCGGACAGCCCGGAAGCACTGGCAAGCATTCCGCTGCTGGAGCGCAGTGATATCCGCCGTGAGGCTGAAAAACTGGACGGCGAACTGACGAAAGAAGGCAGCAACGAATTTTTGTACGTGCCTGCCTTTACCAATAAAATTGCCTACCTGAACTGGTATTTTGATATGAGCGGCATTGACGGCGCGCTGCTGCCGTACTGCTATTTGCTGAGCGACATGCTGGGCAAGGTTGACGCCGGCAAGTACACCTATCAGCAGCTATCCACGCTGGGCACAAAATACACTGGCGGCGTGGCGTTCCAGGTGCACGCTTATTCCGCGGCGGAAAGCGTTAACGACTACACCGTTAAATTTAATGTTACCGCCAAAGCGCTGGTGCATAATTTAACGCACATGTTTGATATTCTGCGCGCTATTGCGCTGGAGAGCCGCTTTGACAGTACCAAACGCCTGCGCGAAGTGTTGGCCGAAGTTAAGAGCGACTGGGACAGTAACTTCTTCAGCCGCGGGCAGACGGTGGCGTGCGCGCGTTTGAATTCGTATTATTCACCGGCGGCGCGCGTTAACGAGCAGGATTATTATTCGTACTACGAATTTTTGAAGGATTTGACCGAGCATTTTGACGAGCGTGCGGAAGAAGTTTTGGCAAAACTGCGCAGCCTGACCGGCGTATTTTTTGAAAACACCAAATACCTTTTGGCGTACAGCTGCGAGGAAGAAGACCGTGCGCAGGTGCTGGCAATGGCTAAAGAATTTGCCGCTGCACTGCCGCAGTCTGCCGTGGCTGGCGCCGATGTAAAACCGCTTGCCGCACCGGGGCTGGATGAGGGCATTATGACTCCTGGCAAGGTGCAATACGTAGCTGCGGGCGGCGACTTCCGTAAATACGGGCACAAATTCACCGGTGCGATGAAGGTTTTGGAAACCATTCTGCGCTACGAATACCTGTGGACGAAAATCCGTATTCAGGGCGGCGCTTACGGCGCATCGGCGGTGTTTGACCGCAACGGCAGCATGTATTTTGCTTCCTACCGTGACCCGAAGCTGGCAGAATCGCTGGCGGCTTATAAAGGCCTGCCCGACTGGCTGGAAAGCCTTGACCTGCCGGAACGCGAACTGACAAAGTACGTTATCGGTACTATCAGCGCGGCAGACGTGCCCTTAACCAATTCCATGCGCCTTTCGCAGACGGCGCTGGCACATATCAAGGCCATTCCGCAGCAAATGCGCCAGCAGACCCGCGACGAAATTTTAAACCTGAGTAACGACGATTTACGCAAGCTCGGACAGGTTGTGCGCGATACGCTCAGCGATAATTATCTGTGCGTTGTCGGCGGCAGCGGCGCGATTGAAGCCAACAAAGAGCTGTTTAAAGCAGTTAAGCATATTTAACCATGATTATCAGCATAAGCCGCAGGACGGACATACCGGCTTTTTATGCGGACTGGTTTTATAACCGCCTGCGTGCAGGGTATTTGCTGGTGCGCAACCCGATGAATTTGCGCAATGTAAGCAAAGTGCGCCTTACGGCGGATGTTGTGGACGCCTTTGTGTTTTGGACAAAGAACCCGCTGCCGATGGCTCGTCGACTTGATGAATTAGCGGTGTACCCGTATTATTTTCAGTTTACGCTTACGGGCTACGGAACAGACATTGAGCCGGGCGTGCCGGATAAAAGGCGCGTGCTGTTGCCTGCGTTTAAGGACTTGGCGGCGCGGCTGGGTAAAAAGCGTGTTATCTGGCGGTATGACCCCATATTTTTCAGCGTTAAATATACGCCGGAATACCATTTGGCGTGCTTTGAAGTGTTGGCGGCAGAGCTGCATAACAGCACGGAACGCTGTGTAATCAGCTTTATGGATAGTTACCGCAACACCAAACGCAATGCGCAGCAATTAGACGCGATTGAATATGGCAGCGAAGAATTGTATGTTTTTGCAGGGCAGCTTGCCGGAATTGCTGCAAAGTATGGGTTAAAGCTGCAAACATGCGCGGAAAGTATGGATTTAACGGCGCTGGGCATAACGCCGTCGGCGTGTATTGATAAGGTACTGCTGGAAGATATCGGTGGCTTTAAGCTGGATGTAAAAAAGGACGCTAACCAGCGTGCGGAATGCTGCTGCGCTGCAAGCATCGACATCGGAGCCTATAACACCTGCCCCGGCGGTTGCCTGTATTGCTATGCCAACTATAACGCGCCGCTGGTACAAACCAACATCGGCGCACACAATAAAACAAGCCCGCTGCTGTCCGGCACATTAACACCACAGGACGTTCTAACAGAACGCAAAATGAAAAGCTGTAAGATTATGGCAAATAGTTTGTTTTGAAATAAAAAGCCTGCATGTTTAACATGCAGGCTTTTGTGTTTGGTAATGCAACTATAATCAAAGGTAAATTCCGGTAGTATTTTTATACCCATACCGGCATATAGTATAAAAATTTAAATAAGAATTAAAAATAAATAATTATTGACACTAATAATAAATAGTGCTAATATAATGGCATAACTTAATACAGCATGTACAGTAATGTTAACCGGTGCAAGTCCGGTGCGGTCCCGCCGCTGTAAGGGCGCTTAACTTATTCTTTGCAAGCCTTTTACCCCTGTAAAGCCCAAAGCCAGCAAGTTGCTGTACATAAGCATTGCAGCTTAACCTGCGGGAGACGGGTAATTAACATTCCGGCATAAAGCCGGATATACATGTTTTTTACCGTTTCGGAATATAACCGAAGCGGTTTTTTTATTAGGTTTGTTCATTTTGCCGGTGCCCGCAGTTTGCGATGCGCGCTGTTTAATTGCGGCAGGTTTAAGCCGCCTGCCGCGGATTTTACTTTTAAACGGTACGGCCGTTTATTTGTGACAGGAGGCATGGTAAAATGAAAAAATCTTTAGTGCTTGCGGCGGCGATGGCGCTTGGCGTGACGACGTCAGCGTATGCAGCTAATCCGTTCAGCGATGTGCCGCAAGGGCATTGGGCGTATGACGCTGTAAACAAACTTTCGGCAGAGGGCGTGGTGGACGGTTACCCTGATGGTACCTACGGCGGTGACAGGCTGATGACCCGCTATGAAATGGCGCAGATTGTTGCCAAAGCAATGGCAAAGGGCGTAAATGTTGACAAGCTGGCAGCAGAATTTGCCGATGAACTGGACAGCCTTGGCGTGCGTGTGGCGAACCTCGAAAACAAAACCGATAACGTAAAAATTACCGGGCAGGTTCGTTACGAATACGGTGACCGCAGCGGCGATTTTGATAAAAAAGGCAAAGTTGCCAAACACCGCCTGCGTACCCGTTTGTTTGTCAACGGGCAGATTAACGAAGATTGGAGCTACACCGGGCGTTTGCAGAACGACCAGAATCTTGCTGATGACAAAGGTAACGATGATTTGAAACTTAATCAGGCTTATGTATCCGGTAAGCTGGGCGGCTTAAAAGTTATCGCCGGTAAGGGCGACCACTACCTTGCCAACGGTTATTTGTATGATGACACCGCAGAATTTATCCGCGCAAGCTATGGCAAGGACGTAAAAGTAAGCGCTTATTACGGCAAGCCGACAGATTACGGTTATGACAAAATGTGGGGCGCGGAAGTCAGCGGCAGGCTTGGCGATTTAAGCTTTTCCGCAGGCTATGATGAGTTCAAAGATGCCGGTAGTTCCAATTCCATGACTTTAACCCAATTTGTGCCGACGGCGGAAGGCAAAGATAATTCCGTATGGAACGTAAGCGCCAAATATAATTTTGGTGATGTTCAGCTGGCAGCAATTTATTTGAATTCCGACAACGATAAAGCTACGGATATTGCGCCCGGTGCGGATGATGACGGTTACGTTATCGGCCTTAACTACAAGGGCGCCGATAAAAACAAGCCCGGCAGCTATGGCCTGTTTGCTAATTACTATAATCAGGGCGTGGGTACAACGGTTGCGCACACCATGTTTACCGGTGACTGGGATTTGTTTGCCAAGGAAGGCTTTAAAGGATACATGGTCGGCGGTGGTGTAACCGTTGCCAAAAATATGGTTTACCAGCTGCACTACTACGACCTTGAAGGCAAGGAAAGTGGTCTTGATGACAGAGTTATCTGGAGCCGTTTACAGTTTATGTTCTAAAATTTAATGTTTGATTTTGATTACTGCTTAATTTCTTACTACTGTTGCAGAAAGCCCCGCATGCCCGCGGCGGCTTTTTGCATTTTACGGCAGGTATACCCATACGGGTATACCGTATAAATTACTAATTGAAATATTTTACAAGAAAATTATTTACTTTAATAGGAATTAGTGCTACAATAAGTCTATGATAACTGAAGAACGTTGTTAAAGGTGCCCACGAGGGGTAAATCAGGGAAGCCGGTGCAAATCCGGCACGGTCACGCCACTGTAAGCACGCAGGTGTAAGTCAGAGCGCAGCCTTTAACGCTTTCCGGTGCTGCGGGTGACGGCGAGGTGGCGAGAGCAGAAGATGCTTTAATTTGCTTTTACTCTCCGCTGCCAGAACCGCGGCGGAGATTTTGTGTTTACGGACTTGTTTGTGATGGAGATGTTTGGTTGTGACTAATAAGCAATTATTAAGCCGCATAGCGCAGATATTGGTTGTCCTTCTGGGCATCAGCTTTATAACCTTTGCGCTGGTTATGCTGTCACCGGGCGACCCGGTGCGCCAGATGATTGCCGGCAACGAAGATATTATCGTCAGCCAGCAGGAAATTGACGCGCTGCGCCATGAGCTGGGGCTGGATAAACCGTTTATTTTCCAGTATCTGGACTGGCTGGGTCGTGCTGTACAAGGCGATTTTGGCTTTTCCTATATGGTTAAAAAGCCGGTGGTGGAGCAGCTTATGGAAAGCCTACCCGCAACGGTAATACTGGCGCTGGCTTCAACGGTTTTCATGCTGCTGGTTTCCATACCGGCGGGCATTTACAGCGCCGTTAAGCATGGCAGCGTGTTTGATTACGTTGTGCGCGGTTTAACCTTCATCGGCGTATCCGTCCCGAATTTTTGGATGGGCTTAATGCTGTTATGGATTTTTGGTTTAAAACTGCGGCTTCTGCCGATTGTCGGCGGGCGCGTAAGCCTTGAAACTTTAATTTTACCGGCGCTGACGCTGGGCATTGTTATGGCGTCCAAATTTACGCGGCAGGTGCGTACCGCCGTGCTGGAAGAACTGAACCAGGATTACGTTGTTGGTGCGCGTGCGCGCGGTATGAGCGAAAACCATATTTTATGGAAAGAAGTTCTGCCCAACGCCATGCTGCCGCTGATTACATTGCTCGGGCTTTCCTTCGGCAACCTGCTTGGCGGTGCGGCCGTGGTTGAAATAGTTTTCTCGTGGCCGGGGCTTGGCTACCTTGCGGTGCAGAGCATTATTTACCGCGATTTTCAGCTGGTACAGGGTATTGTGCTGTGGATTGCGCTGATGTATATGGTAATTAACCTTATCATCGACGCTTCCTACAACCATCTTGATCCGCGCTTAAGAAAGGCAGGCAGGTAATATGCAGACACTTATCAATGGGCTTAAAACCAACCGTGCCTTCGCCGTAACCAGCTTTTTTGTACTGCTTTTAATCGCCGTCGCGCTGGCAGCGCCGTTAATTGCGCCTTATGACCCGCTGGAGGCAACGATGCAGAACGCTTACCTTGCGCCCAATGCCGACCACTGGTTTGGCACGGATAAGCTTGGGCGCGATAATTTCAGCCGCGTTTTGTATGGCGCGGCGTATTCCTTAAGCAGCGTGCTGCTTTTGGTAACAGTGATTTTTGTTATCGGCACTACGCTGGGCGTTGTGGCAGGTTACTTTGGCGGCAAGGTTGATGTCGTTATCATGCGCGTGGCGGATATGATGATTTCCTTCCCGGGCATGATTTTGGCGATTGCCATTGCAGGCATTCTGGGCGGCAGCCTGATTAACGCTATTATTGCGCTGACGGTTGTAACGTGGACGAAGTACGCGCGCCTGGCACGCAGCATGGTTTTAAAAGTTAAAAAACGCGATTTTGTCGAAGCTGCAATCGTTAACGGCGGCACTTCAACACATATATTATGGAAACATATTTTGCCGAACATTCTGCCGCTGATGGTTATTACGGCGGCGTCCGATATCGGCGCGATGATGATGGAACTGGCAGGGCTTTCGTTTCTGGGCTTCGGCTCGCAGCCGCCTGCGCCTGAATGGGGCTTAATGCTTAACGAAGGCAGGCAGCAGCTGCAAACAGCGCCGTGGCTGATGATTTTCCCGGGGCTTGCCATTTTTATAACGGTTGTAATTTTTAACCTGTGGGGTGACGCACTGCGTGATGTGCTGGACCCGCGGCAGGAAGAATAGGGTTTAGAGAGGAAGATGGATTTATGAATAAAGCGGCTAAACTTACGGCGGCACTGGCAATGATGGGTTTTTTGGCGTTTGCGGCGGCAGGCTGCGGCGACGATAAAAGCGCGGCGGCAACCGGCGACACCTTAAAATTTGGCGTTACCAATTTTGCCGACAGCCTTGAACCGACAGATAACTATTTTGGCTGGGTGGTAATGCGTTACGGCCTTGGCGAATGCCTTGTAAAGTTTGACGAGAAGATGAACGCAGTGCCGTGGCTGGCAGAAAGCTGGAGCGTCAGCGACGATAAGCTGACATGGACTTTTAAAATTAACGATAAAGCCGTGTTCAGCAACGGCAACAAAGTAACGGGCGAGGCCGTTAAAAAATCCATTGAACGTACTTTTGAAAAGGCTGCGCGTGCGCATGCCATGTTTGAGCCTGCAAGCATCACAGCCGACGGGCAGAATGTAATGATTAAAACCCAAACGCCGGTAGCAACCTTGCCGGGCATGTTGGGCGACCCGCTGTTCATTATTGTTGATACCAGCGTGACTGACCGCGATTATGCGTCACAAGGCCCAATCTGCACCGGTCCGTATGTTGTTAAGGAATACAGCAAGGCCAAAGCGGTTATGGACGCCAACCCCAATTACTGGGACGGCGAAGTGCCGTATAAACATGTTGAAATTCCGACTATCGACGACCCGAACACCCGCGCCATGGCATTGCAGAGCGGCGAAATCGACATGGCTGTCAACATCGCGCCGGGCGATTTGCAGCTTTTTGAAGATAAAGACAAATTCAACGTAAGCACCATTGCGTCCCTGCGCGACGTTTTAGCGCGCATTAACGTGGCAGACGGCAAGCCGATGGCTGATAAACGTCTGCGTGAAGCGCTTTTAAGCTCGCTGGATCGCGAAACCTACTGTAAGGTGCTGCTTAAAGATACCTTTGTGCCGGGCGGTCCGTATCTGCCGCCTTCCGTCGATTATGGCTTTGATGAAATTAAGGCGCTGGATAAAAACCAGTACAATGTGGAGCGCGCTAAAGAGCTTCTGGCGGAAGCCGGTTGGAAGGACACCAACAATGACGGCTATGTGGATAAGGACGGCAAGAACCTTGAACTGGACTTTATCTTTTACAGTGGACGTGCCGAATTGCCGCTGTTTGCCGAAGCAACACAGGCTGACGCCAAAAAGGCTGGCATTAAAATAAACCTTAAAAATGTGGATTACAACGTGCTGGACGGCATCGGCACGCGCGGCGAATACGACCTGTTGATTTCTAATATTTTAACGCTTGCGGCGGGCGACCCGGAGGTATTTATCAACCAGTACCTTAAAACCAATGTAAACGGCAGCAACCCGCAAAACGGAAGCGGTTACAGCAACCCTGCGTTTGACGCGTTAAGCGACAGGCTGGCAATGGAATTTGACCCTGCCAAACGCCGTGCGCTGATTATTGATATGCAGAAGATTATTATGGAGGACGCTGCTTCGCTGGTGTTCGGCTACCCGGAAACCAACATGATAAGCAGTAAGGCGGTGGCTAACGCCAAAATTATGCCGTGCGATTATTACTGGCTGACGAAGGACGTTAAACCTGCCAAATAAGGAGTAAGCAATGCTTCTGGAAGTTAAGGATTTAAACATCAGCTACGGTGATAAGCTGACCGTAAGCGGTGTTGATTTGGAACTGAATACCGGCGAAATTATGTCGATTGTAGGCGAATCCGGCAGCGGCAAAACTACGGTTATCCGTGCGATTATGGGCTGCCTGCCGGGACGCGGGCATGTCAGCGGCGGCAGCATAATTTTTGAAGGTCGCGATATGCTGAAAAACACGCCGAAAGAGTGGCGGCAGCTGTGCGGGCGCGAAATGTCGATGATTTTTCAGGACAGCGGCAACATGATTAACCCTATCCGCCGCATAGGCGAGCAGTTTGTGAATTATATCCGCACGCATGCGCCGGAAAAAACAAAAGCCAAAGCTGTGGAAATGGCGAAAGACATGCTGAACAAAGTACGTCTGCCGAACCCGGAAAGCATTATGCAGAGTTATCCGTTTGAGCTTTCGGGCGGCATGCGCCAGCGCGTGGGCATTGCCATGGCTATGGTGTTCCGCCCCAAGCTGCTCCTGGCAGATGAACCGACAAGCGCGCTGGACGTAACGACGCAGGCGCAGATTATCCGCCAGATTGTCGATATCCGCAATGAGTTTGGCGTGGCGGTAATTCTGGTTACACATAATTTGGGTGTGGCGTCGTATGTATCCAACAAACTGGTGGTTATGAAAAACGGGCGCGTGGTGGAAAGCGGCAAACGCGAGGTTATCAGCGACCCGCAGGACGCATACACCAAAGAGCTGCTGGCAGCAGTGCCGGTAGTGGGGGAGGTAAAATATTATGACCGCTAATCAGCCCCCTGTTGTATTGGAAATTAAAAATTTAACCAAAAAGTTTGCGGTGGACGGCGGCAGGGTTTTAACCGCCTGCGACAACATCAGCCTTAAGGCTTACGCAGGGCAGACGCTGGGCATTATAGGCGAATCCGGCTGCGGCAAAAGCACGCTGGTGCGCACCGTTCTACAAATTCATCCAGCCACAAGCGGCGAGGTTATTTTTGAAGGACAGGATATTTTAAAACTGCGCGGTGAGGCAGCACGCCAGAACCGCCGCAAAATACAAATGGTTTTTCAGGACCCGGCGGCAGCGTTTAACCCCAAAATGAAGGTTAAGGAAATTGTGACAGAGCCGCTTTTAAACTTTGGTTTGATTAAAAAGAGCGAAGTGGACGCCAGGGCGGCAGAGCTTTTGCAAATGGTTGAGCTGCCGGTGGAGTTTATGGACCGTTACCCGCATAACATGAGCGGCGGGCAGCGTCAGCGTTTGGGCATTGCGCGCGCGCTTTCGCTGGAGCCGAAGATTGTTGTGTGCGACGAAGCAACGAGCGCGCTGGATGTTTCCGTGCAGGAAAAAATTTGCGAGCTTTTGGTGCGTTTGCAGAAGGAAAAGGGGATAACGTACCTTTTTATCTGCCACGATATCGGGCTTGTGGATTTGATGTGCCATCAGGTTGCCGTTATGTATCTGGGCAACGTGGTGGAATATATCGGTGGCGGGCGCAGGATAAGCACCGAAGGCATGCACCCGTACACCAAAGTGCTGCTGAAAGCTGTGTTTAAGGTTGATTTTAAACCGGGCGAGCGCATTGAGCCGCTGGAGAGTGAAGTGCCAAGCCCGCTGGATTTGCCGCAGGGCTGTCCGTTTGCCAGCCGCTGCGAATTTTGTACAGACATTTGCCGTCAGCAGAAACCGCAGCTTAAAGAAGTTGCACATGGGCATTTAGTAGCGTGCCACCTTGTGAAATAATAAATTGATGAGCTTACCCCAAAGGTGAAAAACTTTTGGGGTAAAAATTTTTTTAAAAAACTATTGATGAATGATTGCTCATATGTTATACTAAAAATGTCAAAGGAAACTTTGGCAATATATTTTAAGTTATATATGAATGATTGTTCATTTATAAAAGGAGGTTTAACGATGACAGCAAAGGAAATGCTGCACGAACATAAACATGAAGGGTGCTGCTGCGGGCATGACCATAGTCATGAACACGCACACAGTCATGGTGATAGTTGTGATTGCGGACACGAACACCATCATGACCATGGAGATAATTGCGGTTGCGGACATGACCACGGGCATCAGCATAATCACGACGATGTGTGCGGCTGTGGTGAAGAACACCACCATGAACACGGAGAAGAATGTGGTTGTGGGCATGACCATCAGCACGGGCATGGCCACCATGTGCCGGGGCATCCGGCGGACTGCCAGTGCGAAATCTGCCACCCGCACGAAGAATACTGCGATGTGTGCGGCGAAAGTTTAGAGAACTGCACCTGCAAAATGCCTGACGCCGATTGCGTAAAAAAGGTTTACATTTTAAAAAATCTTGGCTGCGCCAACTGCGCCGCCAAAATGGAACACCTTATCAAAGAGCTGCCGGGCGTTCAGTATGCCAGCATAAGCTATGTTACCAAACAGTTGCGCCTTTCGGCAAAGGACCACGCCGCAGTACTGCCAGCCATCCGCGAAATCTGCGCAAGCATTGAAAGTGATGTTGAAGTAGTGCCGCGTGAGGGCGAAGGGCCGTTTAAATTTGCAACCAAAGTTTATGTTTTGCAAAACCTTGGCTGCGCCAACTGTGCGGCTAAAATGGAACGTGCCATTAACAACCTGCCGGAGGTTACGGAAGCGACGATTACTTTTGCGACCAAACAGCTTAAAGTAACGGCGAAAGCAGAAAGCGACCTGCTGCCGGAATTGCAGAAAATCTGCGCCGGTATTGAAAGCGAAGTTGTTGTTAAAGAGCGTGACGGCGGGCCGGTGCTGGCAGCGCATGTGGAGGAGCGCAAACGCAGCGGCGGGTTGAGCGTGTCTTCGGAAACACTGTCGCTTGCTGAAATCATCATCGGCGGCGTGCTGTTTATAGCTGCCGAATGGCTGGGCGTTGTGCCGGAAGCATACCACATTTACGTTTTGGGCGTGGCTTATGTGCTGCTGGGCGGGCGCATTGTGCTGACGGCGCTTAAAAATATGCTGCGCGGCAATGTGTTTGACGAAAACTTTTTGATGACGATTGCTACCGTCGGCTCGTTTGCCATTGCCGCTTACGAAGAAGCTGTCGGCGTTATGTTCTTTTACCGCGTGGGCGAATATTTTGAACACCGCGCGGTGGAAAAAAGCCGCAGCCAGATTATGGACGCCGTGGATATGCGCCCTGAAACCGTCAACCTTTTGGTGGGTGACGATGTTAAAGTCATTCCGGCTGGGGAAGCTCATGTGGGTGATATCCTGCTGGTTCGCGCGGGCGACAGAATCCCTCTGGACGGCGTGGTTATCGACGGCGACAGCCTTGTCGATACATCCCCGGTGACGGGCGAGCCGGTGCCGGTGCGCAAGCATTACGGCGACGAAATTACCAGCGGCTGCATTAATACCAGCGGCATGCTTAAAATCCGCGTGGAAAAGGTGCTGGCGGAATCCATGGTTACGCGCATTTTGGACAGCGTGGAAAATGCCGCTGCCAACAAGCCGCAGATTGACCGCTTTATTACCCGCTTTGCGCGCGTGTACACGCCGTTTGTAGTTGTGGTGGCGCTGCTGACGGCGCTGGTGCCGGGCTACATTACCGGCGATTGGCAGCACTGGGTTTATACGGCACTGACCTTCCTTGTTATCAGCTGCCCGTGCGCTTTGGTACTCAGCGTGCCGCTGGCGTTTTTCTCCGGCATCGGTGCGGGCTCACGCGACGGTATTCTGTTTAAGGGCGGCAGTGCCATGGAGGCGCTGAAAAATGTGCGCGCCGTTGTTATGGATAAAACCGGTACGGTAACGCAGGGCAATTTTGTTGTGCAGAAAATCCTGCCGGCGCAGGGCGTGGATGAAAACGACGTGCTTTTGGCTGGTGCCGGTGCGGAACTTGTCAGTGCGCACCCGATTGCCGTAAGTATTGTTAACGCTGCCAAAGAGCGCGGGCTGGAGCCAAACCGTCCGCAGAGCTTTGAAGAAACGGCTGGCGAGGGCATTGCAGCGCAAACGGAAGCAGGCACAGTGCTGTGCGGCAGCCGCAAACTTTTAAAACGCAGCGGCGTGAAGTTTAACGAAGCCGAAACCGCAGCTTACGGCACGGAAGTGCTGGTTGCCCAAAACGGTAAATACCTGGGCCAGCTGATTATTGCCGATACCATTAAGGCTGACGCTGTGGAAGCCGTTAAACGCATTAAAGCCATGGGGCTGACCACCGCCATGCTGACGGGCGACGCTGAAGCAAGCGCCAATGCAGTTGCTGCTGCTGCGGGCATCGACGATGTGCGTGCCAAACTGCTGCCGCAGGATAAACTGAACGAGCTTGGACGCCTGCGCAGTAAGTACGGCAGCGTTATGTTTGTCGGTGACGGCATTAACGATGCGCCGGTGCTGGCGGGTGCAGATGTCGGCGCGGCTATGGGCAGCGGGGCGGACGCAGCGCTGGAAGCGGCGGACGTTGTGTTTATGAAGTCGGAAATGAACGCCATCCCGCAGGCACTGGACATTGCACGCCGCACAAGTAAAATCGCTTGGCAGAACGTAATCTTCGCGCTGGGCGTTAAAGCCGTAATTATGGTGGCAGGCCTTATGGGCTATGCCAGCATGTGGGCGGCAGTGTTTGCCGATACCGGTGTCGCCATGCTGTGCGTCTTAAACTCCATCCGCATTTTGTACGAGAAGAAGTGAAAACGTAAATTATAAAAAATTAAGGCTGTACCTCAAACGGGGTACAGCCTTTTAAATATGTGTTTATTTTTCCTGCCACAAATACCACACAGCCAGCGAACGCCACGGACGCCAGTGTTCCGTCAGCTCTAAAATCTGTTTGCGCTTCGGCATGGCGCTTAAATTAAAAATTTCTTTCACACGCTTCTGAAAGATAAAATCCGCCGTCGGCGCAATATCCGTACGGCACAAAGCCAAAAGCAAAAACATTTCCGCAGTCCACTGGCCCAGCCCTTTAATCTGCGTAAGCTGCTTGGTAATTTCGGCGTCGGTCATGCTGTCAAATTTGTCCATGGTAACTTTGCCGGTTAAAACAGCGTCGGCAAAACCTTTTAAATAAATTACTTTTTGCTGCATAATGCCGCACGCGCACAGGGCTTCGTCGCTGGCAGCGGCAATCGCCTCAGGCGTGATGGGCGTGCCAACGGTTTCTTCCAGCTTTTTAACCATCGCCAGGCTGACTTCCGGCGGAAGCTGCTGGGAGATGATGCCTGTTAAAAGCGTGCCGAAATATTTTTGCGGCGCTTCGGGCTGCAAGGTGCAGACGCCGTATTTGTCGATAAAAGGGATAAGCTCGGGCGCGTTTTCGCGCAGGTATTGGCTGCCAAGAGCCCAATCCGGGGCTGTAAGCATAGGGAAACCTCCTGTATGATGAATGCTGTTAATTATAAAACCTTAAAAAATATTATACCATAAAAACGCCGAAAATTAATGGGTTTGGTAAGTTTTTAAAATAAAGCGCGCCAATTTAACAAAATTTTATAAAAAGGCTTGCGCTAACGTGATTTTTATGGTAATATTTATATCTGTCAGGACACTGACATGAGGCCCGGTGGTTCAGTTGGTTAGAATGCCGCCCTGTCACGGCGGAGGTCGTGGGTTCGAGTCCCATCCGGGTCGCCAATGCGGAAATAGCTCAGTGGTAGAGCACCTCCTTGCCAAGGAGGGGGTCGCGAGTTCGAATCTCGTTTTCCGCTCCATTTTATTTAGGGGTATAGCTCAACTGGTAGAGTAGCGGTCTCCAAAACCGTTGGTTGTGGGTTCGATTCCTACTGCCCCTGCCACGCAAACACGGCGCAGATTTTAATCTGCGTCTTTTTTTGTTTTTATTGCATAAAAAAGGCTGTACCTTAACGGGTACAGCCTTAATTTTTTATTGTGATATGTCTGGTTTTGCCAGAATTTTAACCGGGTTCCAGCGCTCGCTTTTGTAATACCAGTACAGGCTGGCAACGGTAAATACCCACGTAATGGGGTATACCCACGCCACGCCGTCTGGGGTTGGGTTAAAGTACATAATCAGCTTCAGCACGCAAATGCGGATAATGCACATATTCAGCAAAATAATAAACATCGTCGGTAAGGTGCTGCCGCTGCCGCGGATGGCGGAGGCAAGCACTTCGAGGAAAACGTACAGAAAGTAAAACGGCATGATGACAAAGGCAATGCTGCTGCCGATGGCGATAACGTCCTTATCGCTTGTAAACAGCCCGAAGGCAAAATCTGCAAGGTATAGCAACGTGCAGATAAGAACGGCGGTAACGGCAAGGCCGAAGTAAATGGAAATAGTCGTGCCGCGCTTGCTGCGCATAATTTTGCCGACGCCGACGTTCTGGCTGACGAAGGTGGAGCAAGCCTGCCCGATAGCCATAATCGGCAGGTAAATGACGTTTTCAATTTTAAAATACGCCGCGTAGGCGGTAATGGTGTTAACGCCCAGCCCGTTGATATTGGTCTGCACAACGATGTTGGAAAATGTAAGCACAGTTGTTTGAATCGCTGCCGGTATGCCGATGCGGAAAATCTCGCGCGCCAGCGGCCAGTCGATGCAAATCTGCTTAAAGCGCAGTCGGTAACGTTCGTCCATAGTACACAGGTGGCGGATGACAAGCCCTGCCGCCAGAGTCTGCGAAACAACGGTCGCCATGGCGGAACCGGTAATGCCGAAGTTCCAGTAATACACAAACAAAAAGTTGCCGATGACGTTGGCGATGCCGCCGATAAGCTGGTAAATCATCGGCGAAAGCGAATTGCCCAGCGCCCTTAAAATGCCGCTGCCCACGTTATAGCTGACGATGGAAAACAAGCTGAGCAGAAAGACGCGGATATATACCGTTCCCCAGTGCATAATCTCCGGTGGCGTGTTCATCCATTCCAGTATGGTGGGTGAAAGCCATATGCCAAGTATCGTAAATATTATCGAAAACGCAATGGTAATGCCTGCGGTACAGTGCACAAGGCGGTGCAGCTCGCCATATTCGCCGCGGGCAAATTCGCGGGCGGCTATAACGCCGATGCCGACGGACAGGCCGATAAAAAAGCCGATGATGATTATAATAACAAAAGTGCTGGCGCCGACTGCGGCGGCAGCGTCTTTGCCAAGATTCTGCCCGACGAAGATTAAATCGACGGTGCTGTACAGCTGCTGGATAAGGCTGCCTGCAAACAGCGGCAGCGAGAACCAGAACAGCGGTTTGGCAATCGGGCCGTGCGTTAAGTCTTTGGTTTTCTTGCCGGATAAAGCTTTCATTTTAAGCTCCTACAAAATAAAAATTGCCGTTAAAAACAGCTTCTAACGATAGTGTAGCCGCAAAAAACAGCCTTGTCAATACGGGTATGGGTATGGAAATTTTATGGTTAAATTTAGGTAAAGATATACCTATACGGGTATATGGTATAAAATTTTAATTAAGAAAATAATACAAATAATACTTTACTTTATTAGTAATCGGTGCTAAAATAAAGCCATAACCTAATACAGCATGTGCAGTAATGTTAACCGGTGCAAATCCGGTGCGGTCCCGCCGCTGTAAGGGCAACGCCCAAGCCAGCAAGTTATTGTATATAAGCATTGCAGCTTAACCTGCGGGAGACGGGTAAAAAATAACATCGGCCTTAAGGCCGGATTATGACTTTTTACCGTTCCGTATTTTTCGGAGCGGTTTTTATATGCCATTTTAGTGCCATGATGTTTTATCGGCACTGCAACCGCAGCCTTGTAATGCGTGCTGTTTAAAGTATTTAAGCGGTTTGCACCGCATTATTAAAGGAGGTTGTTATTATGGCAGAAGATTTTTTGGGTTATGGCGGCAAACTTGACGAAGAATTTGTACATGCCGAAAACCCCAGTGTAAAAACAGAACGGTTTGAAAAATTTGAAATCCGCGCCGCTTTTGAAAAGCCGGAGCTGCTTGACGGGCTGGTACGTTTAAAAACGGCGATGGGTGAAGCTTTGTTTGATAAATATATTAATCCGGTGGAAAATGTAAATTTAAGCGGCAGCTCCATGCTGATTTTAGCAGGGCAGGAAAAATTGCGCACAGCGCTGGTAAGCCGTTGGCTGCCGGTAATTAAGGCTGCGTTTAATGTAGGCAACGTAAGGGTTGTCGGCGGCGGGCGCGGCGGCCTTGACGCATATTAAGCCATATCCCCGGCAGTATGCGGTAAAGGCAACACGGAAACTTTACAGGCGTACTGCAGGGATAAAAATATATCCATTCTGGAGGCGTATAATGATGAAAAAATCTTTAGTTTTGGCAATGGCAATGGCGCTGGGCGTAACTGCCAGCGCATATGCCGCAAACCCGTTCAGCGATGTGCCGGCAGGTCACTGGGCTTATGACGCTGTTAACAAATTAGCGGCAGAAGGCGTGGTTGACGGTTACCCCGACGGCACTTACGGCGGCGATAAACTGATGACCCGTTACGAAATGGCACAGATTGTAGCCAAAGCAATGGCGAAAGGCGCAAATGTTGATAAACTGGCGGCAGAATTTGCAGATGAACTGGACAGCCTTGGCGTGCGCGTTGCCAACCTTGAAAAGAAAGCAGACAACGTAAAAATTACCGGCGAAGTACGCGCGTCCTACCGTGATGTTGACGGCGACGCTGACGGCCACGAAGGGCTTTTACGTTCCCGTCTGTGGGTAAACGGCCAGATTAATGAGGACTGGGCTTACACCGGCATGTTTGAAAACAATCAGGACTTTACCAACGACACCGGCGATGACAAAATCGACTTTGCCCGTGCTTATGTAGAAGGCCGCGTCGGCGGGCTGGACGTTGTGGCAGGCCGTTACAATGAAGTTACCTTCACCGGCAACATCCTTGATGCCAACATGGATATGGCAAAAGTATCCTATGGCGACAAAGTTAAAATATCCGCGGCAGCGGGCAAGGCTTATGACAGCGTAGAAGTTGACGAAACCAATTTGCTGGACAGCGATGACAGAATTTACATTGGTAGCATTGAAGCAGCATTGGGCGATGTTGATGCTTATGTTGCTTACTTTAAAACCAATACTGACATGGATAAAGAAATCTGGAACGTTGGTGCAAGCTATGGCTTTGGCGATTTTACCCTTGCTGCCGAATATATGCGCGGCGATAAAGAATACTTTAACGCCGGTAAAGACGGCTGGTGGGCAGACCTGGCATGGAAGGGCGCTGAAGCGGATACCCCGGGCAGCTATGGCATCCATGCAGGCTACTATGACCAGAGCCCGAGCGCTTACATTATGCCGACCACCGATGCCAAATATTTTGCAGACGGCTACAAAGGCTGGAACGTGGGCGTAAGCTACACCTTTGCCAAGAACATCGTCGGCATGGTTAACTACTGGGATATGGAAGCACAGACAACTAACGAAGACGCACAGACCATCTTCTCCGAACTGTACTTCATGTTCTGATTCATCCGCATAAGCGGGTTTAAAATAAACGCCTGCCTTAATGACAGGAAATTTAAACAAATTTTAACATTGTTGGAGGCGCAATATTATGAAAGCAAACTGGAAAAAATCTTTGGCAGCAGCAGTAACCTGCATGCTTTTAACGGGGGTATCAACATCTGCTATGGCAGCATTTAGTTTAAGCGAAGAAGTTAAAGCACCGACGCCTGCACTTTTGCAGGCAGCGCAAATTGGCGTGCGCACTTATACCACTACCGACCCTGCCCTGTTGGCGCAGCCCAACAAGGACGCAATTCTGGTTATGAGCTTTGGCACAACCTTCCCGGATACCAGGGCAAAAACCATTGACGCAACAGTAAACGAGATTAAAGCGCAGCACCCCGGCACTAAGGTTGTGGTAGCGTTTACCTCGCACATCATTATCGACAGAATAAAAGCCAACGAAGGTATTACCGTACCGACTCCGGAAGAAGCTTTGCAGCAGCTGAAAGCCGAAGGTTACAACCGCGTGGCGCTTACTTCTCTGGATATTATCCCTGGCATGGAATACGCTTACAAAACCGCAGTTTATGACCAGTATAAAACCCAGTTCAAAAAAATGACTATCGGCACGCCGCTGATGTACTGGATGGGGCAGGAAGGACAGCGCGATGACGTTGAGGAGGCTATGGCGGCAATTAAAGCCCAGATGCCGAAACTTGGCAAAAAAGACGCTGTACTGGTAATGGCTCACGGCACTCCGGACCCATCCAACGCTTATTATGCAGTAATGCAGGACCGCCTGGATTCGCTTTATGGCGGCAAGGTTATGATTTACACCGTTGAAGGCTGGCCTGCACTGGACGACGTTATCCCCGAGCTTGAAGCAAAAGGCGTTAAAAACATTACCCTGATGCCGCTGATGATGGTTGCAGGCGACCATGCTAACAACGATATGGCAGGCGCTGAAGAAGATTCGCATAAATCCATACTTGAAGCCAAAGGCTTTAAGGTAAACGCTTATGTTCACGGACTTGGCGAAAACAAAAATATCCGTGATATGTTTGCGGCACATGCCGAAGAAGCATGGGAGGCTTTGCAGGCAGAATAAGCAGCCTTTAATAATTTAACAGTTATGGTATAATTAAGCTATGCGGCCGTTGTGCCGCATAGCTGATTGTGCTTTACCGACTATTGCTTTAAGGCAGGTAAAATTATGAAAAAGTTTTTACTGATAATTATGTTGCTGTTTATTTTGTGTGCGGCTGCCGGATGCGGCGGCAGCGAGAAAACAGCACCGGCGGAAAAAACTTCCGGCGGCATTACTGTAACGGACGATAACGGCAGAGAGGTAACTTTAAACGGCGTGCCGCAAAAAATCGTGCCGCTGTCTGCGTCGTTTTTAGAGCCGCTGCATAATCTTAACGCTAAAGTTGCGGCGCGCGTATCCGCGAAAGCGGGCATTTTGGACGAATACAAAAACTTGCCGGAGGTTGGCAATGTTTATAACATAAATATTGAAAAAGTTATTGAGCAGCAGCCGGATTTGGTTATTGCCTATAAGGGCATGAACGATAAGTTTGTGCGCAATTTTGAAGAAAACGGCATACCCGTTGTGGTGCTGGAGATGCGTACTTACGCGCAGGTTAAAAATACTGTCAGCGTTTTGGGCAAAATCTGCGGCAGCGAGGATAAGGCAAAGCAGCTTAACGATGCTATGGACAAGCGCATTGCGGATATTAAAGCTAAATTGCCGGATAAAAAATTGCGCATTGCCATTTTGCACAGCACGCCGCAGAACGTAACCGTGCAGCTTGAAGGCAGCATTGCAGGCAGCACGGCGGAAATTTTGGGGTTTGATAATATTGCCGCAGGCAGCGTGCCGCTGGAAAACAATCCGACGGCAGCTCCTTACAGCATGGAAACTTTGGTGGCGGCTGACCCGGACATTATTTACATTACCAGCATGGGCAAGCTGGAAACAATTAAAACTGCCATGCAGAAAAGCATTGAGCAGAGCCCGGCGTGGCAAAGTCTGCCCGCTGTAAAGGCAGGGCGTGTTTATTACCTGCCGCAGGAAATGTTTTTGTTAAGCCCCGGCGTGCATTATCCGGAGGCTGTGGAATATATGGCAGAACTGGCTTACCCGGATTCTTTTAAATAAGGTGTGTTATGGAACGGAATGCAGCAGGTGAACGAGTAAAATTTGGCATAGCGATAGGCAAGTGGCGCTTTTTTATGGTGCTGCTGTTTATGGCTTTAGCAGTTACGGGCTTTTTGTGCAGTGCGCTTAACGGCGCCGTTGCCATACCATTTGGTGAACTGGGCGATTTTGTAAACGGCGGAGGCAGCAACGCGCACCGGCAGATTCTTTTTAACATCCGCCTGCCGCGAACGATAGTGGCGGCGCTGGTTGGCATGAACCTTGCCGTTGCGGGCGCAATTTTGCAGGCTGTAATGAAGAACCCGCTGGCTGACCCGCATATTATCGGTATTTCGTCCGGCGCGGGGCTGGCAGGTATCGGCGTAATTGTGCTGTGGCCTGCCATGGAATATTTAATCGTGCCGGTAGCATTTGTGGGCGCAATGCTGGCCGCGTGCTGCATTTACCTTCTGGCATGGAAAAACGGCATCCGCCCTTTGCGCGTGGTGCTGGCCGGTGTTGCGGTGTCAAGCTTTTTAGGCGCGGGTATTTCGGCAATACTGGTGCTTTACAGCGACAGGGTGCACGGCGCACTTTTGTGGATGGTTGGCGGGCTTGCCGCACGCAGCTGGCCGCATGTGGAAATTATTTTGCCGTACGCTGTTTTGGGGCTGGTGCTGGCAATTTTGGGCGCAGGCTACCTTAATATTTTGCAGCTGGGCGACGATGTTGCCAAAGGGCTTGGCGTTAACGTGGAACTGGTACGCATTTTGCTGACGGCAACGGCGGCGCTTTTAGCAGCCAGTGCCGTTTCCGTAGCCGGGCTGTTGGGCTTTGTCGGCCTTGTTGTGCCGCATACCGTACGTTTGCTGATTGGTTCGGACTACCGCTTTTTAATACCTTGCAGCGCGCTTTTGGGCATTGCCACCGTAACTTACAGCGATACGCTGGCGCGCATGGCGTTTGCGCCGCTTGAGCTGCCGGTCGGCATTTTTATGGCGGCGCTCGGCGCACCGTTCTTCCTGTTTTTACTGAGAAAGGAGTTATAACATGGCTTCGCTTTCAGTACATAATTTAAGTATCACCGTTAATAAAAACGAAATTTTAAAAAATATCAGCGTCAGCTTCCGCGAAGGCAAGCGCACTGCCATCATCGGCCCTAACGGCTGCGGCAAAAGCACATTGCTGCGTGCGGTATCCGGCTTAAACCGCAATTACAGCGGCGAAGTTTTGCTGGACGGTGCGGAGATGAAAAAGCTGCCGCGCCGCGCGATTGCCGAAAAACTTGCCATTTTGCCGCAGGGCGTAAGCGCACCGGCGGATTTAACCGTTAAGGATTTGGTGGCGTACGGGCGCTTTCCGTACCGTAGTTTATTTAAAAGCGCTGCTAAGGAAGATGCGGAAATTGTGGCGCAGGCGATGGAGAAAATGCGCGTAAGCCATTTGCAAAGCCGCCTTGTGGCTACCTTAAGCGGTGGTGAACGCCAGCGTGCGTGGATTGCCATGGCACTGGCGCAGCAGCCGCAGATTTTGCTTTTAGACGAACCGACGACCTATCTTGACATTGCGCACCAGCTGGAAATTATGCAGATTGTAAGCGAACTGAACGCACGCGAGGGCATGACAGTAATTATGGTGCTGCACGATATAAACCATGCGCGGTTATACGCCGACGATGTTGTCATTATTAAAAACAAAGGCGTGTTTGCCGCAGGCGAGCCGCAAAAAGTTATTACACCGGGCACGCTGGGCGATGTTTTCGGCGTGGAGGCAGCCGTTTATAAAAACAGTGAAAGGCAGGCGGAGGATGTTATTTTCCCCTTCGCGCTGCGCAGGTAATTTTATGATAGAGATTAACGGATTGACCAAAAATTTTACCGTTAAGGATAAAAACGGGCATAAAGCCGTTAAAACTGCGGTTGATAATTTAAACCTGACCGTTAACAATGGCGAGCTGTTCGGGCTGCTTGGCCCGAACGGTGCAGGCAAAACCACGCTCGTCGGTATGTTGGTGGGGCTTTTGCGCCCGACGGCGGGTAAAATTTTATACAACGGGCAGAATTTGGCGCAGCACGAGCGCGACGTTAAAAAAATTATCGGCATAGTGCCGCAGCATATAAATTTTGACCAGGATTTAACCGTATGGGAGAACATGGAACTGCACGGGCGTTTACACCACATGCCGGAAAAGCAGCGCCGCGAGCGTATTGAGGAGCTTTTGGATTACGTTGGTTTGAGCGAGCGCCGCAACGATAATATTAAAGCGCTGAGCGGCGGGTTAAAACGCCGTCTTTTAATTGTGCGCGCGCTGATGCATAAGCCGCAGGTTTTATTTTTGGACGAGCCGACTGTTGCGCTTGACCCGCAGGTGCGCCGCCGCATTTGGGATTTAATCCGCGTGCTGCATAAGGACGGCGTTACGATTGTGCTTACAACGCATTACATTGAAGAAGCCGAAGCATTGTGTGGGCGCGTGGCGATTATGGACAGCGGCAGGCTGGTAACAACCGGCACGCCGGAAGCGCTATGCCGTAATTTGGGCAGCTACGCTGCGGAATGGGACGGCGAAAACGGCAGGCAGTACCGCTTTTTTGCTGATATGGATGAAGCGCAGAATTTTGCTGCCGTCAGGAATGGCGCGCTTACACGCCGCACCAACCTTGAAGATGTATTTATTGAACTTACCGGAAAGGCGATGAAATAATGCTGAGCGATATTGCTACGGCGTTTTGGCGCGACTGGCTGGTTTTGCGCCACCGCCTGATGAAATTTATATTAAGCCGCATGGTAGCGCCGGTGCTGTATATGGTCGCCTTTGGCTGGGGGCTTAGCCGCAGCATAAACGTCAGCGGCGGCAGCTACCTTGATTTTATCGTGCCCGGCATTCTGGCGCTGAACTCCATGAACATATCCTTTAACAGCTTAACGCCGCTGTGTACGGAAAAGGTGTACCATAAATCGCTGGAGGAATACCTCGTCGCGCCGATATCTCCGGCAGGGTTTATAACCGGCAAAATATTGGCGGCGGTGCTGCGCGGGCTGATAAGCAGCGCCATTATTATTGTGCTGGCGTGGTGCTTTGGCGCACAGCTTACGCTGACGCCTGCCTTTGTGCTGGTGCTGGTAATAAACTGCGTGATTTTTGCCGAAGCAGGTTTTTGCGCGGCGCTTTTGGTGCGCAATTTTGAGGACATGGCAAGGGTTAACACCTATTTGCTTTTGCCGATGTCGTTTTTGTGCGGCACGTTTTTTAAAACCGACAGGCTGCCGCAGCTTGCCGCCTGCGTTATTGAGCTTTTGCCGCTGACGCATACTGCCGTGCTTTTGCGCGCCATCAGCAGCGGGGAGTCTGTGCCGTGGCAATCCGTTGCGGTGCTGGCATTTTACGCCGCTGTATTTTACGCTGCCTGCCTGTACATTTTTAAAGGTCTTAAGCAGTAGGGCAAAAAGAGCATAAAAATACCCCTTTTACACTTGTTTGGTAAAAGGGGTTGTTTGTTTTACTGCACTTTATTTAAAAAGTCACGCAGCTGCTGTTCGTTCATTGCGCCGATGTGGGAATGGATAATGGTGCCGTACTTATCGACGATGTACGATGCCGGTATGCCCTGCAATGCGTAGTCCTTAATAATTGCGTTTTTGTCGCCCCAGTACATCGGGAAAGCAAAGCCGCTTTCTTGGGTATATTTTTCGTAGTCAGCCTTGGCGTCGTCGATGCTTACGGTGAAGAACTCAATTTTATCCTTGTAATCCGGGTAAATTTTGTTCATCTCGGGCATTTCCACCATGCAGGGGCCGCACCAAGTTGCCCAGAAGTTTACAAACACGGTTTTGCCGCGCAGGTCAGAAAGTTTAAGCTGTGTGCCGTCCATGGCGGTAACGGCAATGTCAGGCGCTTCTGTATTGATGGTTTCCTGCGCCGCATTGTTAAAATTATTGGCCTGATAGTACGACCAGCCGAAGGCGCTGCCGATGCCGACAACAGCCGCCGCAACAGTAATAAGCAAAAATTTTTTCCAGGTAAACATTTAACCACTCCTAAAATTTAGTTTTAAAACTTATTGCTCCCGTAGGGCAGTATTTTTTACATTCGCCGCAATTAATGCACTCACGGTCGCTAACCTTTTGGCAGTCCATTTTGCAAACTTTAACGCAGGCGTTGCAGTTAGTGCATTTTGCCGCGTCCACGCGGATACCAAACAGCGAAAGCTTATTGAACAAACCGTACCACGCGCCGAGCGGGCACAGAAAACGGCAGAACGGACGGTAAATAAAAACGCACGCGCCCAAAATGACTGCCATCAGCAAAAACTTCCAGCCGAATAAAAGCCCGATGCCGCCGCGTAAGTTTTCGTTAAGCGCGAGTAACGGCAATCCTGCTTCCAACGTGCCTGCGGGGCAGATGTATTTGCAGAACGCCGGTGCGCCGACGCCGTTTGCCGCCCAGAAGTAAACCGGCAAAAGCACTACAAAAATAACAGCGATAACATATTTTAAGTAAGTCAGTTTTGCCGTTACGTTGTTTTTAGCAAGCTTCGGCGTGGGGATTTTGTATAACAAATCCTGCACCAAGCCAAACGGGCACAGCCAGCCGCAAATTATCCTGCCTAAGCAGAGTGCGAATAAAAGTAAAAGCCCGATAACGTAAAACGGAAATTTAAGCGCCGTTCCTGCAAGGGTGCTTTGCAGGGAGCCGATGGGGCACGCGCCCAGTGCGCCGGGGCACGAATAGCAGTTTAACACCGGCACGCACACGCTTTTGGGCTGCGCCTGCCAGATACGCCCGGTGATGAAGCCCGGCAGGTTGCCATTGTGCAAAAGCGCCGATATGCACTGCACTAAAAACCGTTTAGCCAATGCCGATGCACTCCAGACAGATGAGGATTGCTTTATGCAGTACTTCCGTATATTCTTTTTGGTAAATGCCCGCCGCCAAAAACGCCGCGGCAAGCAGCCATAAAAATATTTTCATTTCATCACCAATGTTATTATACAATAGCAAGCGGCGGCAAAACAAGGATAAATGTAAATAAAAGGAAACATCCGCACAGGCGTGCGCATAAATTATTGAAATGACCGGCGCGTTGTAGTATAATAGTTTAGTATTATGGGTTAATAACCAGTTAAGTTTTTAGGAGGAATCAGTTATGTCCGGACATTCTAAATGGGCTAATATCAAACACAAAAAAGGCAAAGCCGATGCTGCGCGCGGTAAAATTACCACCAAAATCGGCAGAGAAATTACCATTGCTGTGCAGATGGGAGGCCCTGACCCTACCGGCAATATGAGATTAAAACTGGCACTCAGCAAAGCTAAGGCCAACAATATACCGAAAGACAACATTCAGCGTGCCATTAAAAAAGGACAGGGCGCTGCCGAAGGCGGCAACTACGAAGAAATTACTTACGAAGGCTACGGCCCGGCAGGCGTTGCCGTTATGGTATCCGCACTTACCAACAACCGCAACCGCACCGCTGCCGATGTGCGCCACGTATTCAGCAAATCCGGTGGCAACATGGGCGAAACCGGCTGCGTAAACTGGATGTTTAAACGCAAAGGCGTATTCAGCATCGACGCTGAGGAAAACGAAGGCCTGACCGAGGACGACCTGATGATGATTGCGCTGGACGCAGGCGCCGAAGATGTTAAGAGCGAAGAAGGCGCTTTTGAAATCATCACCCAGCCGAAAGACTTTGACGCTGTGGAAAAAGCATTGGCCGACAACAACGTAGAGGTTGCCATGGCAGAAATTACCATGATTCCCGATACAATGGCCGAGCTTGATGAAGAAGGCGTTGCCAAAGTGCAGAAAATGCTGGACCTTTTGGACGACCTTGACGATGTGCAGGATGTTTACACCAACGCAGACCTGCCGGAAGATGACGAAGAATAATTGAAATTTACAGGGGGCAGGCTTAACGGCCTGCCTGCTTTGTATAAGACGGGAGTTTGTGTATGCTGGCATTAGGTATTGACCCCGGCACCGCTATCTGCGGCTTTGGGCTGGTGGAGATGATTGGCAACCGCCTGCGCCCCGTGCATTACGGCGCGGTGTTTACCGATAAGGATTTACTGCCGGAACTGCGTTTAAAAAAAATCTACGACGGGCTGACGGAGCTTATTGAAGAATACCGCCCCGATATTATGAGCGTGGAGCAGCTTTTTTTTAACCGCAATGTTACGACGGCAATCAGCGTAGGGCAGGCGCGCGGCGTGGTGCTTTTAACGGCGGCCAACCATAACCTGCCGGTGCTGGAGTTTACGCCGATACAGGTTAAACAGTCGGTAGTTGGCTTTGGCAGTGCCGATAAAAAGCAGGTGCAGTTTATGGTTAAACACCTTTTAAACCTGCGCGAAACACCAAAACCCGACGACGTGGCGGACGCACTGGCAATGGCCATCTGCGGGCTGCACACGGCGTCAACAAGAAGATGGACGGAGCTGGCAAAATGATTGGTTCAATAAAAGGCAAAGTTGCAGAACTACAAAATGAATACTGCCTGATAGAAACGCCGGGCGGCGTCGGTTACCGCGTGTTTATGCCCTCGGCCAACCTTGCGGCGCTTACCATGGGCAGCGAGGTGCGCGTGCATACCTATACTTCCGTGCGCGAGGACGCGATTTTACTGTTCGGCTTTCTGCAAAAGCAGTATTACGATTTATTTGTGCTGTTAATAGGCATCAGCGGCGTTGGCCCCAAGGTTGCGCTGGGTATTTTATCGGCTGTAAAGCCGGATGATTTTTACATGGCGGTGGAAAACCGCGACATGAAGGCGCTGACCAAGCTGCCGGGCATTGGCAAAAAGACGGCGGAACGCCTGCTGCTGGAATTGAAGGATAAAATTAGCGGCGGCAGCGATGTGATTGACGCTGTATTTTACCCGCAGAGCGATGTGCCGCAAAACGCCGTCGGCGAAGCGATTGAGGCTTTGCAGGCACTTGGTTACAGCAACAGCGAGATTGTACCGGCCTTAAAAACCGTGCCGGGTTACGAAGCAATGCCATGCGAGGATATTATCAAGCAGGTGCTTAAGGTATTTGCCGGGAGGAAATAATGAACGAACAGGAAAGAATTATTACCGGCAGGGAACAGGATACTGACGGCTGGCAGTACAGCCTGCGCCCGCGCCGCCTTGCCGAATACATCGGGCAGAACCAGGTAAAACAGAATATGCAGGTGTTTATCAAGGCAGCGGCAGAACGCGGCGAAGCGCTGGACCATGTGCTTTTGTTCGGACCTCCGGGGCTTGGCAAAACCACGCTGGCCAACATTATTGCCAACGAACTTAACGTCAACATCCGCGTAACCAGCGGCCCGGCGATTGAGCGTCAGGGCGATCTGGCAGCGATTTTGACGAATCTGGGCGAGAACGATGTTTTGTTCATCGACGAAATTCACCGTCTGAGCAAAACGGTGGAGGAGATTTTGTATTCCGCCATGGAAGATTTTGCGCTGGACATCATCATCGGCAAAGGGCCGAGCGCGCGCAGTGTACGCCTTGATTTGCCGAAGTTTACGCTGATTGGCGCAACAACACGTCTGGGCGCCATTGCTGCGCCTTTGCGCGACCGTTTCGGCGTGCAGTGCCGTTTGGAATTTTATAAGCCTGAAGAACTGTGCTTTATTATTGAGCGTGCGGCAGAAATTTTGGGCGTTGCCATCGACCGTGAGGGCGCACAGGCCATTGCCCGCCGCAGCCGCGGTACGCCGCGTGTTGCCAACCGTTTGTTAAAGCGCGTGCGTGATTTTGCGCAGGTGGCAGGCGCGGGCAGCATTACGGCGAAGGTTGCCGATGAAGCGCTGGCACGCCTTGAAGTAGACCAGTACGGGCTGGACCGCAACGACCGCCGCATTTTGCAGACGATTGTCAAAACCTTTAACGGCGGTCCGGTCGGCATTGAAACCATTGCCGCTGCGGTCAGCGAAGAAAGCGACACTATTGAGGACGTAATAGAGCCGTATCTGATGCAGCTGGGCTTAATCCAGCGCACGCCGCGCGGACGCATTGCCACGCGCGAAACGTACAGATATCTGGGCCTGCCCTATAAAGAGGAGAAACGTTAATGAAACTTTTAATGCATGCCTGCTGCGGGCCGTGCGCCTGCTATCCCACGGAAAAGCTGACGGCGGACGGCGTGCAGTTTGACATTATCTTTTTTAACCCCAACATTCACCCTTACAAGGAATTTAAACGCCGCATTGCCGCCCTGCGCGAGCTTTGCGAAAAGAAAAAATACCACCTTACGGTGGATAAAAGTTACCCTTTGGAAGAATGTGTGCGCGGCATGCTGGACGAACCTGGCTGCCGCTGCGCTTACTGCTACCGTACCCGTATGCGTTACGCGGCGCAGTATGCCAAAGAGCACGGCTATGATGCTTTTACAACGACGCTTCTGGTAAGCCCTTACCAAAAGCATGAACTGATTAAACAACTGGCGGAGGAAGCATCCAAAGAGTTTGACATTCCCTTTTATTATGAAGATTTCCGCGTGGGTTATCAGCGCGGCGTCGATATCAGCTTAGAGCTGGAGCTGTACCGCCAGCCTTACTGCGGCTGCGTGTTCAGCGAACGCGACCGCTACGAGAAAAAGCCGAAATCCAAAGCTTGACGGAAGGAGGCAGCCGATGAAAATTTTATATGCCGCATTGCTGTGCCTGCTGATGCTGGTTGGCACGCCGTTTGCGCAGGCTGCCGGTACAATTTCCGTCGGCCTTGTGGCAGACCAGTTTACGGCAGAAATAAGCAGCGATGCCGATTTTACTGTTAAAACGCGCGCTTACGGCGGCGGTAACAGCCGCGAATTTATGTTTAAGGCGGGCAAGTATTATTTTAACGCTGCCAACCACAGTCTTAATGTTGAAGATATGAGCTTCGGCGACGCTGTTGCCACGGTTGAAGGCGAGGGCATTAAGGTTAACGGCAGGGAATACCGCGGGAGCATTGAAATTTTGCTGCGGCGCGGCGGCAAAAATCTTGTCGTGCGCAACGTGCTGCCGGTTGAAGAATACCTGTACAGCGTTATGGGGCGCACCGTACCGGCGTATTTTCCGGACGAGGCTTTAAAGGCACAGGCCGTTGCCATGCGCACCTACGCATTATATACGGCGCAAAACGGCAGCGACCCTGATTTTGATATCCGCGCGGGCGAAAAGAATTTTATTTACACCGGCGTGGATGGCGAGCAGCGCCCGCTGAACAAGCTGATTGACGCTACCAAAGGCGAGGTTGTAACCTATGGCGGCAGTTTGATTGCTGCCTACACTACTTTAAGCAGCGGCGGCTATACCGAAAACAGCGAGAACGTCATCGGGCGGTATTTGCCGTACCTGCGCAGCGTAAAGGATTTTGACGGCGACGCGCCCGATTATAACTGGGAGCGCAGTTTTGAAGCAAAAGACATTGCCGCCGGTTTACAGCGCGGCGGTTACGACTGCGGCAAGCTGGGCAGCATTCAGCTTTCCGACATGGATGCGGACGCGCCGGACAGAAGCGACACGGGCCGTGTTTTGCAGCTTGGTTTTGCGGGGGACAAGGGCAGCATAATTGTGCCTTCCGCCAAGGCGATGGAGCTGTTCGGGCTGCCAAGCACGCTGTTTAGCATTGAAGTTACGCGCCCGATACCCGATAAACTGGACGTGCCGATTGAAAATTATCTGGGCATGGAAATCGGCCGCAAAGAGATAGAGATTGAACTTAAAGACAAGGAAAAAACGGAAACAGGCATTGCCAAAACCATTAAGCTCATCAGCGGAGTGGATGGCGAAAAGGTTATTTTTAAAGGGCGCGGCAGCGGCACAGGGCTTGGCTTAAGCCTGTGGGGGGCGCGTCAGCTTGCCAACGACGCGGGCAATGCCGCCGGTTATTATAAACAGATTTTGCGTTACTATTACCGCAACACCAATGTTGCCAAAATATATTGAAAAGTGTGGAGAAAAAATGCAAGTAAGCGATTTTAATTATGATTTGCCGCAGGAGCTGATTGCGCAGACCCCGATGGAGCCGCGCGACCATTCGCGCCTGCTGGTGGTGGATAAGGATACGGGCAAGCTGGAGCACCGCCATTTTTACGATTTGCCCAACTACCTGCGCCCTGACGATTTGCTGGTGTTTAACGATACCCGCGTTATCCCTGCGCGCCTGCACGGCACCAAGGATACAGGCGCCAAGGCGGAAGTGTTTTTGCTGACCCGCCTGAACGCAACGGACTGGGAAGTTTTGGTGCGCCCGGGCAAACGCCTGCGCATCGGCGCGAAGATTAAGTTCAGCGACGATTTAAGCTGCGAGATTGTGGATAACACCGAATTTGGCGGACGCATTGCGCGCTTTGAATTTGAAGGCGTGTTTGAAGAAATTCTGGACCGCCTTGGCGAAACGCCGCTGCCGCCATACATCACAAAAGAGCTGGAAGACAAAGAACGCTACCAGACGGTGTACAGCCGCGACAAGGGCAGCGCTGCCGCACCGACGGCAGGCCTGCACTTTACCAAAGAGCTTTTGCAGAATGTAAAGGACATGGGCTGCGAAGAAGTTTTCGTTACGCTCAACATCGGGCTGGGTACTTTCCGCCCGGTCAGCGAGGAACGCATCGAAGACCACATCATGCACAAGGAGTTTTACACCATCACGCCCGAGGCGGCAGAAGCCATTAACAAAGCCAAAGCCGCAGGCAGGCGCATTGTAAGCGTCGGCACAACGGCGGTGCGCACGCTGGAAGCAGCTGCAACCGCAGGGGGCGGCGTTATTAAACCGGGCGCGGCGTGGACGGATATTTTCATCTACCCCGGTTATAAATTTAAAATGGTAGACGCGCTTGTTACCAACTTCCACCTGCCGCAAAGCACGCTGTTGATGCTGGTTTCCACCTTATCGACCCGCGAGATTATGCTTAAAACCTACGAAGAAGCAGTACGCGAAAGATACCGCTTCTTCTCGTTCGGCGATGCCATGTTCATCACCGACCATTTATAAAAACGGAGGACAACAATGCACGCTGTTACTTACGAACTGATTAAGGAATGCAGCCGCAGCGGCGCGCGTTTGGGGCGCCTGCACACGCCGCACGGCACGTTTGAAACGCCGATGTTCATGCCGGTCGGCACGCAGGCAACAGTAAAAACCCTGTCGCCCGAAGAACTTTACGACATGGGCAGCCAGGTAATACTTTCCAACACTTATCATTTGTTTTTGCGCCCGGGGCACGAGCTTGTTAAAAAAGCCGGCGGCCTGCACAAGTTTATGAACTATAAGCGCGGCATGCTCACAGACAGCGGCGGCTTTCAGGTTTTCAGCCTGGGGGCGATGCGCAAAATTAAAGAGGAAGGCGTAACCTTCCGTTCCCACATCGACGGCAGCAGACAGTTCCTGTCGCCGGAGATTGCCACGCAGGTGCAGGAAGCGCTGGGCGCGGATATCGCTATGGCGTTTGACGAATGCATTCCGTACCCTGCGGATTACGAGTACGCCAAGCAATCGACGGAACGTACCACGCGCTGGGCGGAGCGCTGCTTAAAAGCGCATACCCGCGAGGACCAGTCGCTGTTCGGCATTGTGCAGGGCGGTATGTATAAAGACCTGCGCAAAATGAGCGCCGACAGCCTGACGCAGATGGATTTTGCGGGCTACGGCATCGGCGGCTTAAGCGTGGGCGAGCCGAAGCCGATGATGTATGACATTTTAGCCGATACGACGGTGCACCTGCCCAAGAACAAGGCGCGTTATTTAATGGGCGTCGGCACGGCGGACTGCATTATTGAAGGCGTAAACCTCGGCGTCGATATGTTCGACTGCGTGTTCCCCACAAGGGTGGCGCGCAACGGCACGGCCATGGTGCCGGAAGGGCGTCTGGTTGTGCGCAATAAAACTTACGAAGAAGACTTCCGCCCGATTGACGAGCGCTGTAACTGCTACACCTGCCGCAACTTCTCGCGCGCGTACATCAGGCACTTGTTCAAGGCAGAGGAGCTTTTTGCGTTAAGGCTGCTCACAATTCACAACCTGCATTTTCTGCTCGACCTGGCAAAACAAATCCGTCAGGCAATTGCCGAGGACCGTTTCCCGGAATTCCGCGAGGCGTACCTTGCAAATTACCGCGGCTAAAAAACTTGCTATTTTGCCGTAAATAAATTAAAATAGACAGTATAGTAGTTAATTGAGGAGGTAAGCGAATGGATAGTATTTTATCTTTCTTCAGCGGTGTTTGGCCTTTTTTAATTCTGGCATTTATCTTCTGGTGGATGATTGACAGACCGCATAAGAAAGAAGAAAAGAAAAGACAGCGCATGCTTGAATCTTTGAAAAAGGGTGATAAGGTTGTTACCGTCGGCGGTATGTACGGCACCATTACCCGTCTGAGCGAGAAGAAAGTCGTCCTCAAAGTTTGCGAAAACGTAGAAGTTGAATTCCTGCGTACCGCTATCAGCGCTTATCAGGACCCTGCCAAGCAGGAGCTGCTTGATGAAAAGAAATAATGGATAAAACTCAATTGCGCAAAGAACTTAAATCTTTGCGCAATCGGCTTTCTAAGGCAGAAGTGGCGGCCAAAAGCAGCGAGATTTGCGCGCGTATTATTGCAGGCAATGCTTACGCAGATGCAAAAACGGTGCTTGCGTATCTTGCCTTTGGCAACGAAGTAAACATCGACGCCGTTATAAATGACGCGCTGCAAAAGGGCAAAACTGTCTGCGTGCCGCTTGTAACCGGTGCGCACATCATGCAGGCAGTGCAGCTTAAAGCGCTGGCCGATGTGCAAATTGGCGCTTACGGCATCCGCACGGCGGCAAAAAACGCGCCTGTAATTGCACCGCAGCAGATTGACCTGGTGCTGGTGCCGGGCGTTGGCTTTGATTTGTCCGGCGGGCGCATCGGCATGGGCGCAGGCTATTACGACCGCTTCTTATCTGCTTGCACAAATGCCGTTAAAACAGGCATTACTTACGGTATTTTGCTGCGCGATGAAATAATCTGCGATGAGCATGACGTTAAAATGGATTACGTTATCACTGAATTGCAGGCGGCAAAATGCAGGTAATTTGATAAAAAAGAATAAAGGGGGCAATAACTTTGAGATGGAATGAGTTAGGCAAATTCCTGATCATCTCATTGGCTATTATCGGCGGGTTCATTATGTACATCAATCCGCTGGCTAATTCCATCAAGCAGGGCCTCGACCTTCAGGGCGGCACGCATGTTGTGCTGCAGGCGATTGAAACGCCGGAAGCGAAGATTGACGACGATGCTTTAAACAGAACCGTAAAAATTATTGAAAGGCGCGTTAACGAGCTGGGCTTAACCGAGCCTGTTATCCAGCGTCAGGGCAAGGACCGCATTATTGTTGAGCTGCCGGGCATTAAAGACCCGGACCAGGCTATTAACATGCTGGGCCGTACCGCCATGCTGGAGTTTAAGGACGTTAACGGCACCACCGTTTTAACCGGTAAGGATTTGCGCGACGCGCGTGCGCAGATGACCGGCGCCAACCAAAGCGTTGTAGGGCTTGAATTTACCGACGAAGGCGGCGCAAAATTTGCCGATTTGACGGCGCGCAACATCGGCCGCCCCATCAGCATTCTGCTGGACGGCGAAGTGCTGACCAGCCCTGTTGTACAGGAAGCAATTACCGGCGGCAAAGCGCAGATTTCCGGCTCCCGCAGCATGGAAGAAGCGGAACACCTGGCAATTTTGCTGCGCAGCGGTTCTCTGCCGGTTAAAATTGAAGTAATGGAAAACCGTACCGTAGGTCCGACCCTCGGTCAGGACTCCAAAGAAAAGAGCATTGTGGCGTTCTCCATTGCCATTGTGGGCATTTTCGCCTTCATGCTTTTGTTCTACCGTATCCCGGGCGTTGTTGCGGATATCGCACTTTTGCTGTACGTAATGCTCTTGCTCTTAATCATGCGTTACCTTGATGCAACGCTGACGTTGCCGGGCATAGCGGGCATTATCCTGTCCATTGCCATGGCGATTGACGCCAACGTACTTATTTTTGAACACTTCAAAGAAGAAGTTGCAGCGGGCAAAACCCTGCGCAGCGCAATGGATAAAGGCTTCTCGCGTGCGTTTGTAACCATTTTCGACTCCAACATCACCACGCTTATCGCAGCCTTAATCCTGTTCTATCTGGGCACCGGCCCGATCAGGGGCTTTGCCGTAACGCTGGGCCTTGGCGTTGTTTTAAGTATGTTCACCGCCATTACGGTAACCAAGTTCTTAATGAACTTCTTACTGGCAAGCAACCTTACCAAAAACGGCTTCCTTTACGGAGTTAAATATCCCAAAAAGGAGGCGGCTAAATAATGAGATTCCCGATTGTAAAGCATTTTAAATACTTTATGGGGCTTACGCTGATTGTGCTTGTGCTGGGCGTAGTTTCCATTTTTACCCGCGGCTTTAACATGGGTATTGATTTTACCGGCGGCAGTATCGTCGATTTAACCTTTAACCAGGAAGTTACCGTTGCGCAGGTGCGCGATGTTTTAAACGAACACGGCATGGGCAACAGTATCATCCAGCTGGAAAACAGCACTAACAACGAAGCCTCCAAAAGCGTGCTTATCCGCACCGGGCTTGTTGAAGATGAACAGCTGCGTGCTGCGGTTAACGACATGAAAGCCCTTGGCGATTACCAGATTAACCGAATGGAAAACATCGGCGCGACGATTGGCGAGGAGCTGATTGAGCAGGCGGCGATGGCGGTTGTGCTCTCGTGGCTTTTGATGATTGTGTACATCACATACCGCTTTGAATTTAACTTTGCGGTGGCTGCGGTAGCGGCACTGGTTATCGACGTATTTGTAACCATCAGCTATTTCTCCTTCTTCCAGATGGAACTGGATTCTTCTTTCGTAGCAGCGCTTTTGACGGTTGTAGGTTTTTCCATCAACGGCACGGTTGTTATTTTCGACCGTATCCGTGAAAACCTTAAACTGCACCGCCGCAGCGAAGGGCTGGAGGAACTGGTTGAAACCAGTATCTGGCAGTGCATGACCCGTACCGTTTATACCGAATCAACCGCGCTGTTTGCCGTATTGGTAATCTTCCTTTATGGCGGCGCAACCATTCATAACTTTATGTTTGCAATGCTGGTTGGCTTTGCAAGCGGCGGTTATACTTCCATTTGCCTTGCAGGCCCGATGTGGATTAAAATGCGCGAACGCAAAAACAACAAACCCGCAGCGGCAAACTAAACTTAAATTTACATTAAAACAAAAATCCCCGGTACTTTGAGTATCGGGGATTTGTTTATAGCAGGGCTTATTTAAAATATTCGTTTAACTTGCTGGCAAGTTCTTTTGCTTCTTCCGGTGAAAGGTCATATTGATTTCTTATAACGTAACCCTGTAAAGTACCGGCTTTGCGGTTATCAATAACAATATCAGGATATTTTAAAATATCTTCTAACAATTTAAGCAAATAATCAGAATGATCTTCGTTTTCTAACCAGTAACCAACTTTTGTAAGTTCAGCAAGGCAGCCTTTAACAATTTTTCTTTGCTTGGTAC
>CALXRU010000016.1 GCA_944390935.1 Acidaminococcaceae bacterium
GGCTACGGCATTACTCTCGGCAACAGCCTTCGCAGAGTATTGCTGTCCTCACTGCCGGGCGCAGCAGTAACCAGCGTAAAAATCGAAGGTGTACTGCATGAATTCTCTACAATTCCTGGCGTCAGGGAAGACGTCGCAGACATTATCCTCAACATCAAAGGCCTGTGCCTTAAAATGCACGGTGAAGAACCTAAAACTCTGCGCCTTGAATGCAGCGGCGAGCAGGAAGTAACCGCAGCAAACATTATTGCTGACGCCGATGTTGAAATTTTAAACCCTGAACTGCACATTGCCACGCTGGATACCGATGCGGTACTCAACATGGAAATTTATGTAGATAAGGGTTTGGGATATGTTCCGGCAGATAAGAATAAACGTGCGGATCAGCCGATAGGAGTTATTCCAGTTGATTCCATATATTCTCCTATTACCAGAGTGAAGTTCGGTGTTACCGATACTCGCGTAGGTAATGTTACCAACTATGACAAACTGACTCTGGAAGTTTGGACAGATGGCAGCGTAGAGCCTGATACTGCGGTAAGCATGGCATCCGGCATTATGATTGACTATCTGAAAATGTTCCAGCCGGCAGCAGAAACTGCATCCGGCATCATTACAGTATCCGGCGGTACGGAAGAAGCTTCCGCAGATGAACAGGGTGCGCAGACCGGTACAGGCAGCGTTTCCATCGATGACCTTGACCTGTCCGTACGTTCCAACAACTGCCTGCGCCGTGCCGGCATCAACACTGTTGATGAACTTATCCAGAGAACAGAAGAAGATATGATGAAAGTGCGCAACCTCGGCCGCAAATCGCTTGAGGAAGTTAAAAAGAAACTCAGCGACCTTGGCCTTGCACTGCGCAAAAATGAAGAAGAATAAGAAGGGGGTCGGAAACAGATGGCATACAGAAAACTGGGCCGCAATTCCAGCAACCGTAAAGCTTTGTTCCGCAGCATTTTAAGTTCTTTCTTCAAACACGAGAGAATCGAAACCACCGTAACTAAAGCTAAAGAAGTAAGCAAACAAGCTGCTAAACTGATTACTTTGGCTAAACGCGGCGACCTTCATGCACGCCGCCTGGTAATGGCTGAGCTCGTGGACGAAGAAGCAACGAGAAAACTGTTTAACGAGATCGCTCCTAAATACGCAGACCGCCAGGGCGGCTTTACCCGTATTTATAAAGTTGGTCCTCGCCGCGGTGACGCTGCTGAAATGGCAATTATCGAGCTCATCTGATTGGTATAAACAGCTAACATAAACAAAAAGACAGCGGAAAAACCGCTGTTTTTTTGTTGCCAAAAATAAATC
This sequence comes from Acidaminococcaceae bacterium, assembly GCA_944390935.1. Taxonomy (GTDB): domain Bacteria; phylum Bacillota; class Negativicutes; order Acidaminococcales; family Acidaminococcaceae; genus Fusicatenibacter_A. The sequence continues at coordinate 1,312 of CALXRU010000016.1, forward strand.
GCCTGCGCGCAGCGATAAAAAACTTGCAGCAGGCAGGATAAATTGTGTAAAATAATAGCAGCACAAATTATGACTGGAGGCATAGCGATGAGCGAAAACAGCAAAGTTAAATTTACTACCAATAAAGGCGAATTTGTTGCCGAAATTTTTGAGGACAAAGCGCCGATGACCGCCAAAAACTTTTTGGACCTGGTTAACAAAGGCTTTTACGACGGTATTATCTTCCACCGCGTTATCGACGGTTTTATGATTCAGGGCGGCGACCCGACCGGCACCGGCATGGGCGGCCCGGGTTACAAAATTAAAGACGAATTCGGCGAAGGCTTAAAGCACGACGATGAAGGCATCCTTTCCATGGCAAACGCAGGCCCCAACACCGGCGGCAGCCAGTTCTTCATCACGCTGGCGCCTACCCCTTGGCTTAACGGGCACCATGCAATCTTCGGCAAAATTGTTGAAGGCATGGACCGTGTACGTTTAATCGGCGTTGTGCCTACCGATTTTAGAGACCGCCCGATTGAACCTGTGGTTATGGAAAAAGTAGAAGTTGTAAAATAATGCCGGCTTATGTATATATGCTGCGCTGTGCGGACGGCACGCTTTACACCGGCTGGACGAGCGACCTTGAGCACCGCGTAAAAGCGCATAACAGCGGGCACGGCGCCAAGTACACCCGCAGCCGCACGCCGGTTGAGCTTGTTTACAGCGAGGAGCTGGCAGACAAACCGGAAGCCTTAAAACGCGAATACGCCATTAAGCAATTAACGCGCGAACAGAAGGAACAGCTGATAGAACGTAACAAATTAAACACTTTTTGCTGAAAATATTGCTTATTTTGCATAAAGAAGCTTGCTTTATTTATATCGATAGGGTATAATAGGCGGAGTGAGTGCAAGAAAGTGGTTTTTGCACTTAAGTAATATTTTTAGGAGGCCCAGAAAATGACTGGCAAAGTAAAATGGTTTAATGCAGAAAAAGGTTATGGTTTCATTGAACGCGAAGAAGGCGGCGACGTATTTGTACATTTTTCCGCTATTCAGTGCGATGGATTCAAAACCCTTGAAGAAGGTCAGGCTGTAGAATTCGACGTAGTTGCAGGCCCGCGCGGTGAGCAGGCTGCAAATGTGGTTCGTCTGTAATATATAGTTATTAATCCCAATTAATTATATAGAATCGGCTTGTAAACAAACCGGAACGCATTTTCTTCGGAAGATGCGTTCTTTTTATTTGCCTTTAATAGTGTTATAATTAAACTATCACTTAACATAAAGCAGGTAACAATATGAAACACATCAAACTAATCTGCGTGCTGTGCCTTTTGCTTTGCAGCTTAACGGTGCAGGCACTGGCAGCGCCCACGGCGGATGAAAAACGGCAAATTTTTAAGGACTATTATTTTACCGAGGCGGTAAACATCGCCGCGGGGCTTTGCATTGGCATTTACGACCCGCAGCAGGCACCGGAAATTGCCTACCTGCGCGATTACGGCTGGGAAATTGTGCCGGTTAAATTGCAGGACGGCAAGGTGGACAGCAGCTTTGTAGTCGCCAAAAGCCGCGATAAAGTGCACGACCTTGATTTTTACGTTGTCGGCTTCCGCGGAACTGCCAATAAAAAGGACTGGAAGATAAACCTTGAAACGGAACAGGTGCCATACGGCGGCACCAACTTGCAGGAGTTTATTGACTTTGCCAACAACACCAAAGGCGATGAGCATGTGCCGATGGTGCATAAGGGCTTTAATGAATACGTCAACACCGTTTTAAGCGCCACCATGCAGGACGGCAGCAGCACTAAAAAATTTATCGACGAAATTAAAACCAACCCCAAAGTAAGGGTGCTTTTAACAGGGCACAGCCTTGGCGGCGCAGTGGCAACGCTTGCGGCGGAGCGGCTCGTCAGCATGGGCATTGAAAAATGGCGTGTGCCGGTAATTACCTTCGGTGCGCCTGCGATTGGCAATAAAGCCTTTGCCGAAGCCTACGGCGATAAGATTTTGCTGTGGCGCATTACCAACACTGCCGACCCCATCCCGGGCAGTTTGCAAACCTTCTTCGGCGGCTACAAGCAGTTTGGCAAACAGTACAAATACAGCGTATCGCCAAAACTGGCAACGCAGCAGCACGATATGGCAATGTATTTTGACGTATCCGTACACAACTACTATGAAGCATTGCGCAAAGCACGCGAAGCAGGGCTGGTTGCCACAACGCCGATGCAGCAGCTTAACGGCAGCGAGCCTTTGGTTGCGGTGTGGATAGGGCACAGCCGTGCGCTGGAAAAACGCCCCTACCTGCCCGATATCCAGACCTTTTTGCTGACGGAATACCAGAACATGCTGCCGCGCTACATTATAATGGATGACAACATCAATTTAAGCCGCGAAAACTTTTACCCCATGAGCTACTTCGTCCGCGAGGCGCAGGGCGTGGGCGCGGATTACATAGTAATTGCTGAAATGGACGGGCACCAGCCGCAGAACAGCGACAACTGGTATATCAACATGAACCAGAGCGTGTTTAACGCAAACGGCGGGCTGGTTAACGTCATCAGCGTTTCCAAGCTGGTTTCGCCAATGTCCGGCACCATGCACGCCGCCGTATACGCCGTTAAGGAAGGGCGCACGCAGCTTAAAAACTGCCTGCCGTTTATAAAAACAAACTACAACATCACTCGGCAGTGGATTAGATTGGGAGATGACGCAAATTGAAGGAAGAAGCGTTAAAAGAACTGGGCGCGCAGCTTGCCAAATGCCGCCAGTGTAAATTATGCGAATTTGCCAAAGGGCCTGTGGGCTGGTTTGGCTGCGCCGAAACGCCGATAGTGTTTGTGGGCGAAGGTCCCGGCGGCGTCGAGGATGATTACGGCTGCCCGTTGATTGGCCCATCCGGCCAGCTTTTGGATAAAGCACTGTGGGCAACCAAAATGACGCGCGACAGGGTAATAACTACCAACATTGTTAAATGCCGCCCCAAAGGCAACCGCACGCCTAACCTTGCCGAAGCAGATTTTTGTGCTCAGCGCTGGCTGGAAAAAGAACTGGAAATTTTGCAGCCCAAGGTTGTAGTGGCGCTGGGCAGCGTAGCATTGCACTATCTGGGCAACCCCGATATGCGCATTACGCGCGACCGCGGCAAATGGTTTAAAACAAAGCAGGGGTTTGACTGCATTGCCACCTACCACCCGGCGTATTTGCTGCGCCTGGCCGACCCGCACGTTTTAAACCACGCCAAGTGGGAAGTGTTTTACGACCTGGAAGCCGCCCGCAAAAAAGCGGAAGAAGCCGTGCCGGATTATAAATTTATGAGCGAGCAGAAAACAGATTTGTTTAAGCTGTTCAGCAAACGATAAAAATTTTGTAAAAAAGACGTAGTTAGGTATTGCTAACTACGTCTTTTTGTGTTATACTGCAAATGTAAGTTAGATAACGCTAACCAAGTATTCTAAAGAACCTTCTTCTTTTGATTACTGCTTAAATAACTGCGCTTTGACCAATGCCCCTCCTGAGGAATATTTGGTTAGCTGTCTTACTTTTAGGAGATGTTATGGTACAGTCAATTTTAGGCTTTAATAATTTAGATGAATTTTTTGCATTTCATGCAGCTCCGGCGCTTGTCGGCATAAAACCTGCCAGCCTGTTCAGCTGCCCTGCCAATTTAATGCCGCAGGCAGATAAAGTGCTGGCAGCTTACAACCGGCAGTTTAAAGCGCGCGGCACAAAATTTAAGCTGCTTTGCCGCTGCCGCAGCCATATTCTGATTTTGGTGTATGATGAAAAACTGCTTGCGCAGGTATTGCAAAGGCAAATCAGCCAAAACTATTTAAAACGCTGCGGTTACAATAAAAATGTAAGCACCGGAGAATTCTTAAATGCGCTTGCCGCCAAAATCAGCACGGGCGGAGAGTTCCCGCATGAAATAGGCATCGCGCTCGGCTATCCGCCGGAAGATATTGAAGGTTTTAAGCGTTACAAAGGTCGCAACTTTAAATGCTGCGGTTACTGGAAAGTTTACGGCAACGCAGAACGTGCCCAAAAACTGTTTGACGCTTACACGCTGTGCCGCGATAAATTGATGCGGGCATTGCAGACAGGCGCAACCTTAAAAGTTGCCGCCGCTGCCATATAAAGGAGGTATATATAATGGAAATAGCTGTAATTTACTGGTCCGGTACGGGCAACACGCAAATGATGGCAGAAGCCGTTGCCGAAGGCATTAAAGAAGGTGGCGCCGAAGCCGTTGTTAAAAGCGTAAGCGAAATAACGCCCGACGAAGCCGCCACTTATGATAAAATTGCATTTGGGTGCAGCGCCATGGGCGCGGAAGTTTTGGAAGAAACTGAATTTGAACCCTTTTTTACCATGCTTGAAGATAAATTAAAAGGCAAAAAAGTAGTGCTGTTCGGCTCTTACGGCTGGGGCGGCAGCTACATGCAGGATTGGGAAGCCAGAGTGCAGGCCGACGGCGCAGAACTTTTACACCCCGGCGTGCTTGCCATGGGCGAACCCGACGACACCGCCAAAGCCGAATGTAAGGAAATTGGCAGCCGGCTTGCCAAAGCTTAATTTGTTCCCTGCATAAACGGCCCTCCCCGTTTATGTTCAATCCATTTCTCCATAAAGCAGAAAGAGCGCCTCTGAACATCAGGGGCGTTTTTCTGTTGCCCGGGAAATAATTTGCCCGCTTTTTGCCAAAACAGATTGTAAAAATTATTTTTTGATATATAATTAAAGTAGATACAAGAGGTGACACATGGAACTATTAGCAAAAATAAACGACCCCGTCCTGCTGGCACTGGCGTCAACCTGCTTTACCTGGTTTATGACGGCGCTGGGCGCAGGCATGGTGTTCTTTTTTAAAGAAATCAATAAACGCGTACTGAACATGATGCTGGGCTTTGCCGCAGGCGTTATGGTAGCGGCGTCCTTCTGGTCGCTGCTGGAGCCCGCAATAGAAATGGCAGAGAGCGCACCCATACCGGCGTGGCTGGTAGCGGCCATCGGCTTTATGGGCGGCGCGGGCTTTTTGTGCCTGGCGGACCACGTAATGCCGCACGCCCACTTTTTTGCCAAAGAAGGCCAGACCGAAGGCATCCCCACGCACTTAAAACGCAGCATCCTTTTAGTGTTCAGCATAACGCTGCACAACATACCGGAAGGCCTTGCCGTCGGCGTAGCCTTTGGCGCGGCAGCAGCGGCAGGCGATAACACATCACTACTGGCAGCAATGGCGGTGGCGCTGGGTATTGGCCTGCAAAACTTTCCGGAAGGCGCGGCAGTGTCAATCCCGCTAAGGCGGGAAGGCGTAAGCCGCTTTAAAAGCTTTATGTACGGGCAGGCAAGCGGCGTGGTAGAACCAATGGCAGGCGTGCTGGGCGCTTATGCCGTAACGCACATGACGCCCATTTTGCCCTATGCCTTGGCCTTCGCCGCAGGCGCGATGATTTATGTAGTGGTTGAAGAACTGATACCCGAAGCGCAAAGCGGCGGCGAACACGAAAGCGCCGATTTATCCACCATAGGTTTTATCGTTGGCTTTACCGTAATGATGATACTGGACGTGGCACTCGGTTAATCAAAGCAGCGGCTTTGTAATAAATGGCAGTTATTTAAGGAGATGAATGTTATGGAAAAAAGATTTTACGTTTGCAAACATTGCGGCAACATGGTTGGCATGATTAAAAACAGCGGCGTGCCCATTATTTGCTGCGGCGAACCGATGGCAGAGCTGACCGCCAACACCGTGGAAGCCTCGCAGGAAAAACACCTGCCGGTATACACCATGGAAGGCGGCGTGCTGAAAGTACAGGTTGGCAGTGCCGAACACCCCATGCTGGAAGCGCACTACATTGAATGGATTTATGTAGAAACCGCTTGCGGCGGCCAGCGCAAAGCGCTTAAACCGGGCGACAAACCGGCAGCGGAATTTGCCTTTGCCGGCGGCGATAAACCCGTAGCGGTTTACGCATACTGCAACCTGCACGGCTTGTGGAAAACTGATGTAAAATGATGTAAAAATAAAAAGCGAAAGGCAGGTACAATTAAATGTACAGCCTTTCGCTTTTATCTTTACAGGTTTATATTTTTCTGTTATCATAATAAAGCAAATGTGCTGCCATAACGGTAGGCGGTTAGCCCTCCAACGGAGGGACTGTGACTCTCCGATGAAATAGAAATCCGGCGTAAGCCGGAAATACTATGAAGGAGGGGATAACGTGGATATGTTATCGTGGCTTGCAATAGCAAGTTATACAATAGCAGTTTTTTCTCTGGGTTATACCCTCGGAAAAGACTACGTCCATAAACAGAAATAACCGCCGTGTCTGCAAAACCGGGCGGTTATTTCTTAATAAGATTTAACTAAACGATGTGGGCTGACCGTCTATCGGCAGCACATTTGTATTTCTATATTTATTATAGCAAACAGTCACAAAAAGTCAAATTCATTTATTTTTAAAGGATTTACATTTTCTGTGCCGAAGTATATATTTATAAAACTTTCCGCGCAGGAGGGGATAATATGAGTGAATTGAGTGAAAGAATCGGCATGGCTGCCGGTAATGCTTTTAAAAGCGGGTTTAACTGCGGCGAGGCGATTTTGCAGGCGTTCCGCACCGAAGGCGGCTTAAAAATAAGCGATGAAACCCTGCACATGACGACGGCGTTCGGCGGCGGTATGGGGCACGCCCGTGCTGTTTGCGGCGCGCTGGTTGGTTCAATTATGGTCATCAGCTATTTTGTGGGGCGCACCAGCCCGCAGGAAAAGCCGCTGGCAGAGGTTTACCCGTACAGCAGGGAATACCACGATTTGTTTGTTAAGGAGTTTGGCTCGTCCGAATGTAAGGATTTGATGCCTTACGAGTTTAACACGCGCGAGCATTTGCTGAACTGCCTGAAACTGGTTAACCGCATGGCGAAGTTTTTGGCGGAATACCTTGAAGCAAAGGGCTTTTTAAAATAATTTAACATTTATTTAAACACCGCTTGGTAAATTTACCGGGCGGTGTTTGTTTTTTACACGCCTTTTACTAAAACAGCGTCAGTTTTTTAAACAATTTAATTATAATAAAGCCAACTTGAAAGCAATACAAGCAATTTGATTTTAAGGAGGATGAAAGTTTTATGAAATTCATCAGCAAACAAAGAAAAACTGCTGCCGCTATCTGCGCATTTTTAAGCATTTTTGGCTGTGCCGCGGCCGGCAATTTATATCTGCCCGCGCATGTTGAAGCCGCAGGCTACACCGTACAGGAAAAGAACCCTGTAAACCTGATGCCTATTAACCGCGCTAAATTTTTAAAAGGCCAGCGTTTTGATTTGCAGGTTGAAGTTAAAGGCGTTGCCAATAATTTTAAAGTTACCGTGGATGGCGTTGATGCCGAAAAATATTTTGGCAAAACTGGCACCGTTAAAACTGCCGATGGCGTAACCGTTTACTGCATCTCCGACGTTGCTTTTACCAAAGCGGGCGACGTTAAGGTTGAAGCTGTTGCCGACGGCAAAAAGAATGTTGCCAACTACACCGTTACCGACGCCAAAGCTAAAAAGAAAGCCAAAAACGTAATCCTGTTTGTGGGCGACGGCATGAGCCTGCAGGCACGCGAAATGGCTCGTATCCTTTCCAAAGGCCTTAGCGACGGCAAATACAACGACCTTCTGAACATGGAAAAAATGGACCACATGGCAGTTATTACCACTTCCGGTTATGATTCGCTCGTAACGGACTCCGCCAACAGCGCATCCGCTTATGCGACCGGCCATAAATCCGTAAACAACGCTATGGGCGTATATGCCAACAGCACCAAAGACCCGTTTGACGACCCGAAGGTTGAAAATATTATCGAACTGGTTAAACGTACCAAAGGCATGGCAACCGGCATTGTTTCCACCTCCAACATTACGGATGCTACTCCGGCAGCTATGCTGAGCCATACGCGCCGCCGTGCGGAACAGAACTTCATCGCTGAAACGATGACTGAAGATTATCACCGTCCGGACGTTATCATGGGCGGCGGTTCCCGTCACTTCATCCCGATGGATACGCCGGGTTCCAAACGTAAGGATAACGTAAATGTTGTAGAGAAGTTCCAGGATCTGGGCTATACCTTCTCCGGCAACAGAACCGAGCTTTTGAACACTCCTGCCGATGAAGATAAAATCCTTGGCCTGTACCAGCTGGATAACATGAACGTGTACATTGACCGCGCCATGCTGAAAAACCCGAAAGTGCTGGGCGGCTTTAACGACCAGCCGGGGCTTGTGGAAATGACCGAGCGCGCTATCGACACGCTGAGCAAAAACGAAAACGGCTTCTTCCTGATGGTTGAAGGCGCCTGCGTTGATAAACAGCTGCACGTTATGGACTGGCAGCGCGCCGCTTACGACAACATCGAACTTGACCAGGCTGTTGGCGTAGCACAGAAATTTGCCGCTGAAAACGGCAACGATACCCTGATTATCGTGGTTGCCGACCATGCACACGGCGCAAGCATCACCGGCACTTATCACGAACTGGACGGCAAAACCGGCCGCGAAGCTGTACGCACTTATGCAGCGGCAGGCTGGCCGACCTTTGAGGACCGCGACGGCGACGGCTATCCGGATAACCCGGACCCGGATGTAACTTTGGCAGTACATTTTGCCAACCACCCGGATACCAACATTGATTACAAATTTAAACAAGTGCCGACAGCACCGGCAATTATGGCAGGCGACAAAGCCATTGCCAACCCGAACCTGAAGGGCGAATTTGCACCGGGCAACATTCCTTACAAAGAATCCCAGGAAGTACATTCCGCTGACGATGTGCTGCTGAACGCCATGGGCCCCGGCAGTGAATACTTCAACGGCGTTATGGATAACACCGAAGTGTTCTTCGGCATGGTAAGGGCGCTGGGCATTGACGGCACCAAAAACGCAAAATAATAAAAGCATGGGGGCAGGCAGATGAAAAACTTATTAAGAAGTTTTCTGCTCTCGCTTCTGCTGCTGGCAGCCGGTATGTTTACAGCTGCTGACTTGCCGTTAAAGGCGGTTCACTGCGAACCGCCTTTTTTGTGCAGCAGGGCGGAAGCAGCAATAAGTATGACTTTTGACGAGATGTATGCCGGTGTTTCGTCGCTGGGCATTACTTTTTCGGATAAATTGAAAAATGCCGAAGGGCAGACGGTACAGATGGCGGGTTTTATGGCGCCGCCGCTTACGCCGACCATTAACTTTTTTGTGCTGACGCGCGAGCCAATGAGCATTTGCCCGTTTTGCAGCACGGACGCCGACTGGCCTGCGGACATTGTAGTTGTGCAGTTAACCGAGCCTGTTGTGGCGCTGCCGTTTGACAGGCCGATAAGCGTAACGGGCACGCTGGAATTAGGCACGGAAGTTGACGCCGAAACCGGCTTTGTAAGCCTTGTGCGCATACAGGCGCAATCGCTGGAGGCTTTGTGATGCTGCTGGAAATTAAAAATGTATTTAAAAAAGTAACTGAGCCTTCAGGCGAAGTAATTACCATCAGCCATGCTGATAACCTGACGCTGGATGCCGGCGGGCAGATGCTTTTGACCGGGTCGAGCGGCAGCGGCAAAACCACGCTGCTGCACATGATTGCGGGGCTGTTATCGCCCAGCGGCGGCGAAATTTATTTTAACGGTAAGCGCATTGACAACATGCCGGAGCGTGAGCGCGATTTGTGGCGTGCGCGCAATATAGGTTATGTGTTCCAGAAACTGAATTTGATTGAAGCGCTGACGGCGGAAGAAAACATTTTGCTGGCGGGTTACTTTGCCGGCGGCGACATGGCGGAACTGAAAAGGCGCGCGCATGATTTGCTGGAGCGTGTGGGGCTGGCAGGCAAAAAGGACGTGCTGCCCGGTAAATTAAGCATCGGCGAGCAGCAGCGCGTTGCAGTTGTGCGTGCCGTTATCAATAAGCCGGTGCTGCTTCTGGCAGATGAGCCGACGGCGAGCCTTGACGCTGAAAACAGCCGCATTGTGCTGGGGCTGCTGCGCGGTTTGTGCAGCGAAAACGGCACGGCGCTGATACTTTCGACCCACGATGAGGGCGTAAAGCAGCAGTTTGACGAATGGTTTGACATTAAAGGCGGGAGGTTTCTGAGCCATGGGCATAATTAAAATTGTACGCCGCAACATTATGTTTAAACCCCTGCAAAGCCTTATCGCCTGCCTTGTTGTTGCGGCAGGCATTGCCATGGCGGTACTGGTGCTGCTGCTGGCAGACGGCGTGCACAGCGGCTTAAGCTCTGCGGCGGAGCCTTTCCCCATTGTGGCGGGCACTAAAGGCAGCCCTAATCAGCTGGTGCTGAACACGGTATTTTTAAAGGACACGCCGATGAGTAATATCAGCTATGCGGAAGTGGAAAAGCTGCGCGCCAACAAAAACGTGGGCATGGCTGTTCCCTTCGGCTACGGCGATAATTACCGCGGCTTCCGCATGGCGGGTACGGAAAAGGAAATTTTTGATTACGTTATTAACCCGCAGCGCGGCAAGTGGCTGCAAATTGCCGAAGGGCGTGCCTTTGAAGCGCCGTTTGAAGCTGTTTTGGGCGCGCGCATGGCGCAGATGACTGGCATGAAGGTTGGCGATACCTTTAAAACTTCGCACGGCATGGTGGAATTGCCGGGCAGCAAAGGGCATGCGCAGGAATATAAAGTTGTAGGCATTTTACAGCCGGTTAACGGGCCTTACGACCAGAGTATTTTAACGGATATTCAAAGCATCTGGCAGGCGCACGCAGGGCATGGCGAAGCGGCGCACGGCGTAACTTCGGTGCTGGTTAAACCAAGCGGCTATGCACAGGCGCTGGCGCTGCTTTCGCAGTACCGCAACAATAAGGAAATGCAGGTTGTGTTCCCTTCGCAGATTATTATTGAACTGTTTTCCGTAATGGGCGATGCCGAAAAGGTTTTGCAGATTATCAGCTACGCCGTAATCTTGTTGGCGCTGATTATCATTGCCTTTACAACCTACTGGGCAGCGGCTATGCGCAGGCATGACAACGCCATTATGCGTGCCATCGGCGCAGGGCAGAAGGAAATTATAAAGATTAACTTTCTGCAGGGCATGCTGCTGTCGTGCATCGGCGTGGCGGCGGGTGTTGCAGCGGGGCACGGCGCGTTTGCGGCGCTGGCCAACCTGCTGCGGCAAAAAACTGCCGTTAATATGGCGGCTGGTTTTACCATGCAGGAAGGGCTGCTGGTGCTTGCGGTAGTGCTGGCAGCGGCTGTGTTCAGCTTTATCCCGGCAGCGGCGGCATGCAGGCGGCAGGCTGCGGACGATTTATAAAATTTTGCCTCCTTAAATTTGTATGTTATAATTAACGTAACAGATTTTAAGGAGGTTTTTTTATGAAATTAAAGAAAACCCTTGCTATTGCTCTGGCTGCCATGGCAGTTTGCGCATCTGCATTTGCCAGTGTGGCCGTTAAAGGTTACGATGTTGACGAAGACTGGGTAAAAATGCAGGTGCCGCAAGTTAAAGGCGCAGGCCCCGTTGCCGACAGCAAAATAAATAACGCGCTTAATTTTAACGCCGTGCTGCAATTATATTCCCCGCTGCCGCAAAGCGATAAACCTCTGGACGCTATGCGCATCAGCTTTGAAGAAAATTTTGCAGGCAAAAAAGGCGTTAAGGAAGCTCGCGATTTTGTTGAGGACGTGGGCAGCTTTGTAAATTACACTCTGCACAGCAGATGGCAGGAGGACAAAATGTACGGCGGTACAATGGTGCCGCGCTACGGGCTGGACGGTAATTACGAAGTTTTGTATAACGGTGACAAGCTGCTGAGCGTTGAACAGCGCGGCTACTTGTTTACCGGCGGTGCGCACGGCACCACTCTGTACGATGTATCCACTTTTGACCTGACCAGCGGCAAAGAACTGCAGCTGAGCGATTTGTTCAAACCCGGCAGCGATTACCTTGCCCGCATCAACAAAGTTGTTGCTGAAAAAGTTGCTGCACAGCCAGATACCTTCTTCGGCCCTGTTGAAGTAAAAGACGGCGACAAATTCTACTTTGACGGCAAAGTGCTGGTTGTTACCTACGCACCGTACGAAGTTGCACCGTATGCAGCAGGCGTTGTAAGCTTTATCGTACCGGCTGACAGCCTGAGCGATATTTTGGTTTACTAATTTTGCGTTAATAAAAATAAATGCAAATCTGTTTATTTTACTGCTTTAAGATGTTATAATTAAAGTAGTCAACGGAGACTCCACAGGGTATCTGTGGGGTCTTTTGTTTTAATATCCCGATGGGGAGGAGTGTGGTTTTATGGAAAAGAACGAAGTTCAGAAAAAGGGCTTTTTCGATAAAGCGATGGACTTTATTGAAAAAATCGGCAACGCGATGCCGGACCCGGTCAGCCTGTTTATTATACTGGCGATTGTGGTTGTAATCCTTTCCGCAATTTTAGGCAGCATGGGTTACAGTGCGGTGCATCCCGGTACGGGCAAAACCATTCAGGTTATTAACCTGCTGACGAAAGACGGCTTCCGCGATATGTACAGTAAAGCGGTAAGCAATTATTCGGGCTTTGCGCCGTTGGGCATGGTATTGGTTTGCATTATCGGCGCGGCCGTTGCGGAAAAGAGCGGCTTTTTGGTTACGATGATGAAAGAGGTTATGGGCGACGCCAAATCGTGGGTTGTAACTTTTGCCATTATTTTTGTTGCCATTAACGCCAACCTTGCGGGCGATGCGGGCTTTATTGTTATGCCGCCGCTGGCAGCCGTTATTTACATGGGCATGGGGCGCAGCCCGGTTTTGGGCATGATTGTGGCTTATGCCGGTGTAGCGGGCGGTTTTAGCGCCAACATTATGCTGGGCATGACGGACGCTTTGGCTTACGGCTTTACGGAAAACGCCGCACGCATGATTGACCCGAATTATTCTGCCACGATGGCGATTAACTGGTACTTTTTGATTGCGTCCTGCTTTGTACTTTCTATTTTTGGTACGCTGTTGACGGAAAAATTTATGGTTAAACGCTTCCCGGTAAGCAAAGAAGAACTTGCCAAATATAACTTTGATGAATCAGAAGGCAAGGTTACTGAAGAACAAAGACGCGGTTTAAAATGGGCTGCTGTTGGTTTTGTTGTGTTTGTAATCGCGCTGGTTGCTGCCTGCATTGGTGATGACCCGCTGCTGGCAGACCCAAAAACCCATTCCGTTTTGACGAACGGTTCGCCTTTTATGAGCGGCATTATTTTAACTGTTACGGTGGCACTGTTTGTTGTTGGTGCTTGCTACGGCTTTGGCTGCGGCCGTTATAAAAACGACAGGGATTTGTTTGCCGATATTACGGCAGGTTTTAAAGATATGGCCAGCTACATTTTTATGTGCTTCTTTATTGCGCAGTTTACCAGCTATTTTGCATGGAGCAACCTGGGCATTGTTATGGCGATTAAGGGCGCGGAATTTTTGCAGAGCATGCAGTTTACCGGCGCGCCTTTGCTTGTTGGCCTTATTTTCGTATCCTGTATTGTTAATATCCTTATCGGTTCGGCATCCGCAAAATGGGCGATTCTGGCGCCGATTTTTGTGCCGATGCTGATGCTGATGGGCTTTGACCCGGCCGTTACGCAGGTTTCTTACCGCATAGGCGATTCCATTACCAACCCGCTGTCGCCGCTGTTCCCGTACTGCCCGGTTATTTTGGGCTTTGTACGCAGATACGCGCCGGAGATGGGCCTTGGTTCCGTTATCGCCAACATGGTTCCGTTCTCGGTTTCCTTTGCAGTTATCTGGATTATCCAGCTTTTGGTTTGGATTTTCCTCGATATTCCTCTGGGACCGGGCGGCGGTATTTACCTTTAATATTTGGATAGTTTTGGCGGCTGCCTTAATGGCGGCCGCTTTTAAGGAGTATGGCTATGTATTACACAAAAATTGCAATTTCCGTTCATGGCAGCTCGGCGCACGGCTCTACGCCGCATCTGGGCAAGGATGCCATTGTGGCTGCTTCTGCCATCATTTTAAACGCGCAGACTCTGGTCAGCCGTGTCAATAATCCGCTTAAGCCGCTGGTGTTGACTTTTAGCGGTGTAAACGGCGGCACGCAGTTTAACATTATTACCGATTTGGTGCAGATGACGGCGTATTTATATGCCGAAGCCAAAGAAGATTTAACGGCAATGCAGCCGCAGCTTGCTGCGATTTGCGAAAGCACGGCGGCAGCGCTGGGCTGCACGGCAGAACTTAACTTTGGCGAGTGTGAAGGAGGTGCGGCAGAATGAATTTTAAGGAACAGGCAACAGCGCTTGAAAATTACATTTTGGAGCAGCGTCACTGGCTGCACGCGCACCCGGAACTGGGCACCAAAGAATTTAAAACGACGGAGCATATTGCTGCGGAGCTTACGGCAATGGGCATTGAAGTGCAGACTTTTGACGATATTACCGGCTGCATCGGCACGATTAAGGGCGCGCACCCCGGCAAAACGGTTATGCTGCGCGCCGATATCGACGCTTTGCCGATACAGGAAGAAAACGATTGCAGCTTCTGCTCGCAGAATGACGGCGTAATGCACGCCTGCGGGCACGACTGCCACACTGCTATGTTACTTGCGGCAGGCAAAATGCTGGCGGCGCATAAGGACGAGCTGCACGGCACGGTTAAGCTGCTGTTCCAGATGGCGGAGGAAATCGGCACGGAATCGCGCCATTATGTTGAGCACGGCTGCCTTGATGATGTGGACGCCATTTTTGGGCAGCATGTGTGGTCGCTTATGGACAGCGGCAAGGTAAACATTGAAGACGGCGAGCGCATGGCTTGCAGCGACCGTTTTACCATTAACATTACCGGCAAATCCGCACCGGCGGATAAACCGCAGCAGGGTAAGGACGCAGTACTGGCGGCAGCGGCAGTGGTTATGGCGCTGCAAAGCATCGTCAGCCGCGTAAACGACCCCAACAACACCCTGGTTGTAACCACCGGCATGATGAACGGCGGCAGCGGCGAGTCTGCTGTGGCAGATAAAGCGCAGCTGGTCGGTACGGTGCGCACCTTTAACAAGGTGTTCCGCAACGGCATGCCGCAGCTGATTGAAGAAACTGCTAAAAAAGCAGCGGCAGTGTACAGCTGCGAGGTTACAAGCACCTATTTCTTCGGCCCTGCGCCGCTGATTAACGAACATAACGAAATTAACGCCATCGCGCGCAATGCGGCGGTGAAAATTATGGGCGAGGACGCGCTGTGCCATCTGGATAAAATGACCGGCGCGGAGGATTTTTCCGTCTTTATGGAAAAGACCAAAGGCGTTTATGGCTTTATCGGCGTGCGCAACCTTGCCAAAGGGCTTAACTGCGTGCATCACCACCCCAAATTTGCGGTGGACGAGGAGCAGCTTAAATACGGCGCGGCTATTTACGCGCAGTTTGCGTACGATTATTTGAACAGTGATATGAAATGAAAAAGTTTTGTAATTTAGTGCTGGTGCTTGTGCTGCTGGCCGTTTGCAGCTTGGCGGCGGCGCAAACGCCGAATTACAACGATAGCGCTAACTGGGCATATTGGCGCGTGGGCGAGGGCAAGGCGGCAGATTTGTTCATCATTTGCCCGACGGTGGATTTGGGCACGGACGAGCACACCAACATGAGCCTTACCGATGAACAGACCAAAACCAATTTTGTGGGCGCGCTGAATATGCAGCGCGGCATTTATGACGCTGACTGCCGCATGTATGCGCCTTATTATCGCCAGGCGACGCTTGCGGATTACACCCTGCCAGCGCAGGAAGCAGCGCCGTATTTTGATTTGGCGTACAGCGATGTGCGCGCGGCGTTTTTGCACTACATGCAGCGCGAAAACAACGGGCGGCCGTTTGTGCTGAGCGGGTTTTCGCAGGGCGCGGAAATGTGCCTGCGTTTGCTGAAAGAGTTTGGCAAGACGGATTTTGTGCAGGATAACATGGTTGCCTGCTATGCAATCGGCTGGCGTTTTACGCCGCAGGAGGCGGAGCAGTACCCCTATATCCGCCCGGCGCAGAGCGCTGACGATTTGGGCACGGTGATTATTTTTAACAGTGAAGCGCCGGAGGTAACGGAATCGCTGATGGTGCCGCAGGGGTTGAAAAGCTTTTGCATAAACCCGCTGAACTGGCGCAATGACGTAAAAACGGCGGCAAAAACGCTGAATGCCGGTGCGTGCTTTACGGATTACAGCGGCAGCATTACGTGCGAAGTGCCGCAGCTTACGGGCTGCTATATCGATACGGAACGCGGCGTGCTTAAAGTGACGGACGTGGATAAAAAAGATTATCCGCCGGTGCTGTCCGTTTTTACGGACGGTGTTTACCATTTGTATGATTACCAGTTTTTTTACCGCAATTTGCAGCAGAACGTAAATTTTCGCGTAAAAAGTTTTATGGAAGAAAGGCAGGGGCAAAATGCAGCGTAACAACTTGCCCAAAATAAAAATTTTAGCAACGGGCGGTACTATCGCCGGCAGCGCGGAAGCAGCCGACAAATTGACAGGCTATACCGCAGGCACTATGGGCGTGGAAAGTTTAATCAGCGCCGTGCCGCAGCTGGCAGATGTGGCCGAAGTCAGCGGAGAACAGATTGCCAATATCGACAGCTGCGATATTACCAGCGATTTGTGGTTTAAGCTGGCGGCGCGCTGCAACGAACTGATGGCGGACGCTAA
This sequence comes from Acidaminococcaceae bacterium, assembly GCA_944390935.1. Classification (GTDB taxonomy): domain Bacteria; phylum Bacillota; class Negativicutes; order Acidaminococcales; family Acidaminococcaceae; genus Fusicatenibacter_A. The sequence goes on from CALXRU010000016.1 coordinate 17,966, forward strand.
CGTGGACGGCATTGTTATAACGCACGGTACAGATACGCTGGAGGAAACAGCCTACTTTTTGAACCTGACGGTGAAAGGCGATAAGCCCATCGTTCTTACCGGCGCCATGCGCCCGGCAACGGCTATCAGTGCGGACGGTCCGCTGGATTTGCTGAACGCCGTTAAAACTGCGGCCTGCCCCAACGCCAGAGGGCAGGGCGTGCTGGTGGTGATGAACGATATCATCATGGCGGCGCGCTATGCCACCAAAACCAGTGCGTTCAAGGTGGAAGCCTTTCAGGCGCAGCCTTACGGTCAGCTTGGCACAATTGCAGGCGGCAGGGTTTATTTTGAGGCGCAGGTTAAACAGCGGCACACAGCCCAATCCGCCTTTGCGGGTAAAAACTACACAGCTTTGTCCCGCGTGGATATTATTTACACGCATTGCGACGACGACGGCGTATTTGTTGAAGCGGCGCTGAAAGCAGGCGCGCAGGGCATTGTGTACGCAGGCAGCGGCATGGGCAGCATCCACAAGGGTGCGGAACAGGCGCTGATAAATGCGGCGGCGCAGGACATTGCCGTTGTGCGCAGCACCCGCGTCAGCGAAGGGCGCGTTTTGCCTGCCAACCCCAAATGGGAGGCGGCAGGTTTTATCAGCGGCGGCAATTTAAATCCGCAAAAGGCGCGCATTTTATTGCAGCTTGCGCTGACCGAAACCAAAGACCCTGCCAAATTGCAGCAAATTTTTGACGAATATTGATTGCCTGAAAGGGGCAGTTATAATGAAAGCAATTTACAAAATTTTGGCGGTGCTGATGGCGCTGTGCTTTGCGGCGACCGGTTTTGCTGCGTCCGTAACGGATAATGAGCACGGCGTGCTGAAGCTGGACCGCAAAAACATTGACATGCTGCCGGACAATTTCCGCACGTCGGATTATGCGTTTGAAAAAGACCTGCTCGGCGGTAAAGCGCCTTCACGCATCGGCATGGATAATTTGCGCATCTCCGGCAGCAAGGCGTTTTCCGAATTGGAATACGCAGAGATTTTAAAGCATATCCCGGCAGCGCCGGAGCTGATTTATGATGTTGACCTGCGCGGCGAAAGCCACGGTTACATTAACGGCAGCGCCGTAAGCTGGTACAAGCCCAACGACTGGGGCAACAAAGGGCGCGCGCACGGCGAAATTGTGGCGAGCGAGCAGCAGATGCTGGATGAAATTGCCGCTGTGCCGTTTGTGAATATCGGCATTTTGGGCGCGAATAAAGAAATTGTGCCGGATAAATGCTACACATGGCCGGTGAAAAGCGCCGTTACGGAAAAGGCTATGACGGCAAAGCAAGGCACAAAATATCTGCGTCTGACCTTAACTGACCATTTAACGCCACATCATTTGGAGGTTGACCGCTTTTTGCGTTTTTACAAAACGCTGCCCGAAGGCGCGTGGCTGCACTTTCACTGCTTTGCAGGCAAAGGGCGCACCACAACCTTTATGGTAATGTATGACATGCTGAAAAATGCGGACAAGGTAAGCTTTGAGGATATCGTTATGCGCCAGTTCGCCATCGGCGGCATTAACCTGACGGCGTACAACCCCAACAAACCCGTGTGGCGGCAAAAAGCCGTTACCGAACGCATTGAGTTTTTAAAAGACTTTTACCAATATGTAAAAGCCAACCCCAAACTGCAAAAATCCTGGACGCAATGGGCAGCGGAAAACAATCTGCCCTTAGCGGCGGAATAAGTGAAAAGCCCTTTCCTTTACGGGAAGGGCTTTTCTGTATTTTGTACGGCATGAAACATAATGCAAAATATGATATAATGATAAAAAATTCATTTTGAGGTTTAAAGATGAAATATCAGGCTATTTTGGATAAAGCAAAAAAATACAGGCAGCTTGTTAAGCAGGTTGATGATTTAGCACTGCAAAATTGGGAAGCTGCTTTTGAAATTGAATATACACATGAATCCACCGCTATTGAAGGCAATACCCTTTCGTTAATGGAAACAAAGGTTGTGCTGGAAGATGGTATTTCTGTCGGCGGCAAAAAATTAAGGGAAATTTACGAGGTTGTAAATCACCGCAAGGCTTACCGCTTTATTAAACAGCGTATTGCCGAAGGTGAAAAGCTGGACGAAGCAACAGTTAAAGATATACATGCAATTTTAATGGAAAATATTTTTGCGGGCGGATTTTACCGTAATGTTAATGTAAGGATTACCGGCGCGGCACATACGCCGCCGGAGCCTGAAGAAGCCTACCGGCAGATAAAAAACTTTTTTGCTGATTTGGACTGGAAATATCAGGATGACCCAATTACCTGTGCCGCGTGGACGCATGCCGAATTTGTGCGTATCCATCCGTTTGTTGACGGCAACGGCAGGACATCGCGTCTTATAATGAACTACCAACTTATGAAAAACGGACTGCTGCCTGTTTCCGTGCCGGATGTGCAGCGGCTTGAATATTTTAAATACCTTGAAGAATATGCCGTTAATAATAATATTGAGCCGTTTGCTGATTTTGTTGCGGCAATGGAAGAAAAACGGCTTGATGATTTACTGAAGAATTTAAAAAAGGTTTAACTACGTCATTACAAAAGAAATAAAACCAAAAGATGCCTGCTGCAATTCCTGAGCCCGGGATTTCAAGTCCCGGGGGAGAAAAGCAGCAAGCATCTTTTTTATAATATAACATATGATTATCGTTCTGTTAATACGATGTGCAAAAAATTCTTCAAGTATACGGCAAAAATATGGTACAATTTAATTAGTATTTAAAAATTTTTTAAAACTAAATTAAAATAAAACGAAAACGGTGAAACGAATGATTAATATCAGAAAACTGGAAGCTGAATTATGGGAATCCGCAGATTTATTGCGTTCCGGTTCAAATTTAACATCTAACCAATATTGTATGCCGGTGCTGGGGCTTATCTTTTTGCGCTACGCTTACAGCCGCTTTAAACTTGTTGAAACAGAAATTATGAAAAACCGTCCGTCACGCGGCGGCAGGGTTTTACCGGTGGAAGCAAGTGACTTTGCAGCAAAAAGCGCTTTGTTTTTACCAAAAGAAGCTCAATATGATTATTTGCTGAACCTGCCGCAAAATATTGCTGCTGCCGGTATAACCAATAAGGAAGGCCATGTTATCAACAGCCTTGGCGAAGCGGTAAACAATGCCATGTCGCTTATTGAAGAACAAAGCGAACAGCTTAAAGGCGTTTTGCCAAAAAGTTATACCGATTTTTCGGATACTATCCTTGCCGAACTGCTGCGTATTTTTAATAACAGCGCGCTTGATGAAATTGGCGGCGACATCATCGGCCGCATTTACGAATACTTTTTAAATAAATTTGCTAAAAACATCGCCTCTGATGACGGTGTGTTCTTTACGCCTAAATCATTGGTAAAAATGATAGTAAACATCATCGAACCGCAAAGCGGCACGCTTTTAGACCCTGCCTGCGGCAGCGGCGGCATGTTTATACAGTCCGGTGATTTTGTAAACCAAAGCGGTATGAATGCCAACAGCGCCATGACCTTTTACGGACAGGAAAAGGTAGAATATAACGCCCAGCTTTGCTTAATGAACATGGCTGTGCACGGCTTAACCGGACAGATAAAATCCGGCGATGAAGCCAATACTTTTTATAACGATGCTTTTGGGCTTGATGGACGCTGTGATTATGTAATGGCAAATCCGCCGTTTAATGTTGATAAAGTAAAATCCGAAAGCTGCCAAAGTGCAAAGAGGCTGCCTTTTGGTGTGCCCGGGATTAATAAAAAGGAAGAAATAAGTAACGCTAACTATTTGTGGATATCCTATTTTTATAGTTATCTTAATGAGCGCGGACGTGCCGGCTTTGTTATGGCGTCCTCCGCTACGGATAGCCAGGGCAAAGATAAGGATATACGCCAACAGCTTGTAGAAACCGGCCATGTTGATGTAATGATAAGCGTCGGCAACAACTTTTTTTACACCAAAAGCCTGCCGTGTTCCCTGTGGTTTTTTAATAAAGGCAAAGCCGAAGACCTTAAAGATAAAGTGCTGTTTATAGACGCACGTAACTATTACACCGTGGTTGACCGTACGCTTAACGAATGGAGCGACTGGCAGCTTAAAAACCTTAACGCTATTGTGTGGCTGTACCGCGGCGAGCTTGCCAAATATACTGCTTTGCTGGAAGAATACCGCCATGCGCTTGGCAGTGATAAACCGTTTACGGAACAAATTGCAGAGCTGGAAGCAAAAATTAAAGACCTGCGCGCCGAAGCAAAAGCAGCGGTGGACGCGGCAGAAAAACGCGACAAGAAAAAAGTACAGGCAGCATTTGACGAAAAACAGGCTGAACTTAACGATACGCTTACCACTGCCAAAGAAGCAAACTGGCTGTATGAAAAATTTGGCGAAGGCGTTTATGCCGATGTGCCCGGTTTATGCAAAATTGCGGATAAGGCAGATATTGAAGCCAAGAGTTGGTCGCTGACGCCGGGCGCTTATGTTGGCGTTGCACCGGTAGAAGATGACGGAGTTGATTTTGAACAGCGCATGAAAGAAATTCATCAGGAACTTTTAGCACTGCAAAAAGAATCCAACGATTTAATGGAAACCATCTCGAAACACTTAAAGGAGATGGGGTTATGACGTGGGAAAAATTTGAGATAGGAAATTTTGTTGAATTACGTCAGGGATTAGCAATTAATAAAAGCACTCAAAAATATCTATCTAATGAAGTAACATATTTACCGCTTTTAAGAATTGGTGATATGAAAGATGGAAATTTTAATGTATTTATAAACGATTCTGTTCCAGAAAAATTTATAGCAAAAGAAAGCGATATTATTTATACACGAACTGGTAAAGTTGGGTTAGTGTTTAGAAAACAATATGGTGTTATACATAATAATTGTTTTACAGTATCTTCAAAAGATGAAAGCATTTTAATACAGGAGTTTTTGTACTACGTTTTACAAGAAAAATCGTTTTATGAAGAAGCTTTAAGTCGAGCAACTGGTGCAGCACAGCCAGATTTACCCCATGGTGCATTTAGTTCTATTGAGATTTTCTTGCCACCTATAGATAAACAGAAGAATATAGTTGAAATATTAAATGCGTATAACGACCTTATCGAAAACAACCAAAAACAAATTAAACTTTTAGAAGAAGCTGCACAGCGTTTGTATAAAGAATGGTTTGTTGATTTGCACTTTCCGGGTTATGAAACCACGCCGATTATTGACGGCGTGCCGGAAGGGTGGAAAATGGGTAAATTAGAAGAAATTATAATTTACCACGATAAAAGGCGTAAACCATTATCTTCATTGGAAAGAGATACTTTTAAAGGTGAATACAGATATTTTGGCGCAGCTGGAATACTGGATTATGTTGCAGATTATTTGTTTGATGGAACATATTTACTTTTTGGAGAAGATGGTACAGTTATAACTGATCAACAAACTCCAGTATTACAATATGTTACTGGTAAATTTTGGGTAAATAATCATGCTCATGTTTTAACAGGAAAATCTTATTATACAACAGAATATTTGTATATGATGTTTAAGAATATGAAAGTATCAGATATTGTAACAGGAGTAGCTCAGCCTAAAATTAGTCAAGCGCGTTTGAGCGGTAAAAAAATATTGATCCCGAAAGCAAAAATAGTAATAGCCTTTCAAGAAAAAGTGGAAAATATATTTAAGTGCATTTTAAATTTAGAAAAGAAAAATGAATTTGCCAAGGAAGCACGTGATCGTTTAATACCCAAGTTAATGAGTGGCGAATTGGAGGTATAAAGTTTACGGGAGGAAAGTAAATAATGGTAATACTTGATTGTTATGGAAAAATCACTCCAATTTGTATATCAAATAAATTAGGGTTGTTTATAGCTAATATTCCAAAAGAAGAGGGAAATAATTGCCTAGAATGGATAATTAATGAAATTGATTTGGCAGTAAAATTTGATAGACATTATAAAAAGATTTTTAATATAAATTTTCCGTGTGGAATTAAAAATTTATATACAACACTTTTTCCCAACGAAATATTACCAAATAAATTTACGCGAGATAATTATAATAAAATTGCAGAACATATGATTTATATTTATCAAGAATATGATTATCAAGATATGCCATTAGGCGGTTTTGAAACTAATTGCTTTGATGATAGGTATTGTGAAGAAGAGTACGCGGAAAAGATTATTAATTTTATACAATTTATTTCACATATGAATACGTCTGCGTGGAATATACCAGAGCCAGTGCCTCAATGGGTGTATTCGAGTAATCATTTTGATGTAAATTACAGTCGTATTTTTTATGGAGGAAAACCAGCTGGAGAATATATTGTTTCATTACAAAAATGGGGAAATATTTTAGATGATTTTTTGAAAACGAGAAATGATTATTTATTATTTGATTATTTAGTGAATATGATATATAAGCATAATGGGTGCGATATGAATCATTTGATTAAGGCATATTCACTTTGTCAGCTTTTTTTGGAAAAAGATAAAGAAATAGAATTAGATAAAAAATTACCAAATTTTTTAAATTGTTATGGGGAAAATAAAGATAAAAAATATTTGGCAAAGCTTTTAAGAAAAATGAGAAATAAAATAGCTCATGGTGATTTTATTGGTTTTGAAAATCTTGTAGAAATATATGCAAACGAATTTTTAGACAAGGATTTTGATTTTGATTATACTGAATATAGTCGCAAAAATTGGGTTTTGTTAAATGTTTGTTGCTTACTAGATGATGTAGTGCGCAAATTAATTTGTATGTTATTATTTAACAAAGATGAGTTATATAAAATTAAGTTTGCAAAGTAGGTGAGTTTATGAGCTACGATTATTCAGAAAATATTCTTGTGCAGGAAAGTGCCGGTAATTTGCTGCAAAACGAATTGGGCTGGGACGTTAAGTTTGCCTATAATAAAGAAGTTTTAGGCACTGATGGCACTTTAGGCAGAACAAGCTACAACGAAATATTGCTGAAACGTTATTTTCGTGCTGCGCTGAAAAAACTCAATCCGTGGATTAACGCTGACCAGATTGCAGAAGCACAGAATATTCTGGAAAACAGGCTCTCTACTTCATCACTTTTGCAGATAAACGAAGAAAAGTATTTTCTTATCCGCGACGGCATTAAGGTTACGGTTAAAAAGCCTAATGGCGAAACCGAAAAACAAACGGCTGCTGTAATTGATTTTAAAAACCCTGAAAACAACTATTTTTTAGCTGTTAAGGAACTGAAAATACACGGCGATTTATACCGCCGCCGCACTGACATAGTAGGTTTTGTTAACGGCATACCACTTTTGTTTGTGGAACTTAAAAAGACAACGGTTGATGTGCGTAATGCTTATGATGATAATTACACCGATTATCTGGATACGATTCCGCATTTGTTTTATTACAATGCGTTTTTAATGATTTCTAACGGTGTGGAGGCAAAAGTAGGCACGCTTGGCAGCAAGTATGAGTTTTTCCACGAATGGAAACGTCTTGCGGAACAGGAGCAGGGCAGCGTTGCGTTGGAAACAATGCTGCGCGGCATTTGTAAAAAGGAAAACTTTTTGGATTTGCTGGAAAACTTTATTTTGTATGATAAATCCGGCGGGCATACGGCAAAAATTTTAGCGCGTAATCATCAGTACCTTGGTGTTAATGAGGCTGTGAAGGCTTATGCGGAACGCAAGCTGAATAACGGCAAGCTTGGTGTGTTCTGGCATACGCAGGGCAGCGGTAAAAGTTATTCCATGGTATTTTTGGCGCAGAAAATCCGCCGCAAATTTGCAGGTTCGCCTACTTTTGTAGTCTTAACCGACCGCGATGAGCTGAACAAGCAGATAAGCGAAACTTTTGAAAATTGCGGCTTGCTGGGTGATGGCAAAACATCGCAGTTTATTGCTACCAGCGGCGATGACCTTATACAGAAACTGAAAGGCAACCCGAGTTTTATTTTTACGCTGATACATAAATTTAATAAGCCTGACGCTGAACCGATTTACCCTGACCATGATATTATCATTATGTCGGACGAGGCGCACCGCAGCCAGTATGGCCTTTTTGCCGCTAATATGATGAAGCTGCTGCCGACGGCGGCGCGTATTGGTTTTACCGGTACGCCGCTGTTTTCTGACGATGATATTACGGTACGTACTTTCGGCAAATATGTTTCGGTATATGATTTCCGCCGTGCTGTGGAAGACGGCGCAACTGTGCCTCTGTATTATGAAAACAGGGGCGAGAAAATTCTTGACCTGCATAACCCTGAAATTACTGATAAAATTTTAGATGCTATTGAAAATGCAGATATGGATGAAGCGCAGCAGGAAAAACTGGAAGCCGAATTTGGTAAGGAGATACATTTGTTAATTGCCGAACCGAGGCTGAAATCTATCGCGCGTGACTTTGTAAGGCATTATTCCGATTTGTGGACGAGCGGCAAGGCGATGTTTGTGTGCCTGAACAAAGTTACCTGTGTGCGCATGTACAATTATGTGCAGGAATATTGGAAGGAAGAAATTAAAAATCTTAAGGATAAAATAAAACATACCAGTCATCAGCAGGAAGCACAGGAGCTTAACCGTAAGCTTGAGTGGATGCAGGAAACGGAAATGGCTGTTGTTATATCGCAGCAGCAGAATGAGATACAGACCTTTAATAAATGGGGGCTGGATATCCGTTATCACCGCCGCAAAATGGAAAAGCGCGAGCTGGATAAGGATTTTAAAGACGCTAAAAATCCTTTGAGGGTGGTATTTGTTTGCGCTATGTGGCTGACCGGTTTTGATGTTAAATGCCTGTCGTGCCTCTATCTGGATAAGCCGCTGAAAGCACACACGCTTATGCAGACCATTGCGCGTGCCAATCGTGTGGCGGAAGGCAAAAGCAATGGGTTGATTGTTGATTATGTTGGCATTGTAAAAGCGCTGCGCAAAGCCCTTGCCGATTATACGGCGAATGTAGGCGGCAGCGCCGGTACTGACCCGACGATTGATAAGGCGGAACTTATCGCGCGTATTTTGGAAACAACCGGTAAAGCTAAAAACTTTTTGGCAGAGCAGGGCATTGAACTGCAAATGCTGATTGACGTTGTTGACTTTGCAAAGATTGCGTATCTGCAAAAAGCAGCTAATGCTGTTTGTGCTGCTTTGGAAACCAAAAAGACTTTTGCAACTTATGCTGCCGAACTGAACCGTTTGATGAAATATGCAGACCGTGATGATATTAGCGTTGATACCCGCAAAGAATATGAAGCGATAGCGGCTATTTATGCGGAGCTTCAGAAAAAACGCAGGCATGTTGACACAACGGATTTAATGGTAGAAATTAATTCTATTATCAGCAGTTATGTGAAAATTGAACAAACCGGCGGCACTGTGCGCGAGGGAACGCGTTTTGACATCAGCGCTATTGACTTTGATTTGCTGCGCCGTGAGTTTGCCAAAGCTAAAAATAAAAATTTATTAATGCGCGATTTGGAAGAAATAATCCAGCGGAAATTGGACAGATTGCTGTTTGAAAATCCGCGGCGCATTAATTATTATGAACATTATCAGCGGATTATTGAAGATTATAACAAAGAGCAGGACAGGGCAACCATTGAAAAGACTTTTATGGATTTAATGAATCTTGCTAATAATCTGGATGAGGAAGAACAACGCTATGCGCGCGAAGGTTTTAAAAGTGATGAGGAACTTTCGCTTTATGATATGCTGTTCCGCGAAGATTTGAGCAAGAACGATATTAAAAAATTAAAAGAGGTTGCTGTTGACCTGCTGCACAAAATTAAGGAAACCATTGCCCAATACGACCACTGGACCGATAAGCAGGAAACCAAAGCAGCGGTTGATAATCTGATACGCGACACGCTTTGGCAGGAACTGCCGGAGTGTTATGACGAGATAAGCATTTCTACCTATCGCCAGCGTATTTACGAATATGTTTATACGAGGTATAAAGTGGCATAATGTAAAAAGCCTGTGTTATAATTAATGTTACCAATTACTTACAGGAGGAAACTTTATGGATTATGTACTTATGAATAAGAATAAACCGTTGTGCAGGCTTTCCATTGATATGGAAAACTATGTCATTGACGATATTCTTGAAGTTTTTAATCAAAAAGCGTTCCCCGTAGGTGTGGATTTTATCGGCGGAAAGCCGCAAAAAAAGAGCCTTGCCAAATGGTGGGCGGGGCGTGCTATACCGGGCAGCCGTATCGGTGCGGCAAGTTTTGAGCGCAGATATGCGGTTAAACTGGCTGCTTTGCCATTTAAAAATTACGGTTTGAGCCTGACCGACCAATACTGGCTTAATCCGCAAGGGGCAGAAAGCAAAAAATGGGAAGATATTAATTTTTTCCATAACGAATTCAGCGGTGCGCTTGGGCAGGCATTTTTTGATGAGTCGTATGTATCGCAGGACAGAGATTTTTATATGTCGCCGGACAGTACGTCCGACGGTATGCTGCCCAAAAAATGGGTGCGGGATAAAGTAAATGGCAGGCTGTATTTGTATAAAGCCGGCAGCGGCCCATTTGAGCAGGAACCTTTTAATGAGCTGATTGCTACTAAAATTTTTGAACTGCTTGATACAGCGCATTATGTAAAATATAATGTGGTACATGATGGCGGCAGATATTTTAGTGCCTGCGAGAACTTTGTTACAGATAGTACCGAACTTGTGACGGCTGCCAGCATGCGCATGACGCAATCGCCATTATTGCTTAAGGCCGGTAATGAATATGATTACCTTTTGCAGTGTTGCCGTGCGTATGGTATACCTAAAGTTAAAGAGCAGCTTGACGTGATGCTGGCGGTTGATTTTATTATTTACAATACCGACAGGCATTATGGTAATTTTGGCTTTATAAGAAATGTTGAAACTTTGCAGTTTGAGGGTGTAGCACCTGTTTATGATAACGGTACAAGCCTTTGGAATAAGGATAAGTTTGCCGATATCGGCAAAAAATTTGAGGCGCGTGCCTTTTTGCATAATCAGGATGATGTGGCAAAATTAATTACACATTTTGAACTGCTTGATTTAACAAAGCTTAAAAATGTTGATGAGCTTATAATTGATGTTTTGGGTAAGAATGAAAACCTGCCTGATAACCGTATAGAGGCTGTTGCCAAAGCTGCTAAAGAGCAGGTTTTAAAATTGCAAAAAATTAAAGATTTGTCGGTTAAATAACAAAACAAAAAGCCTGCCCCTGTATCGAGAGGCAGGCTTAAATTTTTTATTTAATTGGTACGCCTGAGTGGAATCGAACCACCGCACACGGCTCCGGAGGCCGCCGCTCTATCCACTGAGCTACAGGCGCACTATAACATTTGCATTATACCACAATTGGCAAAATTGTACAATCGCGCGCGGGCGGGGTAAGCAGCTTTTATTTTGCATAAAGCGCTTTTTGTGTTACAATTAGCTTATTAAATTTAAACGGAGTTTATTATGCAAAAAACAAGATGGCAGGAAATTTTTGCCGCTATTATTTTAATATGGGCGCTGTGGAATTACGAGCTGACGCTGGAGCTTCTGGGCGGCGCGCTGAACATTTTAATGCCGTTCATCCTTGGCTGCGCGATTGCCTTTGTGGTTAACGTGCTGCTTGACAGGCTGGAAAATGGTTGGCAGTTTGTGTTTAAAAACAGATTTGCTGCTGCCAGGCGCCCGGTTTGCGTAACGCTAAGCCTTGCGCTGATTACCGGCGTAGTGGCGCTGCTGTTTATCAACGTAGTGCCGGATTTGCACAACAGCCTTAAAGTGCTGGCGTCCAAAGTGCCGGAGGCGCTGACACGCTTTAATGTTTACCTGCACGAGCGGATTGCGGTGTGGGATTTATCGGACAGCGACATTGCCTACATTCAGCAGGAGTGGCGCGAGCTGACCACTGCCGCCATTGCCTTTTGGGAGAGCAACAAGGGCACGCTGCTTTCGCGAACATGGAGCATGACAACATCCTTCGTCGGTACTGTTACCAACATCGTTATCGGTGTGGTGTTTGCCATTTATATTTTGTTGGATAAGGAACGGCTGGCGCGCAACTGCCGCCGCGTGGTGTACGCTTTTTGCAGCAGGGCTGACGCGGAATATCTGCTGAACGCGGCCGCGCTATCCAAGAAAATTTTTGCCGGATTTGTCGGCGGTCAGCTTTTGGAAGCCTTTTTGCTGGGGCTGATGTGTTTTGCCGGTATGCTTATTTTAAGCATGCCTTACGCGCTGGTAATTTCCGCGCTGGTGGCTTTTCTGGCATTGGTGCCGATTATCGGTACGATGATAAGCGCCGTTATCGGCTGCATTTTTATTTTGATTTCTCAGCCGGAAAAGGTGCTGCTGTTCATCATCTTCTTTATTATATTGCAGCGCATTGAAGGCGATATTTTATATCCGCGCGTCGTCGGCAAATCGGTCGGGCTTTCCGGCTTATGGGTGCTGGCGGCGGTAACTGTCGGCGGCGGGTTGTTCGGCATTACGGGCATGATCATCAGTGTGCCGCTGTGTTCGGTGTGCTATGTGCTGCTGGCTGACGCCGTAAAACGCAGGCTGGCGGCTAAAAATTTAAATGATATTTAACTTTATGGAGGAACAATAAATGAAGAAAATTGCGGTTCTGCGCTGCTTGAGGGTAAGCGCAAGCTGTGCGGGCAGCGGCTGCCTGCGGGCGATGAATGAAAAAACGGGCGCGTTTGAGCGTTACGGCGATGAGGATTTGCAGGCGGTTGCGTTTTTTACCTGCAACGGCTGCAAGGAAAACAAGCTGCCCAATCAGGAGGGCATAGCGAAAAAGGTGGAGCGCATTAAAAAGCTGAACCCGGACGCGCTGCATTTAAGCAACTGCACCATGCCGAAGGATGAGGACGGCAATCGCGTCATCTGCCCGGTGATTAAAGAGCTTGAAGATGAATTTGTGGCGGCCGGCATTAACGTGGTGCACGGCACGCATTGATTTTATATTAAGGAAAGAAGGTGGCTGCGACGGCTAAGATAATTATTTCGGCACTGAACCCGGAGGAGACCCGCATGGGCATTGCGGAAAACGGCCGGTTAATGGAATATATCGTTGAGCGCAGCAGCGGCTCGCAGCTTGTCGGCAGCATCTTTGCGGGGCGGGTGTGCAATGTGGTGCGCGGTATACAGGCTGCGTTTATCGACATCGGCCTTGATAAAAACGCTTTTTTGTACATGGGCGATAAAGCGGGCATTACCGAAGGGCAAAGGGTGCTGGTGGAAATTACCAAGGACGCGCGCGGCACCAAAGGACCGACGGCGACACTGGATTTATCGCTGCCGGGGCGTTATGCCGTGCTGCTGCCGGGCGCTGCCTATGTCGGTATCTCGCGCAAAATTACGGACAACGCCGAGCGTGTGCGCCTGAAAAAAATAGTGGAAGCTGTTACCGGCGGCGCGGCAGGCGTGGTAATCCGCACCAATGCGCAAGGCGTGGCGGAAGAAGCATTAAAACGCGATTTGCAGCAGCTGATGGCCGACTGGCAGGTTATTCAGGCACGCGCCAAGCTTGCTAAAAATCCGCAGGTGCTGCACCGCGAACTGGATATTTCCATCCGCATTGTTCGCGATTATTTAAATGCGGATATTGATGAAGTGATTGTGGACAACGCCGCTGTTTACAAGCGTTTGGAGGAGCTTTTAAGCGGCATGGCGGAAGGCTGTAAACTGACGCTGCATGATAAGCAGACGGATATTTTTACTTATTACCGCCTCAGCGACGATATTGCTTCCATCAGCGACAGGCGCGTGGATTTGCCGAGCGGCGGCTACCTAATTATTGATTACACCGAAGCGATGACGGTTATCGACGTGAACAGCGGTCATTTCAGCGGGCGCGAAAGCCTTGCCGAAACCGTAATGCAGATTAACCGTGAGGCGGCGGCGGAAATTGCCCGTCAGCTGCGCCTGCGCGATATCGGCGGCATTATTGTGGTTGATTTTATTGATATGGATAAAAAAGAATACCGCGAAGAAATTATGTCGCTGCTGGCAGAAGCTTTGCGCGCGGATAAGATGAAGCCATGCGTGCAGGATATGACGGTGCTGAATTTGGTGGAAATTACCCGCAAAAAAGCGCGACAGAACCTATCGGCGGTGCTGTATGCGCCGTGCCCTGTCTGCCAGGGCAGCGGGCGGGTGCAGTCGCAGGAAACTGTGGGGCTTGAGATAAAACGCCGTCTGCGCACTTTGCTTGCCAAACCATCCGCGCCGCGCAGTATTTTAATTATGGTCAGCCCGTGGCTGGCTGAATGGCTGAACCACAGGCTGCTGAAGGACTGGGAAAAAGAACTGAACTGCACGCTTGCCGTTACGGCAGAGCCGCGTTTGCAGTTGGAAACTTTTTCGCTTTTGGACAACACCGGTGTTGACAAATGACGCCGGTTGTGGTAAATTATTCCAGTATAGACTGATTGAGTCTGTCCCCAACCGCACAGAGAGGTTCCGTAAACTCCGAAGGAGTACCGTATTTGGCGAGTATATTACAAGGGAGGTGCAAATAGAATGTACGCAGTTATTAAAACCGGCGGTAAACAGTACCGCGTTGCCGAAGGCGATGTATTGACCGTTGAAAAACTCAATGCAGAAGCAGGCAGCGAAGTTGTATTTGACGAAGTTCTTACCGTAGTTAACGACGCTGATGTTAAAATCGGCCAGCCTGTAGTTGAAGGCGCAAAAGTTACTGCTAAAGTTGTTGAGCAGGGCAAAGGCGAAAAAATCCTCGTTTTCAAATACAAAGCTAAATCCAACTACCGTAAACGTCAGGGCCATCGTCAGCCGTTTACCAAAGTAGAAATCTCCAAAATCGAAGCATAATGGTTAAAGTAGATATTTACCGTGATAAAAACGGAAATATTATTTCCTACCGGGTAGCCGGGCACGCCGGATGCGAAGATGAGGACGGTTACGACCTTGTCTGCAATTCGGTTTCCGTACTTACGCAGGCCCCGCTTATCGGCATGGAGCGTTACTTGAAACTTAAGCCGCATTACACAGTTGACGAAGAAAGCGGCATCTTTACATTAAAGCTTGACGAAGCGGACGCGAATACGCAGGCGATACTTGAAACAATGTATCTTGCCCTTTTAAGCGTAGAGCGGCAGTTTCCGCAGTTCGTCAGGGTAAAAGCCATCAGGAGGTGAATACCGATGTTTGAACTGATTCTTCAATTACATGCACATAAAAAAGGTACCGGCAGCTCCCACAACGGACGTGACTCCAACTCTCAGCGCATGGGCACCAAAGCGCATGAAAGCCAGCTCGTTACCGCAGGCAGCATCATCGTGCGTCAGCGCGGTACCCGCTTCTATCCCGGCAACAACGTAGGCATGGGTAAAGATTACACCATCTACGCTAAAGTTGAAGGCCGCGTTAAATTTGAACGCAAAGGCCGCGACAAACGCCAGATCAGCGTATATCCGGTTGAAGAAGCAATGTAATTTGCACATAACCCCAGAGCTTAACGCTTTGGGGTTTATTTTTATGCCGATTTTAATAAAAATTTTCTATTGAAATTGTAAATTCTTTGTAATTTTTATCCGTTAAGCGCCGTTTTGCCTTGAATTAACCTGCCGGAAATGCTATGATTAAGCTACAAGCAGTAATAAATTTTTAAGGAGTGATATAAATGGCAGCATTACATTTGGAAGCAGCTGATTTTAAACAGGAAGTATTGGAAGCAAAAGGCAAAGTTCTGGTTGACTTTTTTGCAACCTGGTGCGGCCCCTGCCGTATGCTCAGCCCGATTATCGACCAGCTGGCAGACGAAGTGGCGGACGTTAAGGTTTGCAAGGTAGATATTGATAAGGCAGAAGCGCTGGCGGCGGAATACGGCGTTGAAGTTGTGCCGACCCTGATTGTTTTTGAAAACGGCGAGGTTGTTAAAAGCGCCAGCGGCGTAATGCCGAAACCCGTAATTTTGGACATGCTGAAATAAGGTGTTTTTATGGCTGATAAAGTAACGGATATTATTATCATCGGCGGCGGCACTGCCGGTATGACGGCGGCCGTTTATGCCGGCCGTGCCGGACGCAGCGTGAAGGTGCTGGAGCAGACTATCCACGGCGGGCAGATTATCAATACTTCGCATGTGGAGAACTTCCCCGGTTTTGATAACATTGCCGGTTTTGAATTTGCCACGGCGCTGTACGACCAGGCGGTTAAATTCGGTGCGGAATTTGTGTATGAAAAAGTTACCGGCATTGAAGTTGACGGCGATATCAAACGCGTGCTGACGGCAAACGGGCACTACGATGCCAAAGCCGTAATTATCGCAACAGGTGCGCGTCCGCGCCCGATTGGCGTTGCCGGTGAAGAAAAATTCGTCGGCAGGGGTATTTCCTTCTGCGCCACCTGCGACGGCGCTTTTTACAAAGGCAAAACAGTGGCGGTTATCGGCGGCGGCAACACGGCATTAGATGATGCGGTTGTGCTTTCGCAGCTTGCCGAAAAGGTTTACCTTATTCACCGCCGTCAGGAATTCCGTGCGGAAAAACAGCTGGTAGAAAAGGTGCATAAGCCTGATAATATCGAGTTTATCCTCGATACCGTTGTTACCGGTATTAAGGGCGATAAGCGTCTGGAAGCGCTGGAGCTTGAGAATAAAGTTACCGGCGAAAAAACTGAACTGGCTGTGGACGGCGTATTTGTTGCCATCGGCCAGATGCCGGAAAACGATGTGTTTAAAAATGTGGTGGAAGTTGACCCTGCCGGTTATATTGTTGCCGGTGAGGATTGCCATACCAGCTGCCCCGGCATTTTTACGGCGGGCGACGGACGCACCAAAAAAGTGCGCCAGCTTACAACTGCAGCGGCGGACGGCACCATAGCGGCGCTTGCTGCCAGCGAATATATAGGATAATTTACAGAAACGGTTTTTGCAAAAGCAGAAGCCGTTTCTTTTTTATTCTTTTAGTAAACCTATTTACAAACAAAGGTTAACGATGTATAATGTGATTGTTAACCGAATAAAATTAAATGGTTTACCTAACGGGAGGGCATTATGAACAGGATTATTGACTTGACAGATAAAGTTTTAAACGGCGGCGAGGTGACACGCGAAGAAGCCGAACACCTGATAAACGTAAGTGCCGACGATACGATGTTGCTTCTGGCAATGGCGGATAAAATCCGCCAGAAGTTTAACGGCAACGCCGTTGATTGCTGCGCGATTATCAACGGACGCAGCGGGCGCTGCCCGGAAAACTGCAAGTTCTGCGCGCAATCGGCGCATTACCATACGGGCGTTAAGGAATATCCGCTTTTAAGCGAGCAGGAATTTGTTGACGCTGCCAAAAAAGCAAAAGCCGCCGGTGCGGTAAGGTTTTCGATTGTGACGAGCGGCAGAGGGCAGAGCAAGGCTGACGATTTTGAAAATATATGCAAGGCGCTGAAACGTATTAAGGAAGAAGTAGGCATTGAAGTTTGCTGTTCACTGGGCATTTTGACGGAGGAGCAGGCTTTTAAGCTGAAAGAGCTGGGCGTTACGCGCTACCATTCCAATCTGGAAACGGCGCGCAGCCACTTCCCCGATATTTGCAGCACGCATACTTACGAGGATAAAATGTTTACCATCCACAACGCGCAAAAAGCCGGGCTGCGTGTATGCAGCGGCGGTATTTTCGGGCTTGGCGAAACGCCGGAGCAGCGTGTGGAAATGGCGTTTGAATTAAAACGGCTCGGCATCGACAGCGTGCCTTTAAATCTTTTAACGCCGATACCGGGCACACCGTTTGAAAACAACAAGCCGCTGAAACCGCTGGAAATTCTGCGCGCTTATGCCGTATTCCGTTTTGTGCTGCCAAAGGCGCTTATCCGCACGGCGGGCGGACGCGAGGTGAACCTGCGCGATTTGCAGTGCCTGGCGCTTAACGGCGGGCTGAACGGCATTATGGTGGGCGGATATTTAACCACCGGCGGCAGAAGCCCGGAAGCCGATAAAGTAATGATTAAAGATTTGGGTCGCACAGTAACGCACCCGGTTTTGTAAAATAAATTTTGCCTCCATTTCTGCGCCCCGCTGCGGGCGCTTTTTATTTTTGCAATTTTGTTGCAGGCTTGTGTTATAATATTACTAATACAAAACACAGCAGTTTTGGCGGTGATGATTATGGAAGAATCTAAATTTTTAATAATAACCGGCATGTCCGGCGCGGGCAAAACACAGGCTATCCGCACGCTGGAGGACATGAATTATTTTTGCGTCGATAACATGCCACCGGCGCTGATTACCAAATTTGCGGAGCTGTCGCGCCAGGCATCTGCGCCGCGCAACACGGCGATTGTCGTCGATATCCGCGGCGGGCGCTTTTTTGACAAGCTGGCAGAGGTGCTGGACGAACTGCGCCTGAACGGCTATGCTTACGAGGTGCTGTTCCTCGATGCTTCGGACGCAGTGCTTATCCGCCGTTATAAGGAAACGCGCCGCCGTCACCCGCTGGGGCAGGGGCGCACTTTAAGCGAGAGCATTGCCTACGAGCGTAATAGCCTGCAAAAAATCAAGGACAGAGCAACTTATATTATTGACACGACGGATATGCGCGCCGATGCGCTGAAAAATAAAATCCGCGAGCTGTTCTGCGTAAGCGGCAGCAGCGAACAGATGTCGGTAACGGTGCAGTCCTTCGGCTTTAAGCACGGACTGCCGCTGGACAGCGACATGGTTCTGGACGTGCGCTTTTTGCCGAACCCGTTTTATGAGGACGACCTGCGCATGCTGACCGGCAACGATGAGGCCGTGGCGCAGTTTATCGAGCGTTATCCGCAGACGCAGCAGTTTTTATCCAAGGAAGAAGAACTTTTGGAAATGCTTTTGCCGCAGTATGTGGCGGAAGGCAAAAGCCAGCTGGTTATCAGCGTGGGCTGCACGGGCGGCCAGCACCGCAGCGTGTATGTGGCCAACCAAATTGCTGCGTTTTTGCGTAAGGAAGGCTACAAAGTTCTGTTAAGCCACCGCGATTTAAGGCTTAAAAACCGTTAAAGGAGGCAGCTTATGGGCTGGATTAGCTGGCTGTGCCCGGGCATGAATTTAAAACGCTGGCTGCTTTTGTTTACAGTGGGCGTTTTATGCTGCGCGCTTGGGCTGGCACTATTTTTTAATTATCAGTTCATGGGTTATGTGGAAGAATTGATGTTCCGCATGACTTATTTAACCACCGGCAAGTATTCCAACACGGTTTCGATGCTGGGCGGCTTTTTGTTTTTGTGTGTTGGCGGCTTTGTTATGGTTTACGCCACGCGCCGCGTTATCCGTTCCGTTGTGGAAGCAGTGCTGCCGGACAATAATTCGTCGCTGATGGAAAAGATTTTTACGCAGCGCAAACTGGGTCGCGGGCCTGCCATTACCGTTATCGGCGGAGGTACGGGGCTTTCCACGCTTCTGCGCGGCATGAAGTATATTACAAGCAACTGCAACGCCGTTGTTACGGTTGCCGATGACGGCGGTTCGTCCGGGCGCCTACGCAAGGAAATGGGCATTATCCCGCCGGGCGATTTGCGCAACTGCCTTGTTGCGCTGGCCGACCGCGAGCCTTTGATGGAACGCATTATGCAGTTCCGTTTTAACGACGGTTCGCCGCTGGCCGGGCATAATTTCGGCAATCTTTTTATCGCCGCCATGGCGGAAGCCGAAGGCAGCATGGAAGCGGGCCTTGCGGCGACAAGCCAGATTCTGAACGTGCGCGGCAATGTTATTCCGTCCACGCTCAGCGACATCCGCTTAAAGGCGGAGATGACGGACGGCACTTTTATTGAAGGCGAATCTGAAATACCGAAGGCGCATAAACGCATCCGCCGCGTCAGTGTTGAACCTGCGGATGTGCAGGCGACGGACAGCGCGGTTGAAGCGATTATGAAGGCCGACGTTTTGATTTTGGGTCCGGGCAGCCTGTATACCAGCGTTATCCCCAACCTTATGGTGGATGGTATCCGCGAGGCGGTGCTGCGCAGCGACGCCGTTAAAATTTACGTCTGCAATGTTATGACGCAGCCGGGCGAAACCGACGGCTACGGTGCGTTTGAACATGTACAGGCGTTGATTACCCACGCGGGCGCGCAGTTCCTCGATTACGTCATCGTCAACGACCAGAATGTAACGGAAACGCAGCTGGCACAGTATCAGCTTAAAGGTTCTATCCCGGTTACGCCGGATATTAAAAAGATTGAACGCCTTGGCATTAAGGTTGTGCCCAAAAGCCTTATCAGCAATAAGGATTTGGTGCGCCACAACCCGCAGAAGCTGGCACAGGCGGTTATTTCGCTTATTTACAGGCTGCGGCTGTTCGGCAAAGGCTTCCGCTTTTTCGACTACTTTTTTATGCGCCAGAGTATGCGCAAGCTGAAAAATAAATCTTCGGCAGAAGGGTAAGCAATGTCATTTTCAAACGAAGTCAAAAATGAACTCGCAAGAATAGAATCACAGAAAAAATGCTGCGAAAAGGCAGAGCTTTTAGGGCTTTTGCGCATGAGCGGCGCGGTTATTTTGCAGGGGCGCAACATGGGCATTAATTTTTCCACGGAAAACGCCGCTTTGGCACGCCGCATGCTGCAAATGCTTAAAACCAACTACAACGTGCAGACGGAGGTGCTCGTCACCCGTTCGCGCCGTTTAAAAAAGAACAACCGCTATCAGGTGCGCGTTATACCTTCCAAAGAGGCTGGCAAGGCATTGCACGAATTGCAGCTTTTGCCTTACAGCGACGCTGCGGAACGCCACAAATTGCTGGCAAAATCCTGCTGCCGCCGTGCGTTTCTGCGCGGCGTGTTTATGGCGGGCGGCTCGGTAAGCAAGCCTTCCAGCGATTATCACTTGGAGCTGGTGACGGAAAACGAGGAGCTTGCCAAAAGCATTGTCAAGGTGCTGCACGGCTTTTCGCTGCCCGCAAAAATTACCGACCGCAAGAATGATTTTATTGTTTATATGAAAGAAGGCAACTCCATTACGGATTTTCTGTCCGTTATCGGCGCGCACAATGCGCTGATGGAGTTTGAAAACGTGCGTATTGTTAAAGAGATGCGCAACAATGTAAACCGTGTGGTAAACTGCGAAACCGCCAATTTAAACAAGGTGGTGCAGGCGGCGGTGGAACAGCTTGAAAGCATCCGTTATCTGGAAAAAATCGGTTATTTCGGCAGGCTGCCCGTTGTGCTGCGCGAAACGGCGGAACTGCGCCTGGAACATCCGGACGCTTCGCTGGCGGAGCTGGCGCGCATTATGAGCGGCAAAATAACCAAATCCGGCCTTAACCACAGGCTGAAAAAATTACAGCAGATTGCAAAGGAAATGGGACTGGAAATAAATGAAAATCCTAAAGAGTAAATGGCTGAAAATTGTGCTGGCGGTACTGGTTATCGCCGCTGCGGCAGCTTATAAACCGCTGTACGACGGCTATACGGAATACCGCGAAACGGCAGTGCCCGTGCTGGAATACCATTCCGTCGGCGGCAGCAGCGACTGGCCTGCGGAGATAATTATTGATAAAGACGCGTTTGAACAGCAGCTTGCTTACCTGCAAAAAAACGGCTACCGCATGATAAGCATGGAGCAGATGATTGCCGGTTTTAAAAATAACGAGGACTTGGGCAAGGCAGTGGTGCTGACCTTTGACGACGGCTACATGGATAATTACACTAACGTGTTCCCGCTGCTGCAAAAATACGGCGCTAACGCTTCGTTTTTTATCGTGCAGTCCAAAATCGGCAAGCCAAACTACATGGGTCACGATGAAATTATGGATTTAATCCGCGCGGGCAACGATTTGGGTTCGCATACCATCAACCACCATATTCTGACGGATATCGACCCCAAATATTTTGCGTGGGAGCTTTCAAGTTCCAAATTCTTTTTGAAAAAAGAGTTTGATATGTACTATGTGCATTTGCTTTCCTATCCCAACGGACAGTACGACGATGAAGTCATCGCCGCTTCCCAAAAATACGGTTACAACTATGCCGTTACGGGCAAAAACGGCGCCGTTGATAAAAACTGGGTGTTGAACCATCCGATGGAAATCGGGCGCGTAATTGTTAAGGGCGACATGGACGAAAAAGCCTTTGCAGATAAGCTGGAACGCTCGTATCTTTTGGGCTATTTAAAAAGCGTAGTGTTCGGCAGCCTGTTTTTTTACTGATAAGGCTTGCGGATTTGCGCAAAACACGGTACAATAAAATAAATAATGATTTTTTGGAGGAATGAACGATGAAAAAACACATTACTACCGTAAATAAAGCAATGCTCAACAAAACCTTAAGAACCGGCGGCTGCGGCGAATGCCCGGCATCCTGCCAGTCTGCATGCAAAACTTCCTGCACCGTTGGCAACCAGGTTTGCGAACACAAATAATCCTTTTGGGATAATTTAAGCAAAACTTTTACAGCTCCCTGTTTTGCAGGGGGCTGTTTTATGCTTTGAAAGGTGGAATTTGATGCTGATACATAAAATGCGCCTTGACGATTACAAGGCTGTGCTGGACGTTAACAGCGGCGCGGTGCATCTGGTGGACGATTTGATTTACGACCTGCTGGATGTTTTTAACGGCGATAACGGCGAAGAAGCAATCGCTGCCATGAAAGACCGTTACGACGAAGCCGAACTGCGCGAAGCTGTGGAAGAACTGACGGAACTGAAAAACGAAGGGCTTTTGTTCAGCCCTGAATTTGAAGTGCCGCCTACCTTCAGCGAAACGCCGGTATTAAAATCCCTTTGTCTGCATATCGCGCACGACTGCAACCTGCGCTGCGGCTACTGCTTTGCCGGCACCGGCGATTTTGGCGGCTGCCGCGCACTGATGAGCAAGGAAGTTGCCGAAAAAGCGGTTGAGTTTGCCATCACCGGCAGTAAAAAACGCCATAATCTGGAACTGGATTTGTTCGGCGGTGAGCCGCTGATGAACTGGCCCGTGGTAGAACACGTTATCAACTATGTGCGCCGCCGTGAAAAGGAAACCGGCAAAAACATTAAGCTGACGCTGACGACCAACGGCACGCTGCTTAACGACGACAACATTAAATTTTTAAACGATAACCGCGTAATGCTGGTTTTAAGCCTTGACGGCAAAAAGGAAACGCACGACAGAATGCGTTCGTTTCCGAACCATACCGGCAGCTATGACGCCGCTGTGCGTGGATTCAAAAAAGTAATCGAAAGCCGCAACGGCAAAAATTACTATCTGCGCGGCACCTATACGCATTACAACACGCATTTCTGCGAAGATACGCTGGATATGACGAAAATCGGCAAGGAAATTTCCGTGGAGCCGGTTGTCGGCACGGATGAGCCGTATGTGCTGACCGAAGAAGATTTGCCGGTTCTGTACGAAGAATACGACAAACTGGCGCGCGCATACCTGCAAAAACGCCATGAAGGCGACCCGTTTGATTTCTTCCACTTCAACGTGGCGCTGGATAACGGTCCGTGCGTTGCCAAAAGGCTGGCAGGCTGCGGCGCTGGGCACGAATATTTTGCCATCACGCCGGAAGGCGACATTTACCCCTGCCACCAGTTTGTAGGGCGCGAGCAGTATAAGCTGGGCACGCTGGATACCGGCGTTGTTAAACCGGATTTGGTGCAGAAGTTCCGCCATACCCATGTTATGACGAAACCCGCCTGCCGCGAATGCTGGGCAAGGTTCTTCTGCAGCGGCGGCTGCCACGCCAATGCGGATTTAATTAACGGAGATATCACCATTCCGTATGAATACGGCTGCAAATTGCAGAAAAAACGCCTTGAATGTGCCATTATACTGCAGGCAATTTTAACTGCCGAAGCGCAGCAGGGTGAGGATAACCGTCCGCATATCACCAATTTTAAATTTGAAACCGAATAACAATAAAAGGTATAAGAGGTTTGCAAAATTTTTGCTGCAAACCTCTTGCTTTTTGCGGTAAAATCTGCTATTATACTTAATACAGTCTATTACATAACTCAGATTTAACAAACGCCTGAAAATTTTTCAAAAGAAATTAAAAAAGCGCTTGACAAACCTGAAAAAGTGTAATAAACTATACAAGTCGCCGGAAAACGGCAGCACCTTGAAAACTGAACAAGAACCAAGAAAAAGCGAATGTGCGGGCGAGTTTCCTTAAAGCGAAAGCGGAAAGGAAACGAGCCAAAACAAACAAAATTCTGGATTAAATAATTAAGAGCCAATCGGTTCTTCAATAGGTA
>CALXRU010000017.1 GCA_944390935.1 Acidaminococcaceae bacterium
CACTTCTATATCAATGCCGCTCGAAAGCACGTCACCCGGGTCGGTAAGTTTTAAATAAGCCGTTCCGCCGCCAAACAATTTAACGTAGCACTCCGAAAAATACAGGTTTATTTTGGCAAAAGCTTCTTTAAAACGCCTGCTCATGCCGCTGTTTATCTCGCTGATAACACTTTCGAGATTGTTTTTGGCTTCGGCAAGGTCGTCATACTGCTTCTGCAAAAATTCATAGCGTTCTTTCACAGCGGCGTACTGCTCAATCGCCGCCGTGTTAACAGGCCCAAGTTCATCAATTCGCCTTTGCAGGCTTAATTCCTGCCTGCGCAGGGCGTTATCGCTTGCGTCCAGCAAAGTTTCGGCATGCGCTTCTTCCAAAGTCAGGCCGTAATCGTTTTGCAGCTGGTCAAGAACATGCTCATATTCCGCATTCTGCTTAACGCTTTCCAGCGCCGCCTGGTTGCGTTTCTTTTCGGCGTCCTCCAGTGCTTTCTGCGCCGTAGCCAGCGCCAGAGCCGCAGCTTCCTGCTTACCGGCAATAGCAATGCGCTGCGCGGTAAATTCTTCCCTGCCGCCGCTGATGGCGCTCAGTTCGCTCATTAAATCTTCCGTGCGCTGCGCCAGTTCCGCTTTTTTCGCCGTGCTTTCGGCGATAGCGTTTTCAAGGTTCTGCTGCTCGTTTTCGTTAGCCAGCACTTCACGCTGCAGGCGTTCCATTTCGCCGTCCAGCTGGTGCATGCGCTCTGCCATCATCGTAGTTTTGGCGGTTGTCGCTTCGCTTTCCACGCGCGCGTCCTGCAAACGGCGGCGGATGCTTTCCAGCTCGCTCGTTTCCGCCTGCATTTTCTTCTGCAAAGCGTCTAAATGGCTCTTACTTTCCGTATCCTGCTTTTCAATTTCGGCAAGCTGAGGTTTTAAAGCCTGCAAGTCCTCACGCGCCGCCATATATTCCTGCCCGATGGCGCTTCTGTCGTCCAGAAGCACTTCCAAATGCTGGGCAAGACGCTGTTTTTCCGCTTCCGCACGGCTTAACGCCGATGTCAGTTCCGCACGGCGCACGGCATATTTTTGCAGCTCCGCCTTTAAGGCGTTTTCCTTCTGCGCATAGCCCTTCAAAACTTCTTCCGCGCTTTCGGCCTGCTCCTGATAGCCAAGCAGTTCTTTGTGCAAAGCGCGTTCCTGCTGTTCCAGTTCTTCAATTTCTCTGGTGCGCGACAGGAAGCCTGCTTCCTTCTGCTGCCTACTGCCACCCGTCAGAGAGCCGCCCGCATTGACAACATCGCCCTGCAAAGTAACCGCACGCAGGCGGAAGCCGCTCTTACGCGCCGCCGCCAGTGCCGTGTCCATGTTTTCGGCAATCAGCACGCGTCCCAGTAAAAATTTAAATACTTTTTCAACTTCCGGCTTGCAGTTTACCAGTTCATCGGCAAAGCCAACAACGCCGGGCAGCTTTTTCAGCTGTTCGTCCTCCGCCTTGCGGGGATAGGTTTTTATGGTATCCAGCGGCAAAAAGGTTGCCCTGCCGGATTTATGCTGTTTTAAGTAATTGATGGCTGCTTTGGCGGCTTCCGCGTCCTGCATGACGATGTTCTGCGCCGCCGCGCCGAGTGCCGTTTCGACAGCCGTCACATATTCAGCACCCACACTGATGAGTTCGGCAGCGACGCCAAGCACCTTGCCGCTCCACGCTTCCTGCGCGCGGATAACGGCTTTAACGCCAAAGCCGAAGCCTTCATAGGCTTTCTGCATATTGTTAAGCACGTTCTGTCGGCTTTCCAGCGCCGATATTCTGCGCTGGCAGTCGTTATACTGCTGGCGCACACCGTTCAGCACTTTGTTTTCTGCCGCAATTTTCTGCGCCAGCTCGCTGCTGCTGCGCTGCGCCAGTTCCACGTTGTTTTCCAGGTCCGCCTGTGCGCCCTGCAATTCGCGGTATTCCGCATCGCGTCGCGCCAGTTCGTTTTCGGTTTCTTCTATGTTCTTTTTCAAAGCGTCGCGCCTGCGCATACGCTGTTCCTGTTCCTGCTCCAGCGTGCGGATTTTATTGCGCAGGTCAACCATTTTGCGCATGGTGTCAAAGGCTGCGTCCTTCAGCCCTTCCGCCTGCTGCTGCGCCTCCTGCACCAGCGTTTCTTTCTGCTGCTGTTCACTTGTTAATTTATTTACCAAAAGCTGCGCGGCTGTCTGCTTCTGCTCCAAAACGTCGTACTCATCCGTTAAAGCGGCAAGCTGTTTTTCCAGCCCTTCTACCTGCTGCTCCAGCTTTTCGTTCTGCTGGGTCAGGCGCTCGCCTGCCTTCTGGCTCTGCAAAATGCGTTCTTCAAGCACGGCGCTCTGCCCGCGCACTTTTTCCAGCGCCGTTTCTTTGGCTTTAATATCGTCCTGTAATTTATTGTAGCTTTCGCTTAAAGCGTCTGCTTCCTGCTGCAGCTGCGCGCACAAAGCCTGCGCCTTGCCTGCGGCGGCTGCGTTTTCAGCAACCTCGCGCTCCAATGCGGCGTCTTTTTCTGCCTGCTGCTCACGTGCCTGCGTCAGCACGTCCACTTTGCGCACAAACTGCGTTAAACGGCAGGTGCGCAACTCACCCACCAGCACATTGTACTGCTCCGTTTTGGCAGCCGCTTCTTTCAACGGTTCAAGCTGTGATTCAACCTCACATTTAATATCGTTAATACGCGTCAGGTTTGCCGCCGTGTCATCCAAACGGCGTGCCGCATCCTTTTTGCGCAGACGGTATTTTACAATGCCTGCCGCTTCTTCAAACAAAGTGCGGCGCTCCTCCGGCCTGCTGTTTAAAATCTCGTCAATTTTGTTCTGCCCGATGATGGAAAGCGAGCCTTTGCCCAAACCGGTATCGGCAAACAGGTCAATAATATCCTTCAGGCGGCAGTTCTTTTTGTTAATGGCGTATTCGCTGTCGCCATCGCGGAAAACGCGGCGCGTAATGCTGACCTCGTCAAAATCCAGCCCCAGGCGGTGGTCGCTGTTGTCAAAATTAAGCGTTACTTCTGCCACGCCCAGCGCCCTGCGTTTGCTGCTGCCGCTGAAAATAACGTCCTCCATTTTGCTGCCGCGCAGATATTTGGCGCTCTGTTCGCCCAGCACCCAGCGCACAGCGTCGGAGATGTTGCTTTTACCGCTGCCGTTAGGGCCGACAATCGCCGTTATGCCGCTGCCAAAATCAAGCTCTATTCTGTCAGCAAAGGATTTAAAGCCGTATGCCGAAAAAGATTTTAAATGCACATAATCACCCGTTCCAAAAATCTTAATACTTTATTTTATCATATTTTGCAAATATTGTCTTGCTAAAAACTTTGACAGCGCGGCGCTTGTAAGCTACAATATTTATAGAAATTTTTATACGGAGATGACATAATGGACAGCGTTAAACTTATTCAGGATTTTTTAACCTTTAACGGCAGGCTGGAAAAGCAACCGTTTATCAAAAGATACATCGTCGTTTTCCTTCTGATGTATGGCTTTTTCTATCTTGGTGGTTTCCTCGGCATGCCGCTGTTATCTGCGGTATCTTCCGTGTTCATCATTCCGCAGATGTCGCTGGCGGTAAGGCGCTGCCACGATATCGGGCTCAACTGGGTTAAAACCTTTCTCGTGCTTGTCGGTTTGATGATTCCGCTCGTTTCGCTTATTTCACTTGTATTTTTGTGCTGGGGCAAAAGCGACCCCTACCGCAACCAGTTCGGCTGATAAAAAACTGACAACAAAATATCCAAAAGCACACAAAAACCGGGCCTGCTTACGCAGTACCCGGTTTTAATTTTTTGTTTGTTAAGTTTTGTTGTGCTGTTACAGATTATTTCTGTTCTGCGCTGCCTTCTTCATTCGCCGGCTGGGGCGGAACGATAGCGATGTTCAAGAGCAGCGGTTTTTCTTTGCTGTCAACGGCAAAATCGGCAATAACCATCATTACCTGGCCTTTTTCAAAGCCTGCGCCGTAAACCACACGGTCAACGCCCGGGCGTTTGATAAGGTTTACAAGCTGTTTTTCTTTATAAGCGCCCAAATCATTGATAATGCTTGCTTTGTATTCGTTAAATTTGGTTTCGTCAAAGTTGGCTTTCATGTCAGCGCTCAAAATCGAAGAAACATTCTTATAAGAAGATGCGTTCAAAAACTGGTCAACCATTTTTGCTTCCGCATCAAGCACGCTGCCGTCGCTGGCAAAGCAGGCGGAAGATACGCACATTACAAGCATCATCACAATCAGTAAAATCTTTTTCATTAAAGAACCTCCCTTAAATTTGTCTTTACCTATTATAGCACAAAAAAAGCAGGTGAAAACATTTTTCACCCGCTTTTCACATATTTTTTATAAACCTTTTTCAATTCTTTCCATGGCTTCAATGGTATTTTCTCTGCTGCCGAAAGCAGTCAGGCGGAAATAACCTTCGCCCATGGAGCCGAAGCCTGCGCCAGGAGTGCCGACAACCGCCAGTTTTTCCAGCAGGTAATCAAAGAACTCCCATGAGCCCATGCCGTTGGGGCACTGCATCCAGATGTACGGGGAATGGGTACCGCCGTAGAATTTAATGCCTTTCTTGGTTAATGCTTCCGCCATAATGCGGGCGTTTTCTTTGTAGAAAGCAAGCATTTCACGGCACTGTTTCTGTCCTTCGGGGCTGAATACAGCTTCCGCGCCGCGCTGAATAATGTAAGGCACGCCGTTGAATTTGGTTGTCTGGCGACGCAGCCACATTTTGTTCAGTGACATTTCCTGTCCGTCTTTGGTTTTACGTACCAGATCATGCGGCACAATAGTGTAGCCACAGCGGGTACCGGTAAAGCCTGCGGTTTTGGAAAGAGAGCACAGCTCAATAGCACATTTTTTAGCGCCTTCAACAGCGAAAATGCTGCGCGGGATGCTCGGGTCGCTGATGAATGATTCATAAGCAGCATCGTACAGGATAACGGCATCGTTTTTCAGTGCGTAAGCAACCCATTTTTCCAGCTGTTCTTTGGTGTAAACAGCGCCGGTCGGGTTGTTCGGCGAGCACAGATAAATAATATCGGCTTTTACGCTGTCGTCCGGCATCGGCAAAAAGTCATTTTCGGGTTTGCCCTGCATGTAAATGATTTTGCGTCCGCACATTACGTTGGTATCAAGGTAAACCGGGTAAACCGGGTCGGGAATCAGAATTACGTTGTCGTTGCTGAAAAGGTCGGTCATGTTGCCGCAGTCGCTTTTAGCGCCGTCGCTGATGAAAATTTCATCGCTGGCAATTTCTACGCCGAAGCTTGCATAATATTTGGCAATAGCTTCATGCAGAAAATCATAGCCCTGTTCCGGACCATAACCGCGGAAGGTTTCCTTAACGCCCATTTCGGCAACAGCCTTCTGCATTGCTTCGATAACGGCAGGCGCCAGCGGCAGGGTTACGTCGCCGATGCCCATTTTGATAATTTTCTTTTCGGGATGCGCCGCCGAAAACTCCGCAACCTTATGCGCGATTTGCGAAAACAGGTAGCTTTCTTTTAAATTGCAGTAATTTTGGTTAACAAAAGCCATTTCTTTTACTCCCCCATTTAAAAATATATTGTAAATTTATTTGGAAACAATTTCATCGGGGATATCAATTACCCCGTCGAATACCAGAGTGGCAGGCCCTTTTAAAATAACGCTGTCATCTTTGCAGTAGGTTACTTTCAGCTCGCCGCCTTTGGCGATAACTTTTAATTCTTCATCGCGTTTACCGGCGTTGTTTAAGGTTACGCAGGCAACCGCAACAGCGCACGCGCCGGTGCCGCAAGCCCAGGTTTCGCCGCTGCCGCGTTCCCATACGCGGAACTTAACGGTGTTTTTGTCAATAATCTGTACAAATTCGGTATTTACGCCTTCCGGGAACAGTTTGTGATGCTCGAACAAAGGCCCGATTTTTTCCAGGTCAAGGCTGTCCACATCGTCAACAAAGGTTACATAATGCGGGTTGCCCATGGAAATTGCCGTGCCGTTATAAACAACGTCCTCGGCGATAACAAGCCCCTGGTCAACAAACACAAAATGGTCGCTGACCATCGGTATTTCCGTGCATTTAAACACCGGCTTGCCCATATCGACGGAAGCTTCTTCAACCTTGCCGTCTTTTACGGTAACATCGATGGTTTTAATGCCGGATAAAGTTTCTATGGTAAAGGTGGTTTTATCGGTCAAGCCTTTATCGTAAACATATTTTGCCACGCAGCGAATGCCGTTGCCGCACATTTTGCCTTCAGAAGCGTCGGCGTTGAACATGCGCATTCTGAAATCGGCCTTATCGGACGGCATAATTAAAATCAGCCCGTCGGAGCCGATGCCGAAACGCCTGTGGCTGACATATTCGCTGACTGCGCCCGGATTGGGCACGTCTTTTTCCATACAGTTTACATACACATAATCATTGCCGCAGCCATGCATTTTGGAGAATTCCAGTTTCATCTTCATTCCTCCCGTTTAACCGGCCCTGCCGGATTATCTCTTAAATAAAAACGGCGTCCAAACAGAACGCCGCCGCTCTCATTAAATTATACTATCAGCAAAAATTTCAGTCAACCGCAGCTTAATTTTTTTGCGGAAGATTAGCAAATTTGGCCTTCATAATTTTTTTGTAAGTTTCCACGCCCGGCTGGTCAAATGCGTCGATGTTGGCCAGTTCGCCCTCGTACGCAATGCTGAGCATCAAAAAGTAGAACAGCTCGCCGAGATGGTAAGCGTTCATCTCCGGCAGCACGTAGCGCGCGTTAAATCTGTTGTCGCTGTTCAATGCTTCGGCGTTGCTGTCCAGCGCCATTGCCAGCGCGTCGTTCATCTTTAAGCCGTGGTACTTTTTAAAGGCAGGCTCGTCAAACGGCATGCCCAGCACAATGTCGCCCGGCATGTTTTTAATCTGCAAAAACTGTACAACCTTATTGCGGATGCCGTCCTGATGCAGCTGCGTCTGCGCGTGCATATCGGTCGTGCCCACCGCAGGCACCGGCGTGCGCCCGTAATAAACCGTTTCGCCGCTGCGGTTCCGGCGTTTGCCCAAAGATTCCGCCAGCAGCTGTACATACCACTGCCCCAGCGAACCGAGCCGCTCGCCGTAGCCCATAAACACTTCAATATGGCAGCCGTATTTGGCCGCCGCCAGATATTTCAGCGCCGCGTTCATCAGCGCCGGGTTTTCGTAAATATTTTCACTGCGGCAGGCAGCTTCCATATTGCCCGCGCCGCTCAAAAGTTCTTCCACGTTCATACCGATAGCCGCCGCCGTAACAAGGCCGGGGTCAGTCAGCACGCTGAAACGTCCACCGATGCCGTTTTTAATATCAAAGCAGCGCCAGCCGTGCTTTTCTGCCAGCGTAAACAGCGGCGAGCCCGCTTCCGGGTTGCGGTCGGTAACGGCTGTAACTTCGGTGTCGAACATAACGCTTTTATTGCAGGCCTCGTAAAAATAAATAAACGAAGCCAAAGTTTCCAGCGTCGAACCGGATTTGGAAATCGGCACCAGCATAACCTTAAAACGCTTTTTCTTCGGCCATGCGTGCACCGACCAGTAGCGCAGCTCGTTCATAATTTCTTCGCACTGGCCCGCGTCCAGATTGTTGCCGGAAAAATAAATGCGCGGATAGCCGCTGCGGCGTTTTTCGCCCAGGGAGTTCCAGCTCGGCCCTGCGCCGATATCAAACAGAACCTTGTTGCCAAGATACGAACCGCCGATGCCGAGGAACACTACCGCATCGACATTGGTGCGCAGATAATCGCCAAACTCCTTCAACTTTTGCAGCGACACCGGCGTGTTGGGGTTGCCGTTTTCAACATCCGCAAGGCGCGTAAAATACACCGGTTCCGGCGTGCCGTCCTTGGAAAGATGCTTATAAGCCGTGCCGCTTCTGCGCATTTCGTCAACGGCAGCAGCAGCCTTTTTCATATCGCCTTCAAGCGCTGTTAAATCGGCTTCCTGCAAACGCCCCGTGCCGAACATATTTGTATAATCAAAGGTAAAGCCGCTGTTTAAAACAAGCTTTTCTACAAATTTCACGTACTCACCTCATACGTTATTTTTGTGCCACACGTACTTCAAACATGCGCTGCCACGGCAGATTAAACTGATAGCTGTCCACGGTTTCTTCCGTCATCAGCGGCGACGCGATGTTTTTAATTTCTTTGGTAATTAAATTTTCGGCAGCTACCAGCTGTTCACTGTTCAGGCCGCTGTTCGGCCAGTGGTTAGGCCAGATGAGTTCTGCCGATACCTTCATGCGCACGTTGGCCTGATAAGCCCAGTCGTCCAGATAACGGATATTCAGCAAATTATCCCTGCCTGCTTCCGTCATATCCGGCGCCAACAAGCCCTGCGAAAGCGCAAAGCCAATCGTGTTGCCTGCGGTGTTCCAACCGCCGTAAGCAGCGACGCTGTAAGCCTTATCCTGCGCAAACAGTTCTTTTACCAGCGCGTTATCCGCGCCGTTGCCGTAAGCAATATCGGCCACAGCCACAGGTTTGCCCTTATCTTCAAAATAATTCAGCTTTTTCATAAAGCGTTCCTGCTGCTTCGTTACTGTACCGTCGTTACTCGGCACAGAAGCCTCCAGCGTTACGCCGCTGGAAGGAGTATTCACCAGCAGCACCATATCGGCGCGTTTCAAATATTTTGTCGGCCAGCCGCCGACAGCATGGATGTGCTCCTTAACGCTGACGTCTACCGGGTCATCCTCATAAGAAGGAATAGTATCCTTGCCCTTGCCGTCACCGTAAGCGGCAAAAACAAAGGGAATTTCATAGCTTAAACGGTTGGCAGCGCGGTTCAGCAGCACCATGCCAAGTTGGTCGGCACCGGCAAAAAAGCGGATGCGTTCCTTCGGCAGCTCGCGCACAAGGATATCCATTTTGCGTGCTTCCTTATGTGCCTGCGAATACGGCGCCGTATCGTCGCGGCCGATTAACAAATAGTCAAAATCGCCGCTTTCCACGCCGTGCAGCAAAAGCTCGGTCATTTCAATGTTCAAGGCGCGGCGCTGCATATTATCGGAGCGTACTTCTGCCGGTATTTCCTGTAATAAGCGTTTTAATTCTTTGCGCTCGCGGCGGGTAATTTCTTTTAAATCTTCACGGTCTTCAAGCTCGCCCAGCTGAAAAATTTTGCTGCCCCACTCCGCATAATACGGCGGCTCTACCGGTGCGGCACTGGCGCGCGGCGAACGCATTATTGTTGTAAACACGTAAACCAGCGGGTTGCCGCCCAAATCTTTTAAATTTACCAGACGGTGCGCGCGTTCTTCCAGCACATCACGTTCAATATGGTGCGTGCGTGAATCAACCAGACCGCCGTACAGCAGTGCGTCAGACGACACAATAACGGCGTTGGCCAGCGGCGCACGTTCAGCAAGCCATTCATACAATTTATCCGGGTCGCCGCTGTGCTCGTTGGAAGCAATGTATTCCTCCGGCGGTGTTTCCACATTCCAGCCTGCCGCCGCCATACTGTTGACGGAATATTCAAGGCACACAGGCCTGTTATCCAGCGGCACAAATAAAATAGTGCCCCTGCCTGCGGCACCGGCAACGCTGAACGTGGATAAAAATAAAATAAAGCAGATAAATGCTGATAATTTTCGTAACATGGGCAAAATCCTTTCGGGTTTTTTATAAAAAATCTCCTGCTGTAAAATTTACTATTCTAAGTTAAATTCTACAAGCAGGAGAAAAATCCTTTAATGTTTTTTAATTATTTGCCTAAATTGAAACGGCTTAAGAAATCTTTGGTGCGCTGGTTTTTCGGCGCAGAGAAAATTTCTTCCGGGCTGCTTTCTTCGGCAACAACACCCTGGTCAATGAAAATTACACGCGAAGACACATCACGCGCAAATGCCATCTCGTGCGTTACAATAACCATCGTCAGGCCTTCGTCCGCCAGTTCTTTCATAACAGCAAGAACCTCGCCAACCATTTCCGGGTCAAGCGCGGAAGTAGGCTCATCCATCAGCAACACTTCCGGTTCCAGTGCCAGAGCACGGGCAATAGCAACGCGCTGTTTCTGGCCACCGCTGAGCTGGTGCGGTTTGGCGTTGATGTAGCTTGCCATGCCGACATGTTCAAGGTATTTCATCGCCGTGTTGCGGGCGGTTTCCTTATCCTTGCCCAAAACCTTAACCTGGCCGACCATGCAGTTTTCCAGCACCGTCATATTGTTGAACAGATTAAACTGCTGGAACACCATACCTACTTTGGTACGGTACAGCGGCAGGTTTTTAAAGGTTTCCAGTACGTTTTTGCCGCAGTAAGCAATAACGCCGTCCGTCGGCTGCTCCAAAAAGTTTACGCAGCGGATAAGCGTGGATTTGCCGCTGCCGGAAGGGCCGATAATGCAAACCACGTCACCTTTGTTGACATTAAAACTGATGCCTTTTAAAATTTCACGCTCGCCAAATTGTTTTTTCAAATCCTGAACGGACAACAGTAATTCTTTTTCTGCCATTTCTGTTACCGTCCTTTCTTGTTAGTTACCTGAAAATGTCCGCACGGGTCAGCCATCGGGTCATATTCCACCAGCTGATAATCCTTCGGGCCGTCCATTTTGCTTTCCAGCCAGCGCAGAATGCGGGAAGCCGTAAAAGTCATAATGAAGTAAATAATGCAGGTAATAAAGAAAATTTCAAAATATCTGTAATACACGCCCGCAGCCGATTTAGAAGCAAAATACAGCTCGGTTACGGAAATTACGTTCAATACGGAAGTATCTTTAATATTGATAATCAGGTTGTTGCCAATCTGCGGCATGATGTTGCGCAATGCCTGCGGCAGAACTACAAAACGCATCGTCTGGAAATGGTCCATACCGATAGCAACGGCAGCCTCACGCTGGCCTGCATCGATGGATTCAATACCGCCGCGCACGGTTTCCGCCATGTAAGCGCCGGTGTTAATGGAAACAACAAGAAAACCGGCAAACATTGCCGACATATCAATATCAAACAGGCTCATCGCACCATAATATACAACCATTGCCTGTACTATCATTGGTGTACCGCGAAAAATTTCAACGTAAGAAGATAAAACCGCTTTTACCCCTCGGATAAGCGAGTTTTTAAAACAGCCTGCATTCGGGTCTTCAGGTATCGTCTGCACAATACCAACGGCAAGGCCGATTACGCAGCCGATAAAAGTGCCGACCAGCGCAAGCAGCAATGTAACGCCGGCACCCTGAATCAGTACGCCGCCATATTCGTTAAGTAAAAATACTACCCACGAAAAGAAAGAATCGGGCATAGTAGCCATAATTTACCACCTAACATTCAGTCATTTATACAAACAAAATAAATATGGAAATAAGGGGACGGCCTGTACCGCCCCCTTAACAGACAAACTTCAAGCTATTATTTTGCCAACGGCTGTTTCTGGATAGCTTCATCCATCATTTTATCAAAGTCGGCAGGAGTCATGTTGCCAAGTACGGCATCCATAGCGTCTTTCAGTTCTTTATTGCCTTTTTTGATGGCAATGCCGATTTCAACATCTTCTTTGGAAGTTTTGAAACCTTTTTCTTCGGAGAACTGGAGAACGGTCAGTTCAGGGTTAGCAAATGCCGCTGCTTTTGCAGTCGGGATATCGGTAACAATCAGGTTGCATTTGCCGGAGGTAAGAGCAACAATCATGCCCGGTACATTGTCGATAGCAGGCAGTTTGTTAACTTCCGGAACCTGGTCAATCTGGTCGTACCAGATGGTGTTCAGCTGGCTGGTAGCGGTTGCGCCGCGCAGTTCTTCAACGCTGGTTGCCTGAGCCTGCGGGGTATCTTTTCTAACCAGTGCTACAACATTTGCATAATAATACGGTTTAGTAAAGTCAACGGACTGTTTACGTTCGGAAGTAATGGACATACCGGCGATAGCAGCGTCAATTTTGCCGCTTACAACTGCCGGAGCAAGGCCGTCCCATTCAATTTTCTGGATTTCGAGCTCAGCGCCCATGGAATCAGCCAGTTTTTTAGCCATCATTACGTCATAACCGTAAGCATATTCTTCGGTGCCGGCAATTTTAACAGCGCCGCCTTCGGAAGAAGTCTGGGACCAGTTATACGGAGCGTAAGCACATTCCATACCAACTTTTAATACTTTTTTATCACTTTTTTCGTCGCCGCCGCAGCCTGCGGTGAAAATCATGGAGGCTGCCATTACGCCGGCAACAGCACATAAAGCTAATTTTCTTAAATTCATATCAAACAGCACCTTCCTAATAAAATTAAAACTACAAAGTTAATTTTACCTTTTGATTACAGATATGTCAATTGCATAAAAGCAGATTTACATATTTTATCTGTTATTTTACGTAATTATTCATGGTGTTGTCTTTAAGTACAACGTCATGTGCGCCGCCTTCAACGATGGAAGTTGCGGATACCAGGGTAATTTTTGCTTTAGCCTGTAATTCAGGAATATTCAGCGCGCCGCAGTTGCACATGGTGGAACGTACTTTGTTCAGGGTCAGGTTTACGTTATCCTTCAGGCTGCCTGCATACGGAACGTAGGAGTCAACGCCTTCTTCAAAGGACAGTTTCTGAGCGCCGCCGAGGTCATAACGCTGCCAGTTGCGGGCACGGTTGCTGCCTTCGCCCCAGTACTCTTTCATGTAGTTGCCGTTGATGTTGACTTTGTTGGTCGGGCTTTCATCAAAACGTGCAAAGTAACGGCCCAGCATCAGGAAGTCTGCGCCCATGGCAAGAGCAAGGGTCATGTGGTAATCGTAAACAATACCGCCGTCGGAGCAGATAGGCACATAAATGCCGGTTTCTTTATAATATTCATCACGTGCTTTGGCAACTTCAATTACTGCGGTTGCCTGGCCGCGGCCGATACCTTTCTGTTCGCGGGTAATGCAGATGGAGCCGCCGCCGATACCGACTTTAACGAAGTCAGCGCCGCATTCAGCCAGGAAACGGAAGCCTGCTGCGTCAACAACATTGCCTGCGCCTACTTTTACGCTGTCGCCGTAATGTTCGCGAATCCATGCCAGCGTAATTTTCTGCCATTCGCTGTAACCTTCGGAGGAGTCGATGCAAAGTACGTCAACGCCTGCGTTAACCAGTGCCGGTACACGTTCAGCATAGTCGCGGGTGTTAATACCTGCACCTACAATGTGGCGTTTTTTGCTGTCCAGCAGTTCCAACGGATATTCTTTATGGGTAGCATAGTCTTTGCGGAATACCATGTACAGCAGGCGGCCTTCAGCGTCGATAATCGGCAGGGTGTTCAGTTTGTGTTCCCAGATGATGTCGTTAGCTTCCTGCAAAGTGGTTTCTGCCGGAGCGGTAATCATTTCGCTGATCGGGGTCATGAATTCTTTAACTTTGGTGTTCAGGTCCATGCGGCTTACGCGGTAGTCACGGCTGGTAACAATGCCTTCCAGTTTGCCGTTAACGGTGCCGTCGCTGGTAACAGCAACAGTGCTGTGGCCGGTTTTTTCTTTCAAAGCAAGGATATCTGCCAGAGTGCTGTCCGGGCGGATGTTGGAATCGCTGCTTACAAAACCTGCACGGTGAGTTTTAACTCTTTCAACCATAGCTGCTTCGTCTTCAATGGACTGAGAGCCGTAAATGAAGGAAATGCCGCCTTCTTTGGAAAGGGCAACCGCCATTTTATCGTCGGAAACGGACTGCATGATAGCGGAAACCAGAGGAATGTTCATGGTGATAGCCGGTTCTTCGCCTTTTCTGAATTTAACCAGCGGAGTTCTCAAATCAACATTAGCCGGAACACATTCGCTGGAAGAATAACCGGGTACTAAAAGATATTCACTAAAAGTATGTGCGGGTTCGTCGTAATAAAATGCCATTTTCATCCATCCTTTGCTTAAAATTTTTATGTTTTTTTTATTTAATAACTGCGTATACAAAATGTCCCCGCTGGTGCAGGGACATTTATTTTATTTTTTAAGTGCGCGCCACGCGATATCCTTGCGGTACTGCATATCCGTAAAGCTGATGAGGCTTACTGCTTTATAAGCGCGCTCCTGCGCTTCGGCGATATCTTTGCCGCTTGCAGTTACGCCAAGTACGCGTCCGCCTGCCGTTACCACGCTGCCGTCGCTGATTTTCGTTCCGGCGTGGAATACAACGGTGTCCGGCAATGCGCCTGCTTTATCCAGCCCGCTGATGGGATAGCCGTTTTTGTAGCTTTCAGGGTAGCCGCCGGAAGCCAGCACAACGCAGACGGTTGCTTTATCCTTCCAGCCGATGTCTAACTTATCCAGCCCGCCGGTTGCACAGGCCAGCATAATTTCTGCCAGGTCGCCGTCTAAAAGCGGCAGCACAACCTGCGTTTCCGGGTCGCCGAAGCGGCAGTTAAATTCAACAACCTTTACTTCGTCGCCGCAAACCATCAATCCGGCATACAGGCAGCCTTTATACGGCATGCCTTCTGCTTTCATGGCAGCTACAATGGGTTTTAAAATCTTTTCAACAGCACGCAGGCGTAAAATATCGGTTAAAACCGGAGCCGGTGCATAAGTGCCCATGCCGCCGGTATTAGGCCCTTTATCGCCGTCAAAGGCGCGTTTGTGGTCCTGCGAAGCAATCATCGGCACAATGTGCTCGCCGTCGGTAAAGGCCAAAAGCGATGCTTCCTCGCCCTGCATAAATTCTTCGATGACAACGCGTGCGCCCGCGCCGCCGAATTTATGCTGCTCGCCCATCATTTCGTCAATGGCTTCCAGCGCTTCGGCTTCCGTCATGGCAACAACTACGCCCTTGCCTGCCGCAAGCCCGTCAGCCTTAATAACAATCGGCGCGCCTTTTTCTTTAACATAGGCTTTAGCGGTTTCAATATCCTCGCAAACTTTAAAGAATGCGGTCGGGATATCGTATTTAGCCATAATGTTTTTGGCAAAAGCCTTGCTGCCTTCAAGCTGCGCAGCCGCTTTGGAAGGGCCGAACACGGCCAGCCCGCGGGATGCAAAAACATCGGCAATGCCTGCAACCAAAGTTGCTTCCGGGCCAACAACGGTCAAATCAATACCGTGTTCTTCGGCAAAATCTGCCACAGCATCAAGGTCGTTTAAATTAAGTTCAACACATTCGCATTTTTCAACAGCGGCAATGCCGGGGTTGCCGGGCGCAGCCCAGATTTTTTCAACCTGCGCGCTCTGTGCCAGCTTCCACGCCAGTGCGTGTTCGCGTCCGCCGCCTCCAATCAGTAATATCTGCATAATGCTTCTCCTTATTTGCCTTCGGCAAGCTGCTTGGTCAGGTAAGCAGTAATTGCAGCGTCATATTCGGAAGTATGCGCAAAGGCTTCTTTAGCCAGCGTTTTGCGGGTTACGATATCAGCGTCGCCATGTTGTTGTAACATAGCAATCAGGCTGGTGTAACGCGCCGGGTTGGTAATGATGATAACATCGCGGAAGTTTTTGGCTGCCGCCCTTACCATTGCCGGACCGCCGATATCAATGTTTTCGATTGCTTCGGCTTCGGTTACGCCGGGTTTGGCAATCGTTTCACGGAACGGATAGAGGTTAACAACAACTAAATCAATCGGTTTAATGCCGTGTTCTTCCATGGCTTTAACATGTTCCGGGTTGCTGCGCACGGCTAAAATGCCGCCGTGGATTTTCGGGTTCAGGGTTTTAACCCTGCCGTCCATAATTTCCGGGAAACCGGTTACGTCGCTGACATAGGTTACGGGGATGCCTGCTTCCTGCAAAGCCTTCATCGTGCCGCCGGTGGAAATAATTTCCACGCCGATGTCATGCAAAAACTGTGCCAGTTTAACAATGCCTGTTTTGTCCGATACGCTTAAAAGCGCTCTTTTTATTCTCATGTTCCTTCACCTCTCAGCCGGAAGCACTTTAACGTGCCTTCCTTCTATTTGCAGCCTGCCTTCGCTCCACAAGCGTACAGCTTCGGGCAGCGCTTTATGCTCCTGTTCCAAAATCCTGTCTGCCAGAGTGTCATGCGTGTCGTCGTCCAGCACCGGCACTGCCTTTTGCAGGATAATCGGGCCGCTGTCCGTGCCCTCGTCCACAAAATGCACCGTGCAGCCGGCAATTTTAACGCCGTAGTTAAGAGCCTGCCCCTGTCCGTCAAGGCCGGGGAAGCTCGGCAAAAGAGCCGGATGGATGTTGACGATTTTATGGTGCCAGTGCCCTACAAACACCGGGCTTAAAATACGCATAAAACCTGCCAGCACAACAAGTTCCGCACCGGCGTCCTCCAGCGCGGCAGTAATTTTATTTTCAAATTCTTCTTTGGACGCACATTCCTTACGCTCCACAGCAACGGTTTTAATACCGGCTTTTGCGGCGCGTTCCAAAGCAAAGGCATCCTTTTTATCGCTGATAACAACGGTAATTTCCACGTTAAGCGTACCGGCGGCAATTTCGTCCATCAGGGCCTGCAAATTGCTGCCCCTGCCGCTTACCAGCACGCCGATTTTGCGCTTATTCACCAAAAACGCCGCCTTTCAGCACAGCCTTGCCGCTGCCTTCCACAATCTTACCCAGTTCGTAGAAGGTTTCGCCGGCATTTTTAAAGTGTTCGCGTACAGCGTCGGCTTCTTCCGGCGCAACAACCAGCACCATGCCTACGCCCATGTTAAAGGTGCGGTACATTTCGTGCCAGTCAACATTGCCCCATTCCTGCAATTTTTTAAATACCACAGGCACTTCCCACGCACCGGCGTTAACGTCGGCATCGCAGTCAGCTGGCAGAATACGCGGAATGTTATCGTAAAAACCGCCGCCGGTGATATGCACCATGCCGTGCAGATTGAATTTTTCAATCAAAGGCAGGCATACACGCGGATAAAGGCGGGTTGGTTTTAAAAGTTCTTCGCCTAAAGTAGTGCCAAATTCCGGCACCGGGGTATCCATGGTAAAGCCCATTACGTCAAAGCAGATTTTGCGTACCAGCGTAAAGCCGTTGGAATGTACGCCCGCGGAAGGCAGTCCCAAAAGCACGTCGCCCGGTTTTACCTTGTCGCCGGTAATCATTTTGCTTTTTTCAACAACGCCAACGCAGAAGCCTGCGATGTCATATTCGTCCTTGCCGTACAAATCGCTCATCTCTGCGGTTTCGCCGCCGATTAACGCGCAGCCGGATTCCTTGCAGGCACCGGCAACGCCTTTAACAATCTGCGCAACCTTTTCCGCCTCAAGGGTTTCAATGGCGATATAGTCAAGGAAGAACAGCGGTTCAGCGCCCTGCACCAGAATATCGTTTACGCACATGGCAACAGCGTCCTGGCCGATGGTATCATGCTTGTCGGCCATAAAAGCCAGTTTCAGCTTGGTGCCTACGCCATCGGTGCCGCTTACCAGTACCGGCTCTTTGTATTTGCCGCTGTTTAATGCAAACAAACCGCCAAAGCCGCCGATGTCACCGATAACTTCGGGACGGTAAGTAGCCTGCACACTTGCTTTCATCAGTTCAACAGCTTCATTGCCGGCATCAATGTTTACACCGGCATCGGCATAAGTAAGTTGTTTCTTTTCTTCGCTCATCATCGTCCTCCTGTATCAGCCTTCGTTTTCAAAAATATATTTGGAACCCTGCCTCAGGGTTTCTTCCGCATTGTCCGGGTAATCGGCATTAAAGCAGGCATAGCACATGCCTTCGGGGTCCATGCAGTCCAGCGCGCGTTTCAAACCTTCCAGCGAAATATAATGCAGGGAATCTGCGCCGATGTACTGGCAGATTTCTTCTTCCGTATGGGTAGAAGCAATCAATTCCTTGCGCACGCTGGTATCAATGCCGTAATAGCACGGGTCGGTTACCGGCGGCGAGCTGATGCACATATGCACCTCGCGGGCACCGGCGTCCTTCAAAAGTTTAACTATCTTACCGCTGGTGGTGCCGCGCACAATGCTGTCGTCAACAACCACAACGGATTTGCCCTTAATAACGCTTTCCACCGGGTTCAGTTTAAGCCTTACGGCGTTCAGGCGCTGTTTTTGGGTAGGCTGAATAAACGTCCTGCCTACATAACGGTTTTTGGTCAAACCTTCCATAAACGGCACGCCGGATTCAAGGCTGTAGCCAACTGCCGCCGCCGTACCGCTGTCCGGCACGGAAATGACGATGTCGGCTTTAATGTCTTTGGTTTCTTTGGCCAGCTCGCGGCCCATATTGATACGCGCCTGATAAACCGACTGCTTGTCGATAACGCTGTCGGTACGCGCAAAATAAACATATTCAAATACGCAGTGCGCACGTTTGGCAGGCATTTTTTCTGCCCAGCGGCTGCTTTTCGGTTCTTCGCTGTCGCTTTCAAACACCAGCATTTCACCCGGTTCAACGTCGCGTACAAATTCCGCGCCCACCAAATCAAAAGCGCAGGATTCGGAAGCAACTACCCAGCCGCCATCCATTTTGCCAATCGCCAGCGGGCGGAAACCATACGGGTCGCGCACGGCGATAAGTTTGTTATCGGTCATAACCAGAATGCCAAACGCGCCTTTAATAGTGTTGGCAGCTTCGGCTACGCGTTCTTCAATGGTTTTTTTGCGGCTGCGCGCGATAAGGCTTACCACAACTTCGGTATCAACCGTAGTCTGGAATACCGCGCCCTCCAGTGAAAGGCGTTTGCGCAGCTCCGCAGCGTTGGTAAGGTTGCCGTTATGTGCCAGCGCCAGGTTGCCGCCGTCAAAATAAACGCGCAGCGGCTGAATGTTGTACGCCATGCTGGAGCCGGTAGTGGAATAGCGCACATGCCCGATGGCGATATGTCCTTCCAGACCGCTTACGCCGCCTTTAAAAACATCGGCCACAAGGCCCATGCCTTTGCGTACTTCCATGTGCGAACCGTCGGTAGTGGCAATGCCGCAGCTTTCCTGACCGCGGTGCTGCAATGCGTACAGCCCCCAGTAGGTGTTCAGCGCAACATCGTCGCTGTGGGAATAAATACCGAACACGCCGCACTCTTCGTGCATTTTGTCATCCGTAAAATCAATGCCAGACATTCTCTGCTCCTTTTCCGCCGCCAAATTACTGTTCAGAAGCGCGGAACGCAGCCAGTTTTTCGCCTTTGGCTTTAACTTCCGCTTTCATTTTTTCACGGTCTTCGGCAAGCTTTTCAACAAGTTCCGGGTATTTGGTAGCCAAAATCTGTACGGCAAACAGCGCTGCGTTCTTAGCGCCGTTAATTGCCATGGTTGCTACCGGAATACCGGACGGCATTTGTACAAAGCTCAAAAGGGAATCCATTCCGTTTAAAGGAGTGGCGTTAATGGGTATGCCAATTACCGGCAGCGTTGTAAATGCGGCAATAACACCGCCAAGATGAGCTGCTGCGCCTGCTGCGGCAATAATTACCTCAACGCCGCCTTCACGC
Organism: Acidaminococcaceae bacterium; assembly: GCA_944390935.1. Taxonomy (GTDB): domain Bacteria; phylum Bacillota; class Negativicutes; order Acidaminococcales; family Acidaminococcaceae; genus Fusicatenibacter_A. Next base: position 19,291 of record CALXRU010000017.1, read on the forward strand.
GCGCCTGCCGCAAACTCGTGCACCATTTCCGGGGTACGGTGTGCGGAAGCAACCACAACTTCAACTTCAACGCCAAAGCTTTTTAAGGTTTTTTCAGCCGGTTCAAGCACCGGCCAGTCAGAATTGCTGCCCATAATAATTGCAACTTTCATTATCCCACTGCCTTTCGATAAAAAATAAAGCCCGGTTAAAAAATCTATTGTGCTGTTCAACCAACTACAATTCTTCCGGGCGTCTTTACATAAATAATATTATTACTTTATTTTACCAATAGCCGCCCATTGTGTCAATAAATTTACACATTTTGTTATTCGCCTTTTTCGGTTTCGTAAGGCCAGCCGCTCATACTTCCTTCAAGGCTCTGCACATTTTTGTAGCCCTGCGCGCGCAGCATCGTTTCCGCTTCATAGCCGCGCAAATCAATCTGGCAGCTGCAAACAAGCTTCGCGTCCTTGTCAGGCAGCGCCTCGCAGCAATGCGCACGCACCTTATCCAGCGGCAGGTTTACAATGTTGGCGCAGCCTGCAATACGGCGCGTCTTAAACTCGCCCGGTGTACGCACATCCACCAGCGTGTAAGCCTTATCCTTGCGCAGCTCTTTAAAATCTTTCGGGTTAATGCTGCGCAGGCGCCCTTCAATTTTGTTCAGCAGCACGTTGGCAGCCGTGGCAATATTGTCAATCGGTCCGTTAAACGGCGGCGCATAGCCGATGTCAAGCTCGCTCAAATCCTCCAGCGTTGCGCCCATGCTGATAGCGGCAACCAAAGTGTCGATACGTTTATCGACGCTCTGCCCTATCGCCTGCGCGCCGATAACCTTATGCGTTGCCCTGTCGGCAAACAGCTTCAACACAATGCGCCCTGCGCCCGGCATATAAGCAAGACGGTCGTTGCCCGGCACAACAGCGCTTTCAAAATCAATACCGGCAGCGGCGGCAGTGCGCTCGTTCAAACCGGTGCTGCCTGCTTCCATGCCCGGCATACGGCACAGCCCCGTGCCCAAAACGCCGGGGTATTTAACCATATCGCCGCAAATGTTGTCGGCAATCACACGCCCGTGCTTGTTGGCAGTGCTGCCCATCGGCGCAAAAATTTTCGCCCCGCTTACGCGGTGAGTATTTTCTGCGCAGTCGCCGCCCGCATAAATGCACGGGTCACTTGTCTGCATATATTCGTTCACGGCAATGCAGCCACTCGGCCCGATAGCAAGCCCGGCTTCACGCGCCAGTTCCGCATTGGGTCGCACGCCCACGGCGACAATAACCATTTGCGCCGGGATGGTGCGCTTATCCGTCTTAACGGCGGTTACGCGCTCCGTCCCTTCAAAGGCAACCGTCTTTTCGCCAAGGCACAGGTTAATGCCAGCAGCGGCAACAGGTTTTGCGGCAAGCTCAGCCATCTCCAAATCAAGCATCTGCGGCAGAATGCGGTTCTGCATCTCCACAACGCTCACCTTCACGCCAATGTTATTAAACGCTTCCGCCAGCTCCATGCCTATAAAGCCCGCACCGACTATAACCACGTCCGTCACATTGTTAGCGGCAAGCTCAGCTTTAACCTGCTCAACCTCCCAAGGGAACCAGAAGTTATGAATACCCTCTAAATCCGCGCCCGGTATTGGCAGGCGCACCGGCGTCGCACCAGTGCCCAGTACCAAAACATCATACGGCATATCCGTCACCGTGCCGGTTGTTTTATCCAGCACCGTCACCGTTTTCGCTTCGCGGTTAATCTTTTGCGCCTCATGGCGGATTAACACATCAATGCCCTTTACATTTTTAAAATATTCAACATCGCGCGCAATGCCCTGCGGCGTATGCGTAAACTCGTTAAAGTTTTTTACCTCGTCACTGATATAATACGGAAAGCCGCACGCGCCATAGCTTACAAGCTTGCCGCGCTCAATAACGGTAATTTCCGCATCCTTATCCCTACGGCGCAGGCGCGAAGCAGTTTTCATCCCTGCCGCCACACCGCCGATAATCAAAACCTTTTTTGCCATATATCAAAACCTCCTCCGCACAAAATTTCCTACCTCTATTATATACCAAAAATTAAAAAGCCACAGCAAATAAACGCCGTGGCTGGAAAATATATTTATCAAACTTTCTTTATTTATTGTTGTAATGTTCGTAGATTTTGCTCTTTATTCAATCGCAAAATCTGCATAGCTTCGCTGTCACAATCATAAACTTTGCCTTTAGTTCATTTCTAATTAACGGCTCAGCAAAAAACAACCCTGACGCTTTAAGCATCAGGGTTGCAAAATTAACTATTTTATTTTAATTATTTCTTCTCGGCAATTTCTTTTTGCAGCATGGCGATAAATTCGTCCTGTTTCATTGCGCCGATGTCGCCTTCGCCGCGGCGGCGTACCGCAACGGTGCCTTCTTCAACTTCCTTGTCGCCGATAACGAGCATGTACGGTACTTTCTGCATCTGCGCTTCGCGGATTTTGTAACCGATTTTTTCGTTGCGGTCGTCCATGTGTACGCGCAGGCCCATGTCAAACATTTTGTCGTACAGTTTTTGTGCGTAGTCATGCTGTTTGTCGGTAATCGGCAGAATGCGTACCTGGCACGGAGCCAGCCAAGCCGGGAATGCACCGGCATAGTTTTCGATCAAAATGCCGATGAAGCGTTCGATAGAACCGTAAACAACGCGGTGAATCATTACCGGACGGTGTTTCAATCCGTCTTCGCCGGTGTAGGTCAAATCAAATTTTTCCGGCAGCAGCATATCCAACTGAATGGTGCCGCACTGCCAGGTACGGCCGATGCTGTCCGTCAGGTGGAAGTCAATCTTCGGTCCGTAGAATGCGCCGTCTCCTTCGTTAATGGTGTACGGCAGGCCGAAGTCATCCATCGCGGCTTTAAGGCCGTTGGTTGCTTTTTCCCATGTTTCATCGTCGCCCATGCTGTCAGCCGGACGGGTGGAAAGTTCTGCATGGTATTTCAAACCGAAGGTTGCATAAACTTCGTCAAACAGGTGGATGGTTTCCTGAATTACATCTTTAATCTGGTCGGTGGTCATAAAGATGTGCGCGTCATCCTGCGTAAAGCAGCGTACACGGAACAGGCCATGCAGCGCGCCGCTCAGTTCGTGACGGTGTACAAGGCCAAGTTCACCCACGCGCAGCGGCAGTTCACGGTAGCTGTGCGGATGGGTACGATAGTACAACATGCCGCCCGGGCAGTTCATCGGTTTAATTGCAAAGTCTGCCTCGTCGATTTTGGTGAAGTACATGTTGTCGCGATAATGGTCCCAGTGACCGCTGCGTTCCCACAAAGTGCGGGAAAGAATCATCGGGGTCTGGATTTCGTAATAACCGTAACGGCGGTGTACCTGGCGCCAGTAATCAATCAAAGTGTTTTTAATAATCATGCCGTTGGGATGGAAGAACGGGAAGCCCGGGCCTTCATCCTGAATGCTGAACAGGTCAAGCTCCTTGCCCAGTTTGCGGTGGTCGCGCTTAGCGGCTTCTTCCAGCATGTGCAGGTAAGCGTCAAGTTCTTCCTTGCTGGGAAACGCGGTGCCGTAAATACGCTGCAGCATTTTGTTGTGCTCATCGCCGCGCCAGTAAGCACCGGCAATGCTTTGCAGCTTAAAGGCTTTAACTCTGCCGGTGGAAGGGCAGTGCGGGCCTGCGCACAAATCGGTAAAATCGCCCTGGGTGTAGGTGCTGATAACAGCATCCTCCGGCAAATCGTTAATCAGTTCAACTTTATATTTTTCGTTTTTGGCTTCAAACATTTTCAGCGCTTCCGCACGCGGGATTTCAGCCCTTACGAGAGGAATGTTGGCTTTAATGATTTTTGCCATTTCCTTTTCGATAGCGGCGAGGTCTTCCGGAGTGAAAACGTGCTCGCTGTCAAGGTCGTAATAAAAACCGTTGGCAATGGCAGGGCCGATGGCGAATTTAACGTCCGGGAACAGGTGCTGGATTGCCTGCGCCATAACGTGCGCCGCAGTATGGCGGATAGCGTGCAGGCCTTCTTCGCTTTCCGGAACTACAAATTCTACGCTGGCATCATGTGTCAGTTTATCGGACAAATCCTTGTTGTCCCCATCTACAACGGCAAGCAAAGCCTGCTTGCCCAGTTTTTGCGATAAGCTTTTGGCAACTTCAAGCAGGGTTACGCCATCTTCGTATTCCCTTACGCTGCCGTCTTTTAAAGTAACTTTTACCATAATTTTACCTCCTGAAAAAAAATAAAAACTCCATCCCTCGCAAAGGGACGGAGTAATCCGCGGTTCCACCCTGATTGGCTGCATAACAGCCCTCTTAGTTAACCGTTAACGCCGGTGTACGATGCCGCCTACTCATACGTTCGGGACATAGTTTGAAGGTGGTCTGGCTGTTTACCGTACCAAGCTGCTCTCAGCCGCGGCAGCTTTTTCTGTAAGGCCTGCGCAAACGCCGTTTCCTTCGCATTACTGATAAAATATCAAATTATGTTTATATTATAAGCACCTGCGCACCGCTTGTCAAATCCCCGGCAAATAATTTTTATTAAAACTGGAAAAAACCGGCAATTCAACTTATAATATATAAGGTAATGTATTTACCTGACGGAGATGATTGAATGAAATTAAATTTATATAAAGCCGCCGCGCGGATTTTTATGGCGGCGCTGTTTGTGTGCCTGCTGATGCCGGGCGCACAGGCCAAGGAAAAATACAAAGCTACGTTTATTTATATCCCGCTGGACGACAGGCCGGTTACTTACACCTACCCTGTTGCCAACCTGGAAGCAGCAGGCTACGAAGTATTGACGCCTCCGCAAAAATATCTGGCTTCCGCCAACCGCAACGGTGACCCGGATAAAATCTGGGAATGGCTGATGGAAAACGCGCCCGACGCCGATGCGGCAATTATCAGCAGCGATGCGCTGATTTACGGTGGGCTTGTTGCCAGCCGCACGCATTTTTATGACGATACGACTTTGCAAAGCCGCGTGCAGCGTTTGGAACTGCTGCGCGAAAAACTGCCGATGCCGCTGTATGTTTACAGCACTTTAATGCGCACGCCGCGCGCCAGCTTCGGCAATGTGGAGCCGCCCTATTACAGCGAAATCGGCCCGGCCATTTTCCGTTATTCCGAACTGGTCGATAAAGAGGACTTCACCGGGCTGAACGTCCGCGAAAGCCTGACCAAAAAAGCGTTAAAAAATAATCTGCCCGAGCAGGATTTAAACGACTGGCTGCAAAGGCGCATTAAAAATTACAACGTCAACAAATCGCTGACCGAGCTGGCAGGCAAGTACCGTTTCCATTATCTTGCCATCGGTAAGGACGACAACGCGCCGCTGTCGGCAACGCACATGGAAGCGCGCCATATCAAGCGTGAGGCTTTTGCGCTTTCGCAGCAGATTTTTCAGATTCTGCCGGGCGTTGACCAGCTTGGCATGCTGCTTTTAACCCGCGCCGTTAACGAAATGAACAACGCGCACCCGCTGGTTTACACCTATTACGCCGAAGGCAGCGGGCGCATGACCGTGCCGCAGTATTCCGACAGTACGCTGGGCGAATCCGTACCGCAGCAAATACTTGCCGCCGACGCACGCGCCACAGCGGATATTACTAAAGCTGATTTTGTGCTGGCTGTGAACACGCCGAAGGACGGCGTAATGCTGGACAGCACCGCGCCGAGCAATCAATTTTTTGCTTCAATACCCGATAAAAAATCCATCAGCCAGCTGGAAGGCTATTTTGCCAGAGGCTATAAAGTTTCGCTGGCGGACGTTGCGTATTCCAACGGTGCGGACAACGGCTTTATGAACGAGTTTGCCAAGCGCGGCAACTTGCAGAAGCTGACTGCCTACAACGGCTGGAACACCGCTGACAACACCATCGGCTTTGCCATTGCGCAGGGTGTTTTAGCGCCGCAGATAAGCGCGGAAGACAACGCCAAACTTATGCAGCAGCGCCTTGTTGACGACTGGTTCTACCAGTCCAACGCACGACGCGACGCGACGGATTTTCTTGAAAAGAACAACCACAGCGCCGCCGTTTACAAACTCGGCTCGATGAAAAAGCCTGTCGCTGCCATTGCGCAGGATACCTGCAACACGCTGGCGCGCAAATACGATGTTACCCGCGATTTTAAATTTAAAATCGGCTTCCCGTGGGACAGGCTATTTGAAATCAGCGTAACGCCAACCGGCAAAAAATAACGCAGACAGCAAATAACCCCAAATCCATTACGGATTCGGGGTTATTTTTTATTTTAAACATCAATTTATTTGGCAAAATTTTTCTCTTTGTACGGGCATAAATCCAGCAGCACACATTCGCTGCACAGCGGCTTGCGCGCCTTGCAGATTTTGCGCCCGTGCCAGATAAGCCAGTGGTGCGCGTCGCTCCATTTATCCATCGGAATGGCTTTTTGCAGTTCCTTTTCCGTAGCCAGCGGGTCTGCGCCCTTTGCCAGCCCCAAACGGTGCGAAACGCGGAACACGTGCGTATCCACCGCAATGGCAGGCACGTTGTAGATAATGCTGGCAATAACATTAGCCGTTTTTTTGCCTACACCCGGCAGCGTCATCAGCTTTTCAACCGTGTCGGGCACGGTGCTGTCATATTCCTGCACCAGCATGTGGCAGGTTGCCAGCAAATTTTTTGCCTTGGCACGGAACAGACCACAGTCGCGGATTTCGTTTTCCAGTTCTTCCTGCGTCAGCGCGCCCATTTTCTCCGGCGTGTTGTATTTGGGGAAGATACGCGCCGTTATTTTGTTGACGCGCTCGTCCGTACACTGGGCGGACATAATTACCGCCACCAAAAGTTCAAACGGGCTGTTATAGTTTAACGCGGTTTTGGTATCCTTGTAGGTTTCTTCCAGAACCTTTAAAATTTCTTCACGCTGCTGTTTGCGCATCAGTTCGTCAGGCTCCTTACCGGCGCAGGTATTCTGCCGCCGCGGGCGATGAATACGTCCGGTTTAAATTTGCTTACGCCGATAACGGGAGCGTAACCCAGAAGCCCGCCAAACTCTACCCGGTCGCCGACGTTTTTGCCGGGCACGGGCACAAGGCGCACAGCCGTGGTTTTATTGTTAATCATGCCGATGGCAGCCTCGTCCGCGATAATGGCGGAGATGGTCTGCGCAGTGATATCGCCGGGCACGGCAATCATATCAAGGCCTACGGAGCACACGCAGGTCATGGCTTCCAGTTTTTCCAGCGTCAGGCTGCCGCGTTCAACAGCGGCAATCATGCCTGCGTCCTCGCTGACGGGGATGAACGCGCCGCTTAAGCCGCCGACATAGCTGGACGCCATCAGGCCGCCCTTTTTAACAGCGTCGTTAAGCATGGCCAGCGCCGCCGTCGTGCCGGGGCCACCGGTGCTTTCAAGGCCGATTTCTTCCAAAATATGCGCAACACTGTCGCCGACTGCCGGTGTAGGCGCAAGCGACAGGTCGATAATGCCGAACTGCGTGTTCAGGCGGCGTGCTGCCTCCTGCGCAACCAGCTGGCCGACGCGGGTAATTTTAAACGCCGTCTTTTTAATCGTTTCGGCAACGGTGCCTACATCTGCGCCGCGCACAGCTTCCAGCGCGTATTTAACTACGCCCGGTCCGCTGACGCCGACGTTGATAACGCTTTCAGGTTCGGTTACGCCGTGGAACGCGCCCGCCATAAACGGGTTATCCTGCACGGCATTGCAGAAAATTACCAGCTTGGCGCAGCCGATAGCGTCACGGTCTGCCGTAAGGTCCGCCGTCTGTTTAACAATGCGGCCCATTTCGGCAACGGCATCCATGTTGATGCCGCATTTGGTAGAACCGACGCTGACGGACGAGCAGACAATCTGCGTTTCTGCCAGCGCTTCCGGAATGGACGCAATCAGCTTGCGGTCGCCGTTGGTATAACCTTTATCCACCAGCGCGGAAAAACCGCCGACAAAGTCAACTCCGATAGTGCGTCCAGCTTCGTCCAGCGCTTTCGCCAGAGGCACATAGCTTTCCGCGTCGCAGCTTTCGCCCACAATGGCAATTGGCGTAACGGATACACGCTTGTTGATGATGGGCACGCCGAGTTCGGTTTCCAGCTCCTGCCCTACTTTAACAAGGTTCTCTGCCTTTTTGGTAATTTTATCGTAAATTTTCTGCGCCGTTACCTTAATATCCGGGTGCGCGCAGTCACGCAGGCTGATGCCCATGGTGATGGTACGCACATCCAGATTGTTTTGGGTAATCATGCGCGTGGTTTCCAAAACGTCCTTAATTTCAAACATTGGCGCGCCCTCCTAAATGCGGTGCATGGCGGTAAAAATTTCTTCGCTCTGCACGCGGGCTTCCACGCCGATTTCTTCACCCAGCGCGGTAAATACGTCTTTTAATTTATCAAGCTGCAAGTCGGCGTTTTCCATGTTGGCAATCAATACCATGTTGAAAAAGCCGTCCATAATGTTCTGGTTAATGTTTAAAATGTTGATGTTATGCTCGGCCAGCACGTTGCTGACGCGCGCGATAATGCCTACTCTGTCTTTGCCTACGATTGTTACAACTATACGCATTGGTATTCCTCCTCTTTCGGGGCTACATTTTATCACTTTTTTATTGTACCATAAATAGCAGTAAAATGTTTATATTTTTAAAAATATTGCTTATCTCTGCACGCTGGTGCGTAATTGTATCGCTTCGGCAATATGCGCGGCGCTGATTTCCTCGCTGCCTGCCAAATCGGCAATGGTGCGCGCAACTTTAATAATGCGGTCATGCGTGCGGGCGCTTAAACCCAGCGCTGTAAAATACTTGCCCAGCATTGCTTCCGCCTGCGGTTCCATTTTGCAAAATTCGTTAAGCTGCTTTTTGTTCATCTGCGCGTTGCAGTGCACGCCGCTGCCTTCAAACCGCTTACGCTGGATATCGCGTGCCTTCACCACGCGGCTGCGGATTTGCGCCGAGCTTTCACCGGCGGCTTTATCTTTTAAGTCATCATATTCCAAACGCGGCACGCTGACCTGAATGTCGATGCGGTCCAGCAGCGGACCGGATATTTTGCGGTTATAGCGTTCAATCTCGTGAGGCTTGCAGGTACACTCATGCACTTTATCACGCGTACCGTTCCAGCCGCAGGGGCACGGATTCTGTGCGCTTATAAGGATTATATTGGCGGGGAAAGACATGCTTGCCTGCACGCGGCTGATTGTCACCACGCCGTCCTCTAACGGCTGGCGCAAAACTTCCAGCGTAGCGCGCGAAAATTCCGGCAGCTCATCCAAAAACAGTACGCCGTTATGCGCCAAGGTTACTTCCCCGGGGCGCGGTATACTGCCGCCGCCAATCAGCGCGCTGGCGGATACGGTATGGTGCGGGCTGCGGAACGGACGCTCCAGCACGATTTGCTTTTTGCCGTTCAGCAAACCGGCGATGCTGTAAATTTTGGTAACTTCCAGAATTTCGTCCTCCGTCATCGGCGGCAAAATAGTGGGCAAACGGCGTGCCAGCATGGTTTTGCCGCTGCCGGGCGCGCCTACCATCAACACGTTGTGCCCGCCTGCCGCCGCAATTTCCAGCGCACGCTTAACCACCTGCTGCCCACGCACTTCTGCAAAGTCAACATCGTAAGCGTTAACGCAGTCTGCATTCAACTGCGTTTTGGGCAGCTTCGGCAAGCGCTCCTGCCCTTTCAAATGGCTAACCAGCTCACCTAAATTCTGCGGCGTATAAACATCAATGCCGTCCACCAGTTCACCCTCGCTGGCATTGCCCTGCGGAATGTAAATCTCACGCCAGCCATGTTCCTTAGCGTATAAAATCATTGGCAAAACGCCCGTTACCTGGCGGATGCTGCCGTCAAGAGCCAGCTCGCCCACAAAAATTTTGCCGCCGGTTTCCTCCTGCATCAGGCTGCCCGCCGCCGTTAAAATGCCCACGGCAATCGGCAAATCAAGGCTGCTGCCGTCCTTGCGCAAATCGGCAGGTGCAAGGTTTACCGTAATACGCGTCATCGGAAAGATAAGCCCCGAATTTTTCAGCGCCGCCTTTACTCGCTCGCGCGATTCCTTCACCGCCGTATCCGGCAGCCCGACTATGTCAAAGCCCGGCAATCCGTTGGAAATATCCACCTCAACGGTAATTTCTTCGCCGTTAATACCACAAACAGTTTCGCCATACGTTTTCGCGTACATAAAAACCCCCTAAAAACAATTTGGCAGATGGCGCAGTTTTGCCTTGCCCTCATCTGCTAAAATTTCTATTACATCAAAGCTTATGTTGTTGTAGCCGCCGTGCTGTTGCAGGTAATGCAGCGCTGTTGTGCGTATCTTCTGCTGCTTGACATAAGTAACCGCCATGCCCGGCGTGCCGAAGCGCAGGTTATGCCGCGTTTTAACCTCCACAAACGCCAACTTGCCGCCCTTAACGGCGATAACATCAATCTCGCCCCAGCGGCAGCGGTAATTGCGGTCAATCACTTTATAGCCGTGCCGCTCTAAATAGGCGCAGGCTGCGTCCTCACCACGCCGCCCAAAATCACCGCGCTTGTCAGCCATTGGCTTCTTCCGGCAGGCGGATTAATTTATTCGGCACATGTTCTGCTTCCGGCAGATTCATGCTTTTAACAGGCTCGTAGCTGCGGCGGTGCCAGCAGGTTGCGCCATGTTCCAAAATTGCCTGCATGTGTGCGCCGCTGCCGTAGCCTTTGTTGTGCTCCCAGCCGTACTGCGGGTATTCCTGCGCCAGCTTGTCCATCATACGGTCACGTGTTACCTTAGCAATAACGGAAGCCGCCGCAATTGAAGCGCTCAATGCGTCGCCGTGAATGAGTGAATATGTTTTTATGCCCTCTGCCTGCACCGGCATCGCGTCAATCAGCGCCGCCTGCGGGCGGATTTTTAAATTTTCCAGCACTTGTGCCATGCCCTCCTGCGTGGCACGGTAAATATTCAGGCGGTCGATGTTGTACACGCTGACGATGTTTACCGATACCGCAAGCGCCTTTGCCAGAATTTCATCATAAAGCTGTTCGCGTTTGGCAGCTGTCAGCTTTTTGGAATCGTTCAGGCCTTTGATAAACACGTCCGGCGGCAAAATAACCGCGCCGATAACCATCGGCCCGGCCAGCGGACCGCGACCTGCTTCATCCACACCGGCAACATACTGCGCGCCGCTTTCGTAACACTGCTTTTCGTACAGCAGCATTTTGGCAAAGCGTTCGCGTTCCGCCGCTTCCGCCTGCTGCTTTTTGTAATACGCCGCCAGCAGCTTCTGCACGCCGCTGCGTTCATCCTGCGCCAGCTCTGCCAAAAGTCCGGCACTCGGATTATTATTAAGTGCTTCTTTAATTTCTGCAATTTTCACGTCAACAGCTCCTCAAACAAAAAGCCGCTTAAAGCGGCTTTTATTATTTATCGGGTTCATCTAAAGTTACTCTGCCAATCTTGCCGCTGCGGAAATCGCGCAGCACCAGCTGAATTACCTTGTCGATATCCAGCTGCCCGCCGCCCTTTAAGCAGCCGCGGCTGACGGCAATTTTTTCAAAAACCTCGCGCACGGAAGCGCCCGGTTCAAAATCAATCGCGTATTTTTCCTTTAACAATTCCGGGTAATCCACAATCAATTTTTCCGTCAAAAGCTCCGTTGCCTGCTCGCGGTCATAAACTTCTTCCTTAATCGCGCCGGTAAGCGCAAGGTTCAAGCCAATCTGCGGGTCGTCAAACTTCGGCCACAGCACGCCCGGCGTATCCAACAGCTCCAGCCCTTTGGCAATGGTAACCCACTGCTGCCCGCGCGTAACGCCCGGCTTATCGGCAGCCACAACCTTGTTTTTACCCACAAGGCGGTTAATCAGCGTCGATTTGCCGACATTCGGTATGCCGACAATCATCACGCGGATAGAGCGGTTTTTAACGCCGCGTTTCAGCCATTTATCAAGCACCGGCTGCGCAGCCTTCTGCACTTCGCTTACAAGCTGCTTAACGCCTTTGCCGGTGTTGCAGTCCACAGTGCAGACGGGCAAACCGTTATTTTTAAAGGTAGTTTTCCATGCTTCCGTTTTGGCGGGGTCGGCCATATCAACCTTGTTCAGCGCAATAATTTTCGGCTTCTGCCCCAGCAGCTGTATCAGCATCGGATTGGTGCTGCTGCGCGGCACACGCGCGTCCAGCATTTCCACCACAACGTCAACCAGCTTAATCTGCTGCTCCATCATGCGCCTGGCTTTGGTCATGTGACCCGGAAACCACTGTATTTTAAAATCCATTGACTACACCTTCCATCAGGGCAGCATGCGCCATCTGTCAACCGGCCAGAACGCCATGCTGGCCTTGCCCTTTACCAAATCCAGCGGCACAAAGCCTACATCGGCAAAGCGGCTGTCCTCGCTGTTATTTCTGTTGTCGCCCAACACAAAAATGTGCCCGTCCGGCACAACGGATTTTCTGTAATCGGACATGTTAGGCCCTTTGGGGTCTTCCTTCCAAACGTAGTTTTCTTCAATTTCAGTACCGTTTACCAACACCTTGCCGTTGCGCATTTCCACCGTGTCACCGGCGGTCGCGATAACGCGTTTGATAAAGTCGCGGCTTTCATCCTTGGGATAACGGAACACGATAATTTCGCCCTTCTGCGGGTCATTAACAAAATAGGTAAACTTGTTTACCAGAAGGCGCTCGTGGTTCACCAGCGTCGGGTACATGGAAGAACCTTCAACCATGTAGGGTTCTACAATAAAAGTCCTGATGCAGAACGCCAGCGCCACCGCCACAATAATCGAAACAAGCCAGTCACTGACCGTGTCCTGCCAGGTAGTTTTCTGTTTGGATGCCATTTTATATTCTCTCCTTTTTTATGCCGTTTTAAACAGCTTTGCAAACATTACTTGTCCATACTTTTTTATACTAACAAACATTGCCGTTTTTGTCCATACTGTTCACGCTTTTGCCACATAAAAAATTATAGTAATGTTAACGGTTTTACTTGCAAAAACAGGGGTTTTTGTTGTAAAATTTTTTTGTTGCGCTGTGCGTTTTCTGTTGTAAAATTTACACAACGGCCTGCTTCAGGGCAGGATTTTTAAACTTAACAGCCAATATATTAATATTGTACATTTTTCTATATGTAAATTTAACATTTTACCGGTTAAAGGAGCATGAAGCATGATGAACCAGATTAGCATTGCCGTTATAGGCAGCTGCAATATCGACGTTGTTGTCGAAGCGCCGAAACGCCCGTTGGCAGGCGAAACCATCTTAGGCAACCGCCTGATTATCGCGCAGGGCGGCAAGGGCGCCAACCAGGCTGTAGCCGCTGCACGCCTGGGTGCAAAAGTATATATGGTAGGCTGCGTTGGCGACGACGATTACGGCCGTTCCGTACTGAAAAATTTTGAAGCCAACGGCGTAAACAGCGATTACGTTAAAACCGTTGAAGGCGTAACCACCGGCACGGCGCATATTACGCTGGCCGAAGGCGACAACAGCATTATCGTCATCAAAGGCGCCAACGATCTGGTAACGCCGGCGCTTATCGACGAAGCGTGGCCGCAGATTGCCAAATGCGATATGGTTATGCTGCAGCATGAAATACCGGCTGAAACAATCGCGTATGCGCTGAAAAAATGCAAAGAAGCAGGCGTTAAAGCACTGCTGAACCCGGCACCGGTGCTGGATGGCGCAAAAGAATGGGCGCAGGACGCCGCTTTTGTAACGCCCAACGAACACGAAGCACAGGCACTGTTCCCCGGCAAAACCACCGAACAGATTTTGCTGGAAAACGAAGGCCGCCTGCTGATGACCCTTGGCAGCAAAGGCGTCGCTTACGCGGAAAACGGCGTTATCAACACCGTGCCGGCCTTTAAGGTTGAAGCGGTTGACACTACCGGCGCGGGCGACACGTTTAACAGTGCCTTTACCGTTGCCAAAGCCTCCGGTAAAAATATGAGCGAAAGCATTACGTTTGCCAATGCGGCGGCAGCCCTTTCCGTGCAGAAAATCGGCGCGCAGGGCGGCATGCCTTATTTAGATGAAGTGGAAGGGATGTTATCAGAATGCAGAAAATAGGTATTTTAAACAGCGAAATTGCCAAAGTGCTGGCTGATATGGGCCATACCGATACCATTGTTATCGGCGACTGCGGCCTGCCGGTACCCGACGGAGTAAAAAAAATTGACCTTGCTTTAAAACTGGGCACTCCCCGCTTTTTGGAAGTTGTGGAAGAACTGGTTAAATATATGGAAATCGAAAAAATCCACGTCGCTGCCGAAATGCAGAGCAAAAACGAAGCCTGCTGGCAGGAAATGCACAGACTGTTCGGCGACAAGGAATGGATTGTTACCGACCACGAGCATTTCAAACAGGCTACAAAAACTGCCAAAGCAGTTATCCGCACCGGCGAAACCACGCCGTTTGCCAACGTTATTTTACATTCCGGCGTAATATTCTGATAAAAGGAGAAGTCAGCTATGGAAATTGCCATGCAAGGTATTTCAAAGGCCTTCGGTACCAATCAGGTCCTGCGCGGAGTTGATTTCACGCTGCATTCCGGTGAAATCCACGCGCTGATGGGCGAAAACGGCGCCGGCAAATCAACGCTGATGAACATTCTTACCGGCATACACAAAGCCGATGCCGGCAAAATCACCGTTGACGGGCAGGAAGTACATTTTAAAAACGCACGCGACGCCGAAAACCACGGCATCGCCTTTATCCATCAGGAACTGAATATCTGGCCCAACCTTTCAATTCTGGAAAACTTGTTTTTGATGAAGCAGATTACCAACTCCTTCGGCATGCTGGACACCAAAAAAATGCGTAAGCTGGCCGAAGAAAAATGCGCACAGATCGGCATTGAACTGCCGCTGGACGCAGAAGCGGGCGAATGCAGCGTAGGCCAGCAGCAGATGACGGAAATTATCCGCAACCTGATGCTGGACGCCAAGGTTGTAATTATGGACGAACCGACCGCGGCGCTGACCGAACGAGAAACCGCCAAACTGTTTGAAGTTATGCACGCCTTAAAGGACAAGGGCGTGGCGATCGTTTATATCTCCCACCGCATGGAAGAAGTGTTTACGCACTGCGACACCATTACCGTCATGCGCGACGGTCACTCCATCAGCTGCCGCCCGACGCGCAGCACCACGATGGAAGCCGTTGTGCAGGACATGGTAGGCCGCGCGATTACCGAATATTACCCTGGGCGCACGACAACACCGGGCGAAGTTGTGCTGGAAGTTAAAAACATGTGCCAGCCGGGCGTGTTCGACCATGTATCCTTCAATCTGCGCAAAGGTGAAATTTTGGGCGTTGCCGGACTGATGGGCGCCGGGCGCACGGAAATCATGCGCGCGCTGTTCGGCATTGACGATTGCCAGCAGGGCGAGATTTATCTGCACGGCGAAAAAGTCACCATCAAAAAACCGGAGGACGCCATTAAGGCAGGCATCGGTTTTATTACCGAAAACCGCAAAACCGAAGGGCTGATTCTGGATTTTTCCATTTTGAAAAACATTGCCCTGCCCAGCGTCGATACCTTTGCCACCAAAGCAGTTATCAACGATAAAAAAGAGTATGATTTTTCCAATGACCTGTCGCACAAGCTCGGCGTTAAAACCGCCAGCATCCAGCTGCCTGCGGGAGCGCTCAGCGGCGGTAACCAGCAGAAGGTTGTTATCGCCAAATGGATTGGCATGCACCCGTCCATCATCATCATGGACGAGCCTACACGCGGCATCGACGTCGGCGCCAAGCGCGATATTTACGATTTGATGAACGAGCTGACGGCGCAGGGCGTTTCCATCATCATGGTAAGCTCCGATTTGCCGGAGGTTATCGGCATGAGCGACCGCGTACTGGTTGTGCATGAAGGCAAAATCGCCGGGGAAATCCCGCACGAAGAAGCCACCCAGGAAAATATCATCACCCTTGCAACAGGAGGAATATAACAGATGAACGTTTCTGCCTTAGTTAGAAAAATGGGCCCGTTAATCGGGTTAATTGTACTTTTTGTCGTTATCTCTGCTTTAAACAGCAGCTTTATCGACCCGTCCAACTTAAAAAACCTGCTGCGCCAGGTTTCCATTAACGCGCTGATTTCCTTCGGTATGACTTTCGTCATCCTCACCGGCGGCATCGACCTTTCCGTCGGCAGCACGCTGGCGCTTTCCAGCGCGGTTATGGCCAGCTTTATTAAAGGCGGCATGGATCCGATTCTCGGCATCCTCGTTTCCGCCCTTATCGGCCTTATCCTCGGTACCATCAACGGCGTGGCAATTTCTTACGGCAGGGTTGCACCGTTCATCGCTACTCTGGCAACGATGACCATTTTCCGCGGTTTGACGCTGGTTTACACCGACGGCAACCCTATCAGCAGCCTTACCGACGACCCGCTGTTCCATATGTTCGGCCAAGGCTATTTTGCAGGTATTCCTGTACCGGCAGTGGTAATGTTGCTGGCGTTTGCACTGTGCTGGTTCATCCTTAACAAAACGCCGCTTGGCCGTAAAACCTACGCCGTTGGCGGCAACGAAAAGGTTTCCTTCATCGCCGGCATTAAAATTGAGCGCATTAAAATTTTTGCTTATGCCATCACAGGTTTATTCTGCGCGCTGGCAGGCTCCATTTTAACCTCGCGCCTTAATTCCGCTCAGCCTACCGCAGGCACCGGCTACGAGCTGGACGCCATTGCAGCGGTAGTTCTCGGCGGTACCAGCCTTTCCGGCGGTAAGGGCCGCATCCTGGGCACTCTCATCGGCGTACTGATTATCGGCACGCTGAACAACGGCCTGAATATTCTTAACGTATCCAGTTTCTACCAGCAAGTTGTCAAAGGTATTGTTATTCTGCTTGCAGTCCTCATGGACCGCAAAAAATCCTAGGAGGTTATGTTTTAAATGAAAAAAACTTTATTAGCCGTTATGGCAGTCCTGATGATGTCGGTAATGCTGATTGCCGGCTGCAGCTCCGGAGAAGAAGCAGCTCCGGCTGCTAAAAAAGACGGTGCAACCACCATCGGTTTCTCCATCTCCACTTTAAACAACCCGTTCTTCGTATCCGTTAAAGACGGTGTTGAAGCCAAAGCCAAAGAACTTGGCGTTAACGTAAAAATCGTTGATGCGCAGAACGACCCGGCAAAACAGGCTAACGACGTTGCCGACCTGCTGCAGCAGGGTGTTACCGTTCTTCTGGTAAACCCGGTTGACTCCGCTGCCATTTCCACTTCCGTTGAAGCTGCCAATAAAGCAAACATCCCTGTAATTGCCCTTGACCGCACCGCCGACAAAGGCACCCTTGCTTCCCTCGTTGCTTCCGATAACGTAAAAGGCGGCGAAATGGCAGCCGAATACATCATCAACAAACTGGGCGAAGGCGTTAAAGTTGCCGAACTCGAAGGCATCCCCGGCGCTTCCGCAACCCGTGAACGCGGCGAAGGCTTCCACAAAGTTGCTGACCAGAAATTAAACGTTGTTGCAAAACAATCCGCTGATTTCGACCGCACCAAAGGCCTGACCGTTGCTGAAAACATGCTGCAGGCTAACCCGGACATTCAGGCAATTTTTGCCCAGAACGATGAAATGGCTCTCGGCGCTATCGAAGCATCCAAGAGCGCAGGCAAACAAATCTTCATCGTTGGCTTTGACGGCACCGATGACGGCATTAAAGCAGTTGAAAACGGCACCATGGCAGCTACCATTGCCCAGCAGCCCGAACTGATGGGCCAGCAGGGTGTAGAAGCCGCTGTTAAACTGGCTAAAGGCGAAAAAATCGAAGCTAAAATCGCTGTTCCTCTTAAACTCGTAGAGAAAAAATAATTAACCTTCCTTTGACAAATTGCGTACAATCAAAACCACCGGCGTAGCCGGTGGTTTGTCATTTACCGCCTTAAAGGCTATTCTACTAGCTACGCCTAAAA
>CALXRU010000018.1 GCA_944390935.1 Acidaminococcaceae bacterium
GGGACTCGAACCCACGACCTCCGCCGTGACAGGGCGGCATTCTAACCAACTGAACCACCGGGCCATAAAAGCTACATATGCAATTATAGGTTATTTGCGTCTTTCTGTCAAGCCTAAAAGTTAAATTTATTACAGTTTATTTAAAATTAAGTAAAAAGCTTTCCAGCTTTTCGTCAAGCAAAGCCTCCAGCTGCGGCAGGCTCTTGGCGTCAAAATCCGTAATATTGTCCGGCTTTAAGGCGTGCTTGGTTTCGGCAAAAAATTCATCGCGGAAGCGGTTATACAAAAACACCAGCTGGTCGCCCGTGGCAAAATCCGTGTAATCCAAAAAAATCACGCTGCCGTTAATGTATTCTATCGCCTGCTCCGGGCGGATAAAAAGCTCAAAGCGCCCAATCTTCTCCGGCAGCTTCTCGCCATAGCGCCATTCGGGCAGCCCCGTTTCTTCGATAATCACACCTAAATTATGGCTTGTGCGGATGTCGATATCATGCACCAGCGCGGGCAGTTTATCCTTAACGTGCTCGGCAAAACGGTCGCGGCTGCGGAAGAAATACCTGATGTCGCGGTACTGGTGCAGCCCCGCCACTTTCACCGGCACGTAATCAAAAGTTTCGGACGTGTATGTTATGTCAAGGCGGCAGCGGATGGCGTCGTTGCGGTAGGACGCAATGTTCAGCACCAGCCCGTCGATGTCCCTGTCCTGATGCAGCGTAAAGCCGTTAATCTCCGGCGGCAGCTCCTTTAAAAAGTCCCAGCCGTCCAGCGCCTCGCGGATTTCTTCTATACTCGGTTCGCTCATAAAATCCTCCGTAAAAATAGTCTGCCCTTATTATACACTATTTTGCCGCTTTGGTTAAGTCATAATCGCGCCGGCCGATAAACTGCCTGTACCACAGCGCCTTGCCGCGGATAACATTGCCGCCCGGCATAAGCCCGCCAAAAAGCGGCCTGTCCGGCAGAAACCACAAATCCCAGCGTGTGTCCGGGTCGCCGCTGTGAGGGCCGTAACCATCAAACAGCGCCGCCTCGCAGTGCGTCGTAACGGTCAAAAGCTTAATTTCAAGACCCAGCACATGGGTCAGCACCGCAACGATTTTAGCCATCGCCTCAATTTGCAGCTGTGTCGGCGGTTCCTTGCCAAAATCCGTGTCGCTTCCGCGGATGGCGCTGGCGCCGTAAGCGCAGCACATGGCAATGCCGATGCTGCCGGTGTTGCGCCGCCAGGTGTGCGCCTTCTGCTCCGTAAAATCCTCGCAGGTAATGTACAGCTCGCCGTCACGGCCGATGTTGATGTGGTAATCGTCGTACACATCGGCGTAATGCCCTGCCGTCCAGTGCAGGTAGATGCGGTTTATTTTGCCGCGGCTGCGCGCCGCCACCTCCGCCAGGCGCTTGTAGTCAATTTCAATCGGGTTTACAACAATCACTTTAACAACTCCTCTCAGCCATATAAACGCCGCCGTGATAAAAAAATTAACCGCCGCCAAAATTTTTTGCGCATAATTTTTTAAGCCGGGTTAATTTTATCCGCAGTTAACCGTTTATGTGGGTGAGAGTTTCTTTTCTTTTCTCTTTTTTGCCTGTTTTTTCTCTTTATCTTTTCTTTGCCGCCTTACGTTCAAACCTTGTTCAGCATAAGTTAAAAGATTATATATAATCTACCTTGTTCCCTGAACTGCTACCGTACGTTAGCAGTGTTAACAACCGTGCCCCGCAAAAACAAAGAGAGCAGCCCTAAAGCCGCTCTCTTTTTGTAAAACTGTTTTCTTATCAGAACATGAAGTACAGTTCGGAGAAGATGGTCTGTGCGTCTTCGTTAGAAGTCTGTGCTTCCATATCCCAGTAGTTAACCATGCCGACAATGTTCTTGGCAAAGGTGTAGCTTACGCCCACGTTCCAGCCTTTGTAGCCGTCAGCAAAGTATTCGGCATCGGTGGTCGGGTTAATGTAAGCGCTCGGGCTCTGGTCATAGTAGCCTGCGTGGATGCCGTAGCTGCCCGGAGTATCCGCTTCAGCGCCCTTCCATGCCAGGTCTGCCCACCAGCCGTCTTTACCGGCGTTAAAGTATTCTTTATCGCCGCGCATGTATTCGGCAGCAAGGGTAAAATCGCCAAAGCCGTAGCTTGCGCCGACGTTCCAGATCTCTTTATCCATGTTGGAATTGGTTTTAAAATAGCCAACGTAAGCGTCAACATCGCCCAGTGCTGCTTCCAAAGTGCCGATGTAAATTCTGTCGTCGCTGTGAAGCAGTACGCCTGCATCTTCGTCAACTTCTACGCTGTCGTAAGCTTTGCCCGCTGCCGCGGATACTTTAATCTTGTCGCCGTAGGATACTTTTGCCATATCCAAATTAGCATCAAGGATGTTGCCGCTGAAAGTTACTTCGTTGTAACGGCCTGCTACAACGTCCAGACCGCCGACGCGGCCTTCTACATAAGCACGGGCAAAGTCGATATCGTCATCGCCGGTTTCGTTGGTAAAGTCCTGATTATTTTCAAACATACCGGTGTAAGCCCAGTCCTCATTAATCTGGCCGTTTACCCACAGACGGGAACGCAAAATGCCTTCGTGGCCGTTTACGTCGCCGTCAACATCACGGTAGGATGCGCGTACTTCGCCGGTAATTTTTACGTTGTCTGCTTTCTTTTCAAGGTTGGCTACACGCACGCCGAGGCTGTCCAGTTCGTCAGCAAATTCTGCCGCCAGTTTATCAACATTAGCGCCTTTCGCCATTGCTTTGGCAACAATCTGTGCCATTTCGTAGCGGGTCATCAGCTTATCGCCGCCGTAAGTGCCGTCGGGGTAACCGTCAACAACGCCTTCTGCCGCTAATTTATTAACAGCGTCATAAGCCCAGTGCCCTGCCGGCACATCGCTGAACGGGTTTGCGGCATAAGCGCTGGCAGTTACGCCCAGCGCCATAGCCATTGCCAAAACTAAAGATTTTTTCATCATGATACCTCCTAAACTTTCGCCGCCTGCCAAACTTCTAACACGAGTTGCCTTGTTTCCTCTGTTATCCGTTTGGTAGTTGCAGCTTATCTAATACATTAGTTAGTATACGCTAACTTTTGTGTTTTGGCAAGCACTTTTTGAATTTTTATAATTAAAAGATTAAGGAAACGTAAATTTTGCTCATTATTCAATCGCAAAATTTGCGTAACTTCGCTGTCACAATTATTGACTTCGTTTGCAACTCGTCACTAATTGGCGACTCAGTAATAAAGCCGGATTTTTACATCCGGCTTTGGTAAATACTAATTATTCAACTGTTACGGATTTGGCAAGGTTACGCGGTTTGTCCACGTCGCAGCCGCGGGTAAGAGCTGCGTAGTAAGCGAGTAACTGCAAAGGCAGTACCGCCAGCAGCGGTGCCAGTTCCTTGCCCGCACGCGGAATGTAAATAACGTGGTCGGCGTATTTGGCAATGCTGTCGTCGCCTTCCAGCGCAATGGCAATAACCATCGCTTCACGCGCTTTTACTTCCTGCAAATTGCTTACGGTCTTGTCGTAAACATCTTCCTGCGTTGCCAGCACAATTACGGGCACGCCTTCAACAATCAGCGCCAGCGTGCCGTGTTTCAGCTCGCCTGCTGCATACGCTTCGGCGTGAATGTAGCTGATTTCTTTCAGTTTCAGCGCGCCTTCAAGGGCAACGGCGTAGTCAAGGCTGCGTCCAAGGAAGAACGCATCAAGGCAGCTGCCGTAGTTGCGGGCAAACACTTTAATCTGGTCAACATTTTCCAGCATATCGTGCAGGTGTTCCGGCACTTTGTGCAAACCTTCCGCCAGTTCTGCGGCTTTCGCATCGCTAAGCGTCCCGCGTAAGCGGCCAACATAAACGGCAAGCATAAGCATTACCAAAAGCTGCGTGGTGTAAGCCTTGGTAGAAGCTACTGCAATTTCAGGGCCTGCATAGGTGTAAACAACCTGGTCCGCCTCGCGCGCGATGGAAGAACCAACCACATTGGTAACTGCCAGAGTGCGGCTGCCAAGGCGTTTTGCTTCTTTCAAAGCTGCCAAAGTATCAATGGTTTCGCCGCTCTGGCTGATAACGATGGTCAGGCAGTTGGCGTCAACAATCGGATTGCGGTAACGGAACTCGCTGGCGATGTCCACTTCAACAGGGATGCGCGCCAGATTTTCCAGATAGCATTTGCCGACGATACCGGCATGGTAAGCCGTGCCGCAGGCTACGATAAAGATTTTGCTGATGCCGGTAAAGTCCTCGGCAGTCCAGCCCAGCTCGGCAAAGTTGATTTCGGTGCCGTTTTCAGCGAGGCGGCCGCGCATGGTGTCTTTAATGGCTTTCGGCTGTTCATAAATTTCTTTCAGCATAAAATGCTCAAACCCGCCTTTTTCGGCAGCTTCGGCATTCCAGTTAACTTCAAATACTTTTTTGGTAATCGGCGTGCCGTTAATGTCCTGCACCCAGACGCCATCCTTGGTAACGGTGGCAATTTCGCCATCGCTCATAATGTAGGTGCGGCGCGTTTTGGCAATAATCGCCGGAATATCGGACGCGATAAAGTTTTCGCCTTCGCCCAGACCGATGATGAGCGGATTGTCCTTTTTGGTGCAAATGAGTTTATCAGGCTCGGCCTTGCACATAAATACCAAACTGTAAGAGCCTTCGATAACCCTTAAAACTTTTTTAACGGCTTCTTCCATGTCGCCGTCGTAAAAATCGGCAAACAGATGAGCCACAATTTCCGTATCGGTGTCGGAAGCAAACTTCTGCCCTTTGGCGATAAGCTGCTCCTTCAGCATCAGATAGTTTTCGATAATGCCGTTGTGTACGACAACAAAATCGCCGCTTTCGTCCGTATGCGGATGCGAGTTGCGGTCGCTCGGGCGGCCGTGCGTAGCCCAGCGCGTATGGCCGATGCCCATGCAGCCTTCCGGCATTCTACCTTCCAGCTTCTGGCGCAGCGCGTCAAGGCGTCCCACGCATTTTTCCACGCGGATGCCGTCTTTTTCGTAAACGGCGATACCGGCGGAATCATAACCGCGGTACTCCAGCTTGCTCATGCCGTGCAGCAAAAAGGGCGCTGCCTGTGCGTTGCCTACGTAACCAACAATACCACACATATATAAATCCTCCTAAAGGTTATTTGCCAGTTCTGCCGCAGCTGTTTTGTCCCCCATGTTGCCACGGGGCTTTGTCAGTCTGCTTACGGCCTGCAGCCGGCCGGGAGGCACCCGCTGACTTCTCGATAAACCTCCGCCTCGTCTGCCGCTGTGGCGGCACATGCGCTTGAAATATACATTTTGTGCCGCACAGGCCTGGCTGTCCCATGCGGCACCATTGCATCAATTTATTTTACTATATTTTTACATTGCGGTCAATGTTAAATCAGCCTAACTCGCGGGTAACAACCTCGCCAATAGCGCCGACGATGTTCTCCAGGCGCTCCTGCACGGGGCCTTCCGCCATAATGCGGATTAACGGCTCGGTGCCGGATGCGCGCACAAGGATTTGCCCGTTGTCGCCCAGCTCGTCCTGATATTTTTTGATTACTTCTTTAATGGCTTCGTTGTCTTCCCAGCCGTATTTATCCTTAACGCGCACGTTAAGCAAAATCTGCGGGAATTTGGTCATCAGCGCGCCCAGCTCGGACAGGCGTTTGTTGTTTTTAACCATTGCTCCCAAAAGCTGTACCGCCGTTAAAATGCCGTCGCCGGTTTTGGCGTATTTGCTGAAAATAATGTGCCCGCTCTGCTCGCCGCCGATGCTGTAACCGCCGCGCAGCATTTCTTCCAGCACGTAACGGTCGCCGACATTGGTTTTTACGCAGCGTCCGCCGTGTTCGGCCATCGCCTTATGCAGGCCCACATTGCTCATAACGGTCGTTACCAGCACATTGTCGTGCAGCTCTTTCTTCTTCATCAGCTCCAAAGCGCAGATAAGCATAATCTGGTCGCCGTCCAGCGCTTTGCCGTTTTCGTCAACTGCTAAGCAGCGGTCGGCGTCGCCGTCGTTGGCAATGCCCACGTCAGCGCCTTCTTCCAGCACTTTGGCCTGCAAAGCTTCAAGGTGCGTACTGCCGCAGCCATTGTTAATGTTAATCCCGTTAGGGTTATTAAAAATGGTAATAACCTGCGCGCCCAAAGTACGTAAAATTACCGGCGCAATCAGGCTGTTCGCGCCGTTGGAGCAGTCCATGACAACCTTTAAACCGTTCAGCTTGGTCGGTGCACTGGCAATGATGTGGTCGATGTACAGCTTGTCCATTTCGCCTTCGTTAATCACGCGTCCGACGGAAGAACCGCGCGGGTTTTTGCTGCTGTCGTGTTCGGCGGCAACCATTGCTTCAATCTCGTCCTCAACGGCGTCAGGCAGCTTGTGCCCCGTCTGCGAGAAGAATTTAATGCCGTTGTCCTCAAACGGGTTATGCGAAGCGGAAATTACAGCACCCGCATTGGCGTGCAGTTTGCTGGTTAAGTACGAAACAGCCGGCGTCGGGATAACGCCCAAAAGATGCGCATCGCCGCCCGCAGAGCAGATGCCAGCAGCCAGAGCAGCCTCCAGCATCGTGCCGCTTAAACGGGTATCGCGCCCGATGATGATTTTAGGGTTGCGCGTTTCCCTGCCGAAGTAGGAAGCAGCCGCGCGCCCCAGCTTAAACGCCAGCTCCGGGGTCAGCTCCACGTTAGCCACGCCGCGGACGCCGTCAGTACCAAATAAACGAGCCATTATAAAAACCTCCAGTATATGTAAAGTTTAAATCAATTTGCCGCAAGTATTATAGCAGGCTTTCGCCGATTTAGCAATATCAAAAGGGTGCAAAGCGCGCCATAACCGCACGCGCCACGTGATAACCGTCCAGCGCCGCGCTCATGATGCCGCCCGCGTAGCCAGCACCTTCGCCGCAGGGGTACAAACCCTTGTGCGATACGGACTGTTTATCGTCGCCGCGCATAATACGCAGAGGCGCGCTGGTGCGTGTTTCCACGCCTGTTAAAAGTGCGCCGCCGTCGTCAAAACCGGTTAAACGCTGCCCAAAGGCCTGTATGCCGCCGCGCAGGGTTGATGTTACGTATTCCGGCAGCACGGCGTTTAAATCGCATGCTTTTATACCGGGGCGGCAGCTTGGGTTCACAAGGCTTTCCACGCTCGGCGCTGTGCCGTCCAGAAAAGTTTTAAAATTCTGCGCCGGCGCGTAATAATTACCGCCGCCAGCTTTAAACGCCAAACGCTCCCACCTGCGCTGAAACTCCACGCCATCGAGTACGTTATGCCCAAAATCGTCCGGCGTTACGTTAACCACCAAAGCACTGTTGGCAATACCGCTGTCGCGCTTGTACATGCTCATGCCGTTAACAACCACGCCGCCCGTTTCGCTGGCAGCGCCAACCACCTGCCCGCCGGGGCACATGCAAAACGAATACGCCGTGCGGCTGCTGTCCGGGCGGTGCCACACAACAGCGTAATCCGCCGCGCCAAGTTTGGCGTGCCCCGCAAAACTGCCGTACTGCGCACGGTCAATCAGTTCCTGCGGGTGTTCAATGCGCACGCCAATGGCAAAAGACTTCGCCTCCACGGCGATTTTATGCTGCGCCAGCACTTCGTAAGTATCGCGCGCACTGTGCCCGCACGCCAAAATAACAGCCGGTGCGTAAATCTTTTCGCCCGTCTGCGTAATTACGCCCTTAACGGCGTTGTCTTCAATAATAAAATCAGCAACGCGCGTTTCAAAACGGATTTCACCGCCCAGCTCACAAATCATTTTATTTAAACCGGCCACCATGGCACGCAGCTTGTCCGTACCGACGTGAGGCTTCTGCTCCCACAGGATTTCCTCCGGCGCACCGGCCTGTACAAACAGTTTTAAAATATCGTTCATCACGGGGTCGTTAACGCGCGTCGTCAGCTTGCCGTCGCTGAAGGTGCCTGCGCCGCCCTCGCCAAACTGCACATTGCTGTCGGGGTTAAACTCGCCACGCTGCCAAAAACGCTGCACGTCATCAACGCGTGCGGCTATTTTTTTACCGCGTTCCAATAAAAGCGGCTTGTAGCCGTAACGTGCCAGTTCCAAAGCGGCAACCAGCCCCGCAGGCCCCGCGCCGATAACAACCGGGCGTTCGGTAATCTTCTCCTCGCCCATTTCCGGCGGCGCTGCTTTTTCTTCCTTAAAGCGCGTAACATCCTTATCACACAGCAGGCGGTTTACAAGGCGTGCCGGTGCGTCCAGCTCCGCCAGCAGGTGGTAGTTGATGACGATGTTGCTCTTGCGCCTGGCATCCACCGCGCGGCGCAAAACGCGCACCTTGCCCAAATCCTGCTTTTTAACACCCAGCTTGCGGGCAGCGGCTTCTTTCAGCGTCTGCTCGCCTGTCAGGCTAATCCTTACATTGTTTATCCTTAAAAGCATTTATCTCTCCGTTATTCGGTTACAAAACTTACCCTTACCCTTTTGGTGTCGCTCATTACCTTATCGGGCAAATCAAGCTCCACTTCAATCGTTCCGTCCGAGCGCATTCTGCTCAAATCCACTTCTTTGGTATGGATTGAAACCATGCTGTGCGCCACGGAAGGCTCTGCCAAGATGCTTACCTTTTCAGGGTCGCTGACGGCTTTCACCAGTTTTTTGCCGTCGGCAAGCTCGCCCGTCATGCTTACAACCACCGGCAGCTCAGTGCTTATCATCTGGCGCACCAGGCTTGCCTTAATGCTTACGTCGCCCGGCTCAATCACCAAATCGTGCATTTCCGCGCCCGTATCGCTCAGCGCAACCAGATGGCTCTGCATTTCAAAATCGCGCTGCTTTTCGCTTACGTCAACCGGCGCGACAACTTTAACCATGGAATCAAGCCTGTGCCCCGCACCGCGCACCGTAACCGTTTCCGGCTCGATGGACTGCCTGCTCAGGGCATAATCGTTGGAAGGCAGGCCGATAACAACCGTTTCTACCGGCATCGTCCTTTCGCCTATTTTATCAAGGTACAGGTAAATGTTGTTGGGGTTAACCTCCACAACCTGTCCTTCAGGGAACTCGGCATTAACATGCACGTTCTGCTGTCCTACTTCAAGCCCTGCGCAGTCGATATAAGCCGTTACTTCTTTATCTGTAACGCCGCCGACAACGCTGCGCTGCCCGGTAACTTTAACCTTTACGTTATCCGGCGCGTTCAGCACAACCATGTCCTCCGCAACATTGCGCTGCTGTAATTTAACCACAAAATCGCGCTCAATCACGGGGTTCTGCTCGCTCATAACATACAGCCACAATCCGCAGGCAACAAACAAGGTGACGATACGCGGAATTAAATTCTCACGCTCGAAAAACTGCTTCATTTTTTGTCACCTCTTAATTCGTCTATTTTTTCACGAAGAACCTGTTTAAAATCTGCCTTGGGGCGCGTAATGGAAGCCTTTAAAAACTCCTTCACGTCGTCCGCCGTTAAATAACGCTGCAAACTGCCGTTGCGCGCAAGGGAAATCGTGCCCGTTTCCTCGCTGACAACCAAAATAACGGCGTCAGACTGCTCCGAAATGCCCAGCGCAGCACGGTGGCGCGTGCCAAGCTCCTGGCTTAAATTGCGCATCTCCGTCAGCGGAAGCAGGCAGCTTGCGGCAGCAATGCGGTTGCCGCGGATTATTACTGCGCCGTCATGCAGCGGCGTGTCTTTTTCAAAAATGTTCAGCAAAAGGCTGTCGCTGATGATACCGTCAATGGCAACGCCCGTTTCGATGCGTTCTTCAAGTCCGATTTCGCGCTCGATAACAATCAAAGCGCCCAGCTTGCGGCGCCCCATAACCACGGCGGCAGAAGTGATGGAGTTAACCATTTCGTCCACTTCGTACTCGTCCAGTTCGCCGTGCTTGCGGAACAAACGTCCGCGGCCAATCTGCTCCAGCGCGCGGCGCAGCTCCGGCTGAAATACAATCGGCAGCGCAACTATCAGCACCGTCATGCTTTTTTCCAGCACCCAGCTGATAACATGCAAATTAAGCCAGCGGCTGATAAACATAATCGCGCCCAGCGTTAAGAGGCCTTTAACAAGCACCGCAGCCCTGGTGTTTTTCAGCATTAAGTATATTCTGAAAAGAAAATACGCCACCACCAAAATATCTATCACATCAAGGATGCCGATGGTTTTGATGAGGCTGTTAATATTTGTCAGCAAAAACATCACCCATTTCGTAAAAATACTACCATTATTATATCAAACATAACATTTATATTCTACGCCGTGGGGATATATTTTTAAAATTTTTCGCAAAGTTAAAATCTGCCAAGGCAAAAGGCGCAAAAAACTTTTTTACAAACTTGCCATTTGCGGCAAAAACCATTAAAATATTATAGGTTTAAAAAACAGAAAAGAGGTTATGTGCATGGAAAAAAGAATCATCCAAGTTGAAGAACGCCCGCCCCTTGCGCTGAACATCCCGCTCAGTATCCAGCATCTGTTTGCAATGTTCGGCTCTACGGTGCTCGTTCCGTTTTTGTTTAACGTAAGCCCGACGACCTGCCTGTTTATGAACGGTATCGGCACGCTGCTGTATTTGTTCATCACCAAAGGGCGCATCCCGTCGTATCTCGGCTCCAGCTTCGCGTTCATCTCGCCGGTGCTGGCCATTATGGCAACCACTAGCTACCACGACGCGCAGTCCGGTTTTATCGTGTTCGGCATTATCTTTATTTTGTTTTCCGCACTTATCAAAGCTACCGGCACGGGCTGGATTGACGTTATCTTCCCGCCTGCGTGCATGGGCGCCATCATCGCCGTTATCGGCCTTGAGCTTGCGCCGACCGCTGCCGGTATGGCAGGTTTGACGGGCGAAAACATCAACCCCGACCACATTATCGTTTCCATGTTTACGCTTGCCGTAGCAATTATCGGCTCGGTTGCCTTCCGCGGCTTCCTCGGCATCATTCCGGTGCTGTTCGCCGTTATCTGCGGCTATATAATGGCGCTGTTTATGGGCCTTGTCGATTTAACGCCCGTCATCAATGCGCCATGGTTCCAGATTCCGCACTTCTACAGCCCGGTATTCAATCTGGACGCCATCTTAATCATCGCGCCTGCGGCGCTGGTTGTACTGGCTGAACACATCGGCCATTTGGTTGTAACCGGCAACATTGTTGAGCGCGACCTGATTAAAGACCCGGGGCTGTCCCGCTCGCTGTTTGCGGACGGCTGCTCCAACATTCTGTCCGGCTTCTTCGGCGCAACGCCTAACACCACTTACGGTGAAAACATCGGCGTTATGGCCATCACCAAAGTTTACAGCGTGTGGGTAATCGGCGGCGCGGCAGTGCTTGCCATTCTGCTCAGCTTCATCGGCAAGCTGTCCGAACTCATCCACAGCATCCCCGTGCCGGTAATGGGCGGCGTGTGCATCCTGCTGTTCGGCGTTATCGCTGCCAGCGGCCTGCGCGTACTGGTTGAAAGCAAGGTTGATTACAGCAAATCCTCCAACCTTGTTATGACCGCCGTTATCATGATTATCGGCCTGTCCGGCGCAAAACTTACCTTCGGCACCATCAGCGTGCAGGGCATGGTTCTGGCAACGCTTGTAGCCATCGTGCTCAGCGTAACCTTCAAAATCCTCGACCGCCTCGGATTTTTGAACCACATCTAAAAAATACCAAAAGCAGGTTAACTTTTACGGTTAGCCTGCTTTTTTTATGCGCGCGTATTGTTTTTATCCCGCCCTAGCGGATATAATTATAATAAGGAGGCGGTTTTATGGTTAACGAAACTTTAAAGGATTACAGCAAGGAACAGCTGATTGAACTGATAGAAAACTACTGCAAAAACTGGCTGGCGATGGACGGCGTGTGGTTTCAGTCCGTAGAACAAAAATACGGCATGGACGAAGCCATGGAGCACGACTGCGCCATTTGGGAGAAGTTTACCGTTATTGAAGCCAAACGCATTAAAGCCTTTTTAAACCTGCCGGATAACGCCGGTATTGAAGGCCTGAAGCAGGCGTTAAAGCTGCGTTTGTACGCCAACATTAACCGCGATGAGATTATTGTGGAAGGCAACACGCTGACCTACCGCACTACGGAATGCCGCGTGCAGCACGCCCGCACAAGCAAGGGCATGGAACTGCACCCGTGCAAAAGCGTGGGCATTATTGAATACGGCCTGTTTGCCAAAACGATTGACAGCCGCTTTACCTGCGAGTGCGTAAGCTGCTACCCCGATATTACCGACAATACCTGCCACTGTGCGTGGAAGTTTACTCTTGCGGATTAGACGGCATTTTTTCCGCGCCGCTTTCCGTAAATTTATATTCTGTTTTTTCTTCAAGCGTCGTTACTGTGCCGCCCGTTTTCCACGGTGCGGCTTTTTTTATTGTGCCTGCGGTTACATTGCCCGCTTCGTCAAAATACACGCAGGTTTCTTTTTTAAATTCCACAAAACCGGCGTTGGCATTGTCCGCCATGTTCTGCTGCCAAAAGGCCGGACGCAGCTCCGTGTCCTCCGCCAGCGTGCCTGTTTTAACGGCGCCGCTGTCATAAAACTCCAGAATGCTGCTGTCGTCAAAAGTTACAAAGCCGTACTGCCCGTCGCCCAGCGCAATGGTCGCCTTGCCCGCAACCGTGCCGCTTAAAACCGTGCCCTGCGTGCTGAACGTAACGGCGGTGTTATCCTTGTAGCGCAAATGCCCGTAGCTTGAAAGCGCAATGTTGTACACGCCGCCCGGCCAGTAGCGGTGGTGACGCGGAAACCAGCCTCCGCCCGTGTAAGCAGAAACAAAATAATGGTCGTTAATAATGCGCTGCCAGCCGTGCGGGCGCAGGTAAGTATCGTCTGCCAGCGTCCCGCTGATAACCTCGCCGTTATCGTTTAAACGCACGGCAGTGTTCTTTTTAAACTTTATCGTTTCACCGACGCTCCACCCTTGCGGATGCAGCTCGGTGTTCTTATCCAGCGTGCGGCTTGTTGCGGCAAAGGCTGTGCCAGCAACCGCAAAGCACAACAGCATAACAAATATAATCAACCTTT
This sequence comes from Acidaminococcaceae bacterium, assembly GCA_944390935.1. GTDB lineage: Bacteria > Bacillota > Negativicutes > Acidaminococcales > Acidaminococcaceae > Fusicatenibacter_A. The sequence continues at coordinate 12,970 of CALXRU010000018.1, forward strand.
TCAGCATTATCATCACCTCTTGTTTTTATTGTACAATTTTGGGAATGAAAATGTTGTGAAAAAATTAAAAATTATGCTTTGGCTGAATAAGTTAGTTTACGCACAAAAGCCCCCGTACTTAATTGTACGGAGGCTTTTTATTTTTTCACTCCACCCCATGCACGGCGGTTGCCATTTGTTTTACGTAGTCCGTTAAGGGTTCAAGGCAGTTTTCGCCGTGTTCACCTATTATTTGCACCACGGCGCTGCCAACTATTGCGCCGTCGCTGATTGCTGCAATTTCGCGGGCCTGCTGCGGCGTGGCAATGCCAAAGCCTACTGCTGCCGGTACGTCCGTCACTTCGCGTATTTTGCGTACAATGGCGGCAATGTCCGTCGTTATGTCCTGCCGCACGCCGGTTACGCCCAGCGACGATACGATATACACATATCCCTGCGCTTCTTTGGCAATCATTTTAATGCGCTCGTCGGAAGTCGGCGCTACCAGCGGAATCAAATCCACGCCATACTGCCTGCACAATCCTGCAAGCTCCGCCTTTTCCTCATAAGGCACGTCCGGCACGATAATGCCGTCCACGCCGGTGCTTTGGCAGGCTGCCATAAATTTTTCCGTTCCGTAGGTAAAAATGGGGTTCACATAAGTTAAAAACACCAGCGGCACGTTTGTTTCTTTGCGTACTTCTGCCAGCATGGCAAAAATTTTATCGGTAGTCGTGCCCGCCGCCAAAGCGCGGATATTAGCCGCCTGTATTACTTCTCCCTCCGCTACCGGGTCGGAAAACGGTATGCCTAATTCGATAATATCCGCCCCGGCGTTTGCCATGGCAACAATTAACCGGCGCGTTGTTTCAAGGTCAGGGTCGCCCGCCGTGATGAACGGGATAAAGCATTTGTGCTGTTTTTGAAAGGCTGCCGCTATTTTACTCATGCAAATCCACCCCCATGTATCTGGCAATGGCCGCCACGTCTTTATCGCCGCGGCCGGAAACATTTACTACGATGATTTTATCTTTCGGCAGGGTTGGCGCCAGCTTTTGCGCGTAAGCAATAGCGTGGGCGCTTTCGATTGCCGGAATAATGCCTTCCGTGCGTGAAAGGTAGCTGAACGCCGCTACCGCTTCGCCGTCGGTAGCCGATACGTACTGCGCGCGCCCTGTGTCGTACAGTTCGGCGTGTTCCGGCCCGATGCCCGGGTAATCAAGCCCGGCGGAAATGCTGTACACCGGTGCAATCTGCCCGTATTCGTCCTGCAAAAAGTAGGATTTCATGCCGTGGAAGATGCCGATGCTGCCGCGCGCGATTGTCGCTGCCGTTTCCGCAGTGTTTACGCCGCGCCCTGCGGCTTCCACACCGATGAGCTGCACCTCTTTGTCCGGTATAAAATCGTAAAACAGGCCCATGGCATTGCTGCCGCCGCCGACGCAAGCCATTACGACATCGGGCAGGCGTCCTTCTTTTTCCAGCATCTGCGCTTTTACTTCCCTGCCGATAACGCTCTGGAAATCGCGCACCATGGCGGGGTACGGGTGCGGGCCCATAACACTGCCCAGCACATAATAAGTATCGTTGACATTTGCCGTCCACTGGCGCATGGCTTCGTTAACGGCATCCTTCAAGGTTTTGGTGCCGCTGTCCACGGCCACAACCTTTGCGCCCAAAAGCTGCATGCGGAACACGTTCAGCGCCTGGCGTTCGGTATCCTCGCGCCCCATATAAACCGTACATTCCATGTCCATCAGCGCGGCCGCCGTTGCCGTTGCCACGCCGTGCTGCCCTGCGCCGGTTTCTGCCAATACACGCTTTTTGCCCATTTTTTTAGCCAGCAGCACCTGCCCCAGCACGTTATTAATCTTGTGCGAGCCGGTGTGGTTCAAGTCCTCGCGTTTTAAATAAATCTTCGCGCCGCCCAAATCCTTCGTCATTTTTTCCGCATAGTACAAAAGCGAAGGACGGTTGGCGTAATCGTGGTACAAAGCCTGCAATTCTTTGTTGAACTGCGGGTCGTTTTTATAATATTCGTAAGCCGCTTCCAGCTCCAGCACTGCATTCATCAAAGTTTCGGGTATGTACTGCCCGCCGTGCACGCCGTATCTTCCTTTAGTCATGTCGTTCATCCTTTCACCTGTTTTATAAACCCTTTTATCTTCGCCGCATCTTTGCCGCCGTCCGTTTCCACGCCGCCGCTTACATCTGCCGCAAACGGCTTTAAACCTTTCAAAGCGCAGCGCACGTTATCTGCGTTAAGCCCGCCGGCGATAAAGTATGGTTTATGTATTTTAACGCCCTTTAACAGCTGCGTATTAAACTGCCTGCCCGTGCCGCCGTAGGCGGATTGGCTGTAAGTGTCGAACAGCAGGTAATCGCAGTTGTAATAATCGGCGCGTTTGATATCATTTTCATCCTGCACGCGCACGGCTTTGATTATGGGCAGCTTACATATTTTTTTAAGCTCTGCGATATAAGCGTTGCCCTCGTCGCCGTGCAGCTGCACCAAATCTATAATGCCAATTTCCGCAGCGGCGGCAATTTCTTCAACCGGCGCGTTGACGAACACGCCCACGGTTTTGATGTGCCTGTTCAGCGCCGCTTTAAGCCGCCGCGCCACGATGAGGCTGACGTACCTTTTGCTGAGCGGGTAGAACACAAAGCCTGCAAAATCCGGCTTGTGCTTATTAACCGCCTGCACGTCCTGCAAGTTTTTAATGCCGCAAATTTTTACCTTAACCATGCCACTCACCTGCCAGCTGCGCCAACGTTGCCCTTACATTGCCGCTGCGCATTAAGGTTTCGCCAATCAGCACCGCGTCCGCGCCTGCTGCTTCAAGCTCGGCCACATCGCTGCGGGTTTTAATGCCGCTTTCCGCCACAAAGGTTATGCCGGGCGGCACCAGCTTTTTCAGCCGTATGCTTGTGGTTAAATCCACCGTAAAATCGCGCAGGTTGCGGTTGTTCACGCTGATGATTTCCGCACCGGCATTCAGCGCTGCTGCCAGCTCCGCCTCGTCATGCACTTCGGTTAAAGCGTCAAGCCCCAGGCTTTTGGTTATAGCAAGGTATTCTTTCAGTTCGCCTGCGTCCAGCAGTGCCGTTATTAAAAGCACGGCGTCCGCGCCGATGATTTTTGCTTCGTAAATCTGTGCCGGGCTGACTGTAAAATCCTTGCGCAGCACCGGCAGGCTGACGTTTTTGCTAATCTGCGTTAAGTATTCGTTACTGCCCAAAAAGTAGTTTGGTTCGGTCAGGCAGCTTATTGCCGCTACGCCTGCCGCTTCGTACTCCTTCGCCTGCTGCACTGGGTTAAACTCTTTGGCAATCAGCCCTTTAGAGGGCGACGCCTTTTTTACCTCGCAGATAAAGGAGATTCCTTTTTGCTTCAATGCTCCGGCAAAGCCTCTGTTCGTTTTTGGCATGGCTTCCGCCTCGCGCCTTAAAGCGTTTAAGCCGTATTTATTTATCAGTTCCGCGGCGCGCTCCCTGCTTGCTGCCGCCAAAGTATCTAGAATCATGCTCTCACCCGTTGCTTAATTCAATCAGCTGCTGTAATTTTTGGTAAGCCCTGCCGCTGTCAATCGTCGCCTTGGCAAGCTCCACACATTCCGGCAGCGTGCCTTTGCCGCCGATGTACAAACTCATCGCGCTGTTTAAAACAACGGCGTCGCGTTTTGCCCCGCGCTCCTTACCGCTTAAAATGTCTATGGTTATCTGCGCGTTTTCGTAAGCGTCGCCGCCCACAAGGTCTGCCTTTTGGCAGCGTTTAAATCCAAAGTCGCAGGGGTCAAAAGTGTACTGCGTAACCCTGCCGCCGTCAATTTCAGCAATTGTGTTGGTTGCCGAAACCGTTACTTCGTCCAGCCCGTCGTCGCCGTACACCACAATGCCGCGCTTAACGCCAAGGTTGGCCAGCACGCGCGCCAGCGGCATTACCAGTTCCTTCTGGTACACGCCTAAAAGCTGCAAGCTGGCAAAGGCCGGGTTGGCCAACGGGCCGATAATGTTGAACACCGTCCTGATACCGATTTCCTTACGCACCGGCCCTGCATAGCGCATGGAAGCGTGGCAGGACTGCGCAAACAAAAAACACAGGTTGATTTTTTGCAGCAGCTCCTCGTTTTTCGCCGCCGGTAAATCTATCTTTACGCCCAGCGCCTCCAAAACATCGGCCGCGCCGCTTTTGCTGCTGACACTGCGGTTGCCGTGCTTGGCAACGGGCTGCCCCGCCGCGCTGATGACAAACGCGCTGGTAGTTGAAATGTTAAAGGTGTTGGCGCAGTCGCCGCCCGTACCGACGATATCAAGCACATCGCCATGAGCGTGGATGCGCGTGCATTTTTCGCGCAGCACCTCGGCGCAGGCGGTAATCTCGTCAATCGTTTCGCCCTTCATCCGCATGGCGGTGATAAAAGCCGCTATCTGCGCGCTGGTCGCACCGCCGCTCATAATCTGCCCGAAGGCGTCGCGTGTTTCGGCAGCCTGTAAATTTTGCCCTGCCGCAAGTTTGGCAATTGCTGTGTTAATCATGTTATTTCCTCCCGATGTTGCATTTGTTGGAAATGGCTGCCGCTAATAAAAAAGCCCGTCCCTGTAAAATTACAAGGACAGGCGTAAAATGTAAACCTGCGGTACCACCTTGATTCGCGGACTGGCCGCGCACTTTTGCAGAGTGCCAACACACCCCTCGCCCTTAACGCAGGCGCTGCGTTGCAGAATACTAACGGCAAAGCCGCTTTGGCTGCACCCTCAACGGTCCATTTATCAGACTGCATTTCTATCCGTTCCCAGCAACCGGACTCTCTGTGAGCGCATCTTCTGACTTGATCTCCGTCTCAACGGTTTAGTGGTAATTATTAACTTGTGTATAGTTTAAACAGCGCGCGCCGTTTAGTCAACAAAATTTTATAAAAAACGCAAAAAAATTAAAAGTGCCGCTATTTATGTAAAGCAGTTTACACAAATAACAGCACTTTTTGGTTATCAGTCGTCTTTACGCAGTACAATTTTAGTTACAACGTCGTTAGCGTCGATGTAAAAATCAAGCCCGCCGTCGTCGTAATCGCCTTCAAAATCGTAGCCCAGCATCATCGTCTGTTTCAGGCTTTCGTCATCCTTATCCGGCGTAAAGTACACCACGCGGTTCGGCATGCCGTACTGCCCGATTACGCGCGCAGCCTCGTCGCCCGTGCTGACGCCGCGCATCGTAGCAAACACCGGCGTTCTGCCTTCCATCGCCGTAATGGTGTGTTTACCGCGCTTAACACTGATTTTTACGTCCTTATATTCGTAAACGTAATCGCCGTGCTCCTTGCCTTCTTTAAGCAGCTTGCCCAGTTTGGCATTTTCCGGCGTAAACACATCGTCCAGCTTCCACTCGCCAAAATTAATGTCCTCGTCGTTCAAAAGCGGCTCTGCTTCCGCAGGAGTTAAATATTCGGTGGCAATGTAGCCCTTTTGCCCGTTCCACACCGCCTCTGCCCACGGCTGTCCGTCGTCGGTGATGCGCAGCAGCGAATGGCGCGGCAGGCAGCTGATAATATTATTGCTCAATGCCGGTTTACTGCGGAAATTAACGTCGTCTTCGGCAAGAATCATAAACTCGCCGCTTTTATATCCGCGCACGCGCTCGGTTGAATAAAATTTCGTCAAATCCTCTGCCGAAGCAGAATTAACAAAAGCCACGCAGCAAATTGCCGCCAAAGCCAGAAACTTTTTCAAAACCCCTGCTCCCTTCTTACTTTGCAAGTTCTTCCTTCAAATAATTTTCCGCTGCCGCCAGCTGGTTATCCGTCATGCCGGTAAGGTCAAGCTCTACCTCAACATCGGGCTTAATGCCCGTGCCGTGGATTGAACGCCCGCTCGGCGTATAATATTTGGCGGTCGTCAGTTTAAGACCGGTGTTGTCGCTTAATTTATACACCGACTGTACCGAGCCCTTGCCAAAGGTCTGTACACCAAACAGTTTGCCCGCGCCGGTATCCTGCACCGCACCGGCGACAATCTCTGCCGCACTGGCGCTGCCGTGGTCAACCAAAACGGCCAGTGGGTATTTTACTTTTTCAAGGTTGGATTCTTCCACAAAGGTGTTGCCGTTGCGGTCCTTAATGCTTACCACCGTGCCTTTGGGCACAATGTACTGCGCAACCTTCACGCATTCGCCCAAAATGCCGCCGGGGTTGTGGCGCAGGTCAAGCAACAATGCCTGCATACCCTGTTTCTCCAGCTCCATGTATTTTTTGGCAAAGTCGTTGCCGGTCTGCTCGTTAAACACGCTTATGCGGATATAACCGATATTCGTACCCTCCAGCATTTCGCCGCCGACGGATTCAACTTTGATATCGCCGCGGATTACACGCACCGTGCGCTCGTTGCCGCTTGCGTCCGCCAGCTTCAGTTCCACTTCCGTGCCCTGCTTGCCGCGGATTTTACCGACAACATCCTCCAGCTGCATACCGTCAACGCTCGTGCCGTCAACTGCTAAAATCTTATCGCCGGCTTTAATGCCCGCTTCGTCGCCCGGCGTGCCTTCCATGGGTGCAACAACGACAAAATCGTTATCCTTTTTGCCCAGCACCACGCCGATGCCGCCGAACACGCCGTCAGTCAGATCTGTAATCTCACTGAAGCTTTTTTTATCAAGGTAAGCGGAATACGGGTCGCCCAGCGCTTTAACCATGCCGGTAGTCGCGCCGTCAAAAAGTTTTTCGCTGTCCACGGGCTCAACGTAATTATCGCGCACCGTTACCAGCGTTTTTAAAAACACCATGCCGCTGACGGAATTGCCCGCCGCGTGCTGAATAAGCGCCATAATGCCCGCAAAGGTAACAATAACGGCGCAGGCGCACGCCAGCAAAAGTGTCAGTAAACTGAATCTTGGTTTAAACATCAATGCCCCTCCAGCTTAATTGCCTTACGGCAGATAATTCATCGGGTCAGTCAGCTCGCCGTTAAGGCGTGCTTCAAAGTGGCAGTGCGGGCCGGTGGACCAGCCGGTGCTGCCTGCCAGCGCGATGGTTTCGCCCTGCTGCACATACTGGCCTTCTGATACCCACAGCTCGCTGTTATGCCCGTACAGGCTGACAAGCCCGCCGCCGTGATCAACCATTACGCAGTAGCCGTAACCGCCCAGCCAGCCGGAATATACAACCGTGCCGCTGTCGGCAGCGACAATCGGCGTGCCTGTATCGCAGGCAATATCATAACCGCTGTGGTAGCGCGTCGTGCCAAAAATCGGGTGCGTGCGCCAGCCGTAGTACGAAGTAATTTCGCCCTGTACCGGCCAGATAAATGCGCCCGTGCCGCCTGCGCCCGGCATACCGCCGGCGTTTTGCAGGCTGCGCAACATGCTGGCGATGTTTTCGCTGATGGCCATTAAACGGTCGTATTCACCTTCAACGGCGCTGCGTTCTTCTTCAGCAGCGTACAGAAGCTGCGCCCTTTCTTCGCGGCGCGCTTCGGCATCGGCACGTTTTTCTTCCAGCTCTGCTACCTGTTCGTCAAGCTCTGCCTGGCGCTGTTCAATTTCCTGCATCGACTTGTTGATGGCTTCCAGCATCGCTATATCGTGGCTGATGATTTTTTGCAGCAAAAACATACGACTCGAAAAATCCGAAAAATCCTTCGCGCCCAAAAGCACGTCCAGATAGTTAATCTGTCCGTTCATATAAATATCGCGCAGGCGCTTTTTAAAAATGTTCATCCTGCGTTCAAGGTTTGCTTTTTCTTCGGCAAGTTTGGTCTGGTTTTCCTCAACGGCAGCGTTCAGCTCGTCAAGGCGCACCTGCAAATCGCGCAGCTCGCTGATAACTTCTTCCATGCGGCTGCTGGCAGCGTCGGCAGCGGCCCGTGCTTCGTCGCGCTGCGCTTCCATTTCTCGCATCTGCTGCTGCACCTGCTCGTATTCCGCCTGCTTTTCGCTAAGCTCGTCCGCATAACCGTGCAGCACCGGCAAACCGGCAACACACGCCGCAAGGGCAACGGCCAGAACTTTAGTCCTTAACATAGGCTGTCCCCCTTACACGCGCAGGAACTTGCGCAGCGATACGTAACTGCCCGCAGCGCCAATCGCGGTGCCGCTGATAATGATGAACAAATCAACGTAAAGCAGCATCGGGTACGGCGGCAGCATCGGCAAAAATGCCAGCGTGGAATAAATGCGCGACAGCAGCGCCGAATAGGAAATGTTGATTACGAGTATCGAAATCAGCGAACCGAAAAATCCCAGCGTCATGCCTTCCAGCATAAACGGCCAGCGGATAAACCAGTCGGTTGCGCCGACGTATTTCATAATGTTAACTTCGCGCCTGCGGGCGAAAACCGTAAGGCGGATGGTGTTGGCAATGATGAACAGCGTGGCAAAAGCTAAAAGCACTACCAGCACAACGCCGCCCACGCGCAGGATTTTGGTAATCTGGAACAGCTGTTCCACAACCTCCTGCCCGAATTTGGCGGTTTCAACGCCTTCCATGTCGCCAATCTGCGGGGTAAGTTCCGCAATGCGTTCCGGCGCGTCCACTTCCACCTCAAAGGAATACGGGAACGGGTTATCCGTGCCGAGCGCGTTTAATAAATTCTGCTGTTCGCCAAGGCGTTCCTTAAAACGCTCCAGCGCTTCGTCCTTAGTTACGGCAGTAACCTTTTTCACGCCGGGCATGCCTTCAAGCTGCACGCGCGTATTTTCCAGCACGCTGTCATCAGCTTCGTCCTGCATGTAAACAGTTATCTGCACCTGGCTTTCAAGGTACTGCGCCAGGTTATTGGTATTTAAAAACAACAAAAGAAACATACCCAAAACCAACAGCGAAAGGGCGACCGTGGACACGGAGGCCACGCTCATCAGCCCGTTGCGCCGGATGGATTTATATGTTTCCCTGACAAAATATTCTTTGGTACTAAGACTCATAGCCGTATACTCCTTTGGCATCATCGCGCACTATATGCCCGTGCTCGATGGCGATAACCCTTTTTTCCATCTGGTCAACAATTTCGCGGTCATGCGTTGCCATAACAATGGTAGTGCCGCTTTTGTTTACCTCGCGGAAAATATCCATAATCTCCCAGCTGGTTTCCGGGTCAAGGTTGCCGGTAGGTTCATCGGCAATTAAAAGGATGGGGTCGTTAACGATAGCGCGCGCAATGGCAATGCGCTGCTGTTCGCCGCCGCTAAGCTCCGTCGGATAAGCATGCGCGCGTTTGCGCAGCCCTACCAGATCAAGCACATCGTTTACGCGGCGTTTGATTTTGCGGTACGGCGTTTCGATAACCTGCATCGCAAAAGCTACGTTATCGTATACGGTACGGTCGGGCAGCAGGCGGTAATCCTGAAAAACAATCCCAAGCTGCCTGCGGAAATACGGAATTTCCTTATCAGTCATTTTTACAAGGTCATGCCCGTTGACAATTACCTTGCCGCTTGAAGGCAGAACCTCGCGGAACAACATTTTAAAAAAGGTTGATTTGCCTGCGCCGCTCGGCCCTACGACAAACACAAATTCGCCCTGCTCAATGCGGACGTTGATATCCTGCAAAGCTACCGAACCGCCCGGATATGTTTTGGTAACATTTATCATTTCCAGCATACGGCCACTCCTTTCATTTTGCACTGCGCAGCAATGCAAAGGTTTCCTCTAAATTAAGCCGGGCTTTACGCCGCAGCTGTTCCATCTTTTCGTTCTGCACCAATGGCGGTTTATCCCACGCTGCTTCCAAAACGCCAAGCAGCCTGCTTGCGCTGATGTCCTCCACGCTGCCTGCCAGCACACCGCCCGCGGTGTTTACAAAAGCATCCACCTTCGGGTCGTAGGATATCGCCAGAAGCGGCACCTTCATAACGGCGGCAAATACAAGCGCGTGCAGGCGCATGCCCAACAGCAGCTTAAAATTGCCTATCAGCGATAAAAATTCTTCCGTGGTAAACGGCTTATCCAAAAAGAAAATACCGCTTTCCATTTTTAAAAAATCCGCCAAAGCGGCGCAGCTTTTTAAATCCGTCGGGTACTGCAAGGGCAGCAGCACAATTTGCGCGTCATGCTGCTGTTTAAACTGTTTTAAGGCTGCGGCAATTACCTTAAAGCAATTTATATCGTCAGCCCACGGGCGCACGGAAATACCCAGCACCGGTTTGTTTAAATCCACACCGGCGCCTGCCAGTATCTTCTGCCCGATTGCTTTATCCGCCACCGGCAACGCCAGTACGGAATCGGCAGTAACCATGATATTGCTGCCGTCAAAGCCCATTTTTAAAAGCTCCGCTTCGGAATCGGCGTCCCTGACCGTAATTAAATCCGCTTTGCCGCAGACAAATTTTGTTAAGCGCCTTGCCAGCGCATTACGGATAGGGCCGATGCCGTGCGAATACAGCAGCACCTTTTTGCCCGCCATTTTGCCCATTGAGATGATGAACAGATAATAAAACAGGCTGCGCAGGCTGGTAACGTCCTGTAAAAGGCTGCCGCCGCCGCTTAAAAGCATATCGGCATTTTTAACGGCATTATATATCTCGCAAAAATTAAAACGGTAAATGCTTTTTACCTTATGTTTGGCGGCCGTTTCGGCAGGGTTGCCGGAGATGACCGTCAAATCAATATCCGGCTGCACCCCGCGCAAAGCCCTTACTATTGAAGTAAGCATGGCTTCGTCGCCGGCATTGGCAAATCCGTAATATCCGGAAATGACAATTTTATTCATTACCCAAATATCTCCTCTGCCATTTCTGTAAATAAGGCATTAACAAATTAAGTACAATAACGGCACAAATGCCGATTAACGCGCCCAGCCAGTAGCCGTCCAGCGCGCGGATATAGCTCATAATCACAGGCGTGCGCATGTGCGCAAAAGTCTGCACAAGGCTGCCCTGCCCGATTACTGCGCCTGCCACCAGAATCATCTGCCACAGGCGCGGCGCTTTGTAATAGGCGGCATAAGCCGCTACAAAAAAGGCCGGGTGGCCAATCATAAATTCCTTGGTACGCGGGCGTGCGTACATCAGCTGCTCCAGCATGGCGCGCATTTTAAGCTCAATGCCCAAAACAGGCACGCCGGAAGTATGGCCGCTGCGCCCGACAAAAATATATGCCACAAACGCCAGCACACCCAAAATAAACAGGTGCTCCAGGCGGATATGCGTAGATAACAGATAGCGGATGTCGTCGATAATACCGCCGCCGGTTTTGCCGCCAAACACGTTGAAGCGTTTAACGTACCACAAAAGCATTAACAGCACCGGCATGATAAAGGTAAGCTTAACGCCGCGGTAAATATCAATTTCCAAAAAGAAGCGTACATCGCCAAGAAGCGCGGAAATCATCGCCGCACCGCACAGCGACATCAGCACGGCAAGGCCAAGCTGCACCGTGGTACGCATAATAAACTGCACCAGGCATTTGCAGCGCACTTTAACGCTGTCCCACCACTCCACAATCACAATCATGGAAAGCACGGGGAACACGCAGGCCGAAGCAAACGCCAGAGCCTGACGCAAAAGCGGCGACTGCGCTTTAAGCAGCAGGCATGCCACGCACAAACCTGAAGAAGCCATGATGATGTTCTGCCATTTGAACGGCAAAAAACCAAAGGTCAGGCTGATGTACATCAGGCAGGCCGCCACAACGGCCAGCGCCGGTAAAATCAGCAGCTTTTTATCCGGGAAGTAGCCCGTATTGCTGCCGTCCGGATTGGCAAACACATCACTGGTGCCCAGCTTAAAGCCGCGCGCCTGCACGTCGCTTGCAATGCTGCTTACGTAATCAAGGTTCAGTTCTAAAATATCCTGCCCGTTCTGCGGCAGCATAAAGGGTTTAATATAATTAATGCGGATGTTGCGTTCTTCATCCGTCAGTGCCCAGCGGCGCAAAGCCTCGGGCATTTTCAGCTTGCGCTGTTCGTCCTGGCCAATGATGTAGGAACGCGCCACCTGGTAATCCATTTTTTCCGCCAGCGGGATTAAGCCTTCCATCGGCGCAAACTGCAGCTGGGTATAGTGTTCAACCATGCCGAACACCATATCGCGTTCCAGCAGCTTTTCAGCCATGTAATCCAGCTTGTCCGGGAAGCCGACAACTTCTTTGCCGCAGCCGATGTAGGAAACTACGTTTGCACCGGATTTGTCGATGCGGTCAAAAACGCTGTCAATCTGCGCTTCCGTAACAGGCAGATAGTTTTGCGGGCGCACGATAACGTTAAAGCCTGCGTTCGCCACCGTCTGCATTTCTTCCGTGGAAAGCCCCAGCGGCGCCTGCATCAGCGGCTGCTTGGTATCGTAATTATCTTTTTCGATAATGCGCGGGTCGCCCAGAACGCGGATAATACGCGGGCTTTCGCTGACAACGGCAATGCGGTTATCCGCATAACGCAGGTGCAAATCCTGTTCCACTTCTTTAAAGGCAACAGGCGAGCTGCCTTCCGTAATATAAACGGCGTCTGCCACAAGCTGCTGCGGCGGCACGGCGCTGAACCTGCCGCCCGTAGTACCATTCTGCATAAGCTCACGCCCCGGCGTTGCATAAACAATGCCCTTGTCGTTCAGCTTCTGCAAGGTAGTGTCAAACACAATAAGCGAAGTAACACCGGCGTCCTTAAAATCCTTCAGCACTGTTTCAAAGGGCAGCCCTTCCCAATCGGCAAGGTGCTGCAAGCCTTCGTACTCCATTGCCATTTCCACGGTTTTATTCTGTTCTTCAATCTGATACCTGGTGTAATTAAGCCACACCGCGCCGATAAGCCCGATGAGCATAACTATAATCAGGACAGGATTAAAACGGCTTTTCATCGCTATCTCCACCAATCAGCAAATCACAGTTTCTTTTGCTGCGAACGTAAATATGCTTCGATAAACAGGTCGATGCCGCCGTCCATTACGGCCTGCACATTGCCTGTTTCCGCACCGGTGCGGTGGTCCTTAACCAGCTTGTACGGCTGGAAAACATAGGAGCGGATCTGGCTGCCCCATTCGATTTCCTGATAATCACCGGCGATATCGTTTTTCAGCGCTTCCTGTTTAGCGCGTTCAAATTCGTATAATTTGGCGCGTAACAGCTGCATGCAGCGTTCGCGGTTCTGAATCTGCGAGCGTTCGTTCTGGCATTGTACGATAATGCCGGTCGGAATATGCGTCATGCGCACGGCGGAGCTTGTTTTGTTGACGTGCTGACCGCCCGCGCCGCTGGCACGGTAGGTGTCAACCTTCAAATCGGACGGATCGATTTTGATATCGACGCTGTCGTCCAGCTCCGGCATAACGTCAACCGCCGCAAAAGAGGTATGGCGGCGTGCGTTGGCGTCAAACGGGGAAATGCGCACCAGGCGGTGTACGCCCTTTTCGCTGCGCAGATAGCCGTAAGCGTTATGCCCGTTGATTTGCAGCGTAGCGCTTTTTACGCCCGCTTCATCGCCCGGCAGATAGTCCAGCATTTCAATCTGGAAGCCTTCGCGCTCGGCATAACGGGTAAACATACGCAGCAGCATGCTCGTCCAGTCCTGCGCTTCCGTACCGCCAGCACCTGCGTGCAGGGTTAAAATGGCGTTGTTGGCGTCGTATTCGCCGTTAAGCAGCATACCAAGCTCCAAATGCTCAATCTCGGCTTTAGCGGCTTCCAGCCCGCTTGCCAGCTCGTCTTCCATGCCGGAATCCGGTTCTTCCAGAGCCAGCTCCACCATTACTTCCAAATCGTCAAGACGCTGTTCAAGGTTATGTACGGTTTCAACTTCAGCTTTAAGCTGAGTAACAGCCTGCGCGGTTTTCTGCGCGGCTTCCGGGTCGTCCCAGAAATCGGGGGCGCCCATTTTATGTTCTAATTCGGCAATGCGGTCCTCTTTGACAGCGACGTCAAAGAGATCCCCTCATTTCCTCTAATTTTTGCTTTAATGCGGATATTTCCGGTTTGTATTCCTCTATCAGCACCAAATTCACATCCCTTCGTAGGTAAATTTATTTATAAGCTGAGCTTATTTATCTTTGCCGCAGCAGTTTTTATATTTTTTGCCGCTGCCGCAGGGGCACGGGTCGTTGCGGCCCGGTTCTTCCTTTTTAACAACAGGCTGTTTGGTGCCTTCGTCACCGGCGTTGGTAGAAGCATTTTCCAGACGGTCTTCCACCTTAGGCTGGGTAATAACGTTTACGCGGTAAATGTAACGTACAACGTCGTCCTGAATAGCGTCAATCATAGCCTGGAACATATCGTAGGCTTCAAATTTATATTCAACCAGCGGGTCTTTCTGGCCGTATGCGCGCAGGCCAACGCCTTCACGCAGCATGTCCATGGCGTCCAGATGTTCCATCCAGTGGTTGTCCACAACCTTCAGCATTACAAGGTTTTCCAGCTCGCGCATCAGCTCGGGCGTAATGGCGGCCTCGCGTTCAGCATAATGCTCGTCGGCTACTTTATGCAGGTATTCCTCCAGTTCCTCACGGCTGAGGTTCTGCAAATATTCAACAGTCAAAAGTCCGCGCGGAGCGTAAAATTCTTCGGCGTAATTGATGAGCGCCTGCAAATCCCAGTCTTCGGAATAAACTTCCGGCGGAGCGTACATTGCCATGGTGCGGTCAACAACCTTGTGCACCATTTCCATAATGGTGTCGCGCAGGTTGGCCTGCTGCAAAATTTTGCGGCGCTGGCTGTAAATAACCTCGCGCTGCTGGTTCATTACGTTGTCGTATTCCAGAACCTGCTTACGGATGGTGAAGTTACGCGCTTCTACCTTCTTCTGCGCAGATTCGATGGATTTGGTTACCAGTTTATGCTCAATCGGCTCGTCTTCTTCCATGCCCAGCTTGTCCATAATGCCGGAAATGTTGTCACTGCCGAACAGGCGCATCAAGTCGTCCTCCAAAGACAGGAAGAATTTGGAAGAACCCGGGTCACCCTGACGGGCGCAGCGTCCGCGCAGCTGGTTATCAATACGGCGGCTTTCGTGGCGTTCCGTACCGAGGATGTGGAGGCCGCCCAGTTCAGGCACGCCCTCGCCCAGCACGATATCGGTACCGCGGCCTGCCATGTTGGTGGCAATGGTTACAGCGCCATACTGGCCTGCATGGGAGATAATCTCCGCTTCTTTTTCGTGGTATTTGGCGTTCAATACGTTATGAGGAATACCGCGGCGTTTCAGCATGGCAGAAAGCTCCTCGGACTGCGCGATAGAGGTTGTGCCAACCAATACCGGGCGGCCGGATTTATGGCATTCTTCAATTTCCGCAACAGCGGCTTTGTACTTGGCGCGTTTGGTTTTATAGATAACGTCCGGATAGTCGATACGGATCATCGGTTTGTTGGTCGGGATAACGATAACGTCAAGGCCGTAAATCTTCTGGAACTCCTGTTCTTCCGTTTTGGCCGTACCGGTCATGCCGCTCAGCTTGTTGTACATACGGAAGTAGTTCTGGAAGGTAATCGTTGCCAGCGTCTGGCTTTCACGTTCAACCTTAACTCCTTCCTTGGCTTCAATAGCCTGATGCAGGCCTTCGGAGAAGCGGCGGCCGAACATTAAGCGGCCGGTAAATTCATCGACGATGATAACCTGGCCATCTTTAACAACGTAGTCCTTGTCGCGGTGCATGATGGCTTTGGCTTTTAAAGCGCACATCAGGTGATGCGAGAAGTCCACGCCATGTTCAGCATCGTACAGGTTGGAAATACCCAGCATTTTTTCCGCTTTGGCGATACCGGTTTCCGTCGGCGCAACGGTTTTCTGTTTTTCATCAACGGTGTAATCCTCGCCCTCGCTCATGTTGGCAACAACGTGTGCCAGCACGCGGTACAGGTCGGTGGATTTTTCGCCCGGGCCGGATATAATCAGCGGAGTACGCGCTTCGTCGATTAAGATACTGTCAACCTCATCGACGATACAGAAGTTCAGCTCGCGCTGTACCATCTGGTTTTCGTCAACAACCATGTTGTCGCGCAGATAGTCGAAGCCGAATTCGTTGTTGGTGCCGTAAGTAATATCGGCAGCGTAAGCGGCTTTGCGGTCGGGGTAATCCATGTCGTGCACAATAAGGCCTACGTTAAGGCCCAGCGCTTTATAAATGCGGCCCATGTCCACGCTGTCGCGGCGGGCCAGATAATCGTTGACGGTAACAACGTGTACGCCCTTGCCGGTAAGCGCGTTTAAGTACGCAGGCAGGGTTGCAACAAGCGTTTTGCCTTCGCCGGTACGCATCTCGGCAATTTTGCCGCGGTGCAGCACCACGCCGCCAATCAGCTGTACATCAAAATGGCGCATGCCGGTAACGCGCTTGCTGGTTTCACGCACAACGGCAAAAGCCTCCGGCAGAATATCATCAAGGGTTTCGCCCTTGGCAAGGCGCAGCTTGAACTCGCCGGTTTTGGCGGCAAGGTTGGCCGAGCTTAATGCCTGCATTTCGGGTTCCAACGCGTTGATTTTATCGACAATGCCCTGAATGTCTTTCAATTCCTTGGCATTCGGGTCACCAAAAATCTTTTTCAATAAACCTTCGAGCAACACTCTCACTCCTTAAATTTCCGTGTTTTATAAACACTATACTAATGTATAATTTTATCAAAATAGTACCAAAAAGTCAAAAGCCCGGGAGCTTTGTCCCGGGCTTTTTTGTGAAATCAATGTAAAGTTATTTTAATTCCGGCTGAAGCAGGCCATAGTTGCCGTCTTTGCGGCGGTATACAACATTTACTCCGCCATAGTCGGGGTCGAAGTATACGAAGAAGTCATGGTCCAGAAGGTTCATTTGCAGGATTGCTTCTTCAGCCGTCATCGGGTTCATCGAGAACTTCTTGTTCTTGATAATCTTGAATTCATCATCCGGTGCTGCTTCCACCTCGGTTACAGGTACCGGTTCTACAAAGTTGCTGTATTTACGTTTAGCGAGGCGTGTTTTATATTTATGTACCTGGCGTTCGATTTTTTCCACTACCAAATCAATGGATGAGTACATGTCTTTCGTGGTTTCCTGGGCTCTGATTAAAATGCCGCTGGCAGGAACGGTAATTTCTACGATATGGTTGCCTTTTTCAACTTTCAGCACTGCGCTGATATCGCCAACGGTTTTAAACTGCCTGGTGATTTTCGTGATTTTCTTTTCAACATACTCTTTGAGCGCCGGTGTTACAACAATGTTCTTTCCTCTTACGTTAACGTTCATAAATTATCCCTCCTTAATCCCGAGGTCCGGGATAACAAACTCTTTGTTTGTTATTATTAGTATTCGCCGCAATAATTAAAACTCCTGCAAAAAATTACAAAAACTCGTGCAAAAAAGTCTTTTTTCTGCACGAGTTTACAGTCTGATAAAATTGTAACAGTTTGCTTATAAAATTTTAGAGAGGAAGCTGCGTGTGCGTTCTTCCTTGGCATGCAAAAAGATATCGTCGGGCGCGCCCTGCTCTAAAATTCTGCCTTCGTCGACAAACAGCACCCTGTCGCCTACTTCGCGCGCAAAGCCCATTTCGTGCGTAACTACAACCATCGTCATGCCTTCGTTAGCCAGCGTTTTCATAACGTCCAGCACCTCTTTAATCATTTCCGGGTCAAGCGCGGAGGTCGGTTCGTCAAACAAAAGCGCTTTCGGCTTCATCGCAAGTGCCCTTGCAATGGCAACACGCTGCTGCTGGCCGCCACTTAACTGGTCAGGGTATGAAGACGCCTTATCGGAAAGGCCTACCTTGCCCAACAATTCCATCGCGGTAGCTTCGGCGTCCTTACGGCTGATGCCGCGTACCTTCATCGGCGCAAGCACAAGGTTGTCCAGAACCGTCATGTGCGGGAACAGGTTAAAACGCTGGAACACCATGCCTACTTCCTTGCGCACTTCGTTGATGTTGGCTTCGCCGTCCAGCTTGATACCGTCCACAACAATCGTGCCTTCGGTAGGTTCTTCAAGGTAGTTCATGCAGCGCAGCAGCGTACTTTTGCCGCTGCCGCTGGGGCCGATGATTACCACAACTTCTTTTTCGGCAATCGTCAGGTCAATGCCCTTTAAAACTTCAAGGCTGCCGTAATTTTTCTTCAGCCCGGTAATTTTAATCATTTCAGTCGTCATTTCGTGTCAAACCTCCGCTCCATCAGCCCAACAAGGCGTGCAACCGTAAAGGTCATAATAAGGTAAATTACGGCAACCGCCAGCCAGATTTCAAAAGAAGCGTAGGTGCGGGCAATAATCAGCTGGCCGCGCCTTGTCAGTTCTTCAAAGCCGATAACGGAAACCAGCGAGGAATCCTTCAGCATGGCGATAAATTCGTTGCCGAGCGGCGGAATAATGCGTTTAAATGCCTGCGGCATGATAACATAGCGCATCGTCTGGTACCAGGTCATGCCCAGCGAGCGGCCTGCTTCCATCTGGCCCTTATCGATGGACTGGATGCCGGCGCGGAAAATTTCGGCAATGTAAGCGCCGCTGTTGATGGAGCATGCGCAGATTGCCGCAAAAAACGGGTCAATACGCTGGCCGATAATAGTCGGCAACGCAAAATAAACCAGAAAGATTTGTACCAGAAGCGGCGTACCGCGGATAAAATCTACATAAAAGTTGGCAGCATAACGCACCGGTTTAACGCTTGCAAGGCGTGCCACGCCGATAATCATGCCAATCAGAAGGCCGAAGCCGACGCTCATGGCGGTAATTTCCAGCGTAATGCCTGCGCCTGCCAGCAAAAGCGGTATAGCGCCCTGAATAAGTTCAAAATTCAATTCCATAGAAGTTTTCGTTCCTTCCCGTCAGCCTGCAATAAATAAAATACGGGGCCCACCTTCGTCGCCGCCAGTGTACCCCGCATTCAGGCTCAATGCTTATTTCTTCACTTCACCGAACCAGGTTTTGTAAATCTTGTCGTATTCGCCGTCTTTTTTCAGCTCAGCAAGGGCTTTGTTAATGTCCTCAAGCAGTTTGGTGTTGTCTTTTTTAACGGCAATGCCATACTGTTCAGCTTCCATAACATCGCCAACGGTTTTGGCAACTTCGCTGCCGCCCTGCGCCAGATAATAACCGATAACCGGGCTGTCGTTGATAACAGCGTCAACGCCGCCGTTGGTCAGTTCCATAGCGGATTCGGTGTTGGTGTTGAATTCGGTAACAACCGCGCCTTCAACGCTGTGTGCTTTAGCAGCGCCGGTGGTGCCGATTTGTGCGGCAATGCGTTTGCCTTTCAAATCTTCAATGCTCTTGATATCGTTGTTGTCTTTCTGAACCATAACGATAAGGCCGGAAGTATAGTACGGGTCGGACATGCCTACAGCCTGTTTTCTTTCATCGGTAATGCTCATGCCGGCAATGGCAACGTCGATGTTGCCGGTGTTCAGCGCCGGGATAAGAGCATCAAAACCCATGTTGGCAATTTCTACTTTATAGCCCATTTTAGCGCCGATAGCACGGATTAAATCCATATCGAAGCCGGAGAGCTTATCGCTGCCTTCTTCCTGGAACTCAAACGGAGCAAAAGTCGGTTCGGTAGCTACGCGCAGAACCTTTTCCGGAGCTTCCGCGGCTTTCTTTTCTTCGCCGCCGCAGCCGGTAACCGCTAAAGCCACAAGCATCAGTGCAGCCATCATAAACACTAATAATTTTTTCATAAACATAACCTCCACACGCATAAATTTACAAAACTTTCATCTGTTAAAATATTATAGCTCTAAACAGCAGGTTAAGCAAGTGTTAAATGATAAAAAACTTACAAAAAGCTGCATAAAAAATCATTATTTCGCTTCGCCGAACCATTTATTGTAAATCTTGTCAAATTCGCCGTTTGCTTTCAGGTCGTTCAGCGCCTTGTTAATCTCCGCAGCCAGCTTGTCGTTGCCTTTTTTAACGGCAATGCCGTAATCTTCGGCGTTCAGCACTTCACCAACGGTTTTGGCATATTCGCTGCCGCCCTGCGCCAAAAAGTATTTTAATACAGGCGCGTCGTTAATAACGGCGTCGGCCGCACCGTTTTTCATCTCCAGCACCGCACTGCCGTTATCGTTAAACGCGGTAACCTTTGCACCCTCAACCTTTTCCGCACGGAAAGCGCCGGTAGTGCCAATCTGCACGGCAATGCGCTTGCCCTTCAGGTCGTCAATGCTCTTAATGTCGTTATTATCCTTCGGCACCATTACAAGTAAGCCGGATTTATAATACGGGTCGGAAAAAATTACCTGCTGCTTGCGCTCCTCGGTAATGCTCATGCCTGCCAGCGCAACGTCAATGTTATCAGCCTGCAAGGCAGGGATTAAAGCGTCAAAGCCCATAGCGCTGATTTCCACCTTATAGCCAAGGTGCTTGCCGATAGCGCGGATCAAATCCATGTCAAAGCCGGTCAGCTCCTCGCTGCCCTCCGCCTGCATCTCAAACGGTGCAAACGAAGGCTCCGTACCGACGCGCATAATTTTTTCGCCGCCCGCTTCTTTTTCATCGCTGCCGCCGCAGCCCGCAACTGCCATAGCTGCCAGCATCAAAACAGCCATCATAAACACTAAAACTTTTTTCATCAGGTTATCCCCCTCCAGTATCTGCCGTAAGGCATTGTTGTAATAAACTATATTATAAAACCAAAAGCCCTTCTGCACAAGTAAAAATATGCAAAAAGGGCTAATTTTTATAAATTAAAGCAACTCAGCTGACCTGGTCTTCGCCCCCACACCCGCCTGCCGGAGGGTTCGCTCCTAAGCCTTGCGCTCCCCACTACTACCCCTCTCGCTTTTCGCGGCAGGACTTACTTCTAAGCTGCGCCGTGCTCACAGTTAATTTTAACTGCTTACGTGGATCGTTTTGCCCGCAACTGGCATCGACTTGCAACCACAGACCTGAGCTGCATTATAATTATATCCGCTGGTAAAAAAAATGCAAGCCCCCGGCGATAAAAATTTTTCTTAAAATCCCCTTTGATATTTTGCCGCGTTGTAGTATACTATTATGTGCAAGATTTGATTGGACGGATTTTTGACAGGATGGTTGTTTTATGATCGCTTTACCCCAGGTACTGGACTTTCCAAAAGAAAACAACATACGTGAGATATGCAACTCGCTGCTGACGCTACTGCAAAAGAAGGACACGGCATTGTACATGCACAGCCAGCAGGTTGCCAACTATTCGGCGTGCATAGCGGCAAAACTGGGCCTGCCCCCGGCAGAAATCGCCTCTATTAAAAGCGCCGCGCTTTTGCATGACATCGGGCATCTTTCCGTGCCTAACGCGATATTAAAAAAATCGCCGTATTTAAGCACGCGCGAGCTTGCCACCTACAAGCGCCATTGCCAGGCCGGAGCGAGCATTCTGGAAAACATTCCGGAATTTACCCATATTATTGATATCATTTACAGCCACCACGAAAAATGGGACGGCACCGGTTACCCCAAACGCTTAAAGGGCGTAAACATTCCCCTTGGCGCGCGCATAATTGCCGTAGCAAACTACTATGACCGCATTGTTAACCCGTGCACCCACTACTGGCAAAAAACGCCGCTGGAAGCAATTAAAGAGATGAAAGACAAATCCGGCACCGACTTTGACCCCAACGTCGTAAGAGCGTTTTTAGAATCAATAATTCCGTGTAAGATAAAATAATCACCGCAAAGAGCAGTTTTTTAAGCTGCTCTTTTTTTATGCTGATTTGAAAGCAGCCTGCTGGCTACATTTATTTTGTAAGCAACAGGCTGTTTGTTTATTAATCTTTTATTTTACCGTTAACGATAAGTGAAATTGACGGCTGGCTGATGTTGAACAAATTGCCGAGAAAGATTTGGGATATTCCTTCTTCCTTATATAGGCGTAAAATTTCGGCGTTACGTTCCGCGCGGGTTTTAAATGGGTTAATTTTTATTTCTTCATGGTCGATTTTATAGCCGTAATCGCGCACAACAATTATTTTGCGGGTGTTGTCGGTGTTTCGCACCTTTATTTCCCATGTTTGGATTCCGGTTTTAATGCGTGGGTTATACAGGCAGAATTCTGCTTCGGCGTCGCCGATAATTGTTTTTAAGAATTTGGGGCTTAATTCGTTAGTCAATGTTTTCACCTCATTTTTGTTTTGATTACACCTTTGTATGAAGGATAGTGCTTTTTTATTTTTACTTACTCATTCATCTTCATTCTTTTGACTGAGCAAAAGAACGAAGCAAGAAAACTCACGCGGTTAGGCGGATTTTCCCGCTGCGCCGCTGACGCGTCTTGCTACGCAACTATTGGTATAACAACTACAAAAATACGAAATTCGCTTCGCTCAGGTTCGATTTTTGCAGTTGTTCTTTAATAAATGTTGCTAAAATCCGATACCGCGGCTCCGCTCAAATTCGTACTTTCGCTACTTTTTTATCTTGAGTATACTGTTCCCGAACTTTTATAAAATGCTGACTATGAGCAGCGAAAGGTTTGTGCTATAAAACAGCAGACAAAAACTGCGGCGGCAAAAATTAGGGTACTAACCTTCGGGAGCTTGGCGCGCAGCCCGAGCGGAATCGGAGGAGCCGCAGGCATTTTGCGCTGTTGCAATAGTGCAACCTTTCGCGTGTGCAAATTTATGATTTAATATTATTAGTTGTTTAAAATAAAAGGGAGCAATGCTCCCTTTTATTTTATGGCGAAGCCATTAAAATGTCCACTGTACACCGGCGTTAATCTGGTAGGTTTCGTCGTTGTCGTTGCCGAAGGATTTTTCCAAATCCACAAACGCATAACTGTTTTTACTCATCATCGTTGCAAAACCAAGGCCTACATCATACCATGTACCCTGATTATCATAACTTACAGTTTCCCAGTTGCTATCAGAGGTTTTATCTTTCAGGCTGATATCCTGATCGCCTAAAAATTCATGCAGTATATCGGCTTTAAAATACAACGTGCTTTGTTTTTCTTCACCAAAATCTTTACCGATTCTGAACCCGGCACGGCCGATTAAGCTGTTAATGCCATCAAC
>CALXRU010000019.1 GCA_944390935.1 Acidaminococcaceae bacterium
ACCGGCGATAGCAGAATCTTGTTTATCATTTTCTACTTCTAAATCGCCAATAGCTTGATCATGTGCTGCATCAGCTTTTTCGCGTGCCTCTGCTTCTGCGTTGATATTTGCCTGCAGTTTTGTATCAGAATCTGTTCTGTTCTGCGTTTCAGTTGCTAATTCACTATCACTCGCAAGACCTTCGATAGTAACTGCATTTTTAGTTACTTCACCAGTTACTTTATCAACAACATCCATATTTACAGTACCATCAGCTTCAGCCGTGTAAGTATCTTCATTTATTTGGGTATTGGTATCTTCAACGACTATACTGTCAATCTGTTGTTGAAGCTCGTTTTTAACGCCTTCTAATTCTTTATCACTGGCAAGTCCGCTGATAGTAACATTTTTTTCTGTATCGCCATTTTTATCATATACATCCATTGTCACATCGCCGTTTTCATCGGCTTCATATGTTCCATCTTTCACGAATGTATCGGTGTCAACAGTAGGTTTTATTTTATCAACTGTTTCTTTTAATTCATCAACAGCATCCTTGCTTGCAATACCGGTAATAGTTACACCATCTTTGGCATTAATCATATATGATTTTATAGTTACGCTACCATCGTCCTGTACAGGAGCTAATTGTGCCATAACCGGACTCGCATAAATACCCGTCATTACTGCTGCACAAAAAGCTATTGCTAATACTTTAGATTTTTTTCTTGCCATCTTTATCACCTTTCCCGTTGTTATTTAAAAGCGCGCGCCTTTAAATATTTTTACTCTGTAAGCCATCAGGGAATGTTACCGCGGCGTCACATTCCTCAAATGGTTTGCAGGTTTAACTTTGCTGATTTTGCCTAAGATAAAGCGTCCTTTATCTCTATACTGTAATTATACCACACACTTCCCCCCCATCAAGACATTTCGGTTGGCGTAAGTCAAACTTTTTCTGGTCTTGATTACTTTTCCCTACCGGTAGTGTACGTTGGCTACGCAGTTTAGCGGCAATCCGCTTGTTTGCGGCAGCGTGTTAAGTTATTTATGGCGTTTTTAAAAAACTGTTAAATTTTTCCGCCAAAGGGGTTGCCAAAATTTTTATTTTCCGTTATAATCATTTTCACGTCGCTTTTGCGTGGCCACAATTAAGCGGATAATATTGATAAAGAAAGGACTGTTTTTTTGCTAAAACAAAATCATAAGCCCGTAATTTTTATTGCTTTGCCACAAGTTGCTGCGCCAGTTAAACGAAACGGCGATATTAGTTTATGCGTTTTTTACCATCCGCTGCTGCACCGCAAAACACGCCGCAGCGTTATTTACTGCCGTAAAACGGCATAAAAAAAGAGCCTTACACAAATGTGTAAGGCTCTTTTTTATTTTTATCTTCTCACTTTTTCTTTTTACCGAGATATGCGGCTTTG
Organism: Acidaminococcaceae bacterium; assembly: GCA_944390935.1. Lineage (GTDB taxonomy): Bacteria > Bacillota > Negativicutes > Acidaminococcales > Acidaminococcaceae > Fusicatenibacter_A. Next base: position 1,410 of record CALXRU010000019.1, read on the forward strand.
ATTTCCGGATTTTCCAGAAGCTCTGCGCCGGTACCGGACATGGTAATTTTGCCGGTTTCCAGCACATAAGCGCGGTGGGCAACTTTCAGCGCCATGTTGGCATTCTGTTCAATCAACAGTATCGTCATGCCCTGCTGGTTAATCTCCTGCATGATGCTGAAAATGTCTTTAATAATCAGCGGTGCAAGGCCCAGCGAAGGTTCGTCCATCATCAAAAGCTGCGGACGCGAAAGCAGCGCGCGCCCAACGGCCAGCATCTGCTGCTCGCCGCCGGAAAGCGTACCGGCCATCTGCCAGCTGCGTTCTTCCAAACGCGGGAACAATTCGTACATTCGCTTGATGTCTTTTTCAATGCCGTCTTTATCAGTGCGCATGTAAGCGCCAATCTGCAAATTCTCCAGCACCGTCAGGTTCGGGAAAATTCTGCGTCCTTCCGGTACCAGCGTCAAACCTTTTTTTACAATCTGCTGCGAGTTGCGGCCTGTAATGTCTTCGCCTTCGTAAGTAATTTTACCGCTCTGCGGTTTTACCAGCCCGACAATACTGCGCAGCAAAGTGCTTTTGCCTGCGCCGTTTGCGCCGATAAGCGTTACAATCTCGCCTTTGGGCACTTCCAGCGAAATACCCTTCAAGGCTTCAATGCCCCCGTAGGATACGACAAGATTTTCTACTTTAAGCATCTTCATCCACCCCCAGGTAAGCATCGATAACCCTCTGGTTATTCTGAATTTCGTCCGGCGTGCCTTCGGCAATAGTCATGCCGAATTCCAGAACGTAAATGCGGTCGCTGATTTCCATAACCAAATCCATATGATGTTCAATCATAAAAATGGTTAAGTTATATTCCCTGTGAATCTGGCGGATAAATTCCGTCAGTTCTTCGGTTTCCTTCGGGTTCATGCCTGCTGCCGGTTCGTCCAGCAGCAAAAGGCGCGGCTTGGTTGCCAGTGCGCGCACAATTTCAAGGCGGCGCTGCTGCCCGTAAGGCAGGCTGCTGGCCTTTTCGTTGCGCACCTCCCACAAACCTACTTCCTGCAAAAGCTTTTCGGTGTTGCGGTGCATTTGTTTGGCTTCGTTCATGTACCACGGCAAATGCAGCGTTGCCGACAAAAAGTCGGATTTTAAATGCAGGTGGTTGGCAATCAAAACATTTTCGTAAACGGTTAAATCCTTAAACAGCCTGATATTCTGGAAAGTACGGGCAATGCCGAGCTTAGCAATATCGCTGGGCAGCTTGCCGGTAATATCAATCTGCTCGCCCTTGGCGTCGGTGTAAAACACCTTGCCTTCCGTCGGCGTATAAACGCCCGTAACCATGTTAAACGCCGTGGTTTTGCCTGCGCCGTTCGGGCCGATAAGGGCGACAATTTCGCCGTCGTTAATATCAATATTCAGTTTAAAAACGGCCGTTACGCCGCCAAACTGCATGGTAATGTCTTTGGTCTTTAAAATCATTGCGCTGCCCCCTTCCGCTTAATAAAGCCAAGAGGATTTTTCACAAAATCAATGGCCTTCTGCCAGGTAAACTCGCGCGTGCCCATAATGCCGTGGCGCCAGAACAGTACACACACCATCAAAAGCACGGAGAAGATAACCATACGGAAGCCCGGGCGGAACAGCGGGATATCCATGCCGAACAGCATCAGCGGTTCGTCGAAGAAACGCAGGTATTCCAAGCCTGCCGTTACGATTACCGCGCCCAGCATGCTGCCGGTGATGCTGCCCATGCCGCCCAGCACGATGATTAAAAGGAAGTTGTAGGTCAGCGTGAACAAAAAGTTTTTCGGGTCAACCGTGCCCAGCAAAGCGCCGTACAGGCCGCCGCCGATACCGGCAAAAAACGCGCTGACCATAAAGGCCAGGTTTTTGTGCCAGAACAGGTTAATGCCCATTGCTTCTGCTGCAATTTCGTCCTCGCGGATGGCTTTAAACGCGCGCCCGTAAGAAGAATTTACAAGCAGCGTAATAAACACAAAGCAGATTACCGTAACTAAAAAGATATAACGCACGTCGTTCAGCGGCGGAATATCCTTAATGCCCAAAGCGCCGTTGGTAATGCTCTGCGCGTTGGTAATCCAGATACGGATAATTTCGGAAAAGCCCAGCGTCGTTACGGCAAGGTAGTCGCCGCGCAGGCGCAGCACCGGCGTACCAATGGCAAACGCAAACAGCGCCGCCAAAGCGCCGCCCAAAATAAGCGCCGCCCAAAGCGGAAGCTCAATATCGGCAATAGCCGGATTCATCGGCATGGCATAGAAAATGTTTTCGCGGTATTCCACCGGCACGGTAAAAATGCCGACGGTATAAGCGCCGATAGCCATAAAGCCTGCCTGCCCCAGAGAAAACTGCCCGACGAAACCGTTGGTAAGGTTCATCGAAAGACCGATAATAGCATAAACGAGGCACAGGTTAACGATACGGCGGATATAAGAATCCATTTCCTCCTGCACGAAAAACGCAAGGCCGAAAAGGGCAATTATGCCGATGATAGTTAAAATCATATCTCTTTTCTTCATAATTACACCTTCTCCGTCGTTTTTTCGCCCAAAAGGCCAGTAGGTTTATAGAACAGGATAACAATCAGAACGATGAACGCAAAGGCATCGCGGTAACCGCTTAAATCCGGGAAGAAAGCGACGATTAAAATTTCACCGAGGCCCAGGATAAAGCCGCCGAGCACTGCGCCCTTGATATTGCCGATACCGCCGATAACCGCGGCGATAAAGCATTTCAAACCGGGCATAACGCCCATCATCGGCGTAATGCCGGGGTAGCGGATGCCGTACATGATAGCGCCGATTGCGGCCAGCGCCGAGCCTATAATAAAGGTAATGGAAATAATGTTATCAATGTTAATGCCCATTACCCTTGCAATTTCGTAGTCCTTGGAAACGGCACGCATAGCCATGCCGGTTTTGGTGTGGTTAACAATGTGCAGCAGCACAACAAGGCTTAAAATTGTTACCACCGGGATAACAAGGCAGATTGCCTGAATTTCAATGCCGCCGATGCTGATGTTCTGCGAAAGCAGCGGCACATCCGGGAAACGCATCGGGCGTCCGCTGAACAGGTAGTTTGCTAAGTTTTCCAGCAAAAACGATGCGCCGATTGCAGAAATCAAAATGGAATTTTTCGGGGCTTCGCGAAGCGGGCGGTAAGCACTGCGCTCTATCAGTACGCCCAGTATCGCTGTCAGTATAATCGTTATAATAAAGGTAAAATACCACGGGATATGGAACGCGGTAATACCGAAAAATGCAAAGTAACATGCCATCATTACAATGTCGCCATGGGCAAAGTTAATCATCAGCAAAATGCCGTATACCATGGTGTAGCCAATGGCTATCAGCGCATACAGGCTGCCGAGCGATATACCGTTGACCATGTGCTGCGCAAAGCTCAGCGCCGACATGTTGGCAATAGCGTCAAAATACTCCATAAGGGCACCTCATAACCAAAAAACTGCTCCCTTCCCTGAAAAGGAAGGGAGCACCTTTTACAAAATTTCAAATCATTTAGCCTGAGCTTTTACATAATCTTTAAAGGTAAATTTGCCGTCTTTAACGGTTTTGATAACAACGTCTTTAATCGGGTCGCCGTTTTCATCAAGCGTGGTCATGCCGGTTACGCATTCAAGGTCTTTGGTTGCGGCAATCGCGTCGCGGATTTTAACGGTATCGGTAGCGGTACCTGCTTTTTCAATGCCGTTAACGGCGATGAGGTAAGCATCGTATGCCATAGCGGTTAAAGCGGAAGGTTCGCCGTTATATTCTTTGGTGTAAGCGTCGAGGAATTTTTTAGCTTCTTCGGTGCTGGCTTTTTCACGGTCAAACGCGGTGGAAAGTGCAACGCCTTCAACGTCTTTGCCGCCTACGTCAATGAATTCCTGAGTTTCCCAGGTGTCGCCGCCCATGAACTGAGCGTCGATGCCAAGCTGGCGAGCCTGTTTAACAAGCAGTGCGGATTCGGTGAAGTTGCCCGGTGCAAATACAGCGTCCGGGTCCTGTGCTTTAATGTTGGTCAGGATAGCGGTAAAGTCTTTATCGCCGGTCTGATAGTTGGCAATGTCAACAATGCTGTTTTCATCGCCGGTCAGTTTAACAAACTCCTCGCGGAAGAATTTTGCCAGGCCAACGGAATAGTCGTTGGAAACTTCCTGAACGATGGCTACTTTTTTGAAGCCGTTCTGATGTGCATATTCTGCCATTACTTTGCCCTGGAACGGGTCAATGAAGCAGGCACGGAAGTAATAATCGTTGTTGGCGGTTACCTGCGGGTTGGTGCAGCTGGTGCCAACGGCCGGAACTTTATTTTCTTTAACAATATTACCAGCAGCCATAGAAAGGGAAGAACCATAAGAACCGACGATTGCGCTTACTTTATCCTTTTCAATCAGGCGTGCCGCAACGGAAGCAGCTTCTGCCTTATCGGATTTGTTATCGGCAACTACCAGTTCAACTTTTTTGCCCAAAACTTCGGGGTGCAGCTGGTTGGCAAGTTTAATGCCGCGCAGTTCCAGTTCGCCGCCTGCGGCGTTATCGCCGGTAAGCGGCAGGAATACGCCTACCTTAATTACGTTGGAATCGGCAGCTTTTTCTTCGCCGCCGCAACCTGCCAGTAAACCTGTGGCTAAAGCCGATACTGCAAGTAATGATAATAATTTTTTAAATTTCACTTCGCATCTACCCCTTCTTTACTGTTGTGTACAGTTTAATAATAATCTTGTGTAAAATTATAACATCAAAGTACACATGTGACAAGATTGTAAAACAAGCGTAAATTTTACAGTATATTGGTTTTAAAACTTTAATTTTTGTAAATTTGTCGCTTTAAACAAATGTACATTTTCTGTTTTATTTTATTTTTGTTTTTATATAACGGACTTTACTTAAAACACTCTTTGGACATGTCCGCTATAAAAAGACAGTAAAAAGTTTAATTTTTCAAAAAATTTTTATGTATACACGGATACATTAACAAATTTTACATTTTTCTGTTTATTTTGGTACAAAAACAAAACATCCCCGACTTACAATTTGTAAACCGGGAATGTTTTTATTTTATATTTATTGTAAAGAATTGGCATAATTTACTGCGCTGACGGCGTTGGGTGCGTAAAAATCCGCACCGATGCTGTCGGCATAATCCTGCGTAAGCACTGCGCCGCCGCAGATAATTTTAAAGCTGCCAGCCGCACGCAGCGCCTTAATGGTTTCTTCCATTGCGCCGACTGTCGTCGTCATCAGCGCGGAAAGCCCGACTACAGCGGCGTTATGCTTAACGGCTGCTTCCACAATTTTTTCGGGCGGTACGTCCTTGCCAAGGTCGATAACCTGATAACCATAGTTTTCAAACAACACTTTTACGATATTTTTGCCGATGTCGTGAATATCGCCCTTAACGGTTGCCAGCACAACTTTTACACCGTTGCACCGGCTGCCGCCCTCCGCCGCCATTTTATCGCGGATGACATTGAACGCCGCTTTGGCAGCCTCCGCGCTCATCAAAAGCTGCGGCAAAAACAGGGTATGCTTTTCAAAGCCGTTGCCCACATAATCAAGTGCCGGTATCATTTCGACGTTGATAATTTCCAGCGGCTGTTTTTGTGCCAGCTGCGCCTTTACGGCTTTTTCGCTCTGCTCGCGCAGACCTTTTACAATCGCATCGTACAAAGTATATTCTGCTGTCTGCGCCGGTGCTGCTTTAGGCTGTGCAGCATCCGCAAATTTGGCAACATACGCCTTGCAGCCTTCGTCCAGTCCGCTTAATGCGCCGTAAGCATAGTAAGCACCCATCATTGCCGTGCTTTGCGGGTTGATGATGGCGCAGCTCAAACCTGCCTCCATTGCCAGCACAAAAAAAGCACTGTTAACGGCGTCACGCGCAGGCAGGCCAAAGGAAATATTCGACACGCCCATGACGGTTTTAATGCCGCGTTTGGTCAGCTCGCGCAGCACCTGTAAATCCACTTTGGCATTATCGCCGCCGGTGCTGATGGTAAGCGCCAGCGGGTCTACAATAATGTTGCGTTTGGCAATGCCGTATTCCGCCGCGCGGGCGATAATTTTTTCGGCAATGGCAATGCGCCCCTCCGCTGTTTCCGGTATGCCATTATCGTCCAGCGTAAGTGCAACAACTGCCGCGCCGTATTTTTTAACCAACGGCAGCACCTTGGCTAGACTTTCTTCCTTGCCGCAGACGGAGTTTAACAGCGGTTTGCCGTTATACAAACGCAGGCTGCCCGCCATAGCGTCGTAATTGCTGGTGTCAATTTGCAAAGGCACGCTGGTAATTGCCTGCAAACGCTGCACTGCTTCCGCGCTGACGGCAGGTTCTTCAATGCCCGGCACACCGACGTTCACATCCAGAATCGCTGCGCCGCTGTCAATCTGCTCCAGCCCCAGGCGGCAGATATAATCATAATCGCCGTCTAAAATCGCCTGTTTTAAACGCGGCTTGCCCGTGGGGTTAATGCGCTCGCCGATAATTACCGGCTTGTTGCCGATAACAACCGCGCTGCCGTAAGCAGCAACGGCAGTCAAATCACAATCGCGCGATTGCGGCACGATTTGTTTACATTTATTGACCAGCGTTGCGATATGCGCCGGTGTTGTACCGCAGCAGCCACCCATAACTGCCAGCACGCCGTCCTTTGCCATGTCATACATCAATGCGGCAAATTCGTCTGCGTCAACGTCAAACACGGTTTGCCCGTTCACTTCTTTCGGCAGACCGGCGTTAGGGTTCAGCACCGCAGGCAGCGGCGTAGCTGCTAAAAGCTGCGGCAGCAGCTTCTGCATCTGCGCAGGCCCAAGCCCGCAGTTAAAACCGATGGCATCCGCACCCAGGCCTTCCAGCATAATGGCAGCAGCGGTAATATCACCGCCGGTCAAAAGTTTGCCGTCCTCGTCCAGCGTCATAGTGCAAACGACGGGCAAATCGCTGTTTTCTTTTGCCGCCAAAAGCGCCGCCTTCATCTCGTAGGTGTCGCTCATCGTTTCAATTAAAATCAAATCCGCACCGGCGGCCACGCCTGCCGTTACAATTTCCGCATAAATGCTTACCGCTTCTTCAAACGGCAAATCGCCGTAAGGCGCAAGCAGTTTGCCTGTCGGTCCCAAATCCAGTGCAACAAAACTGCCCGGTTTGTTGGCACAGGGCTTTTTTGCAATTTTTACGGCCTGCGTCACCACGTCTGCCGTTTTAATATCCGTACCGGCAAATTTTAAACGGTTCGCGCCAAAGGTGTTGGTTTTTATAATATCCGCACCGGCATTTAAATAAGCGGCGTGTATTTTTTCAACCTCGTCCGCATGGGTAAAGTTCCACAGCTCCGGCAGTTCACCCGGTTTAAGCCCGGCGGCCTGCAGCATGGTGCCCATTGCGCCGTCAAAAAAAAGTGTTTTTTTACCAAGTAAATCTTTAAAAAGCATATTGTCCCTCGCAAATTATTTTCTATAAAGGCAGTTTGTGTTTTCGCAGGTTTCGCAGCTGTTTTGCGGCTTTTCGCACCCGTCTGTAATGCCGATGACGGCCGTTACCGATTTCACCGGCGCCAGCATGCCGCCCGCAGTCACCGTCAGCCCGATGCGTTTTGCAGCGTCCAGCATTGTCAGTATTCTCGGCTGGTCAGCAAGGCTCCAATCCGCATAGCCGGGGCTGAAACGCAGTTTAAAATGCAGGCCGCCGTATTCGCTGCTGATTTTTGCTTCCGTTTCATCGCAGTAGCTTTCAATAAGCGCCGCGCACACCGCCTGCCCGGCAGCGCCTTCGGCAATGTTGGCAACAGACATGCGCCTCAGCGCGATATCAACCTTCGGGCCTAAAGTCGCCGCCAAAAGCACTGCACGTTTGCAGCTTTTGATATGCGCCGCCAGTTTGGCGCTTTTGAAATATTCGCCGCCCAGCAGCACGCCGTCAGCGTCAACGCTGCAATCCAGAACGCGGTACACGCTGCGTGCCTGCACTTCGTTACGCAGCTTTAAATACGCCAAATCTGCCAGCACGCCCGCGTTTTCGTCACCGGCGCGCCCGCCCATATAGCGGATGGCTTCGCTGCGGTCGTACCTCATTTGATAATCTCCGACAGGTTTTTCATAATGCCGCGGATGATTTCCGGCTTGTTCATTGTGTAAACGTGAATGTTTTTGAAGCCGTTGGCAATCAGGTCGATAATCTGCCCGAGGGCATAAGCAATGCCGGCCTGCATTAAAGCCTGCGGGTCGTCGGCAAAGCGTTCCACAATCGCGCGGTAATGCGGCGGCAGTTTTGTTCCGCTCAGCTCGCAGATGCGGTTAATCTGTTTTGCATTGGTTACGGGCATAATGCCTGCCACCACCGGCACGTCGATGCCGTTGCGCAGCAGCCTGTACATATAGTTGTACATAATATTATTGTCAAAGCACATCTGCGATACCAAAAACTCGCAGCCTGCGTCAATTTTCTTTTTGGTGTTTTCAATATCGTTATCCAGCGAGCCTGCCTCCGGGTGTCCTTCTGGGTAGCACGCGCCGCCGATGCAAAAATCGCCGGATGACGAAATTTTACGCATCAAATCGCTGGCATGGGCAAAATCGCGTACGCCGCTTGTAACAGCGTCGCCGCGCAAAGCCAGCACGTTCTGCACTCCCGCCTTGCGGAAATTACCAAGCATGTCGTCAATTTTCGCTTCAGTCGCGTCGATGCAGGTTAAATGCGCCAGTGCCGGAATATTGTGCTCCTCCACCGCCTGCGCAATCGCCAGCGTCTGCCCGGCAGAAGTGCCGCCCGCACCGTAGGTAACGCTCATAAAATGCGGTTTGATAACGGCAATTTCATCAACTATCTTCAAAGCGTTCTGCAATTCCGACCCGGCCTTGGGCGGAAACAGCTCGCACGAAATACAAGGTTTATCACTTTTTAACAGTTCTGTTATTTTCATAAAAGTCCCCCTCATCGTACAATGTAATATCTATTTTACTACATTAACATCTTTTTTGCCATACGCATTTGTTTTAAAGGCTGCGTCATAAAGCTTAACAAATCCCTGCCGCAGCAGGATTTTATTTTTATCTGCCGAAATTCTAAGTAAAGCATCATTACCATAAAAAAGCATTGGAAGTGATTGGTTATGCAGCTTTGGGAAAAATTACATTTAAGCAAAAAACAGTTAGCCATCGCCGCTGCCGTTATCGCCGCAGGGCTGGTTTACCATTTTGCCGCCGCAGTTTTAAATAAACCGCAGCCGGTTGCCGCCGTGCCCTACGTACGCACCGTTACCGCAGGCACGCACAGCACGCAGAACTACCTTGCATACCCCGGCGAAGTGCGCGGACGCTACGAAAGCAACCTTGCCTTTCAGGTCAGCGGCAAAATAATCAGCCGTAATGTCAATTTGGGCGACACCGTGCATGCAGGCGATGTTTTAATGCAGATTGACCCGCGCGACGTTGATGAAAATGTCAACGCTGCCCGCGCAGGGCTGACTTCTGCCAACGCCAACTTTTTGCTGGCCAGCGATAACGAAAAACGCTACCGCTCGCTGCTGGCAAGCGGCGCTGTAAGCCAGGCCGTTTATGACCAGTACAACACACAGCTGAAAGCCGCACAATCCACGCTGGAACAGGCCGAAGCACAGCTGGCGGCCGCGCTGAACCAGCTTGATTATACGCGCCTTGTAGCAAATAACGACGGCGTTATCTCAAGCATTACCGGCGAAGTCGGACAGGTTGCCGCTGCCGGTACGCCTGTTGCAACGCTGGTGCGCGAAGGCGAAAAAGAAGTGCGCATTTATATACCCGAAAACAATTTAGCCAGCATCTCACCCGGGCAAACGGCGGAAATAACCTTCTGGGCACTGCCCGATATCACTGTCAGCGGCCACATCCGCGAAATCGCCCCGATGGCCGACCCGGTAACGCGCACCTATCAGGTCTGCGTTGCTATCGACAACATGCCGCCGCAGGTGCAGCTGGGCATGACAGCCAAAGTACATTTTAACGACGGCAGCGAAAGCCTCATCATCCTGCCCAAGGCAGCCATTTACCAGACCGGCGACACGCCGCAGGTATGGATTGTTAAGGACAATCGCGTTGAGCTTGTGCCGGTGGAAATTGCCGGTTACGAAAACAACAGCATTATTATTAAAAGCGGCGTTGCCAACGGCGACGTTATTGTTACCGGCGGCGCTGCCAAACTTACGCCCGGCCAGCAGGTGCGTCTGGAAGGTGATGCGCAATGAAAAGAGCTAACCTTGCTTCGTGGAGCATTACGCACCGGCAGATAATTTACTTTTTTATGTTTCTGTGCCTCGTGGCCGGCATTTACAGTTATAACACGCTCGGCCGCGCGGAAGACCCCAGCTTTACCGTCAAGCAGATGGTAATTTCGGCGGCGTGGCCCGGCGCGACAGCCAAAGAGATGGAAGAACAGGTTGCCGACAAGCTGGAAAAGCAGGCGCAGGCTTCCACCGATATTGATTACATCACAAGTTATTCGCGCCCCGGCATCTGCGTCGTCAACGTCTATTTAAAAGAGGACGTGGCGAAGGAAGATGTGCGCCCACACTGGCTGGAGCTGCGCAACATGATTAACGACATTAAGGCCGACCTGCCGAGCGGCGTGTACGGCCCGTATTTTAACGACCGCTTCGACGATGTTTACGGCAACATTTACGCGCTTACTTCGGACAGCTTCAGCTACGAAGATATGCGCCGCAAAGCCGAAGACATCAAACGCATTTTTTACACCGTGCCGGACGTGAAAAAAGTTGAGCTTATCGGCGTCCAGCCGGAAAAAATTTATCTGGAAGTCAGCAACAATAAGCTGGCGCAGCTTGGCATACCGCTTGACACTTTAGCCGCCGCCATTCAGGCACAGACGGCAATGGTGCCCGCGGGTATGAGCGAAACGCCGGACGATAATGTTTACCTGCGCCTTACCGGCATGCCGGACGCAGTAGAAAACATCGCCTCGCTGCCGATACAGGCTAACGGGCGCGTGTTCCGCCTTGGCGATATCGCCGATGTTAAACGCGGTTACGCCGACCCGCCAGAGCCGAAATTCTTTTTCAACGGGCAGCCCGCTGTCGGCATTGCCCTTTCCATGGAAGACGGCGGCAATAACATCCGCCTGGGCGAAAATTTGGCAAAAACCATTACGCAGATTACCGCCGAGCTGCCGCTGGGCTTTGAACTGCATCAGGTTGCCAACCAGCCGGAGGTTGTAAAAAACTCTATCGACGAATTTACACAGAGCCTGAAAGAAGCCGTCATCATCGTGCTGGCGGTAAGCCTCATCAGCCTTGGCAGGCGCTGCGGCTACGTAATTTCCGTCTGCATCCCGCTGGTGCTGCTGGGCACATTCATCGGCATGTACGCACTGGGCATCGACCTGCACAAGGTGTCGCTCGGTGCGCTGATTATCGCACTGGGCATGCTGGTTGACGACGCCATTGTTGTGATGGAACTTATGGAAATCAAACTGGCCGAAGGCTGGGACCGCATAAAAGCCGCCAGCTACGCTTTTGAAACCTGCGCTGTACCGCTGCTCGTCGGCACGGTTATCACCTGCGTCGGCTTTACGCCGATATATTTTTCCAAAGGCAATGTCGGCGAATTTGCCAGCAGTTTGTTTGTAGTTATCAGCCTGGCGCTGATGCTGTCGTGGGTTGTATCGGCAACCGTTGCGCCCGTGCTGGGCTACGAATGGGTACACCCCAAAAAGATTGCCGAAGGCAGCGCTTACACCACGCCGTTTTACCGGAAATTCCGCAGCCTGCTGACATGGGCGCTGGCGCACCGCGCCGTTGTTATCGCGCTCACCGTCGGCGCATTCTGCGGCTCGCTGTTTTTAACCAAGTTTATAGATAAGGAATTCTTCCCGCCTTCCGTGCGGCCGGAACTGCTGGTTGAAATTAACATGCCGGAAGGCAGCAGCATTAAAGCGACTGAAAAAGCCGCGCTGAAACTGACCGATATTTTGAAGGACGACACGGATATTTTAAACATCGGCACTTATGTCGGCGAAAGCGCGCCGCGATTTGTGCTGGTAGTTGAACCGGTGCAGCCGCGCGAAAATTACGCCCAGCTTGTCATCCTCACCAAAGATGTAGAAGCCAAAAACAGGCTGGAGCAGAAAATTAACGAACTTGCCGCACGCGAAATCCCCGAAGCCGTTATTTACAGCAAATCCATCCCGCTCGGACCGCCTTCGGCGTACCCGGTAATGTTGCGCGTATCCGCACCGACGGAAGCAATGGCAAAAGATTACGCCCAGCAGGTACGCGACGCTGCCTTGCAGAACCCCGCCGTTACCATGACGCGTTTTGACTGGATGGAAAAAACAGGCGCGGTTAAAGTAGCTATCGACAACGACAAGCTGCGGCAGATGGGCATTGACCGCCAGACCGTTGCCATGGCGTTGCAGGCAGAACTCAGCGGCTACACCGTATCGCAGTATTACGAAGGCGACCAGGCTATTGACCTTGTATTCCGCCTTGACGCTGCCGACCGCGATAAAATTTCCGACCTGCGGCTGCTATCCATACCCACAAGCAAGGGCAGCGTACCGCTGGCACAGGTGGCAAATATCAGCTACGAAGCTGAAGATAACATGATCTGGCGTCGCAACCTGCTGCCGACCGTAACCGTTAACGCAGGAATTGCCCCCGGTTACACCGGCAACGACGTAACGCAGCAAATTTACGACAGCCTTGCTGATTTGCGCAGCAGCCTGCCGCCCGGCGTCAGCATCGAAATCGGCGGGCCGCTGGAAAGCAGCAACAAAGCGCTGAACTACCTGCTTGTGCCGCTGCCGGTTATGTTCATCACCATGCTGGTGCTGCTGATGCTGCAGCTTAAAGATTTGCGCAAACTGTTCATCATCGTCTGCACCGCGCCGATGGGTATTATCGGCGTCGTTATTGGGCTATTGCTGTTCAACTCGTCCATGGGCTTTCTGGCACAGCTCGGCATCCTGTCGCTGACTGGCATAATTATCCGCAACTCCGTCGTGCTTATCGACCAGATTGACTTGCACTTAGCAGCAGGCATGAATCCTTACGAAGCGGTGCTGGAATCCGCCATAGTGCGCTTCCGCCCCATCATGCTGGCAGCACTCACCACAGTACTCGGCCTTGTGCCCATGTTCACCAACCCCTTCTGGGAATCCATGGCCGTCGCCATCGCCTGCGGGCTTACCGGCGCAACTATGCTGACGCTCGTAGTATTGCCGGTAATCTATTCGATAATGTTTAAAATAACAAAAGTGTAAAATAAAGTTTGTGTTAAAACGCAGAAAAGCGCACCGTACTTTTACAGTATAGTGCGCTTTTGTTGTTTAAGTTTTTATTTTTCATCCGGCAAAGCCGCCAAAGCACGCATAGCTAACGAATAACCAATAAAGCCCAACCCGCAGATTTGCCCAAGGCAGGCAGGCGCCGTTACCGATTTATGGCGGAACTCCTCGCGCGCGTGTACATTGCTTAAATGCACTTCAACGGCGGGCAGCGCCACGCCTTTTAGCGCGTCCAGAATCGCCACGCTGTAATGCGTATAAGCGGCAGGGTTAATAACAATGCCGTCATATTTGCCGTAAGCGTTCTGAATGAAGGTAACAATTTCGCCTTCGTAATTGCTCTGGCAAATGTCAACGCTGACGCCGATTGCTTCGGCTTCTTTAGCAATAAACGCGCACAAAGCGTCGTAATCCTGCGCACCGTAAACATTTTTTTCGCGGATGCCCAGCAAATTGATGTTAGGCCCGTTGATAACCAAAATTTTTTTCATTTCTTCATCTCCCCGGCAATCTGCAAAAGCTGATGCAATGCGTCTTCCACGCCACTTACGTTCTGCACCGTGTAAACGGCATATTTTTTATACAGCTCTATGCGCTCGTTGTAAAGTTCAAAAATGCGCTGCGTACCTGCTGCCAAAAGCGGACGCGTTTGTATTTCCACGTCGCTTACAATCGCTTCCGGCGGACGGTCGATAAAAACAACGCAGCCCGTTTTTTGGTAAGCCTGCATGCTCGCTGCGCGCTTGACCACACCGCCGCCTGCCGCAATAACGCAGCCTTCTTTTTGCGACAAGTATTCTGCCGTGCGCTGTTCAGCTTCGCGGAACACATCCTCACCCTGCGCGAAAAATTCTTTAATGGTGTAAGGCTCACGTGCTTCCAGAACATCGTCGGCGTCATAAAAATCAAAATTCAATCGCGCTGCCAGCATTTTGCCCAGTGTTGTTTTGCCGCAGCCCGGCATACCGGTTAACACTATATTTTTCATGGCTTTTGCTCCAGCCTTTGCGTAATTTTAACTGCCAAATCCGTACCCAGCCTGCGCCCCTGCCATATTTCCTGCGCCGCCACCGCCTGCGCGGCAAGCATCAACAAACCGTTAACAGCTTGTTTGTCTGCGCTGCGTGCCAAACGCAAAAATTCCGTTTCCGCAGGGTTATAAATTAAATCCACCGCCGCCGCAAAATTTTTAACCACATCCACACCAACAGGGCTGACGCCTGTTTTGGGGTACATGCCCACCGGCGTGCAGTTAATAATAATGTCGCCGTTTTCCTGTTCCAGTTCCGCGTAGCTCAAACAGCGTACCTTTGCGCCCGCGCAGATGTTTAAAACCTGCTGCGGTATTTCCTGCGGCGTGCGCGATACCAAAAGCACTTCGGCAATGCCGCCTTTGGCAAGATACTGCAAAACCGCACGTGACGCACCGCCTATACCCAGCACCGCCGCTTTTTTGCCGAGTACTTCAATACCGTTGTGTTCCAGCATCATGCCAAAGCCCAACCAGTCGGTGTTATAGCCGCAGCTTTTGCCGTCTTTAAAATCAATAGTATTTACCGCGCCGATAGCCGCCGCTTCTTCGGCAATGCTGTCCAAAAACGGCATAACTTCAATTTTATGCGGAATGGTTACGTTAACGCCGTTGTACTGTGCCGCTATTCGCGGCAGCTCCGTGCCCAGCGCTTCCGTCGGCAGCTCAATCAATTTGTAATCCGCCGCAAGGCCCAGCTCTTCAAAAATAATCTGATGAATCTGCGGCGACAGGCTGTGCCCCAGTTTGGCACCAAGTAAACCAAAATGCTGCATTTTATCTCTCCTGCTTCATATCGCTGCGGTAGTTGCCCAAAATTCTGAAGTACGCACAGTTGTCGCTCAGCATGCGCGCGGTTTCCTGCACATTGGTATCGGCAAGGTTGCCCATCAAATCAATGTGGAAGAAGTATTCCCACGATTTGCCTTCAATCGGGCGCGATTCCAGATTGGTCAGGTTCAGGCCGCTGTGGTAAAAATATCCCAGCACACGGTAAAGCGAACCCGGCTCGTGCTTAACGGCGATGACCAGCGTAATTTTATCGGCGTCGGCGCTGTGTTCCGCCTCGTTGGCGATAATGATAAAGCGCGTGGTATTGTTGCCGTTGTAATTGATGTTCGCCGCCAGAATTTGCAGACCGTACAGTTCCGCCGCCTGTTTACCGGCAACAGCCGCCAAATGCAGGCTGCCGCTTTCCTTAACGGCTTCCGCACTTTTGGACGTGCTGTAATAAGGCACCAGCTTCATCTGCGGGTATTCCGCAAAAAATTCCTTACACTGCGCAAAGCCCTGAGGATGCGAATAAACTTCCGTAATGCCGCTGAGCGTTGCGCCCGGCAGTGCCATTAAATTATGCTCAATCTTCACACATTTTTCGCCGGTAATGTAGCAGCCGTAATGGCGAAGCAGGTCGTACACTTCGGTAATGCCGCCGGTGCTGGAATTTTCCACAGGCAGCACGCCGTAGCGGATTTCGCCGTTTTTAACGGCTTTCACCACATCTTCAAACACGCTGTAATAATGGCGCGTTATTTTTTTGCCCGCAAAATATTCTTCCATCGCCTTGTGGCTGTACGAGCCTTCTACGCCGAAGCAGCCGACGTCAAAAGCCTCCTGCTGTACCGTTACTGTTTGCAGCTGTTCTTCTTCCATACCGCGGGCAACTGCCATAATATTTTCCATTAAATCCGCCACAGCCGGTGCATATTTTTTGTTCTGCAAACGCTCCTGCGCCTTGGCAATAACTTTCAGCTCTCGCGCACGGTCGCGCACGGGCAGGTTATTGGCTTTTTTGTATTCCGCAACTTTCAGTACCGCATCAAGGCGGCGTTCAAAGGCGTTTATCAATATTCCGTCCGCTTCGTCAATTTCGCGGCGGATTGCTTCCAAATCAAGTTTTTCCGTCATCTTATCTCTCCCCAACCAGCAGCATGTCCAAAATTACCCATGCCGCCACGCCTTCTATTACCGGCACAGCGCGCTGCACAATGCAGGGGTCGTGCCGTCCGGTAATTGCCAGCTCCGTATTTTCACAAACGGCAAGGTCCACTGTTTTCTGCACTTTGGCAATGCTCGGCGTCGGTTTAACGGCAACCTTAAAGCACACCGGCATGCCGTTGGTAATACCGCCGGTAATGCCGCCGTTGTTGTTGGTGTAGGTTTTAACCGTGCCGTTATCGTAATACATCTGGTCGTTTGCTTTGCTGCCCGGCAGCTGCGCCAGCGCAAAACCCTTGCCAAACTCAACGCCCTTTACCGCCGGTACGCTGAACAGGGCATGCGCCAGTCGGCTTTCCAGCGAATCGAAAAACGGTTCGCCCACACCGGCAGGCACGTTAATTGCCATGCACTCAATTACGCCGCCGACAGAATCACAATCCGCCTTGGCGGCGATAATTTTTTGCTGCATGGCTTCACCGGCGTTATCGTCAAGCGTCGGAAAATCTTTTGCCGCCAGTTCCGCAAAAAGTTCTGCGCTTTCGCCCAGCGGATTAAAGCTTTTATCCTGCACTTCCCACACGGAGGCGATGTGCGCGCCGACGTAAATGCCGCGCTGCGCCAGAAGTTGTTTGGCAACCGCGCCCATAAAAACCAGCGGCGCAGTCAAGCGTCCGGAAAAATGCCCGCCGCCGCGGTAATCGTTAAAGCCCTTGTACTTTACCTTGCCGCTGTAATCGGCGTGCCCGGGACGCATTACATTTTGCAGTTTGCTGTAATCTCCGGAATGCTGGTCGCTGTTCGGTATCAGTACGCACAGCGGCGTGCCGGCGGTTTTGCCTTCAAAAAAGCCGCTCTTGATTATAAAGGCGTCCTTTTCCTGCCGTGCCGTCGCCAGTTTGCTTTTGCCCGGCGCGCGGCGCTGCATTTCTGCCTTTATTGCTTCCAGATCAAGCTCCACTCCCGGCGGCAAACCGTCGATAACGCAGCCAATCGCAAGGCCGTGCGATTCGCCGAAAATCGTCATTTTTATTTTTTCGCCAAAAGTTGCCGTCATAAGTTATCTCCCTGCTCCAACCTGCCGCCCAGCAGCGCAAAATCCTGCCAGAAGGTTGGATATGATTTTTTTACGCTTTCGCTTCCTTCTATTATAACAGATTCTGTGCAAACCGTGCTCGCCACTGCCATGCTCATGGCAATGCGGTGGTCGTTCCATGCCGATACGCGCCCGCCGCGCAGCCCCTGAGGTTTGCCGTTAATCACAAGGCTTTCCTCCTGCTCAATCACGTCCGCGCCCAGTTTGTTCAGCTCGGCGGCAATCGCATGCAGGCGGTCACATTCTTTAATGCGCAAACGCCCGGCGTTGATGATTTTCGTCTGCCCTTCCGCCACAGCGGCCGCCACCGTCAACACGGGGATAATATCGGGGCAGTCGGCAGCGTCGATAACGGTTGCGCGCAACTTACTTTTTGCCGCCAGCAAACCCCCGTCAGCCTGCGTAATGCTGCCACCCATCCGCTGCAAAATTTCCTTCACCACGCGGTCGCCCTGCAAAGATTTGTCATCCGCACCGGCGCAGATGATGTTGCCGTTAAGGCAGCCCGCCGCCAGCCAGAACGCCGCCTGTGACCAGTCGCCCTCCACATCGGCGTTGCCGCTTTGGTATTCCTGGCTGCCCGGTACCACAAAGTTTTGGTAATTGTTGTTCTGCACTTTTATGCCGTATTTTGCCAGTGCAGATAAAGTCAAATCAATATAGCTCTGCGATTCCAGCGGTTTAGTGATGACGATTTCCGAATCACCGTCCAGCAGCGGCAGCGCGAACAGCAGTCCCGAAACAAACTGCGAGCTGACATTGCCCGGCAATTTAAAAGTGCCGCTGTTCAGTTTGCCTTCCACCGTTACCGGTAAGCCTTGCTCAGGCGTGTATTTTACGCCCTGCTCATCAAAAATATCATAGTACGGTTTCAGCGGGCGCTCGCCCAGTCGGCCTGCGCCGCAAAAAGTTACCGGCGCGCCGCACAGCGCACCCAGCGGCAGCAAAAACCGCAGGGTCGAACCCGATTCGCCGCAATCGCACACCTCGCCGGTTGCTTTAACCGTACCCGTGCCGTAAATTTTAACCGCGCTGCGCCCTTTAAATTTACTTGCAGTCAGTTCCGACCTGACGCCAAGCGCATTTAAACAACGCAGCGTCGCCGCAATGTCCTCGGACATGCTGATGTTATCTATCACACTTTCGCCCCGCGCCAGCGCCGCGCAGATAATTTCGCGGTGCCCCATGCTTTTGGAGGACGGCACATTAACCGTGCCCGTCAGCGCGCCGGGCTGAATTTTTACCATAGCCATAATTAACTCCGTTTAACGTAGTCCGGCAGTGCCTGCCAGTCCGTTTTCTGCAAAAAGCTGCTGCCTATTTCCTTCAAAATAATCAAAGTAATGCTGCTGCCGCTTTTCTTTTTATCCATACCTATGCCCGCCAGCAAACCCGCTTCCGCATAAGGCGCGTCCACCGGCAGGTTGTATTTTTGCAAAACTTTGCAAATTGCGTCCGCCGTGCCGGGTGCGGTAAGCCCCATTTTTTCGGTCTGCCTCGTCAGCAGCGCCATGCCGATGCCGACGCCTTCGCCGTGCGTATAATCAGTATAACCACAGCATTTTTCCACCGCGTGCCCGATGGTGTGCCCAAAGTTCAGCACCATGCGCTCACCGGTATCAAACTCGTCGTGCTCCACAATCTCTGCTTTAATGGCGCAGCAACGTTCCACAATACCGCCGATATTCGCCAGCAGTTCCTCGTCGTCACGCATGGCGGCAATTTTTTCAAACAGCGCCTTGTCACGGATGCAGCCGTATTTAATAGCTTCCGCAAGGCCATCGTGCAAAAAGCGTACCGGCAAAGTTCGTAAAAGCTCGGTATCAATCAGCACCAGCTTTGGCTGATAAAAATTACCGACAAGGTTTTTACCGGCAGGCAAATCAACCGCCACCTTGCCACCGACGCTGCTGTCAATCTGCGCCAGCAAAGATGTCGGCACCTGCACATAATCAATGCCGCGCAAAAAGGTTGCCGCCGCAAAGCCGCCCAAATCGCCGGTTACACCGCCGCCCAAAGCCACAACCAAATCGCTGCGGGTAATGCCCGCCGCTGCTAAACTGTCATAAATTTTGGCAAGTTCGGCTAAGCATTTGCTTTTTTCACCGGCGGGGAACACAATACGCGTTACGGTAAAACCACTGCCTTCCAGCGATTTTTGCAGGCGTCCGCCGTACAATGCGTCAACATTGCTATCACTAATTATCGCAGCGCGCTGCGCCTTGCTGACGCTGCGGATTTTTTCGCCTGCTTGCTCCAAAAGCCCGGCGGCAATTTCTATCTGATAGGATTTTGCCCCTAAATTTACGTTAATAATGCTCATAAAACAATGTCCTTCCTGTGGCAGGCTGCCGCGTGCAAAAAGCTTTGCAACCCTTCACGGTCGCCCGCCGCAATCAGCCGCTGCATAGTTTCCAGCTGCTGTTTAAAATTCTCCAGCTCGTTCAGCACGTTTTCACCGTTCTGCAAAAACAAATCGCTCCACAGCACGGGGTTAATATCGGCAATGCGCGTCACGTCGCGGAAGCCACCGCCGATAAACCAGCAGCTTTTGCCGCTGTAACGGTCGCTGTTAATCAACGTCACCGCCAGCGCGTGCGGCAGATTGCTGGTGTAGGCAATAATTTTGTCGTGCTCTGCCGGTGCAATTTCCGCCACATGCCCGCAGCCCAGCGCCAGCGCAAATTTACGCAGCCAGTTAACGGCTCTGGCGCTGTTGGCTTCCGTCGGCACAATCAGGTAGTTCGCACCGTCAAAAACCTCCGCCTGCGACATGGCATAGCCGCTGCCCTGCCGCCCCGCCATCGGGTGTCCGGAAATAAACTCCGCGCCTTCCGGCATCAGCTGCTGCGCTTCGTAAGGCAGGTTGGCCTTGCGCCCGGCAACGTCAGTCACCAGCGCGCCGCGCTTAATAAACGGCGCAGCCTGTTTTAAAAATTCCGTAACGGCTTCCGGGTAAACGCAGCAGATAATCACATCAGCCTGCGACAGATACGCGCCCGCATTCTGGTAAAAGCCGTCGATAACGCCTTCCGCCAGCGCCGTTTTTAAAACCTGCTTGTCCGAATCAACGCCGATAATATTTTTTACGCCTGCCCGCCGCAGCGCCTTGGCGTAAGAACCGCCCATCAGCCCCAGGCCGATAACGGCAAAACACTGCTCCTGCAAATTTTTGCTAAAGCCTGCTTCCACAACCTTCACTCCTTCTGTCCTTCCATCCTGCATATCAGTTGCTTACAGCTCCCTGCCGACGATTTTTGCAATGCCGCTCAGTTCGCCCATCAAACGTGCAAAGCGTTCCGGCTTCAGGGACTGCGCGCCGTCGCACAAAGCGTGTTCGGGGTCGTTGTGCACTTCGATAATCAAACCGTCCGCACCTGCGGCAACGGCAGCTTTTGCCATCGGCTCAACCATCCACCACAAACCTGCTGCGTGGCTCGGGTCTACAATCACCGGCAGGTGGCTTAATTTTTTAACCGCCGGGATAGCGCTCAAATCCAGAGTGTTGCGGGTGTAGGTTTCAAAAGTGCGAATGCCGCGCTCGCACAAAATTACATTGTCGTTGCCGCCCGCCATAATGTATTCCGCCGCCATCAGCCATTCTTCAATCGTTGCGGAAAGGCCGCGTTTTAACAGCACCGGCACATTGGTTCTGCCAAGCTCTTTCAAAAGCTCAAAGTTCTGCATGTTGCGCGCACCGACCTGAATCAAATCCACGTCCTCCACAAAGCGTTCCAGCATACGGGCGGACATAATTTCCGTTACAATCGGCAAGCCGGTTTCTTTGCGGGCAATTTTCAAAAGGTCAAGCCCTTCCTCTTTTAATCCCTGGAAGGAATACGGGGAAGTGCGGGGTTTGAACGCACCGCCGCGCAGCAGGCTTGCACCTGCCAGTTTAACGGATTTGGCAACGCCGACAATCTGCTGTTCGGTTTCAACGGAACACGGCCCGGCGATAACCGTCAGCTTGCGCCCGCCAACCTTAACGCCGCTGACGTCGATAACGCTGTCCTCCGGGTGGAAGCTGCGGTTGGCACGTTTAAACGGTTCCTGCACGCGCATTACCTTATCAACGCATTCGTTAACCTTCAGCATATTCATATCCAATGCGCTGGTATCGCCGATAACACCTAAAATTGTCTGGCCGCTGCCGACGATTTCATTAATCTGGTAGCCTCTGCCCTCAAGATTCTCCTTAATTTTTTTCCATTCCTGTTCCGGCGTGCCGGGTTTCATTACTATTACCATGTTTCTCTCCCCTTTAAAGATATTTTAATTTTTGGTTAAACTTATAAAAAAAATCAGGCCTCGTAAGAAGAAGCCTGATTTAAAAACCTGTTAATTTACAGCTTACGCTGATTTATAGGCATCTGTTTACGGTGTTGGTGCTATTTGATTTTACGCATGCAAAACGGCCAGCGCTAAAGTAAAAGTAGCCCTGGCTAAAGCCGAAAAAGTATGCACTTTTGTTTTGCTGCCAAATCTTTTGCATAATACACACACCTTAAAAAGTTTTGATGTTGTAATTTTAACCTGCCTGCAAATATCAGTCAAGCAAAAATACAAAATAAATTAAAAATATTTTTAAGCGTTTATTTTTTGTAAACAATGTTACAGCTGTAATAACGCCGTTATGCCGCGGTACAATGCCGTACATGCGCCGATAACGACAAAAATCTGCGTCAGCCTGATAAACAAATGCTGATTGATTTTATGGAAGCAGCGCTCGCCCAGCCATGTACCCAGCAGCATCGGCAATGTTACATAAGCCGCCAGCAACATTAAATCAGTACTGATACGGCTGCCGGATAGCGCCAGCGATGCCATCGTGCCGATGTTGCCGAAAGCAAAAATCCAGCACATATTGGCGCGCGTTACCAGCTTATCACGCCCTTCCGTCAAAAAGTACAGCGCTATCGGCGGCCCGCTGATGCTGGTCGTCGCTGCGGAAAATCCGCTGCAAAAGCCCGCCGCCATCCGCCCCAGCGTTTTGTTTTTTACGCTTAAATCAAAGTGCATGCCCATCAGCGCCAGCACAATTACCAGCACCACACCCAAAAGAATCTGCAAGTAAGCAGAAGGAATGGCGTTTAACAGATACCCGCCCGGCAGGCTGCCCAAAACGCTGCCGCACACCGTTATGATTACCGTGCGCCACTCAAAATGTTTACGCGTGTTCCACAGCACAATCATTTTTACAAGGCAGGTGCCAAAGATGATGAATACAACCGTTTCCTTCGGCCCTAAAAAGGGCATTAAAAACGGCACTGCCACCAGCGCAAAACCAAAGCCGGTGACAGTGCTGAACAGCGACGCCATAAATACACTTATTGATACGACAGCAATAAGCAAAGCGTCCGTCATTTTTTATTTTCCGTTTCGTTATCCAAAAGTATTGTCCAGCCTTCCTCCTGACGGATAAGGCCCTGACGCAGAAGCCTGCCCAGCGCGCGTTTGAACGCCGCTTTGCTGATGCCGAATTTTTCCTTGATGACTTCCATCGGCGTATCGTCGCAGTAAGGCATTTTGCCGCCGCGCTTTTTCAAAAAGTTTAAAATATCTTCGGCGTCGGCTACCATGGCATGCTCTTTCTGCTGGCGCATGGAAAGGTTCAGCCTGCCGTCCTCGCGGATATAAGCCACGCGGGCGGTAATTTCCTGACCGAAATCAAGCCTGCCGCCCGGTACTTCGCTGCGGTGCAGGAAGCCCAGAAAACGCTGCGTGGTAAAAATGAAGAAGCCTTCCGGCAAAATGTTGTAAACCGTGCCGGTTACGCTGTCGCCAACTTTAATGCCGCTGGCGGGCTTGCTTGCTTTCTGCATTTCCTTTTCAACGCGCATGCTTACGGCCTGACGGCCGGTCTTATCGCGGTACAATTTAACCCATACCAGCTGCCCCGGCGATACATGCCCGCGCATCTGGCTGTAAGGCAAAAACACGCCGCGCTCTGCGCCGATATCGACAAATCCGCCATCACGCGTAACGCTGAGTACTTTAACGTAACCCAGCTGCCCTTCGCGCATTTTCGGCAGCTTCATGCTGGCGGTAAGGCGCCCGTGCGGGTCAAGGTACAAATATACCTTAACGCTGTCGCCGATTTTTACCTCGGCGTCATGCTGCTGTAATTTATGCAGTAAAATATCATCGTCCGTATTGCCCGTGCCGGCGTCGAGGAACACGCCCATTTCGGAAGCGCGCACCGCTTTTAAGGTTACAACATCGCCGGGGCGGTTTTTGGCGGGCGGTTTTACATTATTCATTTTCTTCCTCCGCAAAGGTTTCGGACGGAGCGTCCGCCCACAGCTGTTCCAGATTGTAGAAATCGCGGTCAGCTTCTATAAAGATATGCGCCACGCAGTCGCCGTAGTCCATCAAAATCCAGCGGCCTTCGGCATAGCCTTCGATATGGGACGGCAAAATCCCGTCCTCGGCCAGCTTGTCTTCAATGGCATCGGCAATGGCTTTAACCAGCGTTACGTTATCGGCACTGGCAATTACAAAATAATCTGTCAGCGGGGAAAGGTTTTCCATGTTCAAAAGCAGGATATCCTTTGCCTTTTTGTCAGATGCTGCGGCAGCGATTTTGCGCGCTACCTGCTGGGGAGTAAAATTCATTGTTCAGCCTCCTTTTATGCTTCGTCGTTATTTTCTGTATCTTCGTTATCACGTTTCATATAGGGTATTCCCAGTTCGTCAAGGGTTCTTTCAACCTGCTCCGGCGTTGTGCGCCAGTAGCTTAAGCCGTCCTCCGGCGAATCGTAAAAATCGCCGTACAACATACAGCTTTTTAAGTTCTGGTCGCCAAAAAGCTTAAAGCTGTTGGCAGCCTTCACTATCGTCATGGTGTCCATGTCCGTTTCCACGTGGCGGTCCACGGTGGAAAACAGCGCCGGTATTTTGGTAACGGTATCGACGTTAAAAATCTGCGCCGCCAGTGCCATCATAAATTTCTGCTGGCGCTGCACGCGGCCGATATCGCCCAGCTCGTCCTTGCGGAAGCGTACATACTGCCCTGCCAGTTCGCCGTTTAAATGCTGATAGCCATGCTTGATGTCAATAACAAGGTCGGCATATGGGTCTTCGTAGTACATATCCTTATCAACGTACAAATCAACGCCGCCGATAAGGTCGATGGATTCCTTGAATGCACGCCAGTCTACCAGCACATAATAATGAATCGGCACGCGCAGCAGGTTGGCAACCGTCTGCTTGGCAAGCATCACGCCGCCGTAAGCATAAGCCGCATTAATTTTATCGTAGCCTCTGTGCCCCGGTATCTGCACCATAGTATCGCGCGGCATGGATACCAACGCCACTTCGTTTTCGTCAGGGTCAAAGCTGGCCAGCATCATGGCGTCGGTGCGCTTCGGTTCGGTTTCCGCCGCTTCGCTGTCACCGTCATCAACGCCCAAAAGCAGTACGTTAATGCGTTTGTTTAACAGCGCGTCGGCGGCAATTTTGCTGTCAGCACCAACAACTTCAACCTTCGGCGGGGCAATCAGGTTATCATAGCACCATACTGCGCCCCAAAAACCGACGGTAACAATGCCCACCAAAAGTACAATTACACATACCAGCCTGCCCCATCTCAGCTTACGTTTGCGCCGTGTGCGCGGAGGCTGCTTATCTTCTTCCAAAGCCATATAACTCTCCTGTCTGCAATTTTATTTTTTCAGTTCTTCTACCAGCTGATTATACCCAAAAATGCAGTCCGGGTGAATCAACAGCTTGTTATCCAGCAAATATTCAATGGTGTTGGCGTAGGATTTTACCATTGCCTTTTCCAGATTTTCAAAGCAAACCTTACGCAGCTTTTCCACGCCGTCAAAATCGCGGCCCGGCTCGATTAAATCCGCCAGGTACACTACCATGTCAAGCTCCGTCATATCCGGCGCGCCGGTGCTGTGCAGGCGGATGGCTTCCAGAATTTCCGGGTCGGTAACGCCGTATTTGTGTTCCGCATAATAAGCGCCCATTTTAGCATGCAGCAAAATCGGCTGGCGGCGTTCCACAAAATCAACGCCAAGCCCCAGTTCTTCGGCCTTTTCAACCTGTTTATCCGTCGGCACCTCGCGTCCGCAGTCGTGCAGCAGCGCGGCAACGGCAACCTTTTCCTTCGACATGCCGTAATGCTCTGCCATTTTCAGCGCCGTTTCGTAAACGCCCAGCGAATGTTTAAAGCGTTTCGGCGGCAGCGCCTGCTGCAAAGTATCTTTCATTTCATCAATTGTCAGCACTGTTTGTTCCTTCTTTCCGGCTTAACGGTACAAACCCTTCTCTAAAATGTAATCGCGCACAGCTTCTGGCACCATGCCGTCAACCGGTGCGCCGTTTTTTACGCGCTCGCGGATATCTGTTGACGATACGGCCAGTTCCGGCATTTTTAAAAGCAGTATTTTTTCTTCGCCCAGCCCGCCGAAATCCTCCCGCGCTTTGGCGAAGGCTTTGTCGTAACCCGGCCTTGCCACCGCCACGAAGGTAACTTCATGCAGCAGTCCGTAAATATTGTGCCAGGTACTCAGCTGCGGCACGGAATCCGCACCGACGATAAAATACAGCTCGTAGCCCGGATACTGCTTCTTCAGCTCCAGCACCGTATCGTAAGTATAGGAAATGCCGCTGCGCTTAAGCTCCACATCACTGACCTCAAAATAAGGACAGCCTTCAACGGCCAGTTCCGTCATACGATAACGGTCTTCGGCTGCGGCAAATTCCATGCCTATTTTATGCGGAGCGATATAAGCAGGCACAAACAGCACTTTATCAAGCCCTAAAGCCTTGTAAACAAATTCCGCGCTGTTTAAATGGCCTATATGTATCGGGTCAAACGACCCGCCGATAATGCCCAGCTTTTTTACTGTCACAGCTGCTTTCCTCCAAAATAAAACATATCTATCGAATAATTATATCACATCTCTGCAAAAAATTGTGCTATTTTCTCAAGTATCATAATAATTATTGCAAAAAAAATTAAGGCCTTCAGGCGGTCTTTAATATCAAAAACAGTTTTAGGCCTTCTAAGATATTCATAGAAGGCCGTTAAAACTTCTTTTAAAGTTGTTTTGTGTTTGTTATTGCCGTTATTCATAACGCAATGCCTCAATCGGGTCAAGCAGCGCTGCCTTGCGCGCCGGGTAAATGCCGAAGAACAGGCCGATGCCGACGGAGAACAGCACGGCGATTAAAATTACCGGCACGGAAATTATCGTCATCCAGCCCGCAAAGTAGCTGATAGCGTAAGACGCTCCCACGCCGAGCAATACGCCGAGCGTGCCGCCCACGATACCGATAACCATCGCTTCAATCAAAAACTGTAAAAGTATATTGTCATACGTTGCGCCCAGCGCCTTGCGGATACCGATTTCGCGCGTGCGTTCCGTTACCGATACCAGCATGATATTCATAATGCCGATGCCGCCGACCAAGAGGCTGATTGCCGCAATGCAGCCGAGCAGCATGGTAATCGTATTTGCCGTTTCCATCATTGTATCCATCAACGCCGCTAAATTGCGCACGGTAAAGTCGTCGTATTCGTTGTCCTGAATTTTATGGCGCACACGCAGCAGCGCTTCCACGTCTGCCTGTACCTGGTCGATTACATTTTCGTTTTCAGCCTGAATGGTAATGCGGCTGATATAAGTAATGCCCATCATGCGGTTCTGCGCCGTCGTCAGCGGGATAAACACCACGTCGTCCTGGTCCTGACCGCTGGAAGACTGCCCCATCTCCTGCAAAACGCCCACTACTTTAAACGGCGCTTTGTTAATACGCACCGTTTTGCCGATAGCGTCGCCGTCAGGGAACAGGTTCTCTACAATCGTCTGCCCGATAACGCAGACACGGTCGCGGCTGGTAAGGTCGCGCTGGGTTAAGTTGCGCCCGTCCTCCAAAGTGTAGTTGCGGATATCCAGCACGTTCGGCGTTGTGCCTTCCACGCTGGCGGTCCAGTTCTGGTTGCCCGCAACAAGCTGGTAACTGCGCGATACCGACGGCGCCACATGCGCAATGCCGTCAATCTGCCGTTCTATCGCTTCGGCGTCCTCAGCCGTCAGCCTTGCGCCCTCACCCATCGGCAAACGCGCGCCGCTCGGTGTACGGCCGCCGCTCATAACAATCAAAAGGTTGCTGCCCAGGCTTGAAATATTGCTTTTAATCTGCTCTTTTACGCCAAAGCCCAGGCTGACCATGGCAATAACCGCGCCAACGCCGATGATGATGCCGAGCAGCGTCAAAAACGTGCGCAGCTTGTTGCTGAACATGCCGTCCAGCGCCATTTTGATAGATTCGTTAAACATCAGCGTCACCTCCACTCGTCGCTGACGAGCTTGCCGTCACGCATAACCAGAATGCGCTTGGTCTGTTCGGCAATATCCGGTTCGTGCGTAACCATCACAATGGTTTTGCCTTCGTCATTCATCGCTTTAAAAATGTCCATAATTTCATAGCTGGACTTGGTATCAAGGTTGCCCGTCGGTTCGTCCGCCATAATAATGGCCGGGTTGTTAACCAGCGCGCGGGCAATCGCCACACGCTGACGCTGGCCACCGCTCATCTCGTTCGGTTTATGGTCAAGCCTGTTGCCCAAACCAACGGCGTCAAGCGCTTTGGCGGCACGCTCCATGCGTTCTTCTTCCTCCACGCCGGCATAAACCAGCGGTAAGGCCACGTTCACCTGTGCCGTCAGTTTCGGCAGCAGGTTAAAGTTCTGGAACACAAAGCCTATTTCCGCATTGCGGGTATGTGCCAGCTCATTGTCGTCGTAGCCTGCAATATCGCGACCGCGCAGAAAATAATGCCCGCTCGTCGGCCTGTCCAGACAGCCCAGAATGTTCATCATCGTCGATTTGCCGCTGCCGGAAGGCCCCATAATCGAAGTGAACTCGCCGTCGCCGATGCTGACATTAACATGGTCCAGCGCATGGACGATGCTGTCGCCCATAATATACGATTTTACTATATCTACAAGCCTGATTACTTCTGCCATGTCCTGCCTCTTTCACGGCCGGTTAAATCGGCCCTCTCATATTGTTCTGCTGGGTAGCGCGCTGTTTTACAAGCAGCACGTCGCCTTCCTGCAAATCGCCGGTAACGGCAATGTTTTCTTCGCCGGTAAGGCCAACTTTAACGTCAACTTCTCTGGAAGCCTTGGTTGCTTCGTCATAAACCTTAACATAGCTGCGCCCGTCTTCGTAATAAATGCAGTTAGGCGGCACCATTAAGGTGTTGTCCTGCTGTTCAATAACAATGTTCGTCCTTGCCGTCATCGTCGGCAGCAGCTTGCCTTCGGGGTTGGCAACGTCAACATAAACGGTGTAATAAATTACGTTGTCCTCGGTAACGGCAGAGCGCGAAATCAAACGCACCGTGCCGGTAAAAGTTTCCTCGGGGTAAGCATCGACAGTAAATTCAACCGTCTGCCCAACTTTTACGCGCCCGATGTCGGATTCATCGACCAGCGTGTCAATCTGCATATCGTCAAGGTTCGCCACGGACATAATTACCTGCGGTTCGCTGATACCGGAGCTGATGGTCTGTCCTACCGGTGTAGGTTCGCCGATAATGTAGCCCGCAATCGGGGAAGTGATAACCGTATCGTTCACGTCGGAAACAGCCTGGTCGTAATTAGCCTTGGCCACAATATAATCGGATTCTGCCAAATCGTAATCGCTGCGCGAAATCGCGCCCTGCGCAAGTAAAGCGGTGTAACGGTTATAGGTCAGCTCAGCGTTGTCAAGGCGTGCCTTCATCTGGCGTGCCGTTGCTTCCAGAGCGGTGCTGTCCAGCTTAACCAGAACCTGCCCCGCTTCTACATGCTGATTTTCTTCAACCAGCACTTCTACAATTCGGCCCGTAATTTTGGAGCTGATATCGACGTTATCGACGGCGCTTAAACTGCCCGTTGCCGAAATGCTGTCCTTTAACGTACCGTATTCAACCTTTGCCGTTTTCACGGTTGTTTCAACCTGCGTAATGCTTTGATAGTAGGAATATCCCGCATAGCAGATTGCAGCAAGAATAACCAGAAAACCGATTACATATTTATTGTTCTTAATAAATTTCATCGCTGCACCCTCCTGATAAATTGCAATTAGCTTTCACTAATTCAATTATAACATTTTATGCTTTGTTGTTAAATATATATTACACGCAAACTATGTCAATTTTATGGCAGTTTTAAATTATTTTATTTGTAAAAAATAGCGTTTTGCCACCAAAAGTGCTATACTTAAATTATAAAAACACAACAGGAGGCTGACTGAAATGAAAAAATCAACCTGGTTTGTTCTGCTTGTCTTTGCTTTTCTTGCTTACTGCCTGTTGCGTAAAAAACGCGAGGACGAACAGGAACTTAATGAAAACTGAACGCTATCCCCTTATCGACATATTACGCGGCGCAGCGCTGCTGAATATGTTTGTTTACCACGCCATGTGGAACAACGAAAACCTGTTCGGGCACAACACCGGCGTGCTGCACACCCTGCCTGCGTATTTGTGGCAGCAAAGCGGTGCGGCGCTATTTATTCTGCTGTCCGGATTTTGCTGGGCGCTAGCGCATAAACATTTAAAGCGCAGCCTTGTTGTATTGGGCTACGCCTTTTTTATTTTTGTTGTCACGTATTTTTTTGACAGGCATAACCTCATCACCTTCGGTATTCTGTCCTTTATCGGCAGTGCCATGCTTTTAATGCTGCCGCTTGCAAAATTACTGCGCTATATCCCGCCCACCGGCGGATTAATTATAAGTTTTATTTTATTTTTTGCCTTTAAAAACATCAGCCACGGCTATATCGGCTTCGGCGATTGGCAATGCAGCCTGCCGCAAAGCCTGTACGCCAGTTATTTTACTGCGTGGCTCGGCCTGCCGCCGGATACTTTCCACTCCGCCGATTACTTTCCAATTTTACCGTGGCTCTTTATCTACACCGCAGGTTACTTTGCCTGCCTGTTAAGCAAAAAACATTTAAGCCGAAGTGCTTTATTAAATACCGATATCAAACCGCTCTCCCTTTTAGGCCGTCATTCACTGGCAGCCTACTTAATCCACCAGCCGGTTATTTATAGTTTGATGTGGCTGTGGTACAAGATTGTAAATTAAAAAAGCACCCCATACTTTCGTATGAGGTGCTTTTGTGTTTCGGTTTTAAATCTGTTATCTGCGTTCGCGGATACGAGCTGCTTTACCGGTGAGGTTACGCAGATAGTAGAGTTTTGCACGGCGAACTACGCCACGGCGTGCAACTTCGATTTTTTCGATTCTGGGGCTGTGCAGCGGGAAAGTTCTTTCAACGCCTACGCCATAGGATACACGGCGTACGGTAAAGGTTTCACGGACACCGCCGCCGCTGCGGGCAATAACAACGCCTTCAAACATCTGAACGCGTTCACGGCTGCCTTCAACTACCTTTACATAAACTTTTACAGTGTCGCCTGCACGAAAATCAGGGATGTCGGAACGAAGCTGTTCTTGTTCCAAAACTTCAATAATGTTCATAATTTCCTCCTCAATCATAGACGTTCATGTGCGAACACTTCACAGCGGACCGTCCGTTTTACACAGAGGCTATTATATCATAGCCTGCCTTAATTTGCAAATGTTTTTGCAAATTATTTTTGCCACCATGCTTCGCCCGCCAGGCGGTCAAGTATAATCGCCACGGCACTGCGCACGCACAGGTGGTTATAATTGCTGGGGCCGTAAACCGGCTCTAAAATATAATCAAAAGCGGCCATGGTTTCTTTTTCCATGCCAAAGCCGGTGCCAAACAGTACCAAAAGCGGCCTGTCGCCGTTTTGCAGCATATCGCGCGCCTTTTGGTAGCTGATAGTGTTGGGGTAAACACGCGCGTCGGTTGTTACTGTTATCGGCTCTTTGCCGGTCATTCTGCGCACTTCGTCAATGGCTGCGTCAATATCAGCAACATACGCCACGCGGTCCAGCGCTTCGCTGCGGTCCGGGTTATAAACGCGCCCAAAGCCATGCTGCCAGTAGCCGATAATTTTTTGTATAATTTCCTTCTGCGCGTTATGCGGATGGATTAAAAAATATTTTTTAACGTCGTAGGTGCGCGCCGTGCGGGCGATATCGTGAATATCAAAATTCGTTACCGCCGTGGCGATGACCTGCATGCGTTTGTTATAAATCGGGTAATGCACAAGCCCGACAAATAAATCAGCCATTTTCTTCACCAGCCAGTTCCGCTTTTATCTCTGCCATAAGTTTAGCGTCTGCCTTGTCAAATTTTTCCGGCAGCAAATCGGGCCGGTGCAGATACGTTGCTTTAAGCGACTGTTTGCGCCGCCATCTGGCAATCAGCGCATGGTTGCCGCCGCGCAGAACCT
>CALXRU010000020.1 GCA_944390935.1 Acidaminococcaceae bacterium
GCTAAAGGCTACATCCAGAAAGAAATTCAGGATTCCGCTTACAAATGGCAGATGGACGTTGAAAAAGGCAACCGTATTATCGTTGGCGTTAACAAATTCCAGCAGGAAGAAGAACCCCCGAAAAACCTGCTCCGCGTAGACGGTTCCGTAGGCAAACTGCAGGCTGAAAAAATCGCTGCATTGAAAGCTCGTCGTGACCAGGCTAAAGTTGACGAAACCCTGGCTGCTCTTAAAGCAGGCTGCGCTGATGAAAGCGTTAACCTGATGCCTTTGATCCTCGACGCTGTTAAAGCTTATGCAACCGAAGGCGAAATCTGCGGCGTAATGAGAGAAGTATTCGGCGAATACCAGGCTCATACCCAGCTGTAATTAACTTAGCCAACAATAATAGGGAGGTAAGTAGATAATGTCTAATATCAGAGTTTTAGTAGCAAAACCGGGTCTTGATGGACATGACCGCGGTGCTAAAGTTGTAGCTCGTGCATTGCGCGACGCTGGTTTTGAAGTAATTTATACCGGTATCCGTCTGACCCCGGAACAGATCGCTGAAGCTGCTCTGCAGGACGACGTAAAAGTTGTTGCTCTGAGCCTGCTCTCCGGCGCTCACAATACCCTTTTCCCGAAAGTTGTAGAACTTTTGAAAGAAAAAGGCCTGAACGATGTTCTGGTTATCGGCGGCGGCGTAATTCCTGACGCTGACATCCCGGGCCTGAAAGCTGCTGGCATTGCCGAAGTATTCACTCCGGGCACCCCGACCAGCGCTATCGTTGACTTCATCAACGCAAACGTAAAATAATTTAGGTCTTAAAAATTTGCAAGGCGGCTCGTCCGCCTTGCAACCATTAAATTTTTATCAGACCTCAACAAGGCGGTGTGAAATTTGAACATTGTTGAAGGCGTATTAAACCACAACCGTTTAGCACTGGCCAAAGCAATTACGGCCGTTGAAAACGAGTATGACAATGCCGTTGAAATCATGACGGCTTTATATCCCCACACCGGCAATGCTTATGTCATTGGTATAACCGGACCTCCGGGTGCTGGCAAAAGTACTTTGACCGATAAACTTGCCAAAGAATTCCGCAAACGCGGCAAAACTGTTGGCATTATAGCAGTTGACCCTACCAGTCCGTTCTCCGGCGGCGCTATCCTTGGCGACCGTATCAGAATGCTGGATCTGTCTTCAGATGAAGGCATTTTTGTCCGTTCTATGGCTACCCGTGGCAGCCTTGGCGGCTTATCCCAAAAAGCAGGCGATGCAGTTAAACTGATGGACGCATTTGGTTTTGATATCATCATTATTGAAACCGTAGGCGTAGGCCAGTCCGAAGTTGACATCGTTAAAACTGCTGATACTACCATGGTTGTTGTAATCCCCGGCATGGGTGATGATATCCAGGCTATTAAAGCAGGTATACTTGAGATCGGTGACTTGTTCACAATTAACAAAGCAGATCGTGAGGGCACAGACAAGCTCAACATAGAGATTGAAATGATGTTGGAATTAAATCCCGAACATGTTAGCTGGCGTCCGCCGATCAACCGGACCATTGCCAGCAAGGGTGAAGGTATAGAGGCAGTAGTTGATTCCATCGAGGATCATCAGAAATATCTGACCGAAAGCGGCGAAATCGTTAAAATCCGCAAAGCCCGTATTAAAAACGAGGTTACCGCGATGCTTAACGACAAAGTTAACCGCTACATTGACAAAAACGTTGTATCTACCGATGAATTTGACGCATTGGTGGAAAAACTGCAGGCACGCGACATTGAGCCGTACTCTGTAGTTAATGACATTGTTGGTAAAGTTTTGAAATAAAACCACCAAATAATTCTTTAAGGAGGAATTAAAAATGTTCAAAGTAATTTGTGTTGACCATGTAGGTATTGCCTGCAAAGATTTGGATGTATCCAAAAAATTCTACACCGAAGTTCTCGGTCTGGAATGCACTGGTGAAGAACCGGTTCCCGAACAGGGCGTAAAAACCGTTTTCATTCCTTGCGGCGAAACTCTGCTTGAGCTTCTTGTTGATATTACCGAAAACAATGATGGCCCGATCGGCAAATACATTGCTAAAAACGGCCAGGGCATCCAGCACATTGCTCTCCGTGTTGACGACATCGAAGCTGCTATCGCCGGCGTACAGGAAAAAGGCGGCATCATGATTGACAAAGCACCTCGCGGCGGTGCAGGCGGAATGGACATTGCTTTCGTTCATCCGAAATCTGTTGGCATTTTGCTCGAACTCTGCGCTCCTGCAAAAAAATAATTTCTGCCTAAACAGAAATTAAGCTGCTTGTGCAGCAATTAAAAATCAGATACATAACAGACGGGCGCCTGATACTACGCCCGCCTGCATGTATAAATAAGTTCTCCCCAATTATATGGAGGTGTAAGATTTGTCTACTCAAGAAAGAATTGAGAAAATGCTCAAACTCTCCGAACACATTATCGCAGCTGGCGGCGAAAAGAAAGTAGCTAAACAGCATGAAAGCGGTAAACTGACTGCTCGTGAGAGAATCGCATTATTACTTGACGAAGGTAGCTTCGTTGAATTGGATCGTTTCGTAAGCCATCGTTGCACCAACTTCGGCCAGGACAAAAAAGAACTCCCGGGCGAAGGTGTAACCACCGGTTACGGCACTGTTGACGGCCGTCTGGTTTATGTATTCGCTCAGGACTTCACCGTTGAAGGCGGCTCCCTCGGCGAAATGCATGCTAACAAAATCGTTAAAGTACAGCGCCTCGCTCTCAAAATGGGTGCTCCGTGCGTTGGCCTGAACGATTCCGGCGGTGCTCGTATCCAGGAAGCAGTTGACGCTCTGGGCGGTTACGGCAAGATCTTCTTCGAAAACACCTGTGCATCCGGTGTTGTTCCTCAGATCTCCGCAATCATGGGTCCTTCCGCAGGCGGCGCTGTTTACAGCCCGGCTCTGACCGACTTCATCTACATGGTAAAGAACACTTCCAAAATGTTCATTACCGGCCCGGCAGTTGTTAAATCCGTTACCGGCGAAGAAGTTACCCAGGAAGAACTCGGTGGCGCTATGACCCACAACCAGACTTCCGGTGTAGCTCACTTTGCTGCTGAAAACGACGAAGACTGCATCAAACAAATCCGTTATCTGTTAAGCTTCCTCCCGTCCAACAACATGGAAGGCGCTCCGATTATTGAAACCGGCGACTCCCCGACCCGTACGGACGAAGCTCTGAACACTTTGATTCCTGATAACTCCAACCATCCTTATGATATGAAAGATGTTATCAGAAGCATAGTTGATAACGGCGAATTCTATGAAAACCAGCAATACTACGCTCAGAACATCATTACCTGCTTCGCTCGTATGGATGGCCAGACCGTAGGTATTATTGCTAACCAGCCGAAAGTTATGGCAGGTTGCCTTGACATCAATGCATCTGACAAATCTTCCCGCTTCATTCGCTTCTGCGACGCTTTCAACATTCCTCTGTTGAACCTGGTTGACGTACCGGGCTTCCTGCCGGGCACCAACCAAGAATATGGCGGCATCATCCGTCACGGCGCTAAGATGCTCTATGCATACTCTGAAGCAACCGTTCCTAAAATCACTTTGATTACCCGTAAAGCTTACGGCGGTTCTTACCTCGCAATGTGCTCTCAGGAACTTGGTGCTGACCAGGTTATCGCTTGGCCGACTGCTGAAATCGCAGTTATGGGCCCTGCTGGTGCAGCTAACATCATCTTCCGTAAAGATCCTGATGTTGAAGCTAAAACTGCTGAATACATTGACAACTTTGCAACCCCGTATCAGGCTGCAAAACGTGGCATGGTTGATATCGTAATTCAACCGAAAGATTCCCGCCCGACCATCATCAATGCACTGCAGATGCTGGAATCCAAACGTGAAAGCCGTCCGGCTAAGAAACACGGTAACATTCCGCTCTAATGCATAGAAAGGGGAAATCGTAATGGGATTTTTTGGATTATTTGGTAGCAGCAAGAAGAAAGAAGCTCCGAAAGCTGCTCCCGCTCCGGCTCCTGTAGCTGCAGCTCCTGCAGTTCCTGCCGGTACTCCCCCCGAAGTAATTGCAGCTATCAGCGGTGCAATCGGCATGGTTATGAACGACGATGAAATGATTGCAGCAATGGCAGCAGCTATCCAGCATGCTGGCGGCGGCGTAGCTGTAGTACGTATCAAAAAACCGAGTACGCTTTGGGCTCAGACTGGCCGCTTGTCTTTGATGAACAAAAGACAGGAATGCTATTAATTTTTAGTTTTGACTGCGGCAGGTTCTCATTGCCTGCCGCACGAAAATAAAAAATTTTTAAAAATTGAAATGGAGGAATTTCAAATGAGAAAATTCAAAGTTAACGTTAATGGTGTAGCTTACACTGTTGAAGTTGCAGAAGAAGGCGTTGTAGCAGCTCCGGTTGCAGCAGCTCCGGCTCCTGCAGCAGCTCCCGCTCCGGCTCCGGTAGCAGCTCCTGCTCCGGCTCCCGCAGCAGCTCCGGCTCCCGCTCCGGCAGCAGCTCCTGCTCCGGCAGCAGTAGCAGCTGGTGACACCCCGCTTACCGCTCCGATGCCTGGTAAAGTAAGCAAAATCGTAGCTAAAGCTGGCGACGCTGTTAAAAAAGGCGACGTAGTTCTTATGCTCGAAGCTATGAAAATGCAGAACGAAATTGCTGCACCTGTTGACGGCACCGTTAAATCCATCAACGTAGACGTTAACGAAAACGTAAAACCTGGCCAGATCATGGCAGTTATCGGCTAATTTCCTTCAATTCTTCAAACATAATAGCGTGCCGGCAGTTAGCTACCGGCACTGCTATCAGATGAATTAATAGGAAAGCAATTGAATATTGGAGGTTTAAGAATGGATTCTTTACTCGTACAATACCCTTATCTTGAAGAACTCCTGAAGGGTATTCTTGGTCTTAGCTATACTCATGTAATTATGTGGCTTATCGGCGGCTTGCTGATTTTCTTGGCCGTTAAATACGACTATGAACCGGCTCTGCTTCTCCCGATCGGCTTCGGTGCCATTCTGGCAAACATTCCGCATTCTTCTGCAGTATCCACTGAACCGGGTGCTGAAGGCTTCTTGATCACCCTGTACAATGCAGGTATCGCAAACGAACTGTTCCCTGTACTTATCTTCATCGCTATCGGCGCAATGTGCGACTTCGCTCCGTTGATTCGCCGTCCGTCCGTAATGCTGTTCGCAGCAGCTGCACAGTTCGGTATTTTTGCTACCGCTATCGGCGCTACTTTCCTGGGCTTCTCCTTCCCGCATGCTTCCTCTATCGGTATCATCGGCGCAGCTGACGGCCCGACCACCATTTATGTAGCAAGCCGTTATGCAGTAGAACTGCTTGGACCTCTGTCCGTAGCTGCTTACTGCTACATGTCTTTGGTACCGGTTATCCAACCGCCTGTTATCAAAGCTGTAACCACTCAGAACGAACGCAAAATCCGTATGGGCTTCGAAAACGAAGAACCTGTATCCGACACCACTAAATTCTTGTTCCCGATCATGATCGTTATCGTAGCAGGCGTTGTATCTCCTCTGTCTGTTGCTCTTATCGGTGCTCTTATGTTCGGTAATGTTCTTAAAGAATCCGGTGTTGTTGACAACCTGTCCAACTGCGCTCAGAACGAACTGTCCAACCTGGTAACCCTCGTACTTGGTATTACCATCGGCGGCACCATGACTGCTGAACGTTTCCTGAACTTCCAGGTACTTCTCATCATGGCTCTCGGCGCTGTTGCATTCGTATTCGATACCGTTGGCGGCGTTCTCTTCGCTAAAATCCTGAACATGTTCAGTGCTAAGAAGATCAACCCGATGATCGGTGCTTGCGGCATTTCCGCATTCCCGATGTCCGGCCGTGTAATCGCTAAAATGGCTTTGAAAGAAGACCCGACTAACTTCATCATCCAACATGCTATCGGCGTAAACGTTGCTGGTCAGGTTGCATCCGTAGTAGCAGGTGGTCTGGTTCTTGCTATGATTCCTGCTCTGGAAAAAATGTAATCTGTAACTTGTAACTTTACTTATTAGCGTGCTTTCCACTGGAAATTTTTTGGAGGTGTAAAAATGGGAGCAACTGAAAAAGCTGTTATTATGATGGCTGTAGCTCTGCCGACCATGTTTGTTGTTATTGGACTTTTCGTTGGTTTAACGAAAATGCTCCATAAATCTTTCCCGGCAGAAGAAGATTAATTTAAAACCTGTGACTGAAGGTTTAATCAGTTATTAACTAATTTATAAGCGAAAGCATCGGGTAGGGGAGACCTTACCCGGCGCCGGAGCTTAAAAAGCCGTCAAGTAAATACTTAACGGCATTATTATGTTTTTAGCTCTATTGGGCTAATTTATGAAGATTGGAGTGACGAAATTGGATATTTCACTTCCTGCATTAATGTCCATCCTCGCATTAGTTATTCTTGTAGGTATTTCCTGCGTGAATGAGGATCTTAACGTAGGCTTCCTTGGTATTGCATTCGGCATTATCGTAGGCGGCATCTTTGGCGGAACTCCTGCAACCAAAATTATGGGAGCTTTCCCGCTGAGCCTGTTTATGATTTTGGTTGGTGTAACCTTCCTTTTTGGTATGGCACAGACCAACGGCACCATGGAAAAACTCACTGCTTATTCCATCCGTGTCTGCAAAGGTAACACTGCTTTAATTCCTATCATTATCTTTTTACTTTCCGACTTCTTGACTACTATCGGACCTGGCAACATCGCAGGCTGCGCTTTGATGGCCCCTGTTGCTATGGCAATCGCAGGCAAAGTTAGAATGCCTGCATTCCTGATGACCCTGCTTGTTGTAGGTGCCTGCAACGCGGCTGCATTCTCTCCGTTTGCACCGACCGGCATTATCTCCAACGGCATCATCGCTAAAGTAGCTCCTGAACTCGGTATCCCGGCTACTGAACTTGACGCTCTTGCGTGGATGGTATACTTCAAATCCACCATTGCTCAAGGCTTCGTAACCGTAGTAGGCTTCCTGGTAATGGGCGGTGCTAAATGGCTGAAAGAACAGAAAGGCGCTTCTCTTGACATCGACGAACTGGCTCCGAAACCGGAACCGTTCAACGCTGCACAGAGCACCACTCTTGCTATCGTAGCTATTCTGGTTCTTTTGGTAGTTGTTCCTGGCCTGCCTGGTATTAAAGGTACCCTGCCGAAAATGCTTACCAACATGCTTTCTAACGTTGGTTCGATTTCCTTCGTACTTTCCATCATTCTGATGCTCACCGGTTATGGTGATTCCAAAGCTGCTGTAAAAGTTATGCCTTGGTCCGTTATTATGATGGTTTGCGGTGTATCCGTACTTATCGACGTTATGGATAAATCCGGTGGTCTTAACTTCCTTGTACAGATTATGTCTTCTGTTGCAGGCCCGACCACTATCTGCTTCTGGGCAGCCTTTGTTCCGGCAGTTCTGTCTGCATACTCCAGCTCCTCTGGCGTAATCATGCCGATGTTCCTGCCGATGACTCCTGGTTTGGTAGAATTGACCGGTGGCGATGCTATCTCCATCATCTCTGCTATCAACGTAGGTTCCCACCTGGTAGATACTTCTCCGCTTTCCACTCTCGGCGCTTTGTGCATCGCAGCTGCACCTGAATATGAAGACAAAGGCATCCTGTTCCGTAAACTTTTGATTTGGGGTCTTTCCATGTCCATCGTTTCCGGTATCGTTTGCTTTGTATTCTTCGGTTTGCTTGGACTGTAAGAAGTATAAGAATAATCTAACGGTTATTTACTAATAACCCTTCAATTCTGAATGGTATTTTCGCAAAGTGAAATAATCCGATTTCAAGCCCCAGCTATTTTATCCTAAAATAGGAGGGACCAAACAATGGATATTTCACTTCCTGCATTAGTGTCAATTCTCGCACTGGTTATTCTGGTAGGTATCTCCTGCGTTAACGAAGATCTCAACGTAGGTTTCCTCGGTATTGCATTCGGTATCATCGTTGGCGGCGTTTTCGCCGGCACCCCTGCTACCAAAGTTATGAATGCTTTCCCGCTTAGCTTGTTCATGATTCTGGTCGGCGTAACCTTCCTCTTTGGTATGGCGCAGACCAACGGCACCATGGAAAAACTTACTGCTTATTCCATCCGTGCCTGCAAAGGCAACACTGCCCTTGTACCTATCATTATCTACATTCTTTCTACTTTTATCACCACTATCGGACCTGGCAACATCGCAGGCTGCGCTCTGATGGCTCCTGTTGCTATGGCAATTGCTTCTAAAGTTAGAATGCCGGCATTCCTGATGACCCTGTTGGTTGTAGGTGCCTGCAACGGTGCAGCATTCTCTCCGTTTGCTCCTACCGGTATTATTTCTAACGGCATCATTGCTAAATGCGCTCCGGAACTCGGCATTCCTGCCGATTACCTCAACACTCTGGCATGGAAAATTCACTTCAACTCCACCATTGCACAAGGCTTCGTTAACATCGGCGGTTTCTTTGTAATGGGCGGCCTGAAATGGATCCGTGAACAGAAAGGCGCTGCTCTGGATATCGACGAACTGGCTCCGAAACCGGAACCGTTCAACGCTGCACAGAAAACCACTCTGTTGCTCGTATTCATCCTTATCCTCTTAGTAGTAGTTCCTGGCCTGCCTGGTATGAAAGGCATGTTCCCGAAAGCTATCACCAACATGCTTTCCAACGTAGGTTCTATCTCCTTCGTTCTTTCTATCATCCTGATGCTCACCGGTTATGGCGACTCCAAAGCAGCTGTTAAAGTAATGCCTTGGTCCGTAATCATGATGGTTTGCGGCGTATCCGTATTGATCGACGTTATGGATAAAGCAGGCGGCCTGAACTTCCTCGTAGAAGTAATGGCATCCGTAGCTGGCCCGACCACCATCTGCTTCTGGACTGCATTTGTACCGGCTGTAATTTCCGCTTACTCCTCCAGCTCTGGTGTAGTAATGCCGATGTTCCTTCCGATGACTCCTGGTCTGGTAGAATTGACCGGCGGCGACCCGATTGGCATTATCTCTGCTATCGACGTTGGCTCCCACCTGGTAGATACTTCCCCGCTGTCCACTTTGGGCGCACTGTGCATTGCATCTGCCGGTGAAGAAGAAGACAAAGGCGTTCTGTTCCGTAAACTTTTGATTTGGGGTCTTTCCATGTCCATCGTTTCCGGTATCGTTTGCTACGTATTCTTCGGCCTGCTTGGTTTCTAAGAATTAGATTAGAACGAGTTATCCCGAATAACTAAACAATTTAATAGAGTGGTATTTTGCATAAGTGCAAATGTCCGATTTCTGAATTCCGTCTTATTCTATCAATAGGAGGAAACAAATTATGGATATTTCACTTCCTGCATTAGTGTCCATTCTCGCGCTGGTAATCCTCGTAGGTATTTCCTGCGTAAACGAAGATCTGAACGTAGGCTTCCTCGGTATCGCATTCGGTATTATCGTTGGCGGTATCTTCTCTGATATCACCGCAGCTAAAATTATGAACGCTTTCCCGCTGAGCCTGTTCATGATCCTGGTCGGCGTAACCTTCCTTTTTGGTATGGCGCAGACCAACGGCACCATGGAAAAGCTCACCGCTTATTCCGTACGTGCCTGCAAAGGTAACACCGCACTTGTTCCTTTGATTATTTATGTACTTTGCACTTTCGTTACCACCATCGGCCCTGGCAACATTGCAGGCTGCGCTCTGATGGCACCTGTTTCCATGGCTATCGCATCCAAAGTTAAAATGCCGGCATTCCTGATGACCCTGTTAGTTGTAGGTGCCTGCAACGGTGCTGCATTCTCTCCGTTTGCTCCTACCGGCATCATCTCCAACGGCTTAATTGCTAAAATGGCAGGCGAACTCGGCCTTGCTCCGGATTATCTGAACACTTTGGCTTGGAAAATTCATTTCAACTCCGAACTTGCACAAGGCTTCGTTAACATCGGCGGCTTCTTTGTAATGGGCGGTTTGAAATGGTTGCGCGAACAGCGCGGCGCTGCTCTGGATATCGACGAACTGGCTCCGAAACCGGAACCGTTCAACGCTGCACAGAAAACCACTCTGTTGCTCGTATTCATCCTTATCCTCTTAGTAGTAGTTCCTGGCCTGCCTGGTATGAAAGGCATGTTCCCGAAAGCTATCACCAACATGCTTTCCAACGTAGGTTCTATCTCCTTCGTTCTTTCTATCATCCTGATGCTCACCGGTTATGGCGACTCCAAAGCAGCTGTTAAAGTAATGCCTTGGTCCGTAATCATGATGGTTTGCGGCGTATCCGTATTGATCGACGTTATGGATAAAGCAGGCGGCCTGAACTTCCTCGTAGAAGTAATGGCATCCGTAGCTGGCCCGACCACCATCTGCTTCTGGACTGCATTTGTACCGGCTGTAATTTCCGCTTACTCCTCCAGCTCTGGTGTAGTAATGCCGATGTTCCTTCCGATGACTCCTGGTCTGGTAGAACTGACCGGCGGCGATCCTGTAGGTATTATTTCCGCAATCGACGTTGGCTCCCACCTGGTAGATACTTCCCCGCTGTCCACTCTGGGCGCGCTGTGCATTGCATCTGCCGGTGAAGAAGAAGACAAAGGCGTTCTGTTCCGTAAACTTTTGATTTGGGGTCTCTCCATGTCCATCGTTTCCGGTGTCGTTTGCTACGTATTC
This sequence comes from Acidaminococcaceae bacterium, assembly GCA_944390935.1. Taxonomy (GTDB): domain Bacteria; phylum Bacillota; class Negativicutes; order Acidaminococcales; family Acidaminococcaceae; genus Fusicatenibacter_A. Next base: position 10,648 of record CALXRU010000020.1, read on the forward strand.
TTCGGCATTCTTGGTTTCTAATTGATTTAGAACACAGATTTCGGTCTTTATGCAGGTACGGTATATCCGTACCTGCATTTTAATTAATTTATTGTTAACAAAAATTTACCGTAACCGTTTGCATTTTTGCCGGTTATTTGCTAAAATTAATTTTGTAATATTTGATCTGTGCGGCTCTCACAGAATAAATATTGTTTGGCTGATGGGCAACGACTAAGGAGAAATCTGGATTTGTTGCTTGAATCAGAGAGTTTTGACAAACAGGAGGAAAATGATAATGAAACCGTTGGAAAATGTAGTTGTTCTGGACCTCACTCGTGTATTGTCCGGCCCTTATGCTGCTATGATGCTTGCTGACATGGGTGCAAATGTAATCCACATCGAGCAGCCGAACGTAGGCGACGACAGCCGCGCTTACGGACCTTTTATCGGGAAAGAAAGCGCGTATTTCATGAGCTTGAACCGTAACAAACGTTCCATGACCATGAACTTTAAGTCTGATGAAGCTAAAGCCGTTTTTAAAGAAATGGTTAAAAAAGCTGACGTTGTTGTCGAAAACTTTAAACCCGGCACCATGAAAAAATTCGGCCTTGATTATTCCGTACTGAAAGAAATCAACCCGAAAATTATTTACGCATCCTGCTCCGGCTTCGGTCAGACCGGCCCTTACACCATGAAACCTGCTTATGACGTAGTTGTACAGGCTATGGGCGGCATTATGAGCATCACCGGCCCGGATAAAGATACCTTCTGCCGTGTAGGCGCTTCTGTAGGCGATATCATCGCAGGTATCTTCCTTGCAACCGGTATTACCACTGCTCTTTACAAACGCGAAGTAAGCGGCATTGGCCAGGAAATCGACGTATCCATGCTTGACTGCCAGGTAGCTATTCTTGAAAACGCAGTAAGCCGTTATTTCGTAAACGGTGTGAACCCGACTCCGCTCGGAAACCGTCATCCTTCCATCACTCCGTTCGAATCCTTCACTGCAAGCGATGGCCTTGTAATTGTTGGCGCAGGCAACGACAGACTTTGGAAGAAGCTCTGTGATTTGATTAACAAACCGGAACTCCTTGAAGATCCGCGCTTCCTTACCAATGCTGACAGAACCAACAACGAACCTGCCCTGAAAGAAATTCTGGACGCAGTATTCGTAACCGATACCATTGAACACTGGATTGAAAAACTGGAAGCAGCTGCAATTCCGTGCGCACCTATCAACACCATTGATAAGGTTGTAACCGACCCGCAGGTTAACTTCCGTGAAATGATTGTCGAAGTTGAACATCCGACTGCCGGCAAGATGAAAATCCCTGGTGTGCCCATTAAATTCTCCGAAACTCCGTGTGCCGTTGAAAAACCGGCTCCGATTCTCGGCCAGCACACTGATGAAGTGCTGAAAGAATTTGGCTTTGACGACGCTAAAATTGCTGAACTGCACGAACACGCAGCAATTTAATTTCTCTCAATCATCCAACTTAAAATTTTATTGATATACAGGATGGGAACTTGTTTCCCATCCTTTTTTGCTGTATAATAGTAGCGTTGAGTATATTTAATTTTAGGAGGCTGTTTGATGAGCTTAGCTGTTGATACAACCAAACGCAATAAAAAATATGTAATTACTTACACCGTTGTAGGTATTGCGTGCTTTGTTATGTTTATCGTTTCCATTTTACGTTATGTATATCTTAACGTGCTGGAACCCGTGCCTATTTTCTTTTACGCAATGCTGGTATGGATTTTGCTGCTGCGCTGCAAACCGACTTATGACGTCAGCGTAGAGCGCAAATATTTAAAAATTGTCAAGCACGATATCTGGGGCAAAACCAAGGTTTTTGAAATCCCTTACCGTGAAATTGCTGCTATTTTCAGCTATCAGCCCAAGCTGATGAGAACTGTTAAATTCCGCTATTCTTACAGGCTGAACAGTGCGCTTGACGCGCGTACTTTGTGGACGCTGGCATGGCGCAGAAGTTTTGATGACGGCAGCGAAGCCAATGTACGCATTTATTTTAAAGCTTCCAAAGAAGTTATGGACGCTTTGGCTGAAAAAATGCCGAACCGCGTTAATGTGCCTGAAGAACTGGCTGATTTTAACATGCTGGTTAAAGAGGGCGTAATTGTTAATAACGAAAGAAAATTGAAAGAAGCCGAAGCCGAAATTCTGGATAAAAGCGTAGAACAGATTGAAGCTGAAGCAAAAATTGCAGGGGAAATGGTTGCCGAGGCAGAGGCTAAAGAAGACGCAGCCGAAGCTAAAAAAGCCGAAAAGAAACAAGAGGTGTGACGGATGTATTGCAGATTTTGTGGACAAGAGCTGCCGGACGATTCCGCATTTTGCAGTAAGTGCGGCAAAGCTGTACAGCATGAAGGTGCGGAAGCTGCACCGGTAAAAACGGAACCCGTAAAACCGCCTGCGGCGCCGAAACCGGCCGTTGAACACTGCCGCATGGAACTGGTGGAAATTGACAGCCCGTGGTCGCTGTTTGGCAATACCCGCAACAGATTTGAGGTTATAAATGATAAGGGCGAGGTAATTTACCAGTCCGATAAATTTAAGGTAAGCGGTTTCAGCTATGACGGACCGGAGGAAGTAAGTAAAAAATACCGTGACCTGGTGGAAAAAGCGGTTTTGACTTTGGCCGTTGACGGCTGGAAGAAGCTGCCCGGTTACCGCCGCCGCTGGTTTGAACTGGACTTTGAAAGAAAAATAAAAGACAAAGAAGATTGATTTTAACGCTGCCTGCGCAAAAACGCGGGCAGTTTTTATTATATTAAGTTTTTTGTGAAATTTTTTGCAGAATTTTACCAATATATACACAGAAGCCGAAAAATTTGATATAATAAATTGGAGTATCTGTAAACAGGCTGCAAAGTTTTGTTGATACTTGCGACGCTGATTTTTGAAAGGGTGATTATTTATTGAGCCACAACAAGATGAAGCTTTTACCGGCGGACGACAGGCCGCGCGAGAAGCTGATTGAACATGGCCCGGATATATTAAGCAATTCGGAATTATTGGCGATTTTAATCAGGACGGGTACGACGGAGCGTTCGGCGCTGGATATTGCACGCGAGCTGACGGATAACGGCGGTTTGTACAGCAATATCGCGCAGGCGCGCAGCGTGGCCGACCTATCTAAAATAAAAGGGCTTGGCCCGGCAAAAGCGGCGACTATTTTAGCGGCCGTGGAGCTGGGCAGGCGTGTTGCCGGTGCTGATCCGCAGAAGAAAGTGAAGCTGTCATCACCGGAGGCTTGCGTAAGCTATTTAATGCCGCGTATGCGTTATGAGCAGCAGGAAAAGTTCTTGGTACTGCTGTTGGACAGCAAGAACCAGCTGCTTAAATGCCAGCAGGTTTCGGAAGGGACATTGAACGCATCGGTGGTGCATCCGCGCGAGGTGTTTGCTCCGGCGATGCTGCACCGTGCGGCGTGCGTGCTGGCGGCGCATAACCACCCCTCGGGTGACCCGGCGCCGAGTATTGAGGACCGCAAGCTGACGCAGGCCTTGAAAGCAACCGGCACGGTAATGGGGATTCCGCTACTGGACCATATCATTATCGGTGACGGCAGGTATTTCAGCTTTAGAGAAAATGGTTATTTGGATGAATGAGGTGTAGTTAATGATTAGTTTTTTCAATAAATTTTCGCATGACATGGGTATCGACCTTGGCACGGCCAACACGTTGGTGCATGTAAAGGGCAAGGGTATTATTATCCGCGAGCCTTCCGTTGTGGCGGTTGATAAGGCCAACAACGAGGTACTGGCAATCGGTGCGGAAGCCAAGCAGATGATTGGCAGGACGCCGGGGCATATTATTGCCATCCGCCCGATGAAGGACGGCGTTATTGCCGATTTTGACATTACGCAGTCCATGCTGAAATTCTTTATCAAAAAAGCTATCGGCAGAAATTCGCTGGTGCGCCCGCGCATTGTTGTAGGCGTTCCTTCCGGCGTTACGGAAGTTGAAAAACGCGCGGTTATCGACGCTACTGTGCAGGCAGGCGCGCGTGAAGCATACCTGATTGAAGAACCGATGGCGGCCGCTATCGGTGCAGGCCTGCCGGTGCAGGAAGCAACTGGCAGCATGGTTGTCGATATTGGCGGCGGTACCTGCGAAGTTGCGGTAATTTCGCTGGGCGGCATTGTTGTAAGCAAATCCATCCGCACGGGCGGCGATGCTATGGACGACGCTATTGTGCGTTATATCCGCAAAACCTTTAACCTGTTGATTGGCGAGCGTACTGCCGAACAGGTTAAAATCAATATCGGCACGGCGATGCCTTTGGACGCCAAAGAAGAAATGGATATCCGCGGGCGCGATTTGTTAACCGGCCTGCCTAAAAATGTTACGATTAACAGCAACCAGGTTTGCGAGGCTTTGGAAGAGCCTGTAACCAATATTATTGACGCTGTTAAAAATACTCTGGAACGTACCCCGCCTGAACTGGCGGCCGATATTATGGACAGAGGCGTTGTTATGACGGGTGGCAGCTCGCTTTTGCGCAACCTTGACCGCATTCTGAGCAGGGAAACCGGTATGCCGGTATATGTATCGGACGACGCACTGAGCTGCGTTGCGCTGGGCACTGGCCTTGCCGTTGAAAATGTTGACGTTTACAAGAAAGGCTTTATGGCCTCCAATACTACTGACTGAAGGAACAAAGTGTGAACAAGAAGTATTTAAGCCTGGGGCTGGCTGTGGCAGTGCTGTTGGCACTGTTTGGCATGGCCTTGCAGGACCCGCTGCGCTTTCCGGTTATTAACAGGGCGGTAACGGCCGTTATTACGCCTTTTGCGGCGGCAACCAACGCCGTCGGCGGATTTGTGGATGACACCGGCAAAGCCATGACGACTGTTGAAAGCCTGCAGCAGGAAAACGAAACACTTCACAACGAAATAAACGAGCTGCGCTATGCCAACCTTGCCATGGCAGATATTTACGCCGAAAACCAGCGCCTGCGCGAGATGCTGAATTATAAAAATTCGCACCCTGACGAGCAGCTGGTTGTGGCCAAGGTGCTGGGGCGCGCCCCCGGCGAACTGCGCGACAGCCTGTATATCGACAAGGGCACTGAGGACGGCGTGCAGCAGGACATGGCAGTGGTAACACCGGACGGACTGGTGGGGCTTGTCGATGAGGCCTATGCTTCTTCTGCCAGAGTAATGCTGCTGACGAGTACGCGCTGCAATGTAGGTGCGCGCATTTTGCGTGCCAATTCGCGTGCGGTGGGCATTGTTGCGGGCCGCGGCGGCGATAATGTACCGCTTTTAATGGAACATCTGCCGCGTGAGGCGGAGGTTTATGAAGGAGATGTGGTAGTAACCAGCGGTTACAGCCAGAACCATCCTTCCGGCATTGTTATCGGCACGGTTAAGGAAAGCAGCCTTGATGCGGCCGGGCTTCTGCGTAATGCGACGATTGAGCCTGCGGCTGTAAGAAGCGGCATGGAAGAAGTGTTTGTGGTTATCTGGCATCAGCAGGACGGTATTGCAAAATGAAAAAGCTGATGTTTTTTATAGTTTATTTAGTGTTGTTTGGCATCCAGCTGACGGTGGAGCAGCCTGCGTGGTTTAAATTTGACCTGGTGCTGCTGTATGTTTACGCCATGGCGATGGTTTACGGAGCGCAGACGGGCGCGGCTATCGGCGGTGCGGCCGGGTTGGTGTATGATTTTCTGAGCGGGGCCGTGTTTGGGTTTCATACTTTAACGCGCAGCGCGGTGGGCTTTGTAACCGGCTATATTAAGGAGCAGGTTTTTAAGGAACATTTTGCCTACCATTTAACTGCGGCACTGGTGATAACAGCAGGCATACGCGTGCTGTTTTTCTTTGTGGCGCTGTTTTTAACGCCGCTGGCGGACGGCGGCTTTTTATACGCTTATTTGCAGGACACCCTGGCTTATTGCCTGGGCAATATGGTATTTGTGATACCTGTTTACAAGCTGTGCCTGTTAATTGCACACTGGCACAGGGAGTAACAGGCTTATTTTGAAGGAGTTTGGGCTATGCTGAACAAAAGATATGCCAACCGCTTGGAAGCCATGCTGATTGCGGCCGTTTGCATTTTACTGGTGCTTTTGGGACGCATGGCCTATTTGCAGCTTTTTAAGGGTGATTTTTACGGTGAGCAGGCCGACGGCAACCGTTTGCGCCGTACAAAGGTTACGGCACCGCGCGGCATTTTTTACGACAGGGACGGCGTGGAGCTGGTAAACAACCTGCCGGGCTATGTAGTGGCGCTGCGCAGGCAGAACAACCCTTACGATGAGGAGATTTTACGCGCGTTGTCTGAGATTATCGGCATGCCGGTGGCGGAAATGCGCAAAAAGCTGGAAGAAAACAGCGACAGCTACGAACCTACGCGCCTGAAAAGCAATATTACCCCGGAAATGCTGACGAAGCTGGAGGAAAAGAAGCGCGAACTGCCCGGCGTGATGATTGAAATTCAGCCGGTGCGCAATTATTTGTTTAAGGAACTTGGCGTGCATGCTATCGGTTACGTGGGCGAAGTAAGCCAGTACGATATTACGCAGGGTTCTTACAAAAATATGCCGGTGGGCAGCGTGGTAGGCAAGTTTGGTTTGGAAAAAACTTACGACCGCTATGTGCGCGGCATCGACGGCAGTTATGACGAAGAAGTTGACGTTGCAGGCAATGTTGTCAAGCAGTTGGGGCAGATTGACCCCGTGCCCGGCAAAAGCTTGCAGCTGACGATAGATAAGGATTTGCAGCAGGTAATGGAAAAGGCTGTGGATGAGCATCTGGCTTATCTGCGGTCATCAGGCATCGCGCCCGGCGCACGTGCGGCGGCGATTGTGGCATTAGACCCCAAAACCGGCGCTGTGCGTGCCATGGTAAGCCGTCCGGCTTTTGACCCAAACCTGTTTGTACACGGTATCAGCGAAAAAGACTGGAACATTATCAATAACGACCCCAATTACCCGATGACCAATAAAGTTATCGGCGGCGAATACCCGCCGGGCTCGCCGTTTAAGATTATTACCGGTGCGGCGGCACTGGAGCTGGGCAAGGTAACGCCTGACGAACTGATTTTTGACAGCGGCAGGCACTGGCTGATTGATATGCGCAACGCAGGCGGCGAGGCGCTTGGCTGGCTGAACTTCCACGAAGCGCTGCGTAAATCGGATAACGTATATTTTTACGAGATGGGCAACCGCCTAGGCATTGATAATATCGTAACTTTTGCCAAAAAATTCGGCATCGGCTCGCCGACAGGCATTGAGCTGGAAGGCGAATTAAGCGGCCTTTTGCCGACGCCGGAAAATAAAAAGAAAGCCTTTCCGGGCGAAACGTGGATGCTGGGCGATACCTTTAACGCCGCTATCGGGCAGGGCATTAACCTGGCAACGCCTTTGCAGCTGGCAATGGTAATGAGCTGCGTGGCTGCGGACGGCGTATACCATCCGCCTTATCTGGTGGAAAACCTGCTGAACAACGACGGCAGCATTTACCAGAAGGTTGAGCATAAACCGGCAAGGGATATCGGCGTTTCCATCAACACTTTAAGGCTTATCCAGAAAGCGCTGGAAGGTGTAGCGGAAGAAGGCGGCACGGCGGCGTATTTTGCCAATCTGCCGAGGCAGATAGCGGCTAAAACCGGTACTGCCGAAAACCCGCATGGGCAGGACCACGGTTTATTTGTAGCTTATGGCCCGGTTGAAGACCCGGAAATAGTTATTGCCTGCATTGTAGAGCAGGGCAGTTTTGGTACTTTGGCCGCAGGCCCGATTGTATATAAGGTTTTTGAAGAATGGTTCAGGCAGGAGGGCTTTAACAGCAGCGCCCCGGCCGTGAAATAACGGAGGCAGTATGCAGCTTAACAGATATTTGCGTAATATAGACTGGTGGCTGGTGTTTGCGGTAGCTGCGCTTATCGGCATCGGGCTGATGCTGATTGCCAGTGCGACGCACAGCTATGCTACGGCAACCGGCAAGGCGTGGCATGTTGAGCGCCAATCCATGTTTGTTGGTATTAACGTGCTGCTGATGATTTTTTGCCTGCGCTTTGATTACCGGCTTTTGCAGCAGATTGCCAAACCCTTATACATATTTAATTTAGTGCTTTTGCTGGCGGTAATGTTTGTGGGGCATTCCCAGCTGGGCGCGCAAAGGTGGATTCAGATAGGTCCTGTTACAATACAGCCTTCGGAATTTGCCAAGGCGATAATTATCGTGTGCCTGGCGGCATTTTTAGCCAAAAGGGCAGAGATTTACAGTGACTTTACAGATTATTTGCCTGCGATAGGTTATGTGTTTGTGCCGTTTGTGCTGGTTATGCGCCAGCCTGACCTTGGCACGGCGCTGGTGTTTGCCGTTATCGCGTTGGGCATGCTGATTATGAGCGGTTTTAAAATGCGCTGGCTGGCCATGCTTAGCGGCGCGTTTGTGGTGCTGATGCCTGTCTTCTGGATGATACTAAAGGAATACCAGAAGAACCGCATCCGCGTATTTTTAGACCCGGAGCTTGACCCCTTCGGTGCGGGCTACCATGTCATCCAGTCCAAAATTGCCATCGGCAGCGGGCTGCTGGCAGGTAAGGGCTGGTTTGCCGGTACGCAGAGCCAGCTGAACTTTTTGCCGGAAAACCATACGGACTTTGTTTTTGCCGTGGCGGGCGAGGAGTTTGGCTTTTTGGGCGTGTGCGTAATACTTTTACTGTACGGCATTATTATCTGGCGCGGGCTGACCATTGCGCTGAACGCCGAAGACGATTTTGGCACGCTGCTGGCGGTGGGCATAACCTTTATGTTTACCTTCCATATGTTTGTCAACATCGGCATGACGGCCGGCATTATGCCTGTAACCGGCATACCGCTGCCGTTTTTAAGCTACGGCGTAAGCTCGCTTACAACAAATATGTTTTTGGTAGGGCTTTTGCTTAATATACGCCTGCGCAAGCAGCAGCTGCAATTTTAAGGAGGAACGACGTGAACAAGGACCTGACGATAGATATTTTAAGCAGTGTTTCCAAGCCTGCCCGTTATACGGGCGATGAGTTCGGCAGCATTGTTAAAACGCCGGAGGAAACGGAAGTAAGCATTGCGCTGGCATTCCCCGACGTGTACGAAATTGGCATGAGCTATCTGGGCTTTAAAATTTTGTACCATATTGTAAACAAACAGCAGGGGCTGGCGGCAGAGCGTGTGTGCGCGCCGTGGACCGATATGGAAGCCCAAATGCGCGGGCATGATATTCCGCTGCGCAGTCTGGAAACAGATAAAGTGCTGCGCGATTTTGATTTTGTGGGCTTTACCTTACAGTACGAATTATCGTACAGTAATATTTTAAATATGCTTGATTTGGGCAAAGTGCCCGTGCTGGCGGCAGAACGCGGCGATAACGACCCGTTTGTGGTTGTCGGCGGGCCGTGCGTGTATAACCCCGAACCTTTGGCAGATGTGTTTGACCTGGCCGTTATCGGCGAGGGCGAAGAAGTTTTGGTAGAGCTTTTGAACGCTTACCGCGACTGGAAAAAAGCAGGCCGCCCCGGCGGACGCAGAGGCTTTTTGGAACGCGCCGTTGCCATTAAAGGCATTTATGCGCCAAGCTTTTATAATGTAGAATACAATGATGACAATACCGTAAAAGAGGTTGTGCCGGTATATGACGGCGTGCCTAAAACTATCGAAAAACGTGTTATTGCCGATTTGAACGATGTTGATTTCCCGACGGCTCCGGTTGTGCCTTTTGGCGAAATTGTACATGACCGCATTATGCTGGAAGTGTTCCGCGGCTGCACGCGCGGCTGCCGTTTCTGCCACGCCGGTATGGTGTACCGCCCGGTGCGCGAACGCCATCCGGAAGTGCTGAAGGCACTGGCACGCCAGTTAGTGGATAACACCGGTTACAACGAAATTTCGCTGGTATCGTTAAGCACGGCGGATTATACCTGCCTTGCGCCGATGATTCACGATATGATTGCCGAGTTTAAGGACGAACGCGTGAGCGTATCGCTGCCTTCCCTGCGCATCGACAGCTTTTCCGTCGACCTTGCCAAAGAAGTGCAGGCTGTGCGCAAAAGCGGCCTTACCTTTGCGCCGGAAGCAGGCAGCCAGCGCATGCGCGACGTTATCAATAAAGGCGTAACCGAAGAAGATTTGATGAACGCCGTCAGCGCCGCTTTTAAATCCGGATGGAGCAGCGTGAAGCTGTACTTTATGATTGGGCTGCCCGGCGAAACCGACGAGGACGTGCTGGCTATTGCCGATTTAGCAAAAAAAGTGCAGTGGAAATACCGCGAAATTACCGGCAAAGGCGGCTGCAAGGTAACTGTAAGCGCCAGCAGCTTTGTGCCCAAGCCGTATACGCCGTTCCAGTGGAGCGCGCAGAACAGCATGGACGAACTGCGCCGCAAACAGTACCTTTTAAAGGACGCATTGAAGGTTAAAAACATTACCTTCCAGTATCACGACCCGGAAACCAGTATTATGGAAGCTGTTTTTGCACGCGGCGACAGGCGTCTGGGCAAAGCGCTGTACCTTGCATGGCAGCGCGGCGCCAAGTTTGACGGCTGGAGCGAACAGTTTGATTACGAGCGCTGGTTACATGCACTGGCAGACTGCGGTCTTGACAAAGACTTTTACATCGCGCGTGAGCGCGGCGAAAACGAGGTTTTCCCGTGGGAGCATATCCAGCCTGCGGTATCGCGCGCGTTTTTGCGCAACGAATATAAAAAAGCACAGCGAGGCGAGTTGACGCACGATTGCCGCCGCGGCAGCTGCACCGGCTGCGGCGTTTGCCAGAAGCTGGGCGTAGAAGTTAAAGTGGAAGGTTAACAATATGAAGCTGAGATTAAAAATAACCAAAGATAAAAGCATAAGGTTCATATCGCACCTTGAATATGTGCGCACCATTGAACGCGCTATCCGCAGAGCCAAACTGCCTGCCGCATACAGCGAAGGCTTTAACCCGCACTTAAAATTTTCGCTGGCGTCTGCGCTGGGTGTAGGCGTTGTAAGCTACGCGGAATTTTGCGAAATTGAAATGGCAGAGCCGATGATGGCGGAAGAAGCCGTGGAAAAAATGCAAAAGGCACTGCCGCGCGGCATCCGCATTTTAGCGGCGGACGTAACAGCAACCAATGCGCCCGCGCTGATGTCGGAAGCTGGCGGCGCAGATTACCGTGTAACGCTGCCTTATGATAAGCCGGTGGACGCAGCGGTGCAGGCGTTTAACGCGGCGGAAAGCATTGTTTACGCCAAAGCAGCACCCAAAGCCAAAACCAAAGTTAAGGAAATTGACGTTAAGTTTTTTATACCGCATATCGAAGCGCAGCAGCAGGACGGCGAACTGGTACTTACCTTCAGCTGCCGCATAACCCCCAACGGCAGCATGAAAGCCGTTGACTTAATCAACACCTTAAACCAGCAGTACAACTTAAATCTGCCTGCCGAAAAAGCAGACATCGAACGCCTCGACCTTTACAAATACGACCTCCGCGGCAACAAACAGCCGATGCTTGGTGAAGATATGGTAGTGGTTGGGAACTAAAATAAAATAATTAAACTATCTGTTGACAAGGCTGCAAGTTTGTGTTATTATACTTGGGTAACAAAGTAGAAGCCGCTCGCTTCTCACCTTGCAGCTACGCTCGACAGGGTTGGATAAGATTTAACGCGGGTGGATTTGTTCTGCCCGCTTTTTCTTTTGATTGAAATATTTTGGAGGTGACTTGTCATAGCTAAAGAAAACTTGCGTATCAACGAAGAAATTCGGGCACGTGAAGTGCGCGTTATCGGCAGCGAAGGCGAACAGCTCGGTATTATGTCCGGCCGCGACGCCCAGCAGCTTGCTTATGAAAAACATCTTGACCTGGTGGAAATTGCACCTACTGCCAAACCGCCTGTGTGCCGGATTATGGATTACGGCAAGTATCGTTACGAGCAGCAGAAACGCGAAAAAGAGTCTCGTAAGAAACAGAAAACATTTGACATTAAAGAAGTTAAGCTGCGCCCCGGCATTGAAGAACATGACTTTAACGTTAAGTTTAAAAATGCCGTGCGTTTCTTAGAAGATGGCGACAAAGTAAAGGTTACCATTATGTTCCGCGGACGTGAGCTTTCGCATCCGGAACTGGGTGAAGTTCTTTTAAACAAAATGGCTGCCCAGCTTAAAGAGATGGCAGTTGTTGAAAGACAGCCCAAACTTGAAGGCAAAAACATGATTATGATAGTTGCGCCGAAACCGAGTAAATAAGGAGGATTTTTTAAATGAAATTGAAAATGAAAACCCGCAGAGCTGCTGCAAAACGTTTCAAAAAAACCGCTTCCGGTGAATTTAAACGTGCTAAAGGCTATAAGAGCCATATCCTCGAGAAAAAAGCTCCTGCCCGCAAGAGAAATCTGCGTAAAGCTACTTTAGTGCATAAAACTGACCATGAACGCGTAGTTAAAATGCTGCCGTACGCATAATTGAGGGACTTAAGGGAGGAAATTACCAATGGCAAGAATTAAAGTTGGTGTAACTGCACACCGCCGTCATAAACACATTTTAAAACTGGCTAAAGGCTATCGCGGAGCTAAACATTTACAGTTCAAAAAAGCTAACGAAACTGTAATGAAAGCTCTGAGCTATGCTCGCCGCGACCGCCGCGCCAAAAAACGTGAATTCCGCCGTCTGTGGATTGCACGTATTAACGCTGCAACCCGCGCTAACGGCATGAGCTACAGCCGTTTCATCTGCGGCCTTACCAAAGCTGGCATTCAGCTTGACCGTAAAGTTCTGGCAGATATGGCTATTTTCGACGCAGCTGCATTTGCAAAACTGGTTGAAACCGCTAAAGCTGCTCTGTAATTTTGCTTTAACAGGGACCGACGTTGTAACAACGCCGGTCTTTTTTATTTTCTGCAAAAATTTGCAAAAATTTCATAATCTGTTATAATCTTTTGTAGCAAAGTTAATAAAAAATTGCTTTTGATGGGGTGAGAATCCTTGGGTAAGGAAAATAAGTTTTTGCGCTGGCTGGGCGAGGTGTTTAACGGCACGCAGCTGGTGGCGCTGAGCTTTATGCTGGTGATATTGGCGGGCGCGTTTTTGTTTATGCTGCCGATATCGACGCAGAACGGCGAAGGGCTGACGTTTCTGGACGCTATGTTCACGGCAACCTCGGCAACCTGTGTAACGGGCCTGACGGTTATCGACGTCGGCAACCAGCTGACATGGTTCGGCAAGATGGTGCTGATTGTGCTGATACAAATCGGCGGCCTCGGCATTATGACGATGACGACGGTGGTAATGGTTATCGCCGGGCGCAAGGTAAGCCTGCGCGAGCGCCTGTTATTGCAGGAATCGATGAGCCAGACGGAAATATCCGGCGTGGTGCGCATTGCCATTAACATTATCAAATACACTGTCTGCATTGAGTTCTTTTTCGGCACGATACTGGCGCTGCATTTTGCGCTGGTGAAGGACATGGGCTGGCTGGGCGTTATGTACGGTTACTGGCATTCTGTATCGGCCTTTTGTAACGCGGGCTTTGACCTGATGGGCGATTACAAGAGCCTGATTGATTATTCCGGCGACGTGGTTGTCAACTTGAGCATTGCGCTGTTGATTACGCTCGGCGGTTTGGGCTTTATGGTGCTGGAGGACATTAAGCGCGCCATTAAAAAGAAAGACCTGTCGTGGACAAAATTTGCGCTGCACACCAAAATCGTACTGGTCAGCAGCGTTGCGCTGAACGTCATCGGTACGGTGCTGCTGTGGCTGTTTGAAAGCGACAACCCTTATACCATGGGCAATATGTCAATGTTCGACAGCTGGATGGCGGCATTCTTCCAGGCGGTGTCAGCACGTACTGCCGGTTTTAACACGGTTGATTTAATGCACCTGCATGACAGCAGCTTGTTCATCCTCATTATCTGGATGTTCATCGGCGCGGGCAGCGGCTCTACCGGCGGCGGTATCAAAACGACTACCTTTGTTGTTCTGATGGCTTCGCTGTGGTACATGCTTAAAGGCCAGCGCGACGTGGTAATGTTCGGCAGACGTATTGATGAAAAAATTGTCGATAAAAGCTTCGTCATCACCGTTTTATGTATGTTATGGGTAATGTGTGCAACTATGGCGCTGCTCGTCATCAACCACGAAAATTATCCGTTTGTAGATATTTTGTTTGAAGTTGTATCCGGTTTCGGTACGGTAGGTCTGGGCATCGGCATTACGCCGGACTGGGCGCCGTTTGGCAAATGGATTTTGATTTTGACCATGTATATCGGACGTATCGGCATTTTGACCTTTATTTTAAGCTTTTTAAGCACAGGCAACAACAAAATAAGGTTCCCGTCGGAACATATCAACATAGGTTAATGGGGTGTAAACAATGGCAAAAAACAATAAACAAAAACAATTTGCGGTACTTGGCCTTGGGCGCTTCGGCACCAGCGTGGCGCTGACTCTGCACGAGCTTGGCTATCAGGTGCTGGGCGTTGACAGCGACGAAGAAATCGTACAGGATTTATCGCACGACCTGACCCATGTTGTAAGCGCGGACGCTGCTGACGAAAACACGCTGCGCAGCCTTGGTATTAACAACTACGAGGTGGTTATCGTCGGCATTGGGCCGCTTGAGGATAACCTGTTAACCACGCTGAACCTGAAGGAAATGGGCGTGCCGTTTGTAGCGGTTAAAGCCACCAGCGCCGTGCACGGCAAAATGCTGGAAAAAATCGGCGCGGATAAAATTATTTACCCGGAGCGCGATATGGGCAAGCGCGTGGCGCACAACCTTATTTCCAGCAGCATTGTGGATTACATTGAAATGAGTAACAACATCAGCCTGATGAGCACCAATATCCCGCCGACGCTGGTGGGCAAAAACCTCATCGAATCCGAACTGCGTAACCGCTACAATGTTAACGTCGTTGCCATCAAGCACGACGGCGTAACCTACATCAACCCGAAACCGACGCAGGTTTTGCAGGAAGGCGACGAGATGATTGTCATCGGCGAGCACGAGAATGTTAAAGCCTTAGAGGAAATTGTTTAATGAAAGAAATTGCAAGCATTAACAATGCTATGGTTAAGGTTGTCAGCGAATTAAAACAGAAGAAATACCGCGACCGCGAAAACTGTTTTGTGGTTGAAGGGCTGCGCGCCGTGGAAGAAGCGTTGGGCTATGCCTTTGTGCGCCGCATTTTTGCCGTGGCGGATAAGGCTAACGCACGCCTGCAAAGCCTGCTGGCTGACGCCGGTGCCAAAGGCATTGAGCTGTACGCCGTAACGGAAGCCGTGATGAAAAAAATGAGCGATACCGAAGCGCCGCAGGGGGTGCTGGCGGTGTGCGAAAAGCCGCAGGGTATCATTACTAGTGGCGGGCCGGTGCTTGTGCTGGACCGTGTGGCGGACCCGGGCAACGTGGGTACCTTAATCCGCACGGCGGAGGCGGCCGGTATGGCGGGCGTTATTTTGCTGGCGGGCTGCGCCGATGCTTACGCGCCCAAAACAGTGCGCTCCACCATGGGCTCGCTTTTGCGTTTGCCGGTGCTGGCGGGTATGCCGGAGGCAGATTTTATTAAATGGAGCCGAGAAAGCGGCTACGAAATTATGGTAACCTGCCTTGACGGTGCGGAGAATTTATATAAAACGCCTTTTGCCGCGAAAACGGCGATTGTGGTAGGCAGCGAGGCTTACGGCGCGAGCGAGGACTTAAAGGCTGTCGCTGCCAAAAGGGTGTACATACCCATGCAGGGCAGGGCGGAATCGCTGAACGCGGCGGTGGCAGGCAGCGTGGTAATGTTTGAAGCGCTGCGCCGCACGCTTGCAACAAAATAAAGCCTGTGTTATAATAAGACACAAATTTATAAAACTATTTGCGATGAAAAAGAGAGTAGGCAGCGCCTGCGACTTAGAGAGCAGGGCCACGGCTGAAAGCCCCGTGATACAGGTTTTGCCGAAGTTCACTTTGGAGCATCCGTTTTGAAATTAAGTAGGGACGGCGTTTGCCGCGTTAAGGCGTTATGAGGTACAAAACAGGGTGGTACCGCGGAAGACATTGCAGCTTTCGCCCCTTTGAGGGGCGGAGGCTTTTTTATTTACCGCCTGCCCCTGATACTGATTTTTGGGAGGTTAAGTATGAAAGAAGAACTGCAAGCACTTAAAGAGCAGGCGCTGGCAGAACTGGCAACAGTGGCAAGCGTGGACGTGCTGAAGGATTTGCGCGTTAAGTACCTTGGCAAAAAAGGGCAGATGACGGATATTCTGCGCGGCATGGGCAGCCTGCCGGCGGAAGAAAGGCCGAAAGTTGGCCAGATGGTGAACGAAGTTAAAAAGATTCTGGAAGAAGCCATTGCTGCCAAAACCGAAGTGCTGGAGGCCGAAGCATTAAAACAGCGCCTTGCCGGAGAAAAAGTTGATATTACGCTGCCGGGACGCAAACCGCAGTGTGGGCATCTGCACCCCATTACGCTGACGATGCGCGAAATTAAAAAGATTTTTATGCGCATGGGCTTTGAAGTAATGGAAGGGCCGGAAATTGAAAGCGATTACTACAATTTTGAAGCGTTGAACTTGCCGAAAGACCATCCGGCAAGGGATATGCAGGACACCTTCTATATTACCGAAGATATTTTGCTGCGCACGCAGACTTCGCCGATGCAGGCGCGTAAAATGCAGGCCAGCGTGCCGGATTCCCCTATCCGCATGATTTCGCCGGGCACTGTTTACCGCAACGACTACGACGCTACCCATTCGCCGATGTTCCATCAGGTGGAAGGCCTTGTGCTTGGCAAAGATATCAGCCTTGCTGATTTAAAAGGCACTCTGGAAACCTTCTGCAAGGAAATGTTTGGCAGCAGCGTCAGCATCCGCCTGCGCCCGAGCTACTTCCCGTTTACGGAACCGAGCGCCGAGGTTGATATTTCCTGCGTTATCTGCGGCGGCAAGGGCTGCCGTGTGTGCAAAAACAGCGGCTGGCTGGAGATTTTGGGCAGCGGCATGGTACACCCAAACGTATTGCGCATGAGCGGTTATGACCCTGAAAAAACCAGCGGTTATGCATTCGGCATGGGTGTAGAACGTATTGCGATGCTGAAATATGGCATCGACGATTTGCGCCTGTTCTTTGAAAATGACCTGCGGTTCATCCGCCAGTTTAAATAAGGAGGGATACCATGTTAGCATCTATTGATTGGCTGAAACAATATGTAGATATTGATGTCACTCCTGAGGAGCTGGCTGAAAAACTGACCCGCGTGGGTCTGGAAGTTGAAAGCGTTAACTATCTGGGCGAGGGCATTGAAGGCGTAATTACCGGCAAGGTAACGCAGATTGAACGCCATCCCGATTCCGACCATCTGTGGGTCTGCATGATGGACGTGGGCGGCCCGGAAATTTTACAGATTTTAACCGGAGCGCAGAACGTACACCAGTATGATATGGTCCCTGTTGCCGTTGTCGGCTCGCACCTGCCTAACGGCATGACGCTGAAAAAAGCAAAAATGCGCGGGCTGGATTCCTTCGGTATGCTGTGCAGCGCAAGCGAGCTTGGCATCGACGCAAAACTCCTTCTGCCGGAACAGCGCGAAGGCATTTTCATCCTGCCGCCGGATACTCCGATTGGCGTGGATATTAAAAAGGTGCTGGGCCTTGACGACGTTGTACTTGACATCGACTTAACCGCCAACCGCGGCGACTGCACCAACATCATCGGCCTTGCGCGTGAAGCTGCTGCCGTTTTGGGTAAAGAATTACGCCTGCCGGATATGAGTGTTAAGGAAGCTGCGGGCGGCAACGCTGCCGATATGGCTGCTATCGAAGTGCAGTGCAAGGATTTGTGCAGCCGTTTTGCCGTGCGCGTCCTTAAAAATATTAAAATCGGCCCTTCGCCGGAATGGATGCAGAAACACCTGCGTGCCTGCGGTATGCGCCCCATCAGCAACGTGGTTGACGTTACTAACTATGTAATGCTGGAACTTGGCCAGCCGATGCACGCTTACGATTACGATAAAGTCGGCGGGCATAAACTTATTGTGCGCCGCGCCGCAGAAGGCGAAAAACTGGTTACGCTGGACAGCCAGGAACGCATTTTAACGCCGGATATGATTACAATTGCCGACACGGAACACGCAGTTGGTTTAGGTGGCGTTATGGGCGGCCTTGAAACCGAAGTTACCGGCGCAACCGTAAACGTAATGCTGGAAGCCGCAACCTTTAACGGCCCGTCCATCCGCCGTACTTCCAAGGCTTTGGGTCTGCGCAGCGAAGCGTCCGGACGTTTTGAACGCGGCGTTGATACCATTCTGAACCACAACGCGCTGAACCGTGCCGTACATCTGCTGGAGCAGATGGGTGCGTGTGAAACCGTCTGCGGCATTGTGGAGGATTACCCGGAAGAAGTTAAACCGGCCGTTATCCGCGTAACGCCGAAAGCAATCAACACCCGCATCGGCGTGGAAATTGCCGCTGACGAAATGGTTGATATCCTGAAAAAATTGCAGTTTGGTGTGGAATACGACGGCAACGAGCTGGTTGTTACCGCTCCGAGCTGGCGCTACGATATCAGCTGCGACGCCGATATCAGCGAAGAAATCGCCAGAATGCACTCTTATGATAAAATCGAATCGCACAATCCGGAACTGCCTTTGGTACAAGGGCGTCAGGCCGTTATCGATGACGTGTGCGAAGAAATTGAAGATTACCTTGTAGCCGCAGGCTTGAGCGAGGTTATGACTTACAGCTTCATCAACCCCAATAACTTTGACAAAATGCTGCTGGGCGAAAGCGACAGCCGCCGTGCTGCCATTGAGCTGATGAACCCGCTGAGCGACGAGTTTAAGGTAATGCGCACCAGCATGCTGCCCGGTATGCTGAATACCGCAGCTTATAACCAGGCGCGTCAGGCTGATTCCGTCAAGATTTTTGAAATCGGCAAGGTATTCCTGCCCAAAGCGTTGCCGCTGAAAGAGCTGCCGGAAGAAAAACAGGTGCTGTGCGCCGTGTTGACAGGACGCCGCAGCGCGCTGAACTGGACAGAAAGTAAGGACGAAGTTGACTTCTACGATATGAAAGGCATTGTGGAAGGTTTGCTGGAAACCGTACAGCTGACCAGCGTTAAATTTGTGCCGGTAGCGCAGCCGTATCTGCACCCGGGCAAGAGCTGCGCCATTGAAGCTGACGGCAAAGTAATCGGCTGGTTTGGCGAACTGCACCCGACCGCTGCGGAAAACTTTGATTTGAACGGCAGCGTCTGCGTGCTGGAACTGGAAGTTGCGCCGCTGGTTGCTACCGCAACGCATGTGCCGCAGTTTGAACATCTGCCCAAATACCCGGCAACCTCGCGCGATATCGCCGTTGTTGTGCCGCTGGAAGTAGCAACGGAAGAACTGGAAAACGTTATTCGCGCCAACGCGGGCGAGCTGCTGAAAAAAGTGCAGGTGTTTGACGTTTACACCGGCAAACAGGTGGAAGCTGGCTATAAATCCATGGCCTTCAACTTAACCTTCCAGGCTGACGACCGCACTCTGACCGATGAAGAAATTGACGCCGTTATTAAAAACGTGGTTGAAAAAGTCGGCGAAGCCTACAAAGCAAAACTGAGAGATTAAAATATTGCATGCCGCCGGTACAGCATCGGCGGTTTTGCTTTTTACAGAGCGGCGTAAAGGTTGCCGCGGCGGCGATAACAGTTTATAATTAAAGCAAAGGATACAGAAAGAAGGTGCGTTTATGAAACTTTATGTATGGCGCCATAACAAAACCTACCACAGCCACAGCATGATACAGGAACCATGCGTGAACAGCGAGTTTTACCTTGATGCCATTGCCATTGTGGCGGCAGAAAGCCTTGATGAAGCGCTGGAGCTTCTGGCGGCGCAGCATAAAGGCTGGCGCACTGACGACCTGCGCGAACTGGAGCCGCAGGTGTACGAGCTTGACAAGAGGCAGGTAATTTTTACCGAGCTGCGCGGCTCAATAGCATAAAAGGAGAGAACCATGTCCGCAGAAATTGAAGTGAAACTGATTATAGAAGCGGAGGCTTTGCAAAAACTGCTGGCGTCGCCGCTGATTACGGAAAAAATTGTGCCCGGAAGCGAAGCGGTGCAGCATTTAGCAACAAGCTATTACGACACGGCGGCTTACAGCCTGATGAAAAGCGGCATTGCCTACCGTGTGCGCCAAAACGGCGATAAGTTTGAAGCGACTATTAAAACCGAAAAGGAAGCGCACGGCGCGTTCAGCAGCCGCAACGAATACAACATTGACTTGCCGGACGCAACACCGGTATTGCAGGGCTTTGAAGCGGTTGGTTTTAACAGGGATTTGATAAAAATCACCGGCGGTGAACCGATGCAAAAACTGTTTACGGTCAGCGTGGAGCGCAAGCTGTGCCTGCTGCAAATTACGCCTGCCACCAAACTGGAACTGGCGGTGGACTGCGGGCAGATTACTTCGCCCTTCAGCACAGAGGTTTGCCAGATTAACGAAACAGAGCTGGAAATAAAAAGCGGCACCAAAGAAGATTTGCTGGCTTACGTCGATAAAATTGCAAAACTTGTACCCATATCCGGCGAGGAGCGCAGCAAATACGAACGCGGCATGAAGCTGTGCGGCGTTAATTTAAAATAAGCATAAAAAAGAACGGTACTACCGAAATGGCAGTACCGTTTTTGTATTTTGTTATTAAGTTAAAACAGGCTGTCCAGCATTGGCAGCAGCACAGGCGCCAAAAGGGAAGTGGCAATGCCTGTCAGCCCGATGGACGCGCCGCCGATAGCGAGCTGCAAAGCATTTTTGCTGGCGCAGACGCTGGTGCCCAAACCGTGGCTTGACGCGCCGATGGACAGGCCGATGGCGATGTTGTTTTTTACCTTTAATGCTTCCAGCAGTTTGTGGTTAATGGTTGCGCCGAACATGCCGGTAAAAATTACGCAGGCCGCCGTTAACGCCGGTATGCCGCCGATAGCGGATGAAATATCCATGGCAATCGGCGTGGTGACGGATTTTGGTATCATGGAAAGCAGCACCTGGTCGCTGGCGCCGAAAATTTTGCCGCAGACAAAAATGCTGACGATGCCGGTAACGGTGGCAACAATAATGCCGCTGGCGATAACGAACAGATTATCCTTAATAATATGGCGGTTGTTGTATAACGGCAGTGCCAGTGCTACCGTGGCAGGCCCGAGCAGGAAGTTGATAAAGCCAGCGCCGTTTTCGTAATCATCGTAAGTGATGTAAGGCTCCTGAAAATAAATGAACAAAATAATCATCGGACAGGCCAGCACAAACGGCGGCACAATGTTCAGTTCAAATTTATCGACAATCAGCTCGCACAGTACATAAACCACAACGGTCAGCGCAATGCCGAACAGCGGCGACTGGATAAAGGCTTCGGGCAACAAAGTCATTTGTGCTCACCGCCTTTGCCTTTTAACATAAAGTTTAAAAACAGCGCCGTCACAACTAAAATCAGCAGGCTGCTGATAAGCACCGTAGCGATAATGGCAGTGCTTTCGGCGATGATGATATCAAGGTACAGCAAAATGCTGACGCCTGCCGGTAAAAAAAGCATGCCCATTTTTTCTATTAAAATATCGCATACGTCTTCAACCGTGCGCGGGCGGATAATTCCCTTCAACATCAGCGCCAGCAAAAGCAGCATGGCCAAAAGCGCCGGCGGGAACTTAAAGCCGCACAGGTTAAGCACGATTGTGCTGACGCCCTGCAATAACAGCAGGACGGCCGTTCCTTTCAAAATTGATGATGGTGTCATAATTTTCTTTCCCCTCTCAAAAAATAAAGTAACGTGTATATTTTGCTTCCGCAGCGTCAATTTGTCAAGTTAAAATAACGAAAAAATTTATCACAAAAACATACAAAAAA
>CALXRU010000021.1 GCA_944390935.1 Acidaminococcaceae bacterium
TGCGGTTTTCATTAAGCTTCACCACCCTTTTCCTGTGCGGCAGCTTCAGCTTCTTGCTGTGCGCGGGTCACAAATTTTGTCTTAATCGGCAGTTTGTGGCTAGCAAGACGCATAGCTTCTTTAGCGACTTCTTCGGATACACCGTTCATTTCAAACATTACGCGGCCGGGTTTAACAACTGCTACCCAGTATTCCGGGGAGCCTTTACCACTACCCATACGGGTTTCAGCCGGTTTAGCGGTAATCGGTTTGTCAGGGAAAATCTGAATCCATACCTGACCGCCACGTTTAATGTAACGGGTCATAGCAATACGTGCTGCTTCAATCTGACGGTTGGTGATCCAGGCCGGCTCAAGTGCTACCAGACCGTAATCGCCATGGGCAATTTTATTGCCGCGCATTGCACGGCCGGTCATACGGCCTCTGTGCTGTTTACGATGTTTAACTCTCTTCGGTAATAACATTAACTTATGCCTCCTTCGTCGGAGCAGCTTTTGCTACTTCTTTACTTTCAGGAAGGACTTCACCTTTATAAATCCATACTTTTACGCCGATACGGCCGTAAGTGGTATGTGCTTCTGCGGTACCATAATCAATGTCGGCACGCAGGGTATGCAGAGGAATGCTTCCTTCGCGGTAGCTTTCGCTGCGGGCAATTTCTGCACCGCCAAGACGGCCGCCAACCTGTACTTTGATGCCTTTAGCGCCCATACGCATGGTACGGCCTACGCACTGTTTCATAGCGCGGCGGAAAGCGATACGGCGTTCGAGCTGAGAAGCGATGTTTTCTGCAACAAGGGTTGCGTCCATATCCGGGGTTTTAACCTCAACGATATTGATGTCGATTACGCTGTCAGTCATTTTTTTCAAATCGTTTTTAAGCAATTCGATGTTGCTGCCCTGACGGCCGATTACCATACCGGGTTTAGCGGTGTGGATGGAGATGCGTGCTCTGTTGGATGCACGTTCGATTTCTACTTTAGAAATACCGGATAAGAACAGTTTATCTTTAATGAATTCACGGATTTTAATATCTTCCAATAAGTATTTTTCATAGTCTCTGTCGGCATACCATTTGGAATCCCAACCTTTAATGATGCCTACGCGCAGACCATGCGGATTAACTTTTTGACCCACTATCGTTTCCCTCCTTCTTCGGGATATTATTTTTCTTTAACTGCTACGGTTACGTGGCTGGAGCGTTTCAAAATTTTAAACGCTTGTCCGCGGGAACGCGGATGAATTCTCTTCATGGTAGGACCCTGATCCACAAAGCAGGTGGATACAACGAGTTCGTCTACATTCATGTCGAAGTTATGCTCTGCATTGGCAACTGCACTGCGCAGTACCTTCTCGATTACCTCAGACCCAACTTTAGGGGTATGTTTGAGGATCGCGAATGCTTCACCCACGGATTTGCCGCGGATAAGGTTAATCACGATGCGCAGTTTGCGCGGCGCGATACGAACATATTTTGCAACAGCTTTTGCTTCCATGCTATCTGCCCCCTTTCCCCTTATTTTAAAGCCGTACTTTTATCGGCATGACCTTTGTAAGTACGGGTGGGAGCAAATTCTCCCAATTTATGGCCAACCATATCTTCGGTAATGAATACAGGCACATGTTTACGGCCGTCATGTACGGCAATAGTATGTCCTAAAAATTCCGGAAGAATAGTGGAGCTGCGAGACCAGGTCTTTACAACTTTTTTATCGTTAGAAGCGTTCATGGCTTCGATCTTCTTCAGAAGACTTTCATGCACATAAGGTCCTTTTTTGATTGATCTGGACACTATTTGGGCCTCCTTTCTTTAACCTGCTAATTATTTCGTTCTGCGTTTTACAATCAGCTTGCTGGAAGCTTTTTTCTGCTTGCGGGTACGAGTACCGAAAGCACATTTGCCCCAAGGAGTAACAGGGCGTTTGCGGCCGACAGGAGAATGGCCTTCGCCACCGCCATGCGGATGGTCGTTCGGGTTCATTACTACGCCGCGGTTTGCAGGACGGATGCCCAGCCAACGGCTGCGGCCGGCTTTACCGATGGTAATGTTTTCAAAATCAATGTTGCCAACCTGGCCGATAGTAGCACGGCAGTTGATGTGAACTTTGCGGATTTCGCCGGAAGGCAGACGGAGAAGTGCGTAATCGCCTTCTTTAGCCATCAGCTGAGCGGAAGCGCCGGCGCTGCGAGCCATCTGGCCGCCTTTGCCGATTTTCAGTTCAACATTGTGCACGGTGGTGCCAAGCGGAATATTTTTCAGCGGCAGGCAGTTGCCGATTTTGATATCAGCTTCCGGGCCGCTTTCAATCATGTCGCCTACTTTCAAATCAAGCGGAGCGATGATGTAGCGTTTTTCACCGTCTACATAGTTAACGAGAGCTATGCGTGCATTACGGTTAGGATCGTATTCGATGGTAGCAACGCGAGCCGGGATACCGTCTTTGGTGCGTTTGAAGTCAATGATACGATACAGTCTTTTAACGCCGCCGCCCTGATGGCGAACGGTCATTTTGCCGGTGTTGTTGCGTCCAGCATGTTTGTTGAGTTTTTCAACAAGCGGACGGTACGGCTTATCGGTCGTAATCTCTTCGAAGGTAGACACTGTAATGAAGCGTCTCGAAGGAGAATACGGATTAAAGCTTTTAATAGCCATTTAATTTTACCTCCTTATTACGTTAAATTACATTCCTTCGAAAATTTGAATCGTATTGCCTTCAGCCAGCTTCACGATAGCTTTCTTATAATCGGAACGTTTGCCAACGTATCTGCCCATGCGTTTAGTTTTGCCAAGTACGCGCACGGTGTTTACTTTTTCAACTTTTACGTTAAAAATTTTCTCTACCGCTTGTCTGATTTCAGTTTTGTTAGCAGTAAGAGGCACTTTAAAGGTATATTTGTTATCCTGCATCATCATGGAAGTTTTTTCGGTGATTACAGGGCGGATTAATAAATCGCGAGGATTGGTTGCCATTATGCGAGCACCTCCTCAATTCTGGCAATAGCATCTTTAGCCAGGAATACTTTGTTGTTGTTGAGCAAGTCGAAGCAGTTCAGGCATGCATTGGAAAGTGCGGTTACTTTCGGCATGTTGCGGGAAGAAAGCTCAACATTTTCGTTTTCACCGTTGGTGATGATAAGAGCTTTTTTGTCTGCAGCGTCAAATGCAGCGAGCATGTTAACAACGTTTTTGGTTTTCGGTGCATCAAATGCAAGGCCGTCAACCACTACCATTTCACCGGCAGCAACTTTTGCGCTCAGTGCGCAGCGGATTGCCAGACGGCGTGCTTTACGCGGCATTTTTTTGTCGTAGCTGCGGGGCTGCGGTCCGAATACGGTGCCGCCGCCTACCCACAGAGGAGAACGGGTAGAACCGCTGCGTGCACGGCCGGTGCCTTTCTGTTTCCAAGGTTTGCGACCGCCGCCGCGAACAAGGCCGCGGGTTTTGGTAGCAGCAGTGCCCTGGCGCTGGTTAGCGTGCTGCATAACGATTGCCTGATGTACAACAGCTTCGTTGAACTCTACGCCAAACACAACTTCATTTAATTCTATTTCTTCACCGGTAGGTTGACCGGAGATATTATATACTGATAACTTCGGCATTAGAAGCATCCTCCTTTCTTTCGCTTATGTTCTTATTTCTTATTGGGTTTTACGGTTTCTTTAACTACAACGAAAGAACCGGCAGCTCCCGGAATGGAACCTTTAACCAGAATAAGATTGCGTTCAGCGTCAACTTTAGCTACGGTTAAGCGTTGAACGGTTACTTGAGCATTACCCATACGTCCAGGCAGTTTTTTACCTTTGATAACACGGCCGCCAGGACCGGAGTACATGGGACCCATGGAGCCAGGTTCACGATGAGATTTGGAACCGTGTTTCATAGGACCACGAGCGAAATTGTGGCGTTTAATGGTACCTGCAAAACCTTTACCGCGGGAAATACCGGTTGCATCAACCAGTTCGCCAGCAGCGAAGATGTCGCAGCAAATTTTATCGCCTACTGTAAATTCAGAAGGAGCAGACAAACGCAATTCTTTGACAAATTTAACAGGAGCAACACCTGCTTTGTCAAAATGGCCCTTCATCGGTTTCGTGGTATGTTTTTCTTTTACTTCGCCGAAGCCAAGCTGTACAGCATTGTAGCCGTCTTTTTCTTCGGTTTTGTTTTGAATGACAACGCAGGGGCCGGCTTCAATTACAGTTACCGGAATCAATCTGCCGTCAGCTTCAAAAATCTGAGTCATACCGATTTTTTTACCTAAGATTCCTTTAGCCATTCTCGCACCTCCTCCTTACAGTTTAATCTCGATATCTACGCCGGCAGGAAGATCAAGACGCATCAAAGAATCAACGGTCTTCGCAGTCGGTTCCAGAATGTCTACAAGACGTTTGTGAGTACGCATTTCAAACTGCTCACGGGAATCTTTGTTAACATGAGGGGAACGCAGAATCGTATAGATATTTTTTTCGGTCGGAAGCGGAATCGGGCCGGAAACCTGAGCACCGGTACGTTTCGCAGTTTCCACGATTTTGGCAGCACTCTGGTCAAGTGCTTTGTGGTCATACGCTTTGAGGCGTATTCTGATTTTCTGTGATTTCGACATTAAAACATTTCCTCCTAATCGCCCAGTTTCTAAGAACGGACATACTCCGTGAAAATCTCCCTGTCTGAACAGGCAAGCAACCTCTCACATCATCGCAGGGCCATACAAACAAACATAACAATATGAGGGGCGGTTTTCAGCCCCTCATAACGGGATCTATTTTATGATGGGATCCTTATAAAATTATTTACCTTCGATTTCGGTTACAACACCGGCGCCAACGGTACGGCCGCCTTCGCGGATTGCAAAGCGCAGGCCCTGTTCGATAGCGATCGGGGTAATCAGTTCTACTTCCATGGTTACGTTATCGCCAGGCATTACCATTTCTACGCCTTCCGGAAGTTCGGTTACGCCGGTTACGTCAGTCGTTCTGAAATAGAACTGCGGACGGTAGCCGTTGAAGAACGGGGTGTGACGGCCGCCTTCTTCTTTGGTCAGTACATATACTTCTGCTTTGAATTTGGTGTGCGGATGAATGCTGCCCGGTTTGGAAAGTACCTGGCCGCGTTCAATCTCTTTACGGTCTACACCGCGCAGCAAGCAGCCGATGTTGTCGCCGGCTACTGCTTCGTCGAGCAGTTTGCGGAACATTTCTACGCCGGTTACTACGGTGCTCTTCTTTTCTTCGGAGAGGCCTACGATTTCAACGGTGTCGCCTACTTTAATGGTGCCACGTTCTACACGGCCGGTTGCTACAGTACCACGGCCGGTGATGGTGAATACGTCTTCGACAGGCATCAGGAACGGTTTGTCGGTTGCGCGTTCCGGAATAGGAATGTATGCGTCAACTGCGTCCATCAGTTCCATGATTTTCTTTTCGTATTCAGGGTCGCCTTCCAAAGCTTTCAGTGCGGAACCTACTACGATAGGAATATCGTCGCCCGGGAAGTCATAGCTGGAGAGAAGTTCACGTACTTCCATTTCTACCAGTTCGATGAGTTCCGGATCGTCTACCATGTCGGCTTTGTTCAGGAATACTACGATTGCAGGTACGCCTACCTGGCGTGCCAGAAGGATGTGTTCGCGGGTCTGCGGCATCGGGCCGTCAGCTGCGGATACTACCAGGATTGCGCCGTCCATCTGTGCTGCGCCGGTGATCATGTTTTTAACATAGTCGGCATGGCCCGGGCAGTCAACGTGTGCATAGTGGCGGGTTGCGGTTTCATATTCTACGTGTGCGGTGTTGATGGTGATGCCGCGTTCTCTTTCTTCAGGAGCTTTATCGATCATGGAGTAATCCATGAATTCTGCGCCGCCCTGTTTTGCAAGAACTTTGGTGATTGCAGCGGTAAGAGTGGTTTTGCCATGGTCTACGTGACCGATGGTGCCAATGTTAGCATGGGGTTTTGTTCTTTCATATTTTTGCTTTGCCATTTATTGTTTCCTCCTTAGACGGGTAAATTCTTAGGCCTGAGTGCCTTTGTTTTTAGCAACAATTGCTTCAGCAATATTTCTCGGAACTTCTTCGTAATGGTCAACTTCCATGGAGTAGTTGCCGCGGCCCTGAGTTTTGGAACGAAGGTCGGTTGCATAACCGAACATTTCAGACAGCGGAACAAATGCGTCGATAACCTGCGCACCGTTGCGTGCTTCCATGCTGTTGATGCGTCCGCGGCGGCTGTTCAGGTCGCCGATAACGTCACCCATGTATTCTTCAGGAACGGTAACTTCTACTTTCATGTAAGGCTCAAGGATAACCGGGTCAGCTTTCAGTGCACCAGCACGGAAGCCCATAGAACCGGCAATCTTAAATGCCATTTCAGAGGAGTCAACTTCATGGTAAGAGCCGTCGTAAACAGTTACGCCAACGTCTACCATCGGATAACCGGCAACTACGCCGTTTTCCATAGCTTCTTTAACACCTGCTTCAACAGGCCCGATGTATTCTTTCGGAATAGCACCGCCGACAACTTTGTTGTCGAATTTGAAGCCTTCGCCGGGTTCCAGCGGAGTGAGTTCCAGCCAGCAGTGGCCGTACTGGCCTTTACCGCCGGACTGACGTACAAATTTACCTTCAGCTTTAACGGATTTGCGGATGGTTTCACGATAAGCAACCTGCGGGTTACCTACGCTGCAGCCAACGTGGAATTCGCGGAGCAGACGGTCAACGATAATGTCGAGGTGAAGCTCGCCCATACCGGAGATGATGGTCTGCGCGGTTTCCGGATCAGTGTGAACGCGGAAGGTCGGGTCTTCTTCGGCAAGTTTTGCAAGAGCAATGCCCATTTTTTCCTGGTCAGCTTTGGTTTTCGGTTCAACGGCTACGGAAATAACCGGATCAGGGAACACCATGGACTCGAGGATAATCGGAGCTTTTTCATCGCAAAGGGTATCGCCGGTAGTGGTATCTTTCAAACCTACTGCAGCAGCAATGTCGCCTGCGTAAACCTTTTCGATTTCCTGGCGGTGGTTTGCATGCATTTGCAGGATACGGCCGATACGTTCGCGTTTGCCTTTAGTAGAGTTATAAACATAAGAACCGGATTCAAGAGTACCGGAATATACGCGGAAGAATGCGAGCTTACCAACATACGGGTCGGTCATAATCTTGAATGCCAGAGCTGCAAACGGTTCTTCGTCGCTGGACGGACGTTCATCTTCCTCGCCGGTTTCAGGAATAACACCTTTAATGTGAGGAATGTCGGTCGGTGCCGGCATGAAAGCAACGATTGCATCAAGCAGAGGCTGAACGCCTTTGTTTTTGTAAGAAGAACCACAGCAAACCGGAGTCATCTTGCAGGCAATGGTCTGTTTGCGGATACCGGTCATGATTTCTTCTTCGGTAAGTTCTTCGCCTTCGAGGTATTTCATCATCAGTTCGTCATCGCTTTCAGCAACTGCTTCGATGAGAGCCTGACGGTATTCTTCAGCTTTTTCCTTCATTTCTGCCGGAATTTCAACGAATTCTTCGTCTTTGCCGAGCTTATCGCCGTAAACAATAGCCTGCATTTTAATCAGGTCAACGATACCTTCAAAGGAATCTTCGTAGCCGATAGGCAGCTGGATAGGCACTGCGTTAGCGCCGAGGCGGTCTTTCATCATTTGAACTACATTGTAGAAGTTCGCGCCCGTAATATCCATTTTATTTACGTAAGCCATACGCGGTACGCTGTATTTGTCAGCCTGGCGCCATACGGTTTCGGACTGAGGTTCAACGCCGCCTTTAGCGCAGAATACTGCAACGGAGCCGTCAAGAACACGCAGAGAACGTTCAACTTCTACAGTGAAGTCAACGTGGCCCGGAGTATCAATGATGTTGATACGGTGGCCTTTCCAGTGGCAGGTAGTAGCAGCGGAAGTAATGGTAATACCACGTTCTTTTTCCTGTTCCATCCAGTCCATGGTAGCAGCGCCTTCATGGGTTTCGCCGATTTTATGAACGCGGCCGGTATAGAACAGAATACGTTCGGTCGTGGTGGTTTTACCGGCATCGATGTGAGCCATAATGCCGATATTTCTTGTTTTCTCAAGCGGAAATTCTCTGCCCACTTCTTAATCCTCCCTCTAAGATAAATCAGGGTTTTACCAACGGTAATGAGCAAACGCTTTGTTTGCTTCAGCCATCTTGTGGGTATCTTCGCGTTTTTTAACTGCAGCGCCGGTGCCGTTAGCGGCATCCATGATTTCGCCTGCAACGCGTTCATACATGGTTCTTTCACCACGCAGGCGGGAATAGTTTACCAGCCAGCGGATACCAAGAGTGGTTTTGCGGTCAGCACGTACTTCTACCGGAACCTGGTAGTTAGCGCCACCTACACGGCGGGCACGTACTTCGAGCAGCGGCATAACGTTTTTCATAGCCGCATCAAATACTTCCAACGGATCTTTGCCGGTTTTAGCGCGAACCAGGTCGAAAGCATCATATACAATGCGTTCTGCAACGCCTTTTTTGCCATCAAGCATAATTTTGTTGATGAATCTGGTTAATAATTTGGAGCCATACACCGGATCCGGCAGTACGTCTCTTTTAGTAACAGGGCCTTTTCTAGGCATGTGTTTCCCTCCTTAATCATTTCGTGAAATCAGTTAATACTGCTTATTTTTTTGCTTTAGCACGTTTAGCGCCGTATTTGGAACGGCCCTGGCTGCGGTTAGCAACGCCAGCAGTATCAAGTGCACCACGAATGATATGGTAACGCACGCCCGGAAGGTCTTTTACCCTTCCGCCTCTAATAAGAACAACGCTGTGTTCTTGCAGATTGTGACCGATACCCGGAATATATGCGGTAACTTCGATGCCGTTGGTTAAACGGACACGAGCAACCTTACGCAGAGCAGAGTTAGGTTTTTTAGGGGTTGTGGTATAAACCCTGGTGCAAACGCCGCGTTTTTGAGGGCATTCTTTCAATGCCGGAGCGGTGGATTTTTCAATTGCAACCTGTCTGCCTTTGCGGACTAATTGGTTAATTGTAGGCATATCGGCACCTCCTTCCCGAATAATTAGATTTGAATGATTATAAAAACTCCCGACTGGCGGAAGTCCCTATCAGTCTTTAAGCACCGCGGCGGCAGCAGCCCCAACGTGAATGCCGCATGCTTTGCCAAGTTCGTGCATCGAATCCGCGGTTATTACTTTTACACCGGCGGCTTCGCAGCTTTCCAAAAGCGGGCGGCTTATGCGGATATCGGCATCGGCTGCGATAAACACCAGCTTTGCCGTTCCCTTTTCAACCGCTTTTGCCGTTTGTTTAACACCAACGACATGTTTAGTTGCTTCTGTTAACTGCTTCAGCATCGGGCCATCCTCCTTAAAAAAGGGCATAACTGTTCCGTGATACTGATATATTGTACCATTACAAAAAAGCCTTGTCAATATTTTTTTGCAACTTTTTTGCAGGCTTAAACGCCCATTTTATGCGCTTCTTTCTTTCCACGTTGCCAAGTGTTTCATTTTGGCTTTTATGTAAGATAGTTAACACAAAAGAGCCGCTTTTTATGCCCTTTTTCAGCTTCGGCACCTAAAAAAACTCCAAGGCGCCTCTCAAAAAAAGTTAAAAAATCTTTAAATTTTCTTAAATTTGAGGTCAATTTAAAACAGCGGGCGCCCATTTTTCTTTTAAATTTTTCAAATTCCATCTGGCATTAGCCGGACTTGTTGACGGCATTGCCAGAATTTCAACGCCGTTTAACGGATGGCGGCGGCAATATTTTTGCAGCGCGCTGTAAGCTTTGCCGCCGTTGCAGCAAATCCGTTTAATCTGCGGGTGCTCTGCCAAAAAGCCCTGCAAATCATTGTATTCTTCTTCGCGGATAGCGGAATCAAGGCTGCCCTCGCGCCTGCAATAAGCAATCACATCCCACAGCGCAATGCGGCTGCGCAAAAGCATCTGCTTGCGCTCCTCATAATCTTCCGGCAACTCGCTGTTATTCACAAGTTCTGCCATCATCCGCCAGAAGCGGTTATTTTTGTGCCCGTAATACTGCTGCAATTCCAAACTGCGCTCGCCGGGCATAGAACCCAAAATCAAAATGCGGCAATTTTCATCCGCCACCGGCGCAAAGCACCTGCACACATCACTCATCGGCAGCCTCCACTTTTAATGTGCCTTCCGTTTTAACAACTTCAATCTGCGCGCCAAGGCTTTGCCAGTATTTAATGTTGGCGTTTTTCTGCCCGCGCAGCTTGCTTTCATCGTTCTGCGGCACATAAATTTTTATTTTGGCACTTCCGCCGTGCAGCAGTTGCAAAACCTGCGGCGTAACCTTTCGGCGCAGCACACGGCTTTTAACAAGCTCGCCAAAGGCGGGATGAAACGGCCCAGCAACAATATTGCCCGGGCTGCACAATTCATCATCAGGCTGCAAACCGGTGCGGATAACTTTGATACCGGCAGCCTCAAACTGCTCCCACGCCTGCGCGCAGAGCTCCACCGCTTCTTCAAGCTTCAGCGGTTTAAACTCACCGCGGCGGTAGCTTTCCTCCAACGGCGTATCCTTAATAACAAGCAGCGGGTACAAGCGCACAAAGTCCGGCTTAAGGGCAATGCTTTGGGCAACTGTTGCCAAAAAACTTGCTGCCGTTTGCCCCGGCATGCCGCACATAAGCTGCAAGCCCACGTTAAAACCGTATGCACGCAAAAGCTGCACCGCCTGCACAACACTTGCCGCATCATGCCCGCGTTCAGCCAAAGCCAAAATTTTATCATCCAGCGACTGCACGCCCAGCTCTACCGTAGTAAGGTTATGCTTTTTTAGCAGTGCCAGTTTTTCGGCGCTTATATAATCCGGCCTTGTGGAACAGCGCACGCTGCCGATAACACCGTCACGCAAAAGCTCATCAACAGGCGCAAAAAGCTCCTCCTGCAAAGCAGCGTCCAGCCCGGTGAACGAACCGCCGTAAAAAGCCGCTTCGTTAGCACGTCCCGGCTTAACCCACTGTAAATATTTTGCTATCTGTTCCCGCACGGCTTGCGCCGATGCAATTTTCTGCCCGCTGATTTTTTTCTGGTTGCAAAAAACACATTGATGCGGGCAGCCAGCATGCGGAATAAAAATCGGAATAATGCTCATTTTTTCTTTTCCTTTTGAATTTTTCTCCTTTTAACAATCTCTCTATATTCATCTCTGATTAACACATAAGAAATTAAATTTTCGATAAGTTCTACAACATCTTTATCATCAAGATGCCATAATTTATTATTAGTCAGTGTACCAAAATAAAAGCAATTATTTTTAATTATCTTTGGATATCTTTTGTAAACTAACTCCCTTAATTCACTAATTTTACCACTACCAATTTTACCTATGCCAATACTACCTTTATGATAAAAAGAACATTTATCATTCAAAACAGTCATATATTCATCTAACATCAACTGTAATGAAAGATGAGAAGATTTTTCATCATCAATAGCAATATCTAAATACGTTCTTTCTACATCTGGTTTACTCCAAGTAACACCTACCTCTACTGCCATAGAAATAAATTCAGTATTTCCATCCTTTTCTATTAAAAAAGAACGATATGGTCCTGAAACTCCACCGCCAGAAGCATTACCATATGATAATAATCTTACCCCATAATCTTCAATTAACTTAAACATTGCATATTGTCCTGTTGGCATTTTATGCCGAACATCTAATAAACATTCACTTAAATTAAATGCAGGGACTGCTTTTAAAATACTGGTTGCCGTTCCTATTTCATTAACATCATACTCTTCTAAATATTTTTTAATATTTTCAAACTTAATTCTCTCCGGAACAGGTTCAATAATTACTGCTTCATATTTATTTGCTAATAAATCATTATATTCAGGAATGTTTTTTATATTATCATAAGTATTCGTTTTTTCATTATACCTATAGCAATAAATATTATATCCATCGGTCATAGCAACGTAATCACAACCTAATAAATCAGCATAATCAAAAGCTTGATTTGCAACCTCATTACCTAAATAAACACCATCAGCTTTGCATTCTATTACTAGTAAAGGAAGATTACACTGCCTTTCTTCTGACCAGCCATGAACAACAATATCCGCTCTTCTTTTTGAATCTATATCATAATGAGCAAGCGGAGCTTCAACTATGATCATATTTTCCGGTACATTTAAATCATGAATTAAATATGAAACAATTTTCTGCCTGACAATTTCTTCCGGTGTAACTTGTACTAATCTTTGTCTAATGGTATCTAAAAAATAATCCTTACCATTTCTCTTAAATTTTTTAGGTAAAGGTTGTTTTTCTAAATCTATTTGCATATTCATCTTCCTTTTGATTTTTATATAAATCATTTTATCACGCAAGCTTTTATTAAACAAATAAAAAACGGCTCCGGGTTTAAGTCCGAAGCCGTCAGTTTTATTTTTTAAGTTTTTCCAAAGCGCTTTTCGCCGCGTGCTGTTCAGATTCTTTTTTACTGTGCCCCACGCCTTTGCCGACAACTTTACCGGCTACCGAAACCACCGTCGTAAACGACTTGTTGTGTTCCGGTCCGCTGGAATCAATCAACTCGTAGGAAATTTCCACATCGCCGTCGCGCTGCACAATTTCCTGCAAACGTGTTTTGTAATCGGAATAAATTCCGTGTTCACAGATGAAATCAAGTTCGGTTTTCATCAGCCCCAGCAAAAATTTTTCTGCCGCTGCCAGCCCCTGGTCGATGTAGTATGCGCCTAAAACGGATTCAAACGCATCGGCCAGAATGGAAGCCCTTTCGCGTCCGCCGGAGGAAGCTTCGCCCTTACCGAGCCTTAAATACTTGCCCAGCGAAATTTTATGCGCATACTGAGCCAGCGAGGTTTCGCAAACGATGTGCGCGCGGAACTTGGTCAGCTCGCCTTCGTTGAGCTTGGGGAAATGTTTGTACATATAGGTGCTGACGATAATGCTCAGCACGGAATCGCCCAAAAACTCAATGCGCTCATTATGCACCGGGCGCGGCTGCTCCTTCGATTCGTGCGCGAAGGAGGTATGCGTCAGCGCCGTGTTTAAAAGGTCTAAATTATCCATTGTAATTCCGAGCAGCCCGCAAAACTCAAGCAGCTCGTCCTTACGTTTACTTTGCATGGCAATCACCGTTTCTGCTTATGCCTTATATTTTTTAAGAAGGATGCAGGCGTTGTGGCCGCCGAAACCGAAGTTGTTGGACAGCGCAGCTCTTACTTCAGCTTTGCGTGCAACATTCGGAACATAGTCAAGGTCAAGGCCTTCTTCAAGGTCAGGATCTTCATAGTTAATGGTCGGCGGAACAATGCCGGTATCGATGGTAAGTGCGGTTGCGATAGCTTCAACGCCGCCTGCAGCGCCCAGCAAATGGCCGGTCATGGATTTGTTGGAGCTGATCATCATTTTATAAGCATGGTCGCCAAAAATTTTCTTGGCGGCAATGGTTTCGTTCAGGTCGTTTCTGTGGGTAGAAGTGCCGTGCGCGTTGATGTAATCAACTTCATCCGGGCTGATGCCTGCGTCTTTAATAGCCAGTGCCATGCATTCAGCCGGCATTTCGCCGCTCGGGTCCGGAGCAGTGATATGGTAAGCATCGGCAGTCATGCCATAGCCTGCAACTTCGGCATAAATATGCGCGCCGCGTTTCAGTGCGTGTTCAAGTTCTTCAAGAACAAGCACGCCTGCGCCTTCGCCCATAACAAAGCCGTCGCGTTTTTTATCAAACGGGCAGGATGCCTTTTCAGGTTCATCGTTTTTAGTGGAGAGTGCTTTCATGTTGCCGAAGCCTGCAACTGCCAGCGGGTTAATAGCTGCTTCGCTGCCGCCTGCCATCATGATATCGGCGTCTCCGTACTGGATAATTCTGAAAGCGTCGCCAACGCAATTGGTGCCGGTTGCGCAAGCGGTTACGATAGCCATGTTAGGGCCTTTGAACCCAAGCGCAATGGAAATCTGGCCTGCCGGCATATTCGGAATTTCCATCGGGATAAAGAACGGGCTGATTTTGGAAGGGCCCTTTTCAGCAAATTTCAGGGTCTGTTCCAGATAGGTGTGCATGCCGCCGATGCCGCTGCCAACGCAAACGCCTGCTCTTACAGGGTCGATAGCGTTCAGGTCAAGTTTGGCATCTTCCACAGCCATTTTTGCCGCAGCAACGGCAAACTGGGTAACGCGGTCCATGCGTTTGCCTTCTTTTTTATCGCCATATTTGGCAAAATCAAAATCTTTTACTTCAGCGGCAATTTTGGTACCGTATTCGGAAGCATCAAACTGGGTAATCGGGCCAACGCCGGATTTACCTGCAACCAGATTGTTCCAGAATTCTTCCTTGCCGATGCCGATAGGGGTAATTGCGCCCACGCCGGTTATAACAACTCTTCTCTTCAAAACAAATCACCTCAAAATTAAATTTTTTCTATATCTTCTTTCAGCCTTCTGAAAATTTCTTTAACAGGCAGAATTTCCTTAATCTTCCACATGTTGGCACCGGTAAATACAAGGCCGGTTTCAACATCGCCCTGCTGCGCACGGGTCAGAGCCCTGATAATGCAGAAGCTGCGCGAGCAGTGTTTAAGGCATGCGTCGCAGGTCGTCGGCCTCGGCTGAGTGCCGTCCAGAACCTTCTGCGCAAACGGGTTCAAAATAGCGCGGCCTTTATAGCCGACCGGGCTGTCAATCTGAACCACATCTTCTTTAGTCATCTTCAGGTAAAATTCCTTCAAAGCCGGTGCGCCGTTGGATTCCTCACTGGCTGCAAAACGGCTGCCCATCTGCACACCGCTGGCGCCAAGCTTTAACAGCTCAGCCACATCGGCACCGCAAACCGCGCCGCCCGCCGCGATAACAGGAATGTTAACCGCTTTAAGGATGCCCGGCAGGATGGTTTTGATGGATTCCTGCGTCCCCAGATGGCCGCCCGCTTCCGTACCTTCGACAACGATAGCCGATGCCCCGAGTTTTTCGGAGATTTTAGCCAGCTTTACCGAAGAAACGATAGGTACTACCGGAACGTTGTAGGCGCGGCCGATGGCGAAAATATCTCTTGAAAAACCGGCGCCGGCAACAAGCAAATCTACTTTTTCTTCAGCCGCTGTTGTAATCAGGTCGGCAAAAGCGCGCGCTGCCACCATAGCGTTAATGCCAATCATTCCTCTGCCTTCGCTGAGCTTTCTTGCAAGGCGGATTTCCTGGCGCAGCTCATCAAGTTCCAGACCGGACGCTGCCACAAGGCCAACGCCGCCTTCACGCGCTACCGCACCAGCAAGACGCGCAGTAGAAAGCCTGATTGCCATGCCACCTTGAAATATCGGCATTTCAGCTACTTTATTACCTATTTTAAGCACTGGTAATTTCAACAAATATCCCCCATTTCTGGTTAAGATGCTGCTTATTTAAATTGGCGGGGAGGCAAAATGCCTCCCGCCAAACTGCGGATAAATTATTTTTCTTCATCCAACATTTTAACTGCGTCCGCAACAGTGCGGATTTTTTCTGCTTTTTCGTCAGGAATTTCTACGCCGAATTCCTCTTCAAAAGCCATGATGAGTTCAACGATATCCAGAGAGTCTGCACCCAAATCGTCGATGAAGGAAGATTCCATTTTTACTTCTTCCGGGTCAACACTCAATTGTTCTACAGTGATGTCTTTAACTTTGTCGAAAGTGCTCATTACGATTCACCTCCTTCCAAGATAGTTTGATAATACACTATTACATTACCATACCGCCGTCGACATGTAAAGTCTGGCCGGTTATATAAGCGGCATTATCGCTTACAAGGAACAATACCGCTTTGGCAATATCTTCAGGCTCACCCAGACGGGCAAGCGGAATGGAAGCTTCCATAGCTGCAACAACTTTTTCGGAAAGAACGCTGGTCATATCGGTTTTGATAAAGCCCGGTGTAACAGCGTTTACGCGGATTCCGCGTGCTGCCATTTCTTTGGCAACGCTGCGGGTAAAACCAAGGATGCCTGCTTTGGCAGCCGCATAGTTGGCCTGTCCTGCATTGCCCATCAGCGCTACAACGGAGCTGATGTTTACAATGCTGCCGCTGCGCTGTTTTGCCATATATTTAACGGCAGCTTTGGTGCAGTTGAATACGCCTTTCAGGTTGGTGTTCAAAACTGCGTCCCAATCTTCTTCCTTCATGCGCAGAAGCAGGGTGTCGCGGGTAATGCCGGCGTTATTGACGAGGATATCAATATGGCCAAGTTCGCTTACAACCTTGTCTACGATTTCTGCGCAGACATCGGCTTTGGAAACATCACCCTGGACGAGAATTGCTTTTCTGCCCATTTTTTCAATTTCAGCGGCAACTGCTTCCGCAGCTGCGGTGCTGCCTGCAAAGTTAACGGCAATATCCGCACCGTTTTCGGCAAGCATCAGCGCGATGGCTTTGCCGATACCGCGGGAAGCGCCGGTAACTAAAGCTACTTTGCCTTCTAACTGCATTTTAACGTACCTCCTGGAAATGAGCAAGTGTTTTTGCAAGGCTTGCTTCGTCTTCTACGTTTAAAGAAGTTACGCTCTTGTCGATTTTTTTGTTGAAACCGCACAGAACTTTGCCCGGGCCAACTTCAACAAAGGTATCAACGCCGCCTGCAATCATTTTTCTTACGCCGGTTTCCCAAAGCACAGGCATAGCCGCCTGGCGGATTAAGCTTTCCTTAATTGCTTCAGCTTTGGTTTCTTCTTCGGCGTTTACGTTAGCCATAACGGGGATTTTAGCATCATGGAAGGTAATGGTTTTAAATACTTCTGCCAGACGGTCGGAAGCGGGCTGCAGCAGCGTGCTGTGGAAAGGAGCGCTTACCGGCAGAAGTACTGCGCGTTTTGCGCCAGCTTCTTTCAAAGCAACCAGCGCTTTATCAACAGCGCCGACAGCACCGGCAATTACAACCTGACCGGGGCAGTTAAAGTTTACTGCCTGTACAGCTTCGCCGCATTCGGCTTCAATGCCGCGGCAGATTTCAACGATTTTATCGGTATCCATGCCAAGAACTGCTGCCATACTGCCTTCGCCGACAGGAACAGCCTCCTGCATGAACTGGCCTCTTTTGCGTACAATGCGTACAGCGTCGGCAAAATCAAGCGCTTCAGCCTGTACCAGCGCG
The DNA here is from genome assembly GCA_944390935.1 of Acidaminococcaceae bacterium. Lineage (GTDB taxonomy): Bacteria > Bacillota > Negativicutes > Acidaminococcales > Acidaminococcaceae > Fusicatenibacter_A. Next base: position 17,116 of record CALXRU010000021.1, read on the forward strand.
GAATATTCACCAAGGCTGTGCCCTGCCGCAATTTCGCAGGTTACGCCGTTTTCGGCAAGCACTCTTGCGCAGGCAACGCTGGCGGTTAAAATAGCCGGCTGAGTGTTGAAAGTCAGGCGCAGCTGGTCTTCGGGGCCTTCAAAGCACAGTTTGCTGATAGAAAAACCCAAAGCTTCGTCTGCTTCTTCAAAGGTTCTGCGTGCGCACGCATAGTTGTCGTACAAATCTTTGCACATGCCAACGCTCTGGGAGCCCTGGCCCGGGAAAATAAATGCTACTTTACTCATTCACAAAGCCTCTCTTCCGTCGTTTATTTTGCCCATTTAAGTACAATACTGCCCCAGGTAAGGCCAGCGCCGAAAGCAACAAGCAGTAAGTTGTCGCCTTTTTTCATAGCGTGCTGGTCCTGCATTTCCGCCAAAGCGATAGGAATGCATGCTGCGGAAGTATTGCTGTATTTATCAATGTTTACCCAAACTTTGTCCATCGGCATTTTAAAATGCTTGGCAGCGGATTGAATAATGCGGATATTGGCCTGATGCGGTACCAGCATATCAATATCCTCGTTGCTTAAGCCTGCCTGCTCCAGCGATTTTTTAGCCGTTTTGCCCATAACCTTAACGGCAAATTTAAATACTTCGTTGCCGTTCATGTGTACGGTATGTTCTTTATTGTCAACCGTTTCGTGGCTGGCCGGTCTGCGGCTGCCGCCCGCGGGCTGATACAAATGAATGCCGCCTGCACCGTCACTGCCGAGGTCAAGGCCAAGGATGCCGTAACCTTCTTCAACCTCGCCCAGTACTGCTGCGCCTGCACCGTCGCCGAACAGTACGCAGGTGTTGCGATCTTCCCAGTTCAGAATGCGTGAAAGGGTTTCAGCGCCGATAACCAGTGCTTTTTTGTAAAGGCCGCTGGCAATCATCTGCGAAGCAACGCTTACGCCGTAAACAAAACCGGTGCAGCCTGCGGAAAGGTCAAACGCTGCCGCATGCTGTGCCCACAGTCTGTCCTGCACAAGGCAGGCTGTGGAAGGATATACGCCGTAATCAGGCGTTGCCGTTGCCACAATGATAAGGTCAATATCATTCGGGGTCAGGCCTGCGTCCTCAAGCGCACGCCTTGCAGCAATCAGCGCCAGGTCACTGGTAGCCTGTTCGGGTGCTGCAATATGGCGGGTTCTGATACCGGTACGCTGTACAATCCATTCGTCGGTAGTATCAACCATTTTTTCAAGGTCATGGTTGGTCAGAACCTTGCTCGGAAGGTAACTGCCCACGCCCAAAATACCTACTTGTTTTACAGCTTTAGTCATGTATCTATCCTCGTTTCTTTATTTTTCTTCGTCTTTAACTACGATTTCCGCAATATGTTTTACCACGTCGCGCTCGGCAAAATTAATTGCCACCCTGATGGCGCTAGTAATGGATTTAGCCTTGCTGTTGCCGTGGCAGATAATGAACGGAGCTTTAACGCCCAACAAAAGCGCTCCGCCGTATTCGGTAACGTCGGCGCGTTTTTTCAGCGCCTTCAGCACCGGCAATAAAAGGAAGCCGCCCAGTTTGGCACGCCAGCCGCCCTGCAAAATCGCATCCTTAACTACTACCATTATAGCACTTGCAAGCCCTTCTGCAAACTTTAAAACAACATTGCCGACAAATCCATCGCAAACAACAACGTCAACAGTGCCTTTGTTAATGTCGCGGCCTTCCACGTTGCCGATAAAGTTAATGTGTTTCTGCTCTTTCAAAAGCGGATAAGTTGCCAGCGCCTGTTCGTTGCCCTTGGTTTCTTCTTCGCCGATATTCAATAAACCAACGCGCGGTTTTTCGACATTGAACATCAGTTCCGAATAAACGCTGCCCATCAGTGCGCTCTGCACCATGTGTTCCGGTTTAGCGTCAACCTTCGCGCCGCTGTCAAGCAGTACCGTTGTGCCGGTAAGATTCGGTATCGGCGTTGCAATGGCCGGGCGTTCAATGCCCTTAATGCGGCCAAGGTAAAACAGCGCTGCCGCTACTGCCGCACCCGTGCTGCCGGAAGATACCAGCGCGTCGCATTTATGTTCGCGCAAAAGGCGCGTTGCCACAACAATGGATGAATTCTTTTTGGTTTTAACCGCAATCGAAGGGTGTTCGTCCATTCTTACAACTTCGGTTGCTTCGCAGATGGTCAGTCTTGTTTCGTCATCTGCTTTATATTCGTGCAGCAGGTCCTTAATAACTACCGGGTCACCTACCAGCACAATTTCACAGTTAAATTCTTTTACCGCCTGTACCGCTCCAAGCACAAGTTCCTTCGGGCCATAGTCCGTTCCCATTACGTCAAGCGCGATCTTCATTTGCCTGTGTCCTTTCGTCCGGGCAGGGTACAATTATAAATTTCGCCCGGAAAACTTCTTCGTTGTTATTTCTTATTTTAACCCAAATTATATATTTGTTAAACTCCCTGCGGATAACTTCCGCCTTGGCGACAAGAGTTGCACCGGCGTAAACGGGCACTTTGTATTTTACGTTGCCCACACCTGTCAGCGCCGCTTCTGCGTCCACAACTGCCAGCGCCAGCGTATTGGCCATGGCAAACATGTAATAACCGCGTGCCACGCCGGTTTTTTCCAGCACCATATCGGGAGTGATTTTCATCATGGAAATGCCGGAATGGTTGAGCTCCAGGTCAATCAAATCGCCGACGATATCCTTTTTGTCAATCGCTTTCAGTTTTACCTGCGCGTTTTCGGCCATCTGGCGTGTGCGCTCGCGCAGCTCCGGGATGTTAAGGCTCAGCCTGTCCAAACGGATAGTCTGAATACTAACCGCAAGATTTTTGGCCAGCTGCTCATCCGTTAAAAAAGGGTTCTTTTGCAGCATTTTAAACAAGCGCTCATGCCGTATTACTTTTTTAGCAGAATTCATAACATCACCTTATTTTAATACCTGATACTAATATCTGAAGTAATTATAAGCTCCAATCACAAAAAATGCAAGCAAAAATTTATCAGGCGGCGTTTATTTCAAATTAGTTTCACAAATAAAAAAGAGGCCGTAAGGCCTCCTTAAAAATTTTGCCGCAAAAAGCAAAAACCCCCAAGCCAATGGCTTACGGGGGTAATTTTTACTCAGCGTCTTTTGCTACAACCTGTTTGCCGTTGTAATAACCACATTCAGGGCAAACACGATGCGGCATTTTCATTTCATGACATTGCGGGCATTCAACTAAGCCGGGAGCGGTAAGTTTCCAGTTCGCACGGCGGGAATCGCGGCGCGCTTTAGACATTTTTCTTTTTGGTACTGCCATCGTTGCTACACCTCCTCAAGCATAAGGCAAAATTTAATTTTTGATGAATTGCTTTAATGCCGCCAGTCTGGGATCAACCGTAGTTGTATCACAGCCGCAGTCGCCTTCATTTCTGTCAGCCCCGCAGACCGGACACAGCCCACGGCAATCTTCCCTGCAAAGTGACTGCAAGGGAACTGCCAAAAGGAGGCTCTCTCGAACAGGCTCTGTTATATCAAGCAGATCTGATTCATAGATAAAAGCATCATTTTCAATGTTTTCTGCTCCTGCCGGGTAAAATTTTTCAACCACCTGCGCTGCCAGCGGTTCGGTAAAAACCTTCAAGCAGCGTCCGCAGGTACGTTCAATTTCCGTTTTCACATCAGCCTTAAGCAAAATTACGTCACCGGCATTTTCCACAACGCCTTCCAGCTGGATGGGCGCCGTTACCTTCAAATCGGTATCCGTAATGTCAAGCTCGTCCGGCGTCAGCTCATACGCAAACGTTTTACTGCCGACAAGTCTTTTTTTGATTTCTGCGACATTTATTCTTATCATATTTCACCAATCGTATCAATTATAGCGGCGCAAACTGCCTTTGTCAAGTAATAGTTATGCGCAAACGCCTTACAATTTTATAATGCGGCGGCAGATATTAACCGTATCATGCGCAATTACAAGCTCCTCGTTGGTCGGGATAACAAAAATTTTTACTTTTGCCCCGTCGGTGCTTATTTCCTGATTTTTGCCGCGCACCTTGTTTTTCTGCCCGTCAATGCCGGTGCCTAAATATTCAAGCCCCGCGCAGATTTTTTCGCGCATGGATGAAGAATTTTCGCCAAGCCCTGCCGTGAACACAATCGCGTCCACGCCGCCCATCGCCGCCGTATAAGCGCCGATGTATTTTTTTACGCGGTAAGCAAAAATATCAATCGCCACCTGGCTGCGTTCGTCGCCGCGTGCCGCCGCGCTCTCCAAATCCCTGAAATCGCTGGAAAGACCGCTGATACCCAAAACACCGCTGCGGCGGTTCAGGTAATCGTCAATCTGTTCAGCGTTCATGTTTTCTTTTTCCATCAAAAACGGAATAATCGCCGGGTCAATCTCGCCGGAGCGCGTACCCATAACAAGCCCGTCCAGCGGCGTATAACCCATGCTGGTATCAATGCTTCGCCCATATTTTACCGCCGCCACGCTGGAACCGTTGCCCAGGTGGCAGGTAATAATACGGTAATCTTTCGTTTCGCCGCCCATCATTTTGGCAGCTTCCTGCGCCACATATTTGTGCGATGTGCCGTGGAAGCCGTAACGGCGCACGCCGTATTTTACATACAGTTCGTAAGGCAGTCCGTACAGATATGCCTCCTTCGGCATCGTCTGGTGGAAAGCCGTATCAAAAACAACAACCTGCGGCACGTTCGGCATCAGCGCCATGCAGGCTTTAATGCCGTTTAAGTTGGGCGGATTGTGCAGCGGCGCAAGCTCCGCACAGGCGGCAATGCCTTTCAGCACATCCGGCGTCACCAAAACGGAATCGGCAAAGCGTTCGCCGCCATGGACAACGCGGTGCCCCACAGCGTCAATTTCGTTCATGCTTTTAATAACGCCGTAATCCGGATTCGTCAGCGCGTCCACCGCCAGCTTAATACCAAAGCTGTGGTTGGGCACGTCGATGTTGATATCCACCGTATACTTGCCCTCCGGCGTGTGCTTCAACACCGAGCCCTCCATACCGATACGCTCAATCAGGCCCTTGGCCAGCACCGCTTCGGTGTCCATATTTATCAGCTGGTATTTAATTGAAGAACTGCCGCAATTTACAACAAAAACCTTCACTCTATTTTCACCCCTCAAATTGTTTTGCACTTACGGGTAAAATTTAATATACTATTAGTATACACTATTTAACTATTAACCGCCAGTAAAACTTTGTAAGGAGAACCTATGAAAAATGCCATCGGCATTGTAGCCGAATACAATCCCTTCCATAACGGGCACGCCCTGCACCTTGCCAAAGCGCGCCGCCTTGTTGGCGAAAACGCGCCCGCCGTTGCCGTAATGAGCGGCAGTTTTATGCAGCGCGGCGAGCCTGCCTTTGCGGATAAATGGCTGCGTGCAGCCTGCGCCGTTAACTGCGGCGTTGATGTTGTGTTTGAACTGCCCACGGTTTTCAGCTGCCGCAGCGCGGAATTTTTTGCCGCCGGTGCGGTACAGCTTTTAGCGGCGACAGGCGTTGTTAAATATCTCGCCTTCGGGGCGGAAACCGCCGACACAGAAACGCTGACACAGGCAGCAGCATACATAAACGCACACCAAAACGAGCTGCGCGCAATTATAAAAAACGGCAGCTCCTACGCCGCCGCCCAAACGCAGCTTTTAGCCGATGCGGGCATTAAGTTTGACGCGAACCTATCCAACGATATTTTAGCGCTGGAATATTACCGTGCGCTGCAAAAATACGCGCCGGATATCAAGCCGCTCGTCATCCGCCGCCAAGGCGCGGGCTACAACGACAACGACATTAAAAGCAGCACCGCCAGTGCCAGCGCCATCCGCACGGAATATGCCGTCAACGGCTTAACCGAAAAAATTTTGCAGCAGCTGCCGCCGCAGACGCACGAATTGTTACAGCAAGCAGCAAAAGAAAATGCGCTTGGCTACGACGCCGCCGTTTTAAGCGCGCTTGTGCTTTACCGCCTGCAAATGCTTGCGCCCGCGCAGATTGCCGCCGCCTGCGAATGCAGCGAAGGGCTGGAAAACCGTCTGAAAGATTTGGCAACTGCTTCCGGCATAGAGCAAATTATAAATGAAGCTGCCACCAAACGCTACACCAAGTCGCGCATCCGCCGTTTGTTAATGCAGTTGCTTCTCGATACCGATAAAACAATTTTTACGCAGGCAGAACCGCAATATTTGCGTCTGCTGGCGTTTAATAACCGCGGCACAGATTTGCTTGGCGATATGCGCAAAAATGCTACTCTGCCCGTCATCACCAAACTGGGGCGCAATTTTAAAAACTGCCTTACCGGCGACGCTGAACGCGATAGCAAAATAGTACAGCAGCTGGAACTTGACGTTAAGGCCGCCAATATTTGCGGTCTGCTGCGCCATAACCACAAAAATTTATACAACAGCGATTTTACCAGTTCGCCGATTTACATACCTCAATAAAAAAGTTAAGCCGTTTACCCAAAAGGCAAACGGCTTTGTTGTTTGTTATTATTTTTCTTCTTCTTCGTCTTCCGGCAGTTCGTCGCCGAAGTATTCGCTTTGCTGCGGCGCAGCCAGTTTGCGGCGTTCTTCATTAACGGAACCGCGGTTGTCGTTCAAGCCCTGCAAAGCGGACTGCAAATTGCCGCTTAAATATGCCAGCATATCATCGGCATATTGCAGCACGTCCATTTTTACGCGCTCCGCATAAGCGTCGGCTTCTTCCTTAACTTCCTGCGCATTGCGTTCAGCAACGCTTTTAACGTCGTCGGCAAAAGCCTGTGCCTGCTGCACAACTTCTTCCTGGCGCACAAGGCGTTCAGCTTCTGATTTGGCAATTTCCAAAATGCGGTCAGCTTCGGTTTTAGCCTGCAAAACAATGTTATCGGCGTCTTCATGCGCCTTGTTTACAATAGCCTTCTGTTCTTCCAGCAGTTTGGCAGCGCTTTTTACCTCGCGGGGAATCGCTTCCTTCAAATCATCAAGGATTTCCGCCAGGTCACTTTCTTCCACAATGATTTTATCCGTCAGCGGAATTCTGCTGGCAGCGGAAATAAGATTATACATTTCATCAAAAATTCTGTCTAAGTTTGCGCTCGTGCTCTTATCAATCATCTTATCATCCTCTTTCTAATCACAATAAGTGTTTTTCCGCCAGCAGTTCTTTAATGCGCGTTTCCACGCTGTCCGGCACAAGGCCGTGAATGCAGCCGCCGAACGTGGCCAGCTCGCGCACACCGGAAGAACTTAAAAACGAATAGTTGGCGTTAGTCATAATAAAAACCGTTTCCAGGTTATTATCAATTTTTTTAATCAGCAGCGCGCGCTGAAATTCATATTCAAAGTCCGAAAAAGCACGCAGCCCTCTGACGATGAAAGGCGCTTTTTCCTGTTTGCAAAACTCATTCAGCAGGCCCGAAAAGCAGGTTACTTTTGCATTGGGTATATGCGCCGTCGCCATGCGCAGCATTTCAACGCGTTCTTCCATGCTGAACATCGCTTTTTCCTTTCCCGGATTGTGAAATACACTGATGACAATCTCATCAAACATCTGGCTTGCCCGTTCAAAAATATCCAAATGACCCTTGGTTACCGGGTCAAAGCTACCCGGGCAAATTGCTCTGCGCACAATTTTGACCTCCTAAATCTGCTTTGCAGACGGTTATTTTTGGCAATATTCTACATAAATTTTAATTATCCTTTAATTTGCCATACCTTTCTACATTGTAACATATTTTTATATTTTTGCAAAACGAATAAAACTAATTTTTGTTTCGCCGTAAGTTTCGCAGCGTACCAGCTCAAAATTTTCCGGCAATGTGCCGATATCGTCATGCGCCGAATGTTCCGCCACCAAATAGCCGCCGTCGTTTAAAAGCGGGTTTTGTGCCAGCGCGGCGATAACCTTCTGCACCAGCCCTTTGTTATACGGCGGGTCGGCAAAAACAAAATCGAAGCGCGCGCCTTTTTTGTACAAACGGTCAATCAGCTGCACCGCGTCGCCCAAAAGCGTTTCCGTTTCATTTTCCGCACGGCATTTTGCAATGTTGCTCTGCACCAGACGCAGCGATTCGCGGCTCATATCCGTAAAAACAATGTGCTCCGCGCCGCGGCTCCAGCACTCCAGCCCAAGGTTGCCCGTACCGGCAAACAAATCCAGCACCCGTGCCCCCACAATTTTACTGCCGATAATATTAAACAGCGATTCCTTCACGCGGTCCGCTGTCGGACGCACGTCCCAGTTTTTCGGCGTAGTCAGCTTCAGCCCGCGCGCCTTGCCCGTAATAATCCTCATTTAAAAAACTCCGTAAATGTAATATAATATCTGTAACCACACACTGCAAAGGAGGACGCACATGAAAAAATTTTTGCTTTTGCTGCTCGCCCTTTGCAGTTTTATTTTTTACTATTTTTGGCTGCCTGCCAGCACGCCTTACATGCCAACGCACCTGCCCATGCAGGATAAAATGCTTTTGCTGCCGCTGGACAGCCGCCCGCCCTGCACAACGCTGGCGCAGGATTTAGGCAGACTTGCCTCCATAGATGTAATTGTACCCCCAAACGAACTTCTTGACAACTACCACAATCCGGCCGACCGCACAAAATTAACGGCGTGGCTTAACCAAAACATTCAAAAGTATCCCGCCGCCGTCATCTCCAGCGATTTACTGATCCACGGCGGGCTGCTCGGCTCGCGTTTACCGCTGGGCACCGCCGCCGATGAGCAAAACTTTTTTACAACGCTCAACAATCTGCCCGCGGGCGATATAACAATCTTTTCCATAATACCGCGCCTGCTCGTCAGCGATAACCTGCTGCCCGACGCGTGGTACCAGTGGCACTTAATGCGTTACAGTACCCTGCGCGATATTGTGGAGCAGTTCGGCGACTACTCTTCCACCCGGAAGCTGGAAGAAATCAAAGCCCGCATACCGGCGGAGATACTGCAAAAATATAACACGCTGTACCAGAACAACGACGCTTTTAACAAACAGCTCGCAGCCATCTGCGGCGGCAAAAATTACACGCTCATCATCGGGCAGGACGACGCCCAGCCCTTTGGTTTGCCCAACCGCAACCGCGCCCACGCGGATGCCTATATACACCGCACCGGATTAAACAGCCAGAGCCTTACCACCTGCGGCGCAGATGAAATTGTCCAGATGTTAGTGGCACGGCGGTTTTGCAATACGCACAATTACAAACCTAAATTTTATATTGAATATACCACGCCGGACGCCGCCGTTGCCATTATGCCCTACATGGCGGTAACGGCAGAAGCCGCGCTGATTGACAAAATAAAATTCAGCGGCGGCACGCTTACGGAAAATATCAGCGACGCCGATGTAATTTTGTTTGTACACTGCGGCAGCGAGAAGCAGCCTGCCACGGACGTAATGGCACAGCGATTGCAGCAGTTGCTTAATGAAGGCAGGCACGTCGCTGTTATCGACAGCAGCGAAGATTACGAAAGCAAACAAATGCTGCTGCCGGTGCTTTTGGATAACGATGTGCAAATCAACAAACTTGCCGCCTACGCAGCGTGGAACACCTTTGGCAACGCAGCTGGCACAACAGTCGCACAAAGCGCAATTTTTACCGGGCAGCTTAAAACCCTGCCGCCGCAAAATTTGCCCGCGCTGTACGCCACCAACCTTAATTTTATGGTTGACCGCCTGCTGGACGACTACTGCTACCAAAAACTGCTGCACCACAAACTGACAACCGAATTAAAACTGCGCGGCGCAGACCCTGTTGAGCTTAAGCCTGCTTACAAAACCTTTGCCGAAAACATCATCGTAGGCTTCATCTACCGCGAAAAAACAAAACTGCTGTACACCAATCTGGGGCTGACGCCGTTTTACACAGACGGTGCAAACCAATACTACCTCACCGGCATCGAACCCAAAGCCAAACTGCCCTGGAACAGAATTTTTGAAATTGATTTAAGAACCAAATGCGAATACGGCATAAAAAAATCCGCCCGGTAGCGGAAAAATTTTAACAGCTGTGATAACATCACGGCTGTTTTTTTATGCTCTTTTTGCCAAAAGCAGGTTAATATTTTCTGCAAAAAAGCCTGTTTATGGTTAGAAACATTTTTAAGGAGGGCACTATGGCTACAAATTACGGTTACATCCGCGTCAGCAGTTATGACCAGAATGAGGACAGGCAGCTTATTGCCATGCGCAAAATGGAAATACCGCCGAAAAATTTATACGTCGATAAACAATCCGGTAAGGATTTTAAGCGCCCGCAGTATCAAAAACTGCTGCGCAGGCTTAAGGCAAACGACTTGCTGTTTATTAAAAGCATCGACCGCCTTGGCAGAAATTACACAGAAATTCTGGAACAGTGGCGTTACCTTACCAAAATTAAAAAGATTGATATTGTTGTTCTGGATATGCCGCTTTTAGATACCCGTATCGGCAAGGATTTAATGGGCACATTTTTAAGCGACATTGTTTTGCAGGTGCTCAGTTTTGTTGCGGAAAATGAACGTATCAACATACGCCAACGACAGGCAGAAGGCATTGCCGCCGCCAAAGCCAAAGGCATACGCTTCGGCAGGCCGCCCAAACCACTGCCCGATGGGTTTCACGCCGCATATCAAAAGTGGAAGGCAGGCAAAATTACCGGCATCACCGCCGCAAAGGAATGCAATATGCCGCTGACCACCTTCCGCTACCGCGCCCAGCATTACGAAAACATCAACATTTCGTAACATGCGTTATTTTCCAATAAGTATAGGTTTTTGCATTTTAGCATATATATAAATTATACCTATCATTCTTTAATTTTTCAAGATTTTATGCGGCTTTCACACATCATATAACACCCAAAAAGCAGCTTACAAAAACCCATACTTTATTACAAGTAAGTTATTGCAAGCCTAATGGGGTGAAAATGATGGCGCAACAAATAAAATCCAAACAGCGT
>CALXRU010000022.1 GCA_944390935.1 Acidaminococcaceae bacterium
CGATACGCTGTGCCGAATTGCAAATTTTTTATTTGCAATTCGGCTTTTTTTATACCAAAATGACGGGGCACAAAAAGCCGCAAGCCGCACCAGGCGTAGCTGGAGCGGCAATGCGGCGCCGGATAGTCTCCCACCCATAGGAAAGTTCGCCGGCGCAAGCGTGCGAACTTTTGCTTGCGGGGGGGAAGACGGTTTGATATAATGATTAAAAATAGCTTACAAATACCCGCTAATATTATAGCGGTGACGATAATGCGTATTAATTCAAAGAGGTGGTAAAAATGATGAGAAGGAAAAATTTGGAAAGGGCAGTAGTTTTAGGTTTGCTGTTAAGCACGAGTGTATATGGCAGTGTGTTTGCTGCGCCCCCAGATCCAATTAATGATAGTACTAATGATTTATTGGATTCTTACGGTGTTTCTGTAACTTTTTCTGGTGATGAAAATACTAGTGCTATTTATATAACAAATAAAGATATTGGTATTGTAACTACTAATCCTAATAATGGTACTATTACGCTTGAATCAGGAGAATATGGAATTAAATTAAATGGAAATGCTAATATTACTTTAGATTCTGCATCAGATAATATTATTAATGTTAGTTTAAATAAAAATACTGGTATTAATGATCATTCTGATGGTATTGTTGTTGATAGTGGTACAGTAAACTTAATTGCTGATAATGCAAATAAAATTAATGCTGGTAAACTCGGTTTATCGGCATTAGGTACAAATAGTGTAATAAATTTGGAGGGTAAAACTAATGAAATTGTTGTAAATTATAATAATATCCCTAGAGAAGATGGTAGTGTGTATGCTTTAAATGTTAGCAATGGAGGAAGTATAAATATAAATAATGGTGAAGAAAAAGCCGATGAAACAGTTATTAGAGTAACATCAAACGGATATACAGGTATAAATGCGGTTAATATTAATAATGGCGGTGATATTGTTATAAATTCGGATAAAATATCAATGTCAGCTTATAAAACTAATAATGAGTATAAAAATGTCGCCAGTGTCCAAGGTATACATTTAAATAATTATTCTGGATATGAAGTAAAATCTTCTGTTGATTTAAATTCTACAAATGATATTGATGTTTATGTTGAAAGTGTTGGTGCTAAAGCTGATGGTATTTATTTGAATAATAATAGTACAGCAAATTTAACTTCAGATAAAGGTAATGTAAGTATTACCGTTAAAACTGGTGCACCTGACGCTGATGGCGGGAATGTATTTGGTATTAGAGCTAGTAATTATAGTAAAATAAATATCCAAACTGGTAAAGATATTATTATTGATACGAATTCTAACGTTGAAGATAAAAAAGACTATGGTCTTAATGTTAGCGGAATTAGTATAGAAGATTCACATGCCACATTAACGGCGGAAGGAATTTTATATATTAATACTAAAGATATTAACGGTTCAAATACAGGTATTTTTACTAGTAAAACTAACACATCGGAAAAAGCTTCAAAAGTTAATATAATAACTAAAGGTAAAAATGAAGATGGTATTGGTGTATTTATAAATTCTGAAGGGAAGGATTCTTATGCCGTTCAAGTAATGGATAGTAATATTGATATATCTGCGCAAGGTGATGTTGTTTTAAATAGTTCTTCTTGGCAAAATAGCAGAGCTATAAATAATACTTCATCGTATGCTGCTACAGAAACATCAAGTGCTACTATTAATACCAATGGAAATGATATACAGTTAAGTGCTAAAACAAATACAGTTGATAAATCTGTTACAGCATATGGTATTTATAATACAGCGCAAGCAAGTCATGATGCTAAAATAGAATTAATTGGTAATAATATCAATATTGCGGCTGCAAGTGAAAATACTAATGCTTATGGTATATATGTTGATTCCGTAATGACTGGTAAAAGTACTGTTGACCTTGATGCTAAAGATATTGTTATTAATGCAAATGCTGGAGCAACAAGTATTGGTATTTACTCTGTAAATGCTGTAGCAGATATTAATGCGGATAATAGCACTTTTGTAAATTCTAATACATATGGCTTATATGTATATGATTATGATTATCCAAATAATGATACCTTGTATAATAATGAAGCCCGCATAGATATTGATAGTGGAATAAATAATATAGTTTATGGCAAAAATACTGGCATTTACGCCGTTGGTGAGAAAGCAGTAGCAGATTTAACCGCAGAAAAAGGAACTAATAAAGTAATTGCTGACAGATATGGTGTTTACGCTCAAAAAGAATCAAATATAGATTTAACAGCTAAAAGTAACAATAATATTTTAGCAGCTAAAACTACTATTGTTGATGAAAAAACTGGAAATTCTATAAATTATGGTAGACAATATGCTGTTTATGCATTGACTGGGAGTAATGTAGATTTACTTGCTAAGGGACAGAATTATTTGCTTGGCGCTGTTTATGCAAACGGTACAGGTAAAGATGCAGAAAATAAAGATGTACCTACGACAGTTACGTTAGATAGTGCGAATAATGTTGTTAAATCTTATGCAGTTATTGCTGGTGCAGGTGACCTTGATCAAGATAAAACGGGCGAAATGACCAATGCAAAAGTTATTTCAGCTTTATATGCAGAAGAAGGTGCTGCTATTAACGTTACTGGTGAAAACTATATTGGTACTTATGCGGTAAGCGATGATCCTGATTTAGAAAGAGTTGTATGGGCTTATAAAGATGCAGATATTAATATTGATGGTGCAACTACAATTAAAACCGACAACTATGCAAAAGCAACTAATAGCAAAGATATAGCTATTGCCGCCGGTACAGCAGTAAACTTGGATTATGGAACTGTAATAAAGCCTGTTGATTTAGAAGACAGGGCTACTGTAAATGTAAATTATGAAAATTATAGTGATAATTCAATTAGCTATATTTCAGGTGATATTCTTTCCGCATATGAAGGTTTGGTAAATATTAATGCTAAAGAAGGTTCAAACGCAGGCATTAGTATTGAAGGCAACCTGCTTGCCGGTAATAACGGTATTTTAAATGTTGATATCGGTAAGAGCGGTATTTTAACCGGCCGTGCTGACGATTATGGTGATGCCGGTGTAGTTAATAATTTTGAAGCTGACGAAGCAAATGAACATCAGGAATTTTACAACCCGGCATTTAGCAGTACGATTTATAAAGGCGGCCGTGTAGACCTTGGCATGGGTGCAGGTTCAAAATGGTATGTAACCGGTCAAAGCTGGATTACAACTATTGATACTTCGGAAGCAAAAGGTGATACGCCTGAAGAACGTGCGACTATTGACCTTGTAACTGAATACAAAGATAAAGACGGCGGCGATATAGCAGCCCATGCTTTGACCGTTTATGACTTTAAAGGTGACGCTGACTTTTTGATGAATCTTAGCGGCAACAGGGCAGATACCGATATGCTGTATATGAAACATGCTGACGGAAATTACCGTATCATGCTTGATGAGGATATTACTTCAACGGATATCAATCAGGATAAAGAAGGCAACGAATACAGCGGTTTGCGTTTTGCAACGGTTGGTGCAGATAGTGATGTAACTTTTAGCGTTGGCAGCTATGATAATGGTGGTGCATTTAACGTAGAATACGAAGTTGGACAAGATGTATATGGTTCTGCCGAAACTGCCCACGAAAATGAAGCATATAACGGTGATAAACTTACCGGCGGCAAACCAGGTGATGATATGGTTGATAATTTCTTCGGTAGTGACGGCAAGCCTGTTACTGATGGAAGTTCTAACGAAGGCGGCATCAGTACAGCGTCTGCAAACGGTATTATGCTGATGAACGAAGAAGTTGAAACATTTGCCGATGAAGAAAATAATGCAAATAAATATAATGCTATCAATCATAAAATTGTTGCAATTAAAGATACCGAACTTAACGACACCGGCGAAACTATCCTTAACATGAGCCGTGCCAACTACAGCAATGCCATTTATATGGATAGATTAAACAAACGTCTTGGCGAAGCACGTTACATTAACGATGACCCCGAAGAAGATGAGGGTATGTGGGTACGTATCCGTCATGACCGCATTGGCAAGGATGACGCATATCGCAGCCAGAACACTATGTATGAACTGGGCTATGACAAAAAGCAGGACTGCGATAACGGCGAACGCCGCGTAGGTTTTGCAATTGACTACATGCATGGCGATACCGGTTACAGCGATATTGCAGGCAAGGGCGAAATTGACCGTTACGGTTTATGGCTGTATGATACATGGATGGGCGATAAAGGCCACTATGTAGACTATGTTGCTAAATGGGGACATCTTGACAACGATTTTGAAGTTTATACCATGCGTAACGGCGATAAAGTAACCGGCGATTACAGCAACAACGTATTCAGCGTAAGCGCAGAATACGGCCGCAAAAAAGATATCGGCAACGATTGGTATTTTGAACCGCAGGCACAGCTGCAGCTGGCGCGTGTAACCGGCGCTGATTACACAACTAATCAGGGTACTAAAGTAAGCGTTGACGGCATCAACAGCTTAATTGGCCGCGCAGGTTTCCGCATTGGTAAGGACTTTGGCGAAGAAAAACAGAGCACGCTGTACTTTAAAGCCGATGTACTGCATGAATTCCTTGGCGATCAGGATGTATATGTGATGGATAAATCAACCGATAACAAATGGGCAGGAATCAGCTACGATAACGAAGGTACCTGGTATGATATTGGTATCGGTTATGCGGCAATGATGAGCAAGAGCAGCTATGCGTTTATTGATTTGGAACAGTCCTTTGGCAACGATAACGACGATACTTATCAGATTAACGCAGGCGTACGCTGGACGTTCTAAAAAATTGCAAAAGGTTGCACTATTGCAACAGCGCAAAAATGCTGTGCCTCCTCCGATTCCGTCCGGGCTTCGCAGCCGGACTCTCGTAGGATAGTGCCCTAAATTTTGCCGGCACAGTTTTTGACTGCTGTTTTATAGCACAAGCCTTTTGCAACCAAATCAAATGTAAAACCACAAAAGGGAGCAAATGCTCCCTTTTGGTTAAACATTTTACTTATATCACTTTATAACATGCAAAGCGGTGAAAGTATGGTTAAAGAAGAAATTCCTTTTAGCGAAAAGATGATTAAAAAATATGTCGGTGACGGTGAAATTGAATTTGTCAATTACATGCCACGCAGCAAAAGCGGCGCACGTGATTTGGAAATTAAAGCAATTTATGACGACGGCACACGCAAAATAATTGTGCTGCACGATTATGCTGCCAGTGTAAAGGGCGAAGAAATTGCCATAAGGCATTTTAATGGCAAAGAAGAACGCAATGCCGAAATCCGCCGTTTGTATAACGAAGAAAATCTGTCACAGGTGTTTCTGGCAAATTTCTTTGGTATTTCACAGCCGTCGGTATCGTTAATTATCAATAAAAAATAAAAGGGCAACAAAAAATCCTGTACAAGACATCTTACGATGTAGTGTACAGGATTTTTTATGTTTAAAAGCCGGTTAAAAATTATGATGCGTTTCGCTGCAGGGGTTGATGTGTACCATGCAGTGCTTAACTTCGGGGAAGTTCTGTTCAATCTGTTCGTGGATGTTTTCGGCAATGGCGTGGGCTTCGTACAGTGTTAAATGGTCGTCGGCGCTTACTTCCACGTCTACATAAACGCGCGAGCCGAAAATGCGGGTTTGCAGCTTGTCCACGTGGTCAACGCCGTGCTGCGCAGCGATAAGCTGCTGCATTTTTTCTACGGTTTCTTCGTCGCAGCTGCGGTCCACCATGCGGTCAATGGCGTCGGTAAATACATCGTACGCACCTTTAATAATCATCAGGCAGATGACAATGGCTGCCAGCGGGTCAAAAATGGGGTAGCCCATCATGGCGCCGCTGATGCCGATAAGGCTGCCGACGGAGGTTAAAGCGTCGTTGCGGTGGTGCAGGGCGTCCGCCAAAAGCGCGCCGCTGTTAATTTTTTTGGCAACGCCGCGGGTGTACCAGTACATGCCTTCCTTGCTGACAATTGCCAGCAGCGCAACGGCAAGGGTGATGGCATCCGGTACGGCCAGCTCGCCTTCGCTGCTGAAGTGCAGTATTTTCTGCACACCGGCAAAGCCGATGCCGACGCCTGCAATTGCCAGCAGCGCCGACATGATGATGGAGGCGACACATTCCATGCGTTCATGCCCGTACTGGTGTTCCGGGTCGGAATCCTTGCCGGAAATTTTTATGCCCGCCATGACGATGAGGTTGCTGAAAATATCCGACGCCGAATCGACCGCATCGGAAACGAGGGCGGCGGAGTGCCCCAGAATGCCTGCCGCAAATTTGGACGCCGCAAGCAGTACGTTCAGCGCAATGCCTTTTTTGACGGTATCAAGCGCGAGGCTTTGGTTATTATGGTTCTGCATATAGGTTCTCCTTAAAATAAAACACACCTGCGGATGGTGTTTGTCCCGCAGATGTGAGAGTTTCTGCTGCCGTAAGGCCCGGCCGTTAGTGGCCTGTTCAGTTTGCTTTTTAGCTTGCAGTGCAAAAAGTTTATTTAAATTGTAATAAGGCTTTGATTTTTTGTCAAGCCTGTTTTGTAAAAGTTTATTTAACATAAGTTTACTAAAACTTATTGACAAAATTTGTTAGCGGTAGTAAACTACAGAATGTAGATAAAGTTAGATTAAACTAACTTAAAAATCAAAAGAAGGTTAGCGTTTGCTGTTAAAGAAGGGGATGGTTTAAATTATGCCGTTAACTTTAGCCGCAGCGGGTGAAGTAAACACCATTAAAATGATACGCGGCAAAATTGAAACTGTAAGGCATCTGGAAAGCATGGGGTTTGTGGAAGGGGCAGCTATTACCGTCGTAACAAAACTTGCCGGAAACTTAATCGTCAATGTTAAAGACGCGCGGGTTGCTTTAAACAAAGAACTTGCTTCAAAAATAATGATTTAACGGAGGTCAGGCATGAGAACACTTAAAGATATCGCAACAGGCCAGACGGTAAAAGTATCCCGCCTTGGCGGAGAAGGCGCTGTAAGGCGCCGCATTATGGACATGGGGATTACGAAGGGCACGGAAATTTATGTGCGCAAGGTTGCGCCGCTGGGCGACCCGATTGAAGTAACCGTAAGAGGCTATGAACTTTCGCTGCGTAAGGCGGAAGCTGAAAATATTTTGGTGGAATGATTTGAGGAGGGATTAAAGTGGCTGTAAAGATTGCACTGGTCGGCAACCCTAACTGCGGCAAGACGACCATGTTTAACAATTTAACCGGTGCAAACCAGTACGTTGGCAACTGGCCGGGCGTTACGGTAGAGAAAAAAGAAGGTAAGTTAAAAGGTTACAACGACGTTATCGTTACCGACCTGCCGGGTATTTATTCGCTTTCTCCGTACACTTTGGAGGAGGTTGTTTCCCGTAATTATATTTTAAACGAACATCCTGACGTTATTTTAAACCTGGTGGACGGCAGCAATATTGAACGTAACCTGTATTTGACGACGCAGCTTCTGGAAATGGGCGTGCCGGTTGTTATCGCTATGAATATGATTGATATTGTGCGCAAAAACGGCGACAAAATCGACACCGAAGCGCTTGGCAAAAAGCTAGGCTGCCCGATTGTGGAAACCTCCGCTTTAAGCGGATTGGGCTTGAAGGAAGCCGCTGCCAAAGCAGTTGAGCTTGCCAAAGCAAGACAGGTTAACACAAACCCGCTGGCGTTTAACGCTGATGTGGAAAAGGCTTTGGACGAAATTAAATACATTATGGGCAGCGCGTTGCCTGAAAACGGCGCACGCTGGACTTTAATCAAACTGTTTGAACGCGACCGCGAGGTCTGGAAAAAATACAACCTGCCGGACGTTATCCAAAAGCAGCTGGAAAAAATCATCAGCGGCGTTGAGGATAAGCTGGACGATGACTGCGAAAGCATTATTACGGGCGCGCGTTATGATTACATTACCGGTTTGATGGAAAGCTGCGTTAAAAAAGCAAAAACCGGCATGACCACCAGCGACAAGATTGACCGCATTGTTACCAACCGCATTCTGGCGCTGCCGATATTTGCGTTTGTAATGTTTATTGTATATTACCTTGCCGTTACTACTATCGGCACGGATATGACAGACTGGACGAATGATGTGCTGTTCGGCGAAATTATCATGCCGGGTGTGCAGGAAGCAATGGAAAGCGCCGGTGCTGCCGAATGGCAAACCTCACTTGTGGTTGACGGCATTATCGGCGGTTTGGGCGCGCCGATTGGCTTTGTGCCGCAGATGGCTGTAATGTTCTTCCTGCTTGCGATTTTGGAGGATTGCGGCTACATGGCACGTATCGCCTTCATTATGGACCGTATTTTCCATAAATTCGGCCTGTCCGGCAAAAGCTTCATTCCGTTTTTGATTTCCGCAGGCTGCGGCGTGCCGGGCATTCTGGCAACGCGCACCATTGAAACCGAAACCGACCGCCGTATGACGATTATGACGACGACGTTTATCCCCTGCGGCGCTAAACTGCCGGTTATTGCTTTGATTGCCGGCGCTATTATGGGCGGCGACTGGTACATGGCGCCTATTATGTACTTCATCGGTGTTATCTCCGTCATCTTTGCCTGCCTGATTTTGAAGAAAACCGAAATGTTTGCGGGCGACCCGGCCCCGTTTGTTATGGAACTGCCGCAGTACCATTTCCCCTCTGTTAAAAACGTGCTGCTGCACACATGGGAACGCTGCTTCGCCTTCATTAAAAAAGTTGCGACCGTGCTGTTCCTTGTCTGCGTGGTAATGTGGTACCTGTCCACCTACGGCATCGGCGCTGAAGGCTACGGCATGGTTGAACCGGAAGACAGCTTTATCGCCGCTATGGGCGGGGCAATTGCCTGGATTTTTGCACCGCTGGGCTTCGGCGAATGGCAGGCTGTTGCGGCTTCCATCTCCGGCTTTGTTGCCAAGGAAGCAATTGTTTCCACCATCGGCGTGCTGATTGGCGTCGGCGAACTGGCCGAGGACGACGCAAGCCTGTGGCAGGCAACGATGGGTATGTTCCAGAACCCGATGGCAGCGTTCAGCTTCCTGGTATTCAACCTGCTTGACAGCCCGTGCCTGGCAGCGATTACCACGATGAACAAAGAGCTGGGCAGCCGCAAATGGCTGTGGTTCGCCATCATCTTCCAGAACGTGTTTGCTTACGCGATGACCTTCCTTATTTACCAGTTCGGTTTGGTATTCATCATGGGCGAACCGTTCAGCGGCATGACTGCTATTGCCTGCGTGGTTGCGGTAATCATGCTTTACATGATGTTCCGCCCCGCGCCGAAAGCAAAAGCTGCGCTGCGCTCTGTAAATGCTTAACCAAAATGTGATATAATAAACATAAGCCGTTATAAGCTGCGCGGGCAAAACCTGCGCAGTTTGCGGCGTTTTAAGAAAGGGGTAACAGCTATGGCTGCATGGATTATTAACGCGCTGCTGTTAGCGGCGATTGTAGTGGCGGCACGCTACTGCTGGAAAAAATTCCGCCGCGGCGAATGTGTGGGCTGCCCGGGCGGCGGCTGCGGAAGCTGCTCCGAAGGCGGCTGCTGCCATTGCCACGAAATACCGCCCAAAACAAAATAACCGCCGTAACCTAATTTGCTTGACAGCACGCGCGTAAATTGATAAGATATAAACTATCAAAATACCGTTAACAACTATGAACGGAAGTAGTAAAAGCACAGAGCTTTTCTAGAGAGGGCGCGCACGGCTGCAACGTGCCTAAAGCGATTGCTTTGAAGTAGTCCGGGAGTTGGCAGGGTGAAATTAAGTAAGCCTGCCCGCATGGCGTGCGTTAAGCGTTTCAAGGTGTCCGGCCAAGGCCGGGAAGATAGGTGGTACCGCGATTTTTGTCGTCCTGTTCGTTTTGAACAGGACGTTTTTTATTGCTAATGCCGATTAAGGACTGGAGGAATAAACATGACAGAAGAACACAACATCCCCAAGGTTTATGACCCCGCTTCTGTTGAAAAGAAATGGTATGAATTTTGGGAAAAGAACAGGTATTTCCATGCCGAGGCTGAACCGGGCAAAAAGCCGTTCAGCATTGTAATCCCGCCCCCGAACATTACGGGCAAGCTTCACATGGGCCATGCGCTGGACAACACCTTGCAGGATATTTTAATCCGCTGGCACCGCATGATGGGCGACAACACCCTGTGGATGCCGGGCTACGACCATGCAGGCCTTGCTACGCAGATTAAAGTAGAAGAAGTTTTGAAAAAAGAAGAAGGCAAAACCCGTTTTGACCTTGGGCGCGACGAGTTTGTAAAACGCGTGTGGGAATGGAAGGAAGAATACGGCGACCGCATTATCAACCAGTTAAAATGCCTGGGCATTTCCTGCGACTGGGAGCGCAAGCGCTTTACCATGGACGAAGGCTGCAGCCGCGCCGTGCGCGAAGTTTTTGTAAGCCTGTATGAAAAAGGGCTTATCTATAAAGGCACGCGTATTACCAACTGGTGCGTAAACTGCCATACCGCATTAAGCGATATCGAAGTTGAACACGAGGATACCCCGGGCCATCTGTGGTATGTGCGTTACCCGGTAGTGGGCGAGGAGGATACCTATCTTACCATTGCCACCACCCGTCCGGAAACCATCCCCGGCGATACGGCCGTTGCCGTCAACCCCGAGGACGAGCGTTATGCCAAACTCATCGGCAAAACGCTGCGCCTGCCGATTTTGAACCGCGAAATTCCGGTTATTGCCGACAGCTATGTTGATACCAAGTTCGGCACCGGCGCCGTTAAAATTACGCCGTCGCACGACCCCAACGACTACGAAATGGGCTTGCGCCACAACCTGCCGGAGATTGTAGTTATCGGCAAGGACGGCGTTATGACCGAAGAAGCGGGACCGTTTGCAGGCATGGAACGCTACGAATGCCGCAAACAGATTGTTGCCCGCTTAAAAGAAGAAGGCTATCTTGTTAAAATAGAAGAACACAGCCACGCCGTTGGCCATTGCCAGCGCTGCCACAACATTGTTGAGCCGCTGGTAAGCACGCAGTGGTTTGTAAAAATGCAGCCGCTGGTTAAAGCTGCTGTGGACTGCGTTACCGACGGGCGCACCCAGTTTGTGCCGGAACGTTTTACCAAAAATTACACCGGCTGGATGGAAAACATCCACGACTGGTGCATCAGCCGCCAGATCTGGTGGGGTCACCGCATTCCGGTATGGTACTGCGATGACTGCGGCGAGATGAGTGCCAGCCGCACCGATTTGGAAAAATGCCCGCACTGCGGCAGCACGCATATCCATCAGGATGAGGACGCGCTGGATACATGGTTCAGTTCCGCGCTGTGGCCGTTTTCTACCATGGGCTGGCCGGACAACACCGACCTTTTAAAACAGTTCTACCCGACAAGCGTGCTTGTTACCGGCTACGATATCATCTTCTTCTGGGTTGCGCGCATGCTGATTATGGGCATGGAATTTATGAAGGACATTCCGTTTGAGAAAGTCTTTATCCACGGCCTTGTACGCGACAGCCAGGGACGCAAGATGAGCAAATCCCTCGGCAACGGCATCGACCCGCTGGAAGTTATCGACAAATACGGCGCCGATACCCTGCGCTTTATGCTGATTACCGGCAACACCCCGGGCAACGATATGCGCTTCTACTGGGAGCGTGTTGAAGGCACCCGCAACTTTGCCAACAAGATCTGGAACGCATCGCGCTTTGCGCTGATGAATATGGAAGGCTACGATAAGGACGCCGAGCTTGCGCCTTACACGCTGGCCGATAAATGGATTCTCAGCCGTTTGCAGGATACCGTTAAGGACGTTACCGGTTTACTGGAACGCTTTGAACTTGGCGAAGCAGGCCGCGCGATTTACGACTTTATCTGGAGCGAAGTTTGCGACTGGTATATTGAAATTGCCAAACCGCGCCTTTACAACAAGGAAGCGGCGGCAGAACGCGCAACCGCGCAGCATGTGCTGGCAACCGTGCTGGTATCTGCTATGAAGCTTTTGCACCCGTACATGCCGTTTATTACCGAAGAAATTTACCAGTGCCTGCCGCACGAAGCGGAAAGCATTATGATTTCCAAATGGCCGGTGGCTGATGAAAGCCTCATCGACCCCGAAGCTGAACGCGGCATGAACGCTATTATGGACAGCATTAAAGCCATTCGCAATATGCGCGCCGAAGTTAACGCCAACCCGGGCAAAAAAATACCGGCAGTGCTGCTTGTGGCAGACGACCTGCGCGAAGTAGTTGCCGCCAACGACAGCTACATTAAACTTTTGGGCGGCATTGATAACCTTGAACTGCGCGCTATGGACGCCGAAAAACCGGAGAACGCCATGGCTGCCGTTGTTACCGGCATTGAAGTATATCTGCCGCTGGCAGGTTTGATTGACGTTGAAAAAGAAACCCAGCGTTTAAGCAAGGAACTGGCAACTATGGAAAAAGATTTGCAGCGCGTAAGCGGCAAGCTGAACAACGCGGGCTTCCTTGCCAAAGCGCCGGAAGACGTTATCGCCAAAGAACGTGCCAAATCCGAAGAACTGACCGGCAAAATTGAAGCCGTAAAAAAACGTATGGCATATTTGGCAGAATTAAAGTAAAATTAAATAAAGGTCTTATTTGCGGCGCGGCATTTTGACCGCGCCGTTTTGCATATTAAACAACCGGGAGAAGAACAATGAATTATACTGAAAGTTTGGCTTACTTGGACAGCCTTGGCAAATTCGGCATCAAGCTTGGCATGGAGCGCATTGAAGCGCTGCTGAAGGAGCTTGACAACCCGCAGGACAAAATTAAAACCGTGCATGTAACGGGCACCAACGGCAAAGGCAGCGTCAGCAGCATGATTGCCAATATTTTGTTGGCAAGCAATTTAAAGGTGGGCAAGTTTGTTTCGCCGCATCTTGTAAAATATAACGAGCGCATCAGTATCAACAACAGCGACATTACGGATGACGCTTTTGCGCTGGTGCTTACCGCGGTTAAGCAGGCGGCGGACAGCATTGTTAAAAAAGGTGTGTGCGAGCAGCCCACGCAGTTTGAGATTTTAACGGCGGCGGCCTTTTTGCACTTTGCGCTGGAAAAGGTTGATTACGCCGTTATCGAAGTCGGCTTGGGTGGTTTATGGGACAGTACCAATGTCATTACGCCGGTGGTAAGCGTTATTACCAACGTGGCGCTGGACCACTGCGACAAACTTGGCAACACCATTGAACGCATTGCCATGCAGAAGGCAGGCATTATTAAGGACAACGTGCCGGTGGTAACGGCGGCGGAGGGCGACGAGGCCATCGGACCTATCCGCGCGGTAAGCATGTTTAAGCAGGCGCGTTTATACATTTACGGCCGCGCCTTTTGGGGCGAGGAAAAAGAAAGCACGATGGACGGGCAGAGCTTTACGCTGCACGCGGGCGACGTTTACAGCAGCGATTACGAAATCAAACTGCCCGGCGAACACCAGATTGCCAATGCCAGTGTGGCGATTGTGGCGGCGAAGCTGGTTTCCAAACAGGACGACCGCATTAACGAGCTGGCGCTGCATATCGGCGTTGCCAATACCTTCTGGCCCGGGCGCCTGGAGCGCATTGCCCAAAAGCCGGATGTTATATTGGACGGCGCGCATAACCCCAATGGCGCGGAAGCACTGCGCAAGGCGCTGGATAAATATTACCCCAATCAGAAAAGAGTGTTCGTTATCGGCATGATGGGCGATAAGGATATGCAGCAGGTTCTGCATACCATTGTGCGCCCGATGGATCTGGTTTATACCGTACCGGCGGATGGCGGCGAACGTGCCGCAAAGCCGGAAGCACTGGCAAATATAATCGGCGCTAACGCCGCACCGCGCAGCGATGTTTACGCGGCTTACCTTGACGCATTGGCAGAAGCGGGCGAGGACGGCGTGGTTGTAATTTGCGGTTCGCTGTACCTTGTGGGCACGTTTAAGGCGCGCCTGCTGGAAGAAAAGGCACGGTGCCACTGATGGGCGCGCTTACCAAATACTACAGTGCAGAAAAATATGTGTATCTGCTTTTGCTGTTTACGGCGGCGTTAATACCCTTAAACCAGGTGTTTACGCTGCTGATGGTGGCGGTAACTTTTGTGGCAGGTTTTGCGGTTGCCGTTAAATACCACAAAATTAAGCGTGTGCCGGTACTGCCGCTTCCATTGCAAATACTGTTGTACCTTTTGTTTGCCATAGCGTGGTTTTCATTGCGCTTTTCAGCGGATGAAGCGGTTTCTGCCTATAACTTTGGCTATGTTGTGGGGCAGTACGTACTTTTTGTGTGGCTGGTTTTGCACTACGGCGGCGACGGCAGGCTGGATTTTGACTGGCATAAACCCAAAGATTGGCCGCGCCCCTTGCAGATACTGGCGGCGCTGCTGGCAGTTGGTTTTGCCAACGGGCTTTTGGGCGTGTACCAGCATTTTACCGGCGTGGTGCCCACCGACCCGTGGGTGGACCCTTCGCAGTTTCCGGAGCTGAAAACGCGCGTTGTAGGCACATTGATTAACCCCAATATTTTTGCGGGCTATCTTGTTTTGCTGCTCAGCTTTACGCTGCCATTTGTAAAAATAACGGCGGGCAAAATCCGTTACGCGCTGCTGGTTCTGGCGGCGGTGCTTGGCATAAGCCTTATCTACACCTTCTCGCGCGGCAACTGGGTGGCGTGCGCCTGCGCCCTTGGCTTTTACTTTTTGTTCTTCTGGCGCAAATGGCTCATCCCGCTGGCGGCGGGCGCGGCGGCAGGCGTGTATTTAATGCACGGCGCTGTGTGGCACAGGCTGATGAGCATTTTCGGAACGCAGGATACCAGCGTGGCCCTGCGCTTTGCCTATCTTAACAGCACGCTGTTTATTATTGAAGAACACCCCTTCGGCGTAGGTTGGTACGGGTTTCAATACATCTACCCGGAATACGATTTTTATTTGAACAACCCCAATGTAATAATGTACCACTGCCATAATTTAATGCTGAACATTTTAGCGGAACTTGGCTGGCACGGGCTGATAGTGTTTGTGCTGATGCTTGTGGTTTTTGCTTGGCATGCATACAGGCTGGCGCGTTTTGGCGTGCGCCCGTGGCTGCGTGCCGTGGGGCAAGGCTACATGGCGGCGCTGGTTGGCATTTTGGCAGGCGGCTTAACCGACCATGTGTATTTTAATATGGATATGGGCCTCTTGTTCTGGTGCGTAAGCATGGTGATGATGCAGTGTAGCCTCGTCAACAGGCTGCCCGCACACGAACGGCAGAAAATTGCTTTACATACCGGAGCAGAAAAGATACAATAAACTTATAGAATTCTGAAAATTTAAATTTTATGGAGGGAAAGATGAATTTAAAGGATGTACAAAGGGTTTTAAAGGCTAAAATCCTTGTGGGAGAAGAATTTATGGACCGCCCGGCAGAAACCTGCTGCGGCAGCGACCTGATGAGCGACGTACTGGCTTTTACCAAATGCAACACCCTTTTGTGTACAGGCCTTACCAATATACAGGTTATCCGCACGGCGGGCATTACCGATTTATGCGGCATCGTCATTGTGCGCGGCAAGCTGCCTTCGCCCGATTTTTTAAACTTTGCGCGCGAGGCGGGCATGCCGGTGCTTTCTACCGGTTTAACCCTGTTTGAAGCCTGCGGCCTTTTATATGTGGCAGGGCTGCGCGGCTGCTCGCAGGAAGGGGGCTGCTCCTTATGACGGAAGCCAAATCGGTTAAGATGAGCTACGACGTTGCGGGTGGTGATTTTGACCGCGCTGGTGAAGCGTCGGCCAACATCAAGCGCATGCTGCAAAAAATCGGCATTCCGGCCGATATCGTGCGCCGCGTCGCCATTGGTACTTACGAGGCGGAAATGAACGTCCTCATCCACGCGGGCGGCGGCACCGTAAACGCCGAAATTTTTACCGACCATACGGTGATTAACATTAGCGACCACGGCCCCGGGATACCGGATATCAAGCTGGCGATGCAGGAGGGCTGGTCCACCGCGCCGGATTATATCCGCCAGATGGGTTTCGGCGCAGGCATGGGGTTGCCCAACATGATGAAGTGCAGCGATAAATTCGACATTCAATCCAAAATCGGTGAAGGTACGTCCATCACCATGGAGTTTAACCATATCAGCGAAGACTTGTAAAAGAGGTGATATAATTGGCAGAAGGTTATATTCACTCTGTCCGGTTTGTACGGGAAAAGTGCAGGGGCTGCGTAACCTGCGTTAAGGCCTGCCCGACGGACGCTATCCGCGTGCGCAACGGCAAGGCCGAGCTGATACCAGCGCGCTGCATTGACTGCGGCGAATGTATGCAGCGCTGCCCTTACCACGCGGTAGAGGGCGTATCCGACAAGCTGGAGCAAATAAAAGATTACCAATATAATATTGTTTTGCCGCCGCCTTCGCTGTATGCGCAGTTTCCGGCAGAAATTTCCGAGGACGTTATCCGCGGCGGCCTGAGCCATTTAGGTTTTGACGAGATTTTTGATGTTGCCGTTGCTTCTGAGTATATTTCCCTGGAAATAGCAGACTACATTAAAAACTACAACGGCGGGCGCAAACCGCTGATTTCCTGTACTTGCCCGGCGGTGCTGCGGCTGATTCAGGTTAAGTTCCCCGAGCTTATCAAACAGGTTGTGCCTGTTTTGCCACCGGTGGAAGCGGCTGCCATTTACGTTAAGCAAGAGGCGATGGAACGTCTTGGGCTTGATGCTTCGCAAATCGGCGTGTGGTTTCTCGCTCCTTGCCCGTCCAAGGACGCCAACATCCGCCAGTCGGTTGATGTTGTGCATACCCAGCTGACCGGCAGCATTGCCATTTCGGAAATTTACGGCAAACTGATGCGCAGCATCGGCAGCGTGAAGGAGAGCAAAAAAATTACCGCTTCCTCCTCCTACGGTATGGGCTGGGGCAGCTACGGCGGCGAGCTTGCCGCTATCGGCGTTAAAAACGGGCTGGCAGTACACGGCATTGAAAACGTGTATGACGTGCTGGAGCAAATCAGTATGAACAAAATGCCGGACGTTGATTATGTGGAATGCAGCGCGTGCAGCGGCGGCTGTATCGGCGGTCCGCTGACGGCTGAAAATAAATTTGTGGCGGAAAAGAATTTGAAGCTGCGCCTTGCAAAAATGCGTGAGCATGAACCGTCTGACAGGCTGGAAGCCATGGCAGAGAGCATGACCTGCGAGGGCTTCCCCAAATCCGGCGCGTACATAAAAAAACTGGTACCGCGCCCGATGATGCAGCTGGACGACGATATTATGGAAGCCATGAAAAAATTTGAACGTATGGAAGAAGTGCTGAACTCGCTGCCGGGTCTTGACTGCGGCGCGTGCGGCGCACCGAGCTGCCAGTGTCTGGCGGAAGATATTGTGCAGGGCAAGGCGACGGAGATTGATTGTATTTTTAAACTGCGTGCCAGCGTAAAAAAACTGGCGCAGGGCATGCTGGAACTTGCCAAACAGATACCGATTTCCGGCGGCAGCATGGATTTGAACGATGACGGAGAAGAAAAAGATGCAGATAAAGGAAGTAATTAACAGCTTAAACCTTAATTTATTAACGCATACCGGCGATATGCAGATGGAAGTTACCGGCGGCTATGCCTCTGACCTTTTGAGCAACGTAATGGGGCAGGCTGAGCCGGGCATGGTATGGGTAACGATGCAGGGGCATCAGAACGTGGCGGCGGTTGCGTCCTTAATCGGGCTGGCGGCGGTAATTGTTGCCGGCGGCGCGCCCGTTGAGGAGGACACACTGAAAAAAGCGGACGCCAACAACATCAACATTGCCGCAACCGATTTGCCTGCTTATGTTGTAGCCGGGCAGTTATACGCCCTTGGCATTACCAACGGAAAATGAAAACGCTGCTGGCGGATTTTCACATCCATACTTTGCTTTCGCCCTGTGCGGAAATTGAAATGACGCCCCACCACATTGTGCTGCGTGCGGCGCAGTACGGCGTGGATGCCGTTGCCATTACCGACCATAACGCTTCGGCCAATGCGGAGGCTGCCGTTAAGGCGGCGCGGCGGTATGGCGTAAAGGTGTTCCCCGGCATGGAGGTTGAATGCCGCGAGGAAGCGCACATTGTAGTGCTGTTTGACACGCTGGAGCAGCTTGCCGACTGGCAGAAGGTTGTTGACGCCAACATGAGTGGGCTGAAAAACAATGCGGAGCGTTTCGGCGCGCAGTTCATTGTCGATGACGACGATAATTTCATTGCCGAAGAAGAACGCATGCTGCTGGGGCCGTTAAAATTACCGGCACGCGAGGTTATCAGCCGCGTCAACGACATGGGAGGCATTGCCGTTGCCGCGCACGTGGACAGGCCTTCGTACAGCCTTTTGATGCAGCTGGGCTTTCTGCCCTCCGATATGGGGCTGGCGGCGGCGGAAATCAGCCCGATGGGGCTTAAGGAATTGAAAGAACAGAAATTAAAAATGCCGCTGGGCGGTTTAAACTACGTTACCGACAGTGACTCGCACATGATGGACAGCTTTATAAACGGGCCCAAAAACCTGATTACCGTTAAGGATTTAACGGTGGCGGAACTGCGGCTTGCCATTGAAGGCACGGAAGGGCGCAGCTGGCAGCCGGGCTGTTTCATCACCAGACGTGACGGTTAAATAGTATACACTGTTTAAAGTATACATACCAAATAGTATTGCACATATAGCGGCATTTTGATATAGTTATACTTGTACATTTAAATTTAAAGATAAGGAGAGAATGTACCATGAGCTTTGTGGAGAGAACATGCAGCTGCTGCGGCGGCGAAAATCCGGAAAAGGCCCGCATCGACGCTATCCTTGCCAAATACGCAGGCGTTAAGGGCGCGCTGATTCCGATTTTACAGGAAGTACAGTCCCTGTACAATTATCTGCCGAAGGATGCGCTGGAATATGTTGCCAAACAAACCGGCACGCCCATCTCGCAGATTTACGGCGTTGTAACTTTTTATTCCCAGTTCCATCTTAATCCGCGCGGGCGTAACATCATCCGCGTATGCCAGGGTACTGCCTGCCATGTGCGCGGCGGCAAAAACATTTTGCTGGCGCTGGAAAAAGAGCTGGGCATTAAAGCCGGCCATACTACGGACGACCTGCGCTTTACGCTGGAAACCGTTGCCTGCATCGGCGCGTGCGGACTGGCACCGGTTATGCAGGTTAACGAAGACACCCACGGACGCCTGACGCCCGATAAATTACCGGGCATTCTGGCAAAATACCAGTAATTATGAGAGAACTTTCACTGCATATACTGGATTTGGCGCAGAACTCGATTGAGGCAGGCGCGCACCATGTACAGATAGATATCAACGAAAACGAAGACGGTTATTTTACCTTTGCCATTGCGGACGACGGGCGCGGAATGACCGAAGAAATGGTTAAAAAAGTGCGCGACCCGTTTGTAACCACCCGCATTACCCGCAAGGTGGGCATGGGCATACCGTTTATGGATATGGTTACGGCGCAGTGCGGCGGCTATTTCGATATCAAATCAAAACCGCACGAAGGCACAACGGTTAAGGCCGCCTTTAAGGCGGATAATATTGACCGTCCGCCACTGGGCGATATAGCGGGAAGCATTGCCGTATTGCTTGCAGGTGCGCCGCAAATTGACCTTGTTTTTACTTACAGCGACGCAGGCGGCAAATTTACTTTTGACACGCGGGAAGTGCGTGAAGTTTTGGGGCAGGATACAGATTTTGCCCACCCGGAAATTTACCGCTGGACGGAGGAATATCTGAGGCAGCAGCTGAGCGCGCTGCATGCCGGGCAGGAGGATTGACATGAAAACTTTGGAGGACCTTAAGGCCTTACGCGAAAAGCTGAAAAGCGATATTAAAGTGCGCCAGAACAGCGGCACCAAAATCATTATCGGCATGGGTACCTGCGGCATTGCTGCCGGTGCGCGCGAGGTAATGAAGGCCGTGCTGGACGAACTGGCGGTGCGTCATTTGAACGACGTGCAGGTGCAGCAGACCGGCTGCATCGGCATGTGCGAAAAAGAAGTGCTCGTAGATGTTATGCGTCCGGGCGAACCGCGCATTACCTACGGTAAGGTAAAACCTGCCGACGTTAAAAAAATCATTGCCGAACATGTTGTTAACGGCAGAATTGTAGAGGACCTTGTTGTAGGCAAGATTGAGCAGGAATAAAATCGGGGAGGGTTTTTTATGCAGCATATAAGAGCACATGTCCTTGTCTGCGGCGGCACGGGCTGTAAATCTGCGGGCAGCAAAGAAGTACAGCTTGAGTTTGCCAAACAGCTTGAACAAAAAGGGCTGAGCGACGAGGTTATGATTGTAGAAACCGGCTGCCACGGCTTTTGCGAGCATGGCCCGCTGGTAATTATTTACCCGGAAGGTACTTTTTACTGCCGCGTAAAACCGGAAGACGTTGAAGAAATTGTGGAAAGCCATCTGTTTAAAGGCCGCATCGTAGAGCGCCTTTTATACCATGAGCCGCTGACCCATGAGCAGATTCCGTCCTATTCGGAAATCAACTTTTACAAAAAGCAGAAACGCCTTGTTCTGGAACACTGCGGTGCGATTAACCCGGAACAGATTGAAGAATATATCGCGGTAGGCGGCTACGAAGCCCTTGCCAAAGCCATCACCACCATGACCCCGCAGGAGGTTATCGACGAAGTTAAAAAATCCGGCCTGCGCGGACGCGGCGGCGGCGGTTTCCCGACCGGCATGAAGTGGCAGTTTGCCGCTAATTCCGTCAACGATAAAAAATACGTCATCTGTAACGCCGACGAGGGCGACCCCGGTGCGTTTATGGACCGCAGCGTGCTTGAAGGCGACCCGCACAAGGTGCTGGAAGGCATGGCAATCTGCGGTTACGCTATCGGCGCGGATGAAGCTTATATTTATGTGCGTGCCGAATACCCGCTGGCCATTAAACGCCTGCGCATCGCTATCGAACAGGCAGAACAGATGGGCCTGCTCGGAGAAAATATTTTCGGCACCAAGTTCAGCTTTAAAATTCACATTAAGGAAGGCGCCGGTGCTTTCGTCTGCGGCGAAGAAACCGCACTGATGGCATCTATCGAAGGGCGCCGCGGCATGCCTCGCCCGCGTCCGCCGTTCCCGGCCGTTAGCGGCCTGTGGGGCAAACCTACCAATATCAATAACGTAGAAACCTTTGCCAACGTGGCTGCCATCATCACCAACGGTGCAGACTGGTACTGCGGCTTCGGTACGGAAAAATCCAAAGGCACCAAGGTTTTTGCCCTTACCGGCAAAATCAACAACACCGGCCTTGCGGAAGTACCGATGGGCATTACCATGCGCGAAATTATTTTCGATATCGGCGGCGGCATTACAGGCGGCAAAAAATTTAAAGCCGTGCAGATTGGCGGCCCGTCCGGCGGATGCTTGCCGGAATCCATGCTCGACCTTTCCGTCGATTACGATTCTTTGATTTCCGTCGGCGCGATGATGGGCAGCGGCGGCCTTGTCGTTATGGACGAGGACACCTGCATGGTAGACGTTGCCAAATTCTTCCTTAACTTTACGCAGTCCGAATCCTGCGGTAAATGTACGCCCTGCCGCGAAGGCACCAAGCGTATGCTGGAAATTTTAACCCGTATTACCGAAGGGCAGGGGCGCGAAGGCGATATCGAGCTGCTGGAAGAACTTGCCGGCAATATTAAGGAAACCGCGCTCTGCGGCCTCGGCCAGACCGCGCCGAACCCGGTACTCAGTACGCTGAAATATTTCCGCGACGAGTACGAAGCGCACATTAAAGAAAAACGCTGCCCGGCCGGCGTTTGCGAAAAACTTTCCAACTATTTCATTACCGATAAATGTAAAGGCTGCGGCCTCTGCGCACGCCAGTGCCCGGTTCAGGCCATCAGCGGCCAGCCGCGCAGCCAGCACGTTATCGACGCAGCTAAATGCATTAAATGCGGCTCCTGCATGGCAGCGTGCCCATTTAAGGCTATCGTAAAGGGTTAAGGGGGGCATAAAAATGGAAATGGTTACCTTGACAATCAATGGGCAGACTGTACAGGCTCCTAAAAACTCTACTATATTAGAAGCCGCACGCAGTGCTGGCATTTACATCCCGACCCTGTGCTACCATCCGGAGCTTGCACCCGAAGGCGCCTGCCGCCTGTGCGTGGTAGAAGCAAGCGGCGCAAGAAGCCTTGTTGCCTCCTGCGTGTATCCGGTTGCCGAAGGCATGGTGGTTAAAACCAATACTCCCAAAGTCCGTGCGGCACGCCGTATGGTGGTCGAGCTTCTGCTTGCCAACCATCCTAAAGACTGCCTTTCCTGCCAGAAAAGCGGTGACTGCGAACTGCAAAAAATTGCCGCCGACCTAGGCCTGCGCAAAATCCGCTTTGAAGGCGGTGCGCGCAAAGCCCATACCATTGACGGCAGCAATCCGAGCCTTGTGCGCGACCAGGAAAAATGCATCCTCTGCGGCCGTTGCATCCGCGTTTGCCGCGATGTACAGGGCATGAATGTTTACAGCTTTGCCAACCGCGGCTTTGATACCATTGTTTCCACCGCGTTTGAACTGGACCTTGGGCAGGTTGCGTGCAGCTTCTGCGGCCAGTGTGCCAGCGTTTGCCCGACCGGCGCGATTGTGGAACGCGACGACACCGAAAAAGTCTGGGACGCCATCAACGATCCGGATAAGGTTGTTATCGTGCAGACTGCGCCTTCTGTGCGCGTAGCTATCGGCGAGGAACTTGGCATGGAGCCGGGCAGCATTGTAACCGGCAAAATGGTTGCAGCCCTGCGCCACCTTGGCTTTGACAAAGTTTTTGATACCGATTTTTCCGCCGACCTTACCATTATGGAAGAAGGCTACGAATTTATCGACCGTTTGCAGAACGGCGGCGTACTGCCGATGATTACCTCGTGCAGCCCGGGCTGGGTAAACATGATTGAGCTGAAATACCCTGAACTGCTTGACCATCTTTCTAGCGCCAAATCGCCGCAGCAAATGTTCGGCGCGGTTGCCAAAACCTACTTTGCCGAAAAAGCAGGTATCGATCCTGCCAAAATCGTCAGTGTTTCCGTTATGCCGTGCACCGCTAAAAAGGCGGAAGCAGCAAGGCCTGAAATGTGCGCTTCCGGTTACCGCGACGTCGATATTGTTATCACGACGCGCGAACTGGGCCGCATGATCCGCGAAGCAGGCATCGACTTCAAACATCTTAACGAAGAACAGTTCGATTCCCCGCTCGGCACAGGCACCGGTGCAGGCGTTATCTTCGGCACTACCGGCGGCGTTATGGAAGCTGCCCTGCGTACCGTGGCCGATGTTTTAACGGGCGAGAACCTGCCGCACGTTGATTACAACGAAGTACGCGGCATGGAATATACCCGCGAGGCAGAACTTGAAATTGCCGGCAAAAAAGTAAAAATTGCCGTTGTGCACACGCTTAAATCCGCCATGGCGATGATGGAACGCGTTAAAAACGGCACGGCCGATTATCAGTTCATCGAAGTAATGGCGTGCCCCGGCGGCTGCATCGGCGGCGGCGGACAGCCCGTACCCGTCAATGCGGAAATCAGAAAACTGCGCAGAGAGGGACTGTTTGACTGTGACAGAGCTAATGAGTTACGAAAATCACACGAAAACCCCGAAATTATTGAGCTTTATAAAACTTGGCTGGGCAAACCGCTTGGAGAAAAAGCACATAGTCTACTGCACACGCACTATCATCAGCAAATACGTTAAAAATACTAATTAAATGCTATAAAATACCCTTTGGACTTTGGAGTCCGAAGGGTATTTCTTTTAAAATTGTAAACAAAACACTTGCCATGTTACAATTTTGCTGTTATTATATTGTATGGGTCAAAAAAGCCATCCGCAGAATTAAATTGACTTGAAATTTCAGAAAATATCTTGTTGCATTCTGTGGTATAATAAGAATAGAAAAATTCAAAAAAATATCACAAATTAAGTTCCCATAGAAGGAATTTTATTTGAGATGTCGAAGTATATATAGAACAAGAAGAAAGTATATTAAGGCTTGGGCAGACAAAAGGGAAGCGGAGCCCCGATGAAAGCCGCAGGCCGGCAGCTTACAGTCCGGGCGTGCCTGCCACGGAAAAAGCGTGAGCTGGCACTTGGCGTTATTGAAGTAATTCTTAAAATTTCGTGATAACACTAAAGTGCTCCTTTTTTATGTTATGGGTTTACCTTATTTGGCGGACAGTATGTTAAACGCCTGCGCGTTGTAAGGTATTTTTCGCCGGATAAGTTGAGTGCCGCAAGGCAGAAACCATATATATTAAACTTCAAGGAGGAAGGAACATGATCGATATTAAAGATCGTATTTGTGATGCGGTTGCGGGCAAAGTTATGAGCGCCGAAGCCGCAACCGATTTTATTCAAAATGGTGACAACTTGGGTGTCAGCGGCTTTACTCCGTCTGGCTATCCGAAAGCTGTACCTCTTGCCCTGTCTGAAAGATACAAAGGCACCGACTTCAAAGTTAACGTTTGGACCGGCGCTTCTGTAGGCCCTGAAATTGACCAGGCAATGGTAGAAGCCGGCATTATGGACCGCCGTCTTCCTTATCAGACCAACGGCACCCTCCGCAAAGCTATCAACGAAGGTAAAGTAAAATATGCCGACATCCATCTGAGCCATATGGCGCAAATGGTTCGCTATGGTTTCATGGCAAACCGCAAAGGCGTAGACGTAGCAATCGTTGAAGTCTGCAAAATCAAAGACCTCGGCGACGGCAAAGTAGGCCTTATCCCGACCACCTCTATGGGCAACAGCTCCTCTTATGTAGCTGGCGCTAAAAAAGTTATCGTAGAAGTTAACACCACCCAGCCGGTTGAACTGGAAGGCATCCATGACTCCTACGTACCTCTTGATCCTCCGAACCGTCAGCCGATTCCTATCACCAAACCGGAAGACCGTATCGGCACCACTTACATTCCTTGCGAACTCGACAAAATCGTTGCTGTAGTTCCTTGCGACATCACCGATAAAGTTCGTCCGCTCGGCGAAATCGACGAAGACGCTAAACACATGGGTGAAAACCTTGTTGCTTTCTTCAAAAAAGAAGTTGCAGAAGGCCGCCTGCCGAAAAACCTGCTTCCGCTGCAGTCCGGCGTAGGCTCCGTTGCTAACGCTGTTATCAACGGCCTTGTAAACTCCGACTTTGAAGACCTCACCGTTTACACCGAAGTTATCCAAGACGGTATGTTTGACCTCATCGACGCAGGCAAACTCCGTGTTGCTTCCGGCACCGCTCTGACTCCGTCTCCGGAATGCCAGAAGAAATTCTATGAAAATGTAGACCACTACAAACCGTACCTGATTCTCCGTCCGCAGGAAATCTCCAACAGCCCTGAAGTTGCACGTCGTATCGGCGTTATCGCAATGAACACCGCTATTGAAGTTGATATTTACGGCAACGTAAACTCCACCCATATCTGCGGCACCAAGTTGATGAACGGCGTTGGCGGTTCCGGCGACTTTGCTCGTAACGGTTACCTCACCGTATTCTTCACCAACTCTCTTGCTAAAGGCGGCAAAATCAGCTCCGTTGTTCCGTTCTGCAGCCACATCGACCATGCAACCCTCGACGTTGACGTTATCGTTTCCGAACGCGGCGTTGCTGACCTCCGTGGCCTGACCCCGAAAGAAAAAGCTCCGATCATCATCGATCAGATTGCTAACCCGAAATATCAGCCGTTGCTGCTGGATTACTTCCACAGAGCTTGCGAAGCTTGCGGCAACAGCCAGACCCCGCATCTGCTCGAAGAAGCTTTCGATTTCCATAACCGCTTCAACAAAACCGGCACCATGGAAAAATAATCCCATATTAATTGGGGCTTAAGCCTGTGCCGGCGGTAGCAAGTCCTCCGGCACAGCTTAATATAATTTGTTGACGAAGCCGAAAGGCTTTGCCATAGACCGTCTTTGACGGACACTCTCACCGTACTGTGGCTGTCCAACCATAGTATGAAAACAAAAATTTTAAGGAGGATTTGAGAATGTCAATTGAAACTCTGAAAGCTGGCTTAGCTAAATATCATGAAGATGTAGAAGCTAAACTGGTTAAAACCCCTGAACGCGCAAACCTGGAGCCTAACAGACTCTACACTCCGCTTGACATCGAAGGTTTCGACTATGAAAGAGACCTCGGTTTCCCTGGCGAATATCCTTTCACCCGTGGCGTACAGCCGACCATGTATCGTGGCCGTTTCTGGACCATGCGTATGTATGCTGGTTTCTCCACTGCTGAAGAATCCAACAAACGTTACAAATATTTGCTGGCTAACGGCGGCAGCGGCCTCTCCTGCGCGTTCGACCTCCCGACCCAGATTGGTTATGATTCCACCGATCCGATGTCCGAAGGCGAAGTTGGTAAAGTAGGCGTAGCTATCGACTCCCTGGCAGATATGGAAATCCTGTTCGACGGTATTCCTCTGGACAAAGTTTCCACTTCTATGACCATCAACGCTCCTGCTTCCGTACTGCTCTGCATGTACATCGCAGTTGCTGAAAAACAAGGCGTTTCCGCTGATAAACTCCGCGGCACCATTCAGAACGATATCCTGAAAGAATATGCTGCTCGCGGCACCTACATTTTCCCGCCGAAACCCTCCATGCGTCTTATCACCAACATTTTTGAATATTGCTCCAAAAATGTTCCGCTGTGGAACACCATCTCCATTTCCGGTTACCATATCCGTGAAGCTGGTTCCACCGCTTCTCAGGAAATCGCATTCACCATCGCTGACGGCATTGCTTATGTAGAAGCTGCTATCAAAGCTGGTATGGACGTTGACGCTTTCGCAGGCCGTCTGTCCTTCTTCTGGAATGCACACAACAACGTACTCGAAGAAGTTGCTAAATTCCGCGCTTCCCGTCGTGTATGGGCTAAAGTTATGAAAGAACGTTTCGGCGCTAAAAAACCGAAATCCATGATGCTCCGCGTACATACTCAGACCGCTGGTTCCATGCTGACCGCTCAGCAGCCGAACAACAACATCGTTCGTGTTGCTCTGCAGACTGCAGCAGCTGTAATGGGTGGTACCCAGTCCCTGCACACCAACTCCAAAGACGAAGCACTGGCTCTGCCGACCACTGAATCCGTAACCATCGCTCTGCGTACTCAGCAGATCGTTGCTTATGAATCCGGCCTGGCTGACACCATCGATCCGCTCGGCGGCTCCTACTATGTAGAAGCTTTGACCAACAAGATCGAAGCTGAAGCTTGGGAATACATCAAGAAAATTGATGAACTCGGTGGCGCTCCGGAAGCTATTGCTAAAGGCTACATCCAGAAAGAAATTCAGGATTCCGCTTACAAATGGCAGATGGACGTTGAAAAAGGCAACCGTAT
>CALXRU010000023.1 GCA_944390935.1 Acidaminococcaceae bacterium
CCTTTTAGGCGTAGCTAGTAGAATAGCCTTTAAGGCGGTAAATGACAAACCACCGGCTACGCCGGTGGTTTTGATTAACAGTGTTTTGTAAAAATAAAACTGTTAAATATGTTACTTTTTACCTTTGCAGTGCGTGTTAAATATGCTATAATACTTGTATAATAACGTACAATAATTGGAGGGTTTATTTTATGCAGACGATCGACCAGGTTGCAGTAAACACCTTGAGATTTTTATCCGTCGACGAAGTTGAAAAGGCAAAATCCGGCCACCCGGGCTTTCCTTTAGGCACAGCTCCGCTGATGTATACGGTTTGGGACCGTTTTATGAACTATAACCCTAAAGACCCCAACTGGTTCAACAGGGACAGATTTATTTTATCGCCGGGCCACGGCAGCGCGCTTTATTATGCTATGCTGCATCTGGCAGGTTATGATGTATCTATTGAAGATTTGAAAAACTTCCGCCAGTGGGGCAGCATTACCCCGGGTCATCCGGAATACGGTGTAACGCCTGGCGTTGATGCTTCTACCGGTCCGCTGGGTCACGGTTTTGCCATGGGCGTTGGTTTTGCCATTGCCGAAACGATGCTGGCGGCAAAATACAACAAACCGGGCTTTGAAGTTGTTAACCACTACACTTATGGCCTGACCAGCGACGGCGACCAGATGGAAGGCGTTGCCAGCGAAGCGGCATCCCTTGCAGGCACGCTTGGCCTTGGCAAACTGATTTACCTTTACGACGATAACCATATTACTATTGAGGGCAACACCGATATCGCCTTCCGTGAGGACGTAGGCAAACGCTTCGAAGCTTACGGCTGGCAGGTTCTGCGCGTAGCTGATTCCGAAGACATCGACGCTTTGGAAAAAGCAGTTAAGGAAGCGCAGGCCGATACCGAACACCCGAGCCTGATTATTGTACGCACGCATATCGGTTACGGCAGCCCGAAACAGGACAATGCCTCCTGCCACGGCGAACCGCTGGGCGCAGAAGGCGTTGCCAAAACCAAGGAAGCAGCAAACTGGCCCGTTGGTCAGAGCTTTTATGTGCCGGTAACGGTGCGCAAGCATTTTGACGACAAACTTGCCGCCTGCGCCGAAAAACAGGCTGCTTGGGAAGCGCTGCTTGCCGATTATAAAGTAGTTTACCCGGAACTGGGCAAGGAACTTGAAGAACGCATTAAAGGCGATGTGCTGGTAAACCGCGCCGACCTTGAAGCAGTATTTAACGATATCGAAGCAACTTCTACCCGCGAAGCAAGCGGCGAAGTGTTGCAAAAACTTTCCATGCAGCTGCCGCAGCTGGTTGGCGGCAGTGCCGACCTTGGCCCTTCCAATAAAACTGTTATGAAAACCTGCGGTTATTATTCCCAGGACAACAGAACCGGCAGAAACCTGCATTTTGGCGTGCGCGAACACGCTATGGGCAAAGCGCTGAACGGTATTGCCCTGCACGGCGGCTTCATTCCGTTCGGCGGCACGTTCCTTGTATTTGCTGATTTTATGCGCCCCGCAGTACGCATGGCAGCACTGATGGGCCTGCGTTCCATCTTTGTATTTACGCACGACAGTATCGCGGTAGGCGAGGACGGCCCGACGCACCAGCCGGTTGAACACGCCATGAGCCTGCGCGTAATCCCGAACCTGTGCGTAATCCGCCCGGCGGACGCTTTGGAAACCGCTATGGCATGGCAGACTGCGTGCCTGAACGAGCATAAACCGACAGCGCTGCTGTTAAGCCGCCAGAAACTGCCCGTACTGCACAAATACGCAGAAATTATCCACGAAAACGCCGGTAAGGGCGCTTATGTGCTGGACGCAGGCAAAGGCATAGCCAAAGCAGTCATCATCGCTACCGGCAGCGAAGTGCATGTTGCACTGGAAGCCCAGGCGAAACTTGCTGAAAAAGGCATCTGCGTAAGCGTTGTAAGCATGCCGAGCTGGGATGTATTTGAACAGCAGAGCGAAGAATATAAACAGTCCGTACTGCCTGCGGGACTGCCGAAGGTTGCCGTTGAAGCCGGCGTAACTTTGGGCTGGAGCCGCTACACCGGCAGCGAGGACAATGTTATCGGCATCAACAAATTCGGCGCGTCCGCACCCGGCGGCACCGTGCTGAAAGAATATGGCTTTACCGCCGAAAACGTTGCCAATAAAGTAAAAAGTTTACTGTAAAAATTTAACGGGCCCGGCTGGTTGCTGAGCCCGTTTTTTATGTAAAGGAGCTATCATGAAAAACCTACTTACTATTGCCGGCAGTGATTGCAGCGGCGGCGCCGGCATTCAGGCCGATTTAAAAACCTTTGCCGCACACGGCACTTTTGGCATGAGCGTTATCGTTTCCGTCGTTGCGGAAAACACGGCGCGCGTGATTGATATTCAGGACGTTACGCTGGATATGATTGAAAAGCAGATGGAAGCAGTTTTTGAAGATATTTTTCCGGACGCTGTTAAAATCGGCATGCTGAGCACGCCGGAGTGCATGCAGGCAGTTGCGGGCAAGTTGAAAGAATATAAACCGCAGAATGTCGTTATCGACCCTGTTATGTACGCTAAAAACGGCTGCGCTTTAATGCAGCCTTACGCCATAGATACCTTGATTAAAACCATCATCCCGCTGGCGGATGTGCTGACGCCGAATATACCTGAAGCGGAAAAAATTGCGGAGATGAAAATTGAAACCGTTGCCGATATGGAAGTAGCGGCGAGAAAAATCTGCGCTATGGGCTGCAAGGCTATTGTAGTTAAGGGCGGCCACCACATCGGCGACGCTGTGGATGTGCTGTATGATGGTAAAGATTTTTACCACTTTGAAACCGAACGCATCGAAACCAAAAACACGCACGGTACAGGCTGCACGTTTTCATCCGCCATTGCGGCAAATTTGGCCAACGGCATGACGGTGGCGGAAGCTGTTAAAGCAGCCAAAAATTATGTTACTACGGCCATTAAGCACAGCCTTGCCAAGGGTAAAGGCTGCGGCCCTACGCACCATTTTGTTGATTTGTACAGAAAGGCAGGCATGCTGGAATAATGGAAATGCAGAACCAATTTGGCAAAATTATTGAAGAATTGCAGAAAAAATGCCCGGTAATCCACCACATCACCAATTATGTAACGGTGGAATCCTGCGCCGACGCGGCAATTTGCGCAGGTGCTTCGCCTGTAATGGCGGATGACCCGGAGGAGGTTGAAAACATTACCGCTGGCAGTGACGCTCTGGTGCTGAACATTGGCACGATTGACTATAACAAAACCATAGCTATGGAGCGCGCAGCAGCCGCCGCCAAAAAGAAGGGCATACCGGTTGTGCTGGACCCCGTTGGCGCAATGAGCAGTGCCATGCGTTTAAACTTTGCGCTGAAGCTTTTGCAGAGCGGCGCAATTACCATTGTGCGCGGCAACTACGATGAATGCAAGGCGCTGGTTGACGAAAAAGCTGCCGGGCGCGGAGTGGACGGCATTACGCAGGCCGACGAAGGCGAAAAATTGCAGGCTGCCAAAGCGCTGGCGGCAAAATTTAACTGCGTAGTGGCGCTTACCGGCAAGGTTGACTATGTAAGCAACGGCAAGCAGGTGCTGGTTTTAAACGGCGGCAACGAGATGTTGAAAAAAATTACCGGCGCGGGCTGCATGACTACCACTTTGTGCGCCTGCTGCGCGGCAGTATGCAAGGATTACATGACGGCAGCGGCATTGGGCGTTGTAATTATGGGGCAGGCTGCTGAACTTGCCGCAGGCTTTATGGAAAAGAAAGACGGCCCGGGCATGTTTAAAACACGCCTGTTTGACGGCATTTACCACGTTACCGGCAAATGGAATTTAATTAACCTGAAGCCGGAAGAAAGAATGAACTGATATGAAACCGGTTTTGGATTACAGGGTGTACCTTGTTACGGACACCGTTTATTTTAACGACGCCAACATCTGGAACAAAATGGATGCGGCGTTGCGCGGCGGCGTGACGCTGGTGCAGTACCGCGATAAAACGCAGGAAAGCCGCATTTTGTACGAACGCGCGCTGAAAATGAAAGCGCTGTGCGATAAATACAAAGTACCTATGCTGGTTGACGACCGTGCGGACATTGCCTTTGCCGTAGGTGCGGCAGGCGTGCATGTTGGACAAAGCGATTTGCCTGCGGAAGTAGCACGCCATATGCTTGGCGCAGACGCAATCATCGGCGTATCGGCGCACAACGCCGAAGAAGCGTTGGCGGCAGAAGCAGCAGGGGCAGATTACCTTGGCTGCGGCGCAGTGTACCCGACCGGAACTAAAAAGGATACGTCCGTTATCGGCGTTGAAGGCTTAAAAGCCATCCGCGCGGTGACAAAGCTGCCCTTTGTAGGCATCGGCGGCGTAACGCTTGCCAATTACCGTGATGTGCTTAACGTTGGTGCAGACGGCGCAGCCATAGTCAGCGCCATTTTAAGCGCAGACGATATTGAAAGCACTGTGCAGAAATTTGTGCAGCTTTCTTTGTAAAAAAGTAAACAATTTTGTGCAGCGATTGATAAAAATTTGAATTTTTATGAATTTTTGTTACACTTTATTTGACAACAGTTGTAATGGGTTATATAATTATTCTATAAAATTGTTTGATAGAGGAGCGGAACACATCAGTATGACGCTGAGCGGGAGCGATGAAGCGTTTGAAAGGGCAACCGCCGAAGTTTAAAAAGCAGCCATGTTTTTTATGCTGGGCCGTCGGTGAATAACTGCCGGACTGTCGCCACAAAGGCGGAGGGCTATCTCAATGATTTTGCAGAATGTAATGCCGTTGGGAAGTCTTTCTCAACGGTTTTTGTTTGTAGAAGAAAGGGGCTGGCAAAGTGATAAAAGTTCTGGTTAACGGTGCTTTGGGCAGAATGGGCACGGAAGTTTGCAAAACGGTTATGCAGCAGGACGATATGGATTTAAGCGCTGTTGTTGATATTAGCGGCGCGGATAAAACAATTCCTTATTATGACGGCGGTGTGATGGGCGTTGATACAGATTTGGAAAACGCCATTACCTGCGCCCGTCCGGATGTGGTGGTTGATTTTACCCGTCCGGACGTTGTAATGGACAACCTGCGTAAAATTATCGGCATGGGCGTAAATGCCGTTGTTGGCACAACCGGTTTTACCAAAGAAAATTTGGAAGAAATTGACAAGCTGGCAAAGGAAAAAGGCGTTGGCGTTTTAATTGCGCCGAACTTTGCGCTGGGTGCAGTGGTAATGATTAAGCTGGCCTGCGAAGCCGCCAAATATTTCAGCAATGTGGAAATTATCGAAAAGCACCACGACAAAAAGCTGGACGCTCCTTCCGGCACGGCCGTTTTAACGGCGCAGAAAATTGCCGAAGTGCGTGCAGCCATGAAGCAGGGCCACCCCGATGAAAAGGAAACTATGCCGGGTGCGCGCGGCGCAGATTTTGAAGGCATGAAAATCCACAGCCTGCGTTTGCCGGGTTATGTTGCCTCGCAGGAGGTTGTGTTCGGCAGCCAGGGCGAAACCTTAAAGATTATCAACGACCCGATTAACCGTGAATGCTATATGCCGGGCGTAATGCTGGGCTGCCGTAAAATCGGCGGCGTTAAGGGCCTTGTTTACGGTTTGGATAAATTATTATAATTTGGGGGATGTTTATGAAAAAGTACAACGTAGCAATTTTGGGCGCAACCGGTGCGGTAGGCGCAGAATTTTTAAAACTGATAGAAGAAAGAAATTTTCCGTTTAACGAGCTGCGCTTACTGGCCTCCAAACGCAGCGCAGGCAAGGTAATCAGCTTTATGGGCAGGGATTACACCGTTCAGGAAGCAACGCACGATTCTTTTGAAGGCATCGATATCGCGCTGTTCGCGGGCGGCAGCATCTCCAAGGAGTTTGCGCCGTATGCCGTTAAAGCCGGTGCCGTTGTAATTGATAACTCCAGCGCTTTCCGCATGGACCCGGAGGTGCCTTTGGTTGTGCCGGAGGTTAACCCGGAAGCGATTTTAAAACACAAGGGCATCATTGCCAACCCTAACTGCTCTACCATTATTATGTTAATGGCGTTAAAGCCGATTCACGACCTGGCAAGGATTAAACGCATTATTGTTTCCACCTATCAGGCAGTAAGCGGCGCTGGCAAGGAAGGTATCGACGAGCTGACGAATCAGACGAAGGATTATCTTGACGGCAAAGAAATGATTGCCAACATTTTGCCTTCCGCCAGTGCGGAAAAGCATTACCCGATTGCCTTTAACCTGATTCCGCAGATTGATGTGTTCTGCGACAACCTGTACACCAAAGAAGAAATGAAAATGGTGAACGAAACCAGAAAAATTCTGGATGATTACGATATGCGCATTA
The DNA here is from genome assembly GCA_944390935.1 of Acidaminococcaceae bacterium. GTDB lineage: Bacteria > Bacillota > Negativicutes > Acidaminococcales > Acidaminococcaceae > Fusicatenibacter_A. Next base: position 6,336 of record CALXRU010000023.1, read on the forward strand.
CCGCGACGACTATCCGCGTGCCGGTATACCGCAGCCATTCGGAATCCGTTAATATTGAACTTGAGCATGACCTGACGCTGGACGAAATTAAAACGGCGCTGGCCAAATTCCCCGGCGTTATTGTGCAGGACGACCCGGCAACGCAGACTTACCCGATGCCGCTGTATACCTCCGACACCGACGAGGTTTATGTTGGCCGTATCCGCCGCGACGAATCCGCACCCAACAGCTTCAACCTGTGGGTAGTGGGCGACCAGATCCGCAAGGGTGCTGCGCTGAACACTTTGCAGATTGCCGAAACGATGATTAAAAACGGCTGGATTTAACGGAGTGCGGCGCTGATGAAAATATTAATTCAAAAGTTCGGCGGTACTTCCGTCGTTGATGAACAGGCACGCACCGCCGTTAAAGACAAAGTGCAGCACGCTATCCGTAGCGGTTATGCGCCGGTGGTGGTAGTTTCCGCAATCGGACGCAAGGGCGCGCCTTACGCAACCGATACGCTGATTGACTTTTTAAAGCAGGCTAACCTTTCTGTTAACGTGCGCGAGCAGGATATGCTGATGTGCTGCGGCGAAATTATCTCCGCCTGCATTATGGCGGCGACGCTGCAGAAATTTGGCTTTAACGCCATGGCGCTGACTGGCGGTCAGGCCGGTATCATTACCGATTCGCAGTTTGGCGCGGCGCGCATTAAAAACATTAAGACCGACGATTTGAAACATTTACTGGAATCCGGCGTTATTCCCGTTATCTGCGGTTTTCAGGGCATGACGGAAAACCATGGCAAGTTTACCACACTGGGGCGCGGCGGCAGCGATGTTACTGCAGCCGCTTTGGGCGTAGCGCTGAACGCCGAAAAAATTGAAATTTACACCGACGTGGAAGGCGTAATGACCGCCGACCCTCGTATTGTTAAAGAAGCGACGATTCTGCATAAAATTTCCTACGCCGAAGTGGCGCAGATGGCGCAGCAGGGTGCAAAGGTTATCCACCCGCGCGCGGTTGAAATTGCCATGCGCAAAAATATTCCGGTTGTTGTCAAATCCACCTTCAGCGACGCGCCGGGCACGCTTATTACCAGCGATATTTCCGGCATGGAAGTGGAAAACTCCGTCGCCGAGCGCAGAATCAGCGGCGTAACTTATCTGAAGGATCTGGTGCAGTTCCGCGTAAGGCTGGATAACGCCGACGCGAGCAGCGGCCGCATTTTGTTTGAGGATCTGGCGGCGGCGGGCATCAGCGTAAGCTGTTTGAATTTGTCGGAAAGCAGTTCCATGTTTGCCGTGTTCAGCGGCGATACGGACAGAACCGTTACCGTTCTGGACGAAGCCGGTTTTGATTACGACGTTAACAAAAACTGCGCCAAGGTTTCCGTTGTGTTTGCAGCTGTGCGCGGCTTCCCGGGGCTGATGGCAAAATTCGTCAGCGCGCTGGCCGATAATAAAATCCATATTTTGCAGACTGTCGATTCCGATACGACGATTTCCGCAATTATTAAGGAAGAATGTGTCAACGAAGCGGTAACGGCGCTTCACAAGGCTTTTAAATTATGAAAGAGGGGCTTACTATGAAAAATCCGTATTTTGGCAGATTGCTTACCGCTATGGTAACGCCGTTTAATGCAGACGGCAGCGTCAATTACAAAAATGCCGCCGATTTGGCAGAATGGCTGATTGCGCACGGCAGCGACGGTTTGGTTGTGTGCGGTTCCACCGGCGAAGCAGCAACCATGACGCTTGAAGAAAGGCTGGAGCTGTTACATGTTATTTTGGAGCGCGTTAACAAACGTGTGCCTGTTGTTGTGGGCGCAGGCAGCAACTGCACTGCCGATACCGTAAAAATGGTCAAGCTGGCCGAAGAAGCCAGTGTTGACGGCGTGCTTATTGTAGGCCCTTACTATAACAAACCGACGCAGGAAGGTTTTTACCGGCACTTTGCAGCCGTTGCCAAAGCAACCACGCTGCCTGTTATTGTGTACAACGTACCGGGCCGCACCGGCAGCAATATTGCACCGGCAACCGTGGCACGCCTTGCGGCGGATTTTAAAAACATTGTCGCCATTAAAGAAGCGGCTGGCAATGTAGGGCAGGTTAACGAGCTGTTTACCGTACTGCCGGAGGACTTTACCATTTACAGCGGCGACGATATCGAACTGCTGCCGTTTATGTCCGTAGGTGCAACCGGCTTAATCAGCGTACTGAGCAACTGTGGCGGCGAAATGCTGCAGGAGATTATGCAGGCTTATGAGGACGGCCGCGTTAAGGAAGCTGCCCGCCTGAACACCAAAATGGTTCCGCTGGCCAAAGCCATGTTTATGGAAACGAACCCGATTCCGGTTAAAGCCGCAACCACAATGGTAACCGGCATTGACTGCGGCGACCCGCGCCTGCCGCTGACCCCGCTGGGAGCAGCGCATAAAGAACAGTTGGCAGCGATGCTGAAAGAATACGGGCTGATGAAATAATGGCAAAAACAGCTTTAGTAATACAGTGCGACATAATCGCTAAAAAATGCGTTGGCTATGCCTGCATGAAAAGTTTTGAAACCCGTACCGGCAAGTTTGGAGGTGTGGAAGAAGGCGTAAACTACCTTACCACAACTTGCGGCGGCTGCTGCGGCATGGGCGTTGCAGCCAAGCTGGAGGATTTGAACCGCAAGTTGAAACGCTGGGGTGACAGCAAGGACGACGTTACCGTTTACCTTGCCAGCTGCATTGTGTCGGATAACTACCACAACCCGCCCTGCCCGCATAAGGATTACATCAAACAGATTGTAGAGCGCAAGGGCTACAAAATGGTTTTGGGCACTTACATCTCGCAGACAGCGCAGAAAAAACGCGAAGCCGGCATTTACAAACCAATCGAATAATTTACAGGACCGTTCCGGAAGGGGCGGTCTTTTTCTTTTATCCCCGGCAGGATTTTAACGAAAAAAATAGAATTTATTTACGGTAAAGGAGTGAGTAAAATGCGTTTGAAGGAATTTTTTGCCTGTTTGGCTTTATGTGCGTGTTTAATTTTGCCCGGCTTTAATGCAGAGTCGGCCGGTGTTACCAATTACGAAAGTTTTGTAAGCGCCGATTATTGGGTGCAGAACAACCCGGCGGGCGAGCAGCTTATTTTGGATGCGGCCGGTGTTAAGGCTTATAACAAACGTATTGTTGATAAATCACCTTCGGTTTACGATTTAGCGGCTTACCCGCAGGCCATGAGCGGCAGCACCGTTAAAAATTTTTTGAGTAATTATGATATTTTAAACGACCCCTTGTTCCGTCTGGGCAAGGAAGTAAGCCAGAATTATAAAAACATTTTAATTAAGGAAACCAACGTGGATAAAATCCCGACGGACATTAAGGTGCGCTACGGCGTTACCGTAAGGCGTGCCAACCTGCGCGCGCTGCCGACCAACGAAGGGCTGTTTTACTATGCCACCGATAACAAATTTGACGCTTTGCAAGAAACCGCCATTGCCCCGTGCGAGCCGTTAGTTATCCTGCACCAGAGCGCCAACGGCTTTTTCTATTATGTGCAGAGTTATAATTACCGCGGCTGGATAAGCCGTTTTGATGTTGCCACCTGCGACCGCGACGCATGGTTGAAATATGTTGACCCGCAGAACTTTTTAGTGGTTACGGGGCAAAGCTTTAACGTAAAAGTGCCGGGCGAAAGCGTTTACTGCGACGAAGGCACTCGCCTGCAGTTAGTAACGGAAGGCAGCAGCATTTACACCGTTAAAATGCCGTTGCGTGCGCAAAACGGCACCTTGCAGGAGGTTAACAGCAATGTTGCCAAAAATGTAGCACTGCACAAGGGTTACCTGCCTTATACCAGCAACAACATTTTACGCAGCGCGTTTAAATATTACGGTTCTCCTTACGGGTGGGGCGGCATGCACAAAAGCGTGGACTGCTCCAGCCTTGTAGCCAATGCTTACCGCACCGTAGGTATCTTTTTGCCGCGCAACGCGGATGAACAGGAACTGACGGCAGGCGCAGCACAGAAGCTGACCGGAAAAACTTCTGCCCAGCGCATGGAGATTGTGAAGGGCTTAATGCCGGGCGCATGCCTTTATATGGACGGGCACACCGTTATGTACGTCGGTACTTCCAATGACGTGCCGTATGTAATCCATTCGCTGGCAACGCATTACACCGGCGGCGTGCGCAACACGGAAATGCGCGTGGTTGTAAGCGATTTAGCCTTGCAGCGCGCCAGCGGCAACAGCTTTTTGGACGAGTTTAATACAGCAATGACTTTTAAATAAAAGAGGGACAAGAATGAAAGACTATCAAAATTTGTTTGTGGTCAGGGAAAACAGCCTGACGGCAGAAGAAATTGCCGGTGCGGAAACGCTGGTGCTGCTTTTGTGCAAGGACTGCATCCCGGCTTTGCCGAAGATGAACGCGCCGGAATATCTTATTAAGGCAGTGGACGAACTGCTGAAAAAGAACGATAAACTGGCCGACTGCGGTAGCATGACGCATTTTGCCATGCTGGGTGCCAACGGTTTGCAGCAGATTGTTATCAGCGGCTTTGGCGGTAAGGACGCCTGCAAGCCCAACGATTTGCGCAAGGCGGCAGGCGAAACAGCGCGTGTGCTGAAAGAGCTTAAAACGGAAAAAGCGCTGGTAATTGCGCCGATACTTTTAAATGCCGCGCGCCCGCATTACCTTTCCGCACTGGTGGAAGGGCTGATTTTGGGCGGCTATGAGTTTAACGAATGTAAGGGCAAGCCGGAAGCTGCCAAAGACATTAACTACACAATTGTTACCAACGTAACGGACGCAGCCAAAGTTTGCAGCGACAGCTGTCTGGTAAGCGCCGCTGTTTGCCATGCACGCGATTTGGCGAACCGCCCCGGCAACCTGCTTACGCCGCTGGGCATGGCACAGGAAGCACAGGCACTTGCCGAACGCTGCGGCATGGAATGCGAAGTGCTGGATGCCAGTGCCATGCGTGCCAAAGGCATGGGCGCAATACTTGCCGTTGGGCAGGGCAGTGTTAATCCGCCGTACATGGTAACGCTTAAATATAACGGTGGGGGCGATGCGCCTTATACAGCCTTTGTCGGCAAGGGCATTACCTTCGACAGCGGCGGCATTTCCATCAAGCCGGAAGCCAACATGGGCGAAATGAAAGACGATATGACCGGTGCAGCCGTTGTGCTTGGCACCATGCAGGCCATTGCATATTTAAAATTGCCGTGCAACGTCATCGGCATTATGGCGTGCGCCGAAAATATGCCGTCCGGCAGTGCGCAGCGCCCCGGCGATATTGTAAAAGCCGCTAACGGCAAAACGATTGAAGTAATCAGCACCGATGCGGAAGGGCGCATGGTGCTGGCGGATGCAGTATGGTATGCGTGCCGTCAGGGCGCGGTAAAAGTTATCGATATTGCCACGCTGACGGGCGGCGTTATCGTCGCATTGGGCAACGAAACGGCGGGCATTATCGGCAATAACGACGAACTGATTGCGCAGGTCATCAGTGCAGGCAAAAAAGCGGGCGAGATGTACCATCACCTGCCTTCGCTGCCGGAATGCAAGGAAGCGATTAAAAGCGACGTTGCCGATTTGCTGAACAGTGCCGGCCGTGCGGCCAGCACTATTACCGGCGGTCTGTTCATCGGCGAATTTATCGACGAGGGCACGCCGTGGGCGCATCTCGATATCGGCGGCACGTCCACCGCGGAAAAGGCATCCGGCTTTAAGCCGAAGGGCTGCACCGCTTTTGGTGTGCGCACTTTTGTGAACATTGCAAAGGAATTATAAAATGCTGGTAGATTTACACACGCACAGCACTTTTTCAGACGGGCGCTATACGCCAACGCAGCTTGTAAAAATGGCCGCCGCGGCGGATATTAAACTGCTGGCGATTACCGACCATGATTCCGTGAACGGCATGGAAGAAGCCATGCAGGCGGCGCAAACCGTTCCCAACGCCCCGCAGATTGTAAACGGCGTGGAGATGGGTTCGCAGGCGGGGGAATACAGCGTCCACATTTTGGGGTATAATATAGATATTCATAACGAAAAGTTGCTGGCTAAAATACAGGAAATGCGCCATGCACGCGAAACACGCCTGCACAGGATGCTTGATAAAATTGACGCGCTCGGTTACCATATAACTGTAGAGGACTGCGACCCCAAAAACAGGGCGGTCGGCAGGCCGCATGTGGCAAAGGCGCTGGTAGCGGCGGGTTATTTTCAAACCGTCGATGAGGCGTTTGAGGTTTTACTAAAACGCGGACGCCCGGGCTATGAGCCGCAGCCGAAATTATCGCCGGAGGAAGCCGTAAGCCTGCTGCACGAAGCGGGCGGCATTGCCGTTTTGGCGCACCCGGCGGAAATTGAAAATTTAAATTTGGTCAACACGCTGCTGACGAATATTGCTTTTGACGGGCTTGAGGTTTACCACCCCAGCGCGGACGAAAAAATGCAGCAGTATTTTGCACAGCTGGCGGCGAAGTACAAACTTTTAACCAGCGGCGGCAGCGATTTTCACGGCGTGGAAGGGCGCTTCCCCGAACAACTGGGAGTTTTTAAGGTTGACAGTGATAAGGTAAGTATTATCCAAACTATGGTAAAATAAATTGCCGGAGGAAGATTTATGGAGGTTGTTGCATTTGTAGGGCCGAGCGGCACGGGCAAAAGCCACCGCGCAATCGGCGTGGCGCACAATAATAACTGCGACGCCATTATCGACGACGGGCTTTTGATTAAAGGTACCAAAATATTAGCCGGTACGTCGGCCAAAAATGAAACCAACAGAATACAGGCGGTTAAAAGGGCGATTTTTACGGAGGACGACCACGCCGACGCTGTCCGCAGCGCACTGGCGACGGGCGGCATACACCGGCTTTTGATTCTGGCTACTTCCGATAACATGATTCAGAAGATTGTTTTGCGCCTCGGCCTGCCGCAGCCGGAAAAAACTGTTTACATTCAGCAGATTGCCAGCAGGCAGGAGATGAAAAAGGCCAAGCAGATGCGCTTAAAGGACGGTAAGCATATTGTGCCGGTACCGACGGTGGAATTAAAGCCGCATTTTACCGGTTACTTTGCCGATTTGCCTTACAATCTTTTTTCCAAGGAGCGCAAGCACGCCGAGCCTGACCGCTCAATTGTGCGCCCGGCGTTCAGCTATTACGGCAAAATTTTTATTTCGGACTATGCTATTCAGGATATTATCAATATCATCGCGCAGAAGATGCTGGGCATCGACAAGGTAAACAGCATCCGCGTAAGGCGGCGTACCAGTGACACTAAGGGCATTGCCATTGCGGTGGAAGTGGTGCTGTTTTACGGCGTGAAGGTTTTTGAAGTGACGAAGGTTTTTCAGAACAAAATAAAAGAAAAAGTGGAGTACATGACGGCGATGCAGGTTAAAAAGGTTGACGTTTCCGTGCGCAGCCTGTCGGTACGCAGATAGGGAGGAATTTATCAATGCTTGATGCAACGCAGCGCAACAGTGTTATATTTTCTGCTTATGCCAAGCTGCCGGCCGGCATAACGGCCTACGAGGTGCATAAGGTTATTGGCGTGGTGGTTGAAATTGACATGCACACCGGCTGCATTTTGCAGGCGGAATGTACTTTGGCAACCAAGCTGGCAAGTGATTTTATTGCTAGGATGCTTGTGGGCTACAACATGAACGATGGCCTTGAAGCGCTTAACGCGCAGATTGAAAAGCATTATCAGGCCAGCGCCAAAAAAGCCGTGCTGACGGCGGTAAGGATGCTGAACGATAAGTTTATCAGCTACAAAAACGGCGAAGGCATTGATTATTACGACTGATAAAAAAGCAAAACCCCTTTTGCATAACGCGGAAGGGGTTATTTTTTGTACAAAAACGCCTTTGGTATTTTGCATACAAGTATACTTTTGTTAAAGTCTTGCAAAGTTACAAACTATTCTGTAAAATAAAAAATGTGTTTACATAATAATGCAAAAATAACGGTGACTTTCATCAAGTTGTTAATTTAAGCATTTGTTATGATTTTATTTGCAGAAGGGGAGATACTATGCTGGAATTTTTTAATGAGATTGATGCGTTTGTGTGGGGGCCGCCGCTGCTGGTGCTGCTGGTTGGCACAGGTATCTGGCTTACCATCAGGTTAAACCTGATACAGGTTTTGCGTTTGCCGTTGGCGTTAAAGCTGATTTTTAAGGCGAAGAATGAAGGCCACGGCGACGTTGACAGCTTTAAGGCGCTGTGTACGGCGCTGGCAGCGACGGTCGGCACCGGTAACATTGTTGGTGTTGCAACGGCCATTAAGGCAGGCGGCCCGGGCGCGCTGTTCTGGATGTGGATGGCGGCATTCTTCGGCATGGCTACCAAATACGCAGAAGGCGTGCTGGCTGTTAAATACCGTACGATTGACGCTAACGGCAATATCGGCGGCGGCCCGATGTACTACATCGAAAAGGGCCTTGGCAAAAGCTACCGCCCGCTGGCAATTTTCTTTGCCGTTGCCGGTACGATTTGCGCCTGCTTCGGCAGCGGTACTTTCGCGCAGGTAAACTCCATTGTTGAGATTACCCACATCGGCGCTGATATACCCATTATCTACACCGCAGCAATTTTAACGGTGCTGGTGGCTGTTATCACGCTGGGCGGCTTGCAGAGCATTGCCAAAGTTGCCGATAAAATTGTGCCGTTTATGGCGGTGCTGTACGTTGTAACCACGGCGGCAATCCTGTTCGCGTTCCGCGATGCGCTGCCCGACGCTGTTGCCATGGTACTGCACGATGCATTTACCGGCACTGCTGCTACCGGCGGCTTTTTAGGCGCAACGATGATGTATGCAATGCGCAACGGTATTGCGCGCGGCCTGTTCTCCAACGAATCCGGCCTTGGCAGCGCGCCGATTGTTGCGGCAGCGGCTAAAACCAAATGGCCTGCTGAACAGGGACTTATTTCCATGACCGGTACTTTTATTGATACCATTATCATTTGTACCATGACCGGCTTGACGATTATCGTTTCCGGCGTGTGGAGCGGCGATTTGAACGGTGCTGCCATGACGCAGAGCGCGTTTACTATGGTGTTTCCGGTATTCGGCAACCTGCTGTTGATGATTGGCCTGGTGCTGTTTGCCTTTACTACCATCCTCGGCTGGAACTATTACGGTGAACGCTGCGTGGCTTATCTTTTAGGCGTTAAGGCAATCATTCCGTACCGTCTGTTCTTTATCGCCATGGTTGGCTGCGGCGCGTTTTTAAAACTGGAAGTCATCTGGGTTATCGCCGATATCGCCAACGGGCTGATGGCGCTGCCTAACCTTATCGCGCTGCTGCTTTTGACGGGCGTTATCGTAAAGGAAACGCAGCTGTATTTTAAACATCTTGATGAAAACAAGGACTATTTAAAATAAAAAAATTAGCAAAAGTGTAAACAAAGCACTTGTAATTGGTGTAAAAAGTGCTATAATAATTAGAAATGAACATCTGTGGATGAAGCATGCGGGAGAAGAAATTTTTTCTACCGAAGGAGTAAACTCTCAGGTGCCGGCTTGCCGGTGAGACCGTGTGCGGACACAACTCTGGAGAATCCCGGTAAATGGGTGCCGAAGGTGCACGGGGCTTTGCCCCTAATCTCTCAGGCCAAAGGACAGAGCTTTAAGCGCATTAATAACATCGCTGTTTATTTTTGCATGCTTATTTCGCCGCCGGATTTGGGATTTGTCCGGCGGTTTTAGTTTTTATTACACAAAGAAAGAGGGAAGCAAAATTGTTTAACAACGAAGAAGTTATTGTGCTATTGAACACGATTGATACTTTTGTATGGGGGCCGCCGCTGTTGGTTTTGCTGGTCGGCACGGGCATCTGGCTGACTATTCGCCTGCGTTTATTGCAGGTGTTTAAACTGGGCGACGCCTTAAAACTTATCTTTTTTGCCAAAAACGATGGTCACGGCGATGTAAACAGCTTTAAAGCATTGTGCACCGCCCTTGCGGCGACTGTCGGCACGGGCAACATCGTCGGCGTGGCAACCGCCATTAAGGCAGGCGGCCCGGGCGCGCTGTTCTGGATGTGGATGGCGGCGTTCTTCGGCATGGCTACCAAATATGCGGAATGTCTGCTGGCCGTTAAATACCGTACGGTGGACGGCAACGGCAATATCTCCGGCGGCCCGATGTATTACATTGAAAAGGGCATGGGCAAAAAATACAAACCGCTGGCAATTTTGTTTGCGGCTTTCGGCGTGTTGTGCGCATACTTCGGCATCGGCACTTTTGCACAGGTAAACTCCATTGTTGAAATTACGCAAATCACCGCAGGCATCCCGGTAACTTACACCGGTATCGCCATTACCGTTCTGGTTGCGGTTATCACCATCGGCGGCCTGCAAAGCATTGCTAACGTCGCTTCCAAAATTGTGCCGTTTATGGCGGTGCTGTACCTGCTTACCACCGTTGGCATTTTAATTGTGTTTGCCGACCAGCTTCCGGCAGCTTTTGCAAGCGTTATCGACGGCGCGTTTACCGGTACTGCTGCAACGGGCGGCTTTTTGGGCGCCAGCGTGATGATGGCAATGCGTAACGGCGTGGCCCGCGGCGTATTCTCCAACGAATCCGGCCTTGGCAGTGCGCCGATTGTTGCGGCAGCTGCTAAAACCAAATGGCCTGCTGAGCAGGGTCTTGTTTCCATGACCGGTACTTTTATTGATACCATTATTATTTGCAGCCTGACCGGTTTGACCTTGATTGTTACCGGCGTATGGCAGGGCGACCTGAACGGCGCAGCAATGACGGAGCAGGCTTTCAGCATGGGCCTGCCGACTTTTGGCAGCCTGCTGCTGTTGGTTGGTTTGGTGCTGTTTGCCTTTACAACCATTCTTGGCTGGAACTACTACGGCGAACGCTGCGTGGAATACCTCGTCGGCGTAAAAGCAATTTTGCCGTACCGCATTATCTTCATCATCCTTGTTGCCTGCGGCCCGTTCTTAAAGCTGGAAGCAATCTGGATTTTGGCGGATATTGTTAACGGTTTAATGGCGATACCAAACTTAATCGCGCTTTTGGCGCTGAGCGGTGTGGTTGTTGCCGAAACCAAACTGTACCAGCAGCACCTTAAAGAAGTAAAAGCAAAGGAAAATGCTTGACTTTTAAATAGTTAAACGGTATAATATACGTTGTGTTCGGGGCGTGGCTCAGCTTGGTAGAGCACCTGTCTTGGGAACAGGGGGTCGCAGGTTCGAATCCTGCCGCTCCGACCAGAAGAAAATTTTATATTGCGGGTGTAGTTTAGTGGTAAAACCTCAGCCTTCCAAGCTGATGTTGTGGGTTCGATTCCCATCGCCCGCTCCAAATGGTTCAGTAGCTCAGTTGGATAGAGCAACGGCCTTCTAAGCCGTGGGTCGGGGGTTCGAATCCCTCCTGGATCACCATAAAATAACTGGCGTGGACTTTGCTCCACGCCTTTTTTATTAAACCTGCAAGCGAGGTAATTACATTGAACTTAAAAAATACTTGTTTAAGCCTTTTGGCGGCTGGGCTTTTGCTTATGCCGTGCGGCGCTTTCGCGGATGAACTGATAACGGGCAGGGGACTGCCGGAAGATTATATCGAAGTGAAAGCGAAGAAGGTTACTTCCGGCCCGACGCTGATTTTTTCGGACAGCCCGGAGATGGTTTATAAAAATGGCGTGCTGTACCGCGATACCGTCAGCGGCGATGTGAGGATATTTTTCCACCACGTCAATGCAATGGACAGCAACAAAAAGCTGGCGGTGCTTTTGACTAACGAAAAAATGCGCCCGGCTGCGTATGAAGTAACGAACAGCAGCATCGGTCGCGCGGGCTGGCATTATTTAAAAGTTGGTAAGGAAACACAGCAGCAATATTTTGATGTTGGCCATAAGCCGTACAGCGGCAGCCTTGGCATGGGCGATAACGCCGAACTTTTGACGGGCAGCGGCTATGTGCTTGAGCCGAACCAGCTTCTGGTTGGTACGATTAATCTACACACAGACAGGCCGGTACAGGTTAGCGTGCTGATGTGTGATGAAAACAGCGACTTTGAAATTTATAACGAATACGCGCCGGTTCAACCGATGGACGAGCATCCGCTGCGCGGCACTTTTGAAAAGTCAGATTGGACATACAATGTTAAAAAGCCGCTGAATACCGATAAGGGCGTGTATATGCTGGAACTTGCTTCCGAGGAACAGGGCTTTGCGCGCGGCGTTGACGGCACGACAGGCCTTGATGCCATTAATTACGGTAACTACGGCGTTGTTTACGCTGTTAATTTTACAATCAGCGGCACTAAACCGGCGGCATTCTATCTTAATCCGCTGGGCGGGCTGTTTGCCGGTTACGGCGTACTTAAAAAAGCAAGTGAGCAGAAATTACTGCCGCTGCCGCATGATAAAGTTGCAGTCGGCGACAGCTATGACGATTTGCTGAAGCTTGGCACTTTGGAGCCGGGCACTTACAGCTTTATCTGGTCGCCGCCGGGGGCATCTAATCTGCCAATCAGGCTGTACTGGATGCAGGACGGATACCAATTTAATAACGAGGTTAAATAAAATGGCAAAAGAACAACCACCTTTTAAAGTAAATGATATAGTTGAGCTGCAAATAAGCGGGTTGGGCAGCAGCGGCGAAGGCGTCGGCAAGGCGCAGGGTTTTACGGTTTTTGTTAAAGGCGCGCTGCCGGGCGAAACGGTGAAGGTAAAGCTGTTTAAGGTCAAAAAATCGTACGCCTCCGGCAATATTTTAAGCGTGGAGCAGGCATCGGCGCAGCGTGTTGAACCGCCGTGCCCGTATTACAAAACCTGTGGCGGTTGTCAGTTACAGCATTTAAGCTACGAAGGACAGCTTGCTGTTAAACGCCGGCAGGTGCAGGACGCGCTGGAGCGCATCGGGCATATCGAAGGCTGCGAGGTGCTGCCGGTTATCGGCATGGCAAACCCGTGGCATTACCGTAACAAAATGCAGTTCCCGGTTGCTAAAACGCAGGGCGAAATTCAAATCGGCTGCTATGCCGCGCTGACGCATAATGTAATTGATATAAACGACTGCATCATACAAAAACAGGCCAACAATAAAATTATGCAGGTTGTGCGCCGCTGGATGCAGCAGTTTAATATCGCCGCATACGACGAAAATACCGGCAAGGGCGTGGTGCGCCATGTAATGGGGCGTGTGGGCGTAAAAACCGGTGACGTGATGGCGGTGATTATTACCGCCTGCTACGATATTCCGCATGCGGGCGAGCTGGTAACGATGCTGAAAAACGAAGTGGGCGGCTTAAAAAGCATTGTGCAGAACATTAACAAAAAACGCACCAACATAATTATGGGCAGCAAAAACCGCGTGCTGTACGGTAAAAGCACCATTAAGGACAAGCTGGGCAATTTAAAGTTCAGCATTTCGCCACTGTCGTTTTTTCAGGTGAACAGCGAACAGACAGAAAAGCTTTACGCAACGGCGCTGGATTTTGCTTCACTGCGCGGCGGTGAAACGGTTATCGACTGCTACTGCGGTACGGGCACGATTTCGCTGTATCTGGCGCAGAAAGCAGGCAAGGTATACGGCATTGAGATTGTAGAGCCGGCCATTAAGGATGCCAACGCCAACGCAGCGGCTAATAATATCAGCAATGCACAGTTTATTTGCGGCGACGCTGCGGTAGAAATGCCGGCGCTGCTTGCCAAAGGCGTTAAGCCCGACGTTGTGCTTTTAGACCCGCCGCGTGCAGGATGCGACAAAAAAGTGCTGGCGGCCATTGCCGAAGTGAAACCGCATAAAATTGTTTATGTATCCTGCAACCCGGCATCGCTTGCGCGCGATATGGCGTTTTTAAACGAACACGGCTACAAAGCAACCAAAGCCCAGCCGGTAGACATGTTCCCAATGACCCACCATGTGGAAACAGTAGCGGAAATAGTAATAAAATAAATTTTCAGGCACTGAACAAACGCAGTGCCTGTTTTTTGCCCAAAACACGCCGATGGGGTATAATATATTTATAGCCTGATTAAAGGAGAAACATTATGATTAAACTTACTTTGCCCAATGGGGCAGTTAAAGAATACCCTGACGGAACAACACTGCTGGAGGTAAGCAGCGAGTTTAAGGACTGCTATACCGCACCGGTGGTGGAGGGCGTGTTTAACGGCGCCGGTGTTGATTTGCAGAAACCGCTGCACACCGACGGCACGGTTGATTTTATAACCTGGGACACGGAAGAAGGCCGCCGTGTTTATGTGCGCAGCCTGCTGTTTTTGTTCTTGTATGCCATCAAAAAACTGCGCCCGGAGGTACAGCTTGAAGTTTGCAATTCCATCGGCAGCGCGCTGTACTGCGACATTACCAACGGCATTGTGCTGAGCAAGTACGATTTGCAGGCGGTTGAACTTTATATGCGCAAGCTGATTGCTTCGCAGGAGCCGATTGTTTACGGCACTATCAGCAGGGCGGAGGCTGTAAAAATTTTGCAGGAACGCCAAGAAGACGACCGCATGGAGCTGCTGAACAATGCGCCTGACGCGCAGACGCTGACGGTGTATTACCTGCGTGATTACGCCGAATACTTTTTCGGCGCGATGATGCCGAACTGCGGCTATTTAAAGCTGTTTGAGCTTATCAATTATGAAAACGGCATTATCATTAACTACCCGGAAAAGGGCAGCATGGACAGGTTGGACAAATTTGAGCCGAGCGACGCTTTAAACGGCATGTTTCACGAATTGCAGGACTGGTCGGCAAAAATTCAGTGCAACACGGTTGCCAAGCTGAACCGCATAATCAACTGCGGCTATGCCAACGGCATTATTCAGGTAGCGGAGGCGCTGCACGAAAAGAAAATTGCCGGTATTGCCGATAAAATCGCCGCCAGCAACAAGGATGTGCGTCTGGTGCTGATAGCAGGCCCTTCGTCGTCCGGCAAAACAACTTTTGCCCAGCGTTTAAGCATCCAGATGATTGTTAACGGCAACAGGCCTGTGCCGATTTCGATGGACGATTATTTTAAAGACCGTCATGATACTCCGCGCAAAGCGGACGGCAGCTTTGATTTTGAAAGTGTGGAGGCTGTTGACCTTGAACTGTTCAACGACCATCTGCGCCGATTGCTTGCAGGGGAGTGCGTAAAAATACCCAAGTACAATTTCCGCAGCGGTACGCGCGAATACCGTGGGCGTGAAATTCAGCTGGGGGATAAGGACGTTCTGGTTGTGGAAGGCATCCACGCTTTGAATGAACGCATTTCCGAATCCGTGCCTGCCAATAACAAAATGAAAATTTACATCAGCGCCTTAACGCCGATGCAGCTTGATTCCTACAACCGCATCCACACGACGGATATGCGCTTGCTGCGCCGCATTGTGCGTGATTCACAGTTCCGTTCGCACGACGCTTTGATGACGCTGAAGCTGTGGGACGACGTGCGCCGCGGCGAAGAAAAATATATCTTCCCGTTTCAGGACAGCGCCGATATTATGTTCAACACTTCGCTGGTGTATGAGTTTGCTGTGCTTAAAAAGTACGCCGAACCTTTGCTGAAGCAGGTAACGCCTGATGAAGCAGTTTATACGCGCGCACAGCGCCTGCTGGAGCTGTTAAGCCATGTGCGCGGCATGGACGACGAGTCGATACCGACCAATTCCATTTTGCGCGAATTTATCGGCGGTTCAATTTTTAAAGAAGCGTTATAAAAAGGGCATAAAAAATCCCATCCGTTATTTGCGGATGGGATTAATTTTTTATTTGGCCGGTGTGGGCTGGTTGCTGACAACCGGTTTGGCATTGCTGCTTGAAGAAGAATTACCTTCTAAAATCTCGCGTACGCGCTGGCGCATGCTGGGCTTTTTAGCAGGTTCGGCAGAAGTTCCGATAGCTTCTTCGGCAGCTTTTTTGGCAGCCGGTTTCGCTTCTTCGGCTTTTTCCTTTACGTCCTTATCTTCTTCTTTTTTGTCTTTATCCTTATCTTTGTCTTTATCCTTTTCGTCTTCAATCTTCGGTTCAGGCGGTATTACCACGCCGCTCGGGCGGATAAAATCAACGGCAGGCAAATTGGCTACAGCGTTAACCATATAGCTGCGCCAGATGCTGAGCGGCTGCATGGAACCGTACATATAATCAAGCGCGCGGCCGTTATCGTCGCCAATCCACACAGCGGTGGAAAGGTTAGGCGTAAAGCCTACAAACCATGCGTCCTTAAAGTCATCCGTGGTGCCGGTTTTGCCTGCTGCCGGGCGGCCGATGCCTGCGCCTGCGGCAGTGCCGTTTACAAATACGCCTTTCATCATATCAACCGTTAAGTAAGCTGCCTGCGGGTTAACTGCTTCGTGGCGTTCGGTTTTGTTTTCGTAAATAACTTTGCCGTTGCGGTCCTCAATTTTCAAAATGGCAATCGGTTTAACGTATACACCGTTGTTGCCGATAGCGCCGTAAGCGGCAGCCATCTCCAGCGGTATAACGCCTTTACTTAAACCGCCCAGCGCCATAGCAAGGTTAGCGTCGCTATAAGTGCCGTCTTCTACCAAAGTGGTGATGCCAAGCGCTTTAGCGGTTTCCAGAATTTTGCCGACGCCGACCTGCTGTGCAACAAGTACGGTCGGTACGTTCATGGATTTGGTAAGCGCGGTGCGCAGGCTTACCTTGCCGTGCCATGCGCGGTCGCTGTTCTGCGGCGTCCAGCCTCTGGCAAATTCGGTTTCCTTATCTTCTACAACGCTGGCAGGGGTAAAGCCGTTGTTCATAGCCGTCAGGTAAACAAAAGGCTTAAAGCTGGAACCCGGCTGGCGCACTGCCATAATGGCGCGGTTGAATTTATCTTCGGCGCGGCCGCCAATCATGGCTTTAATGTAGCCGGTGGTGGGGTCAAGCGAAACCAGCGCAACCTGCGGCTGGGTCAGCTTGTTGTCATCGGTGTAGTAATCAGGCAGGTACTGCAAAGCATCAACCGCTGCCTGCTGCATGTCGCTGTTAATGGTGGTGTAAATACGCAGGCCGCCTTTATAAAGCGCATCGGCGCCAAACTTATCCATAATAAATTCGTTGCAGTAATCAAAAAAGTAGGAGAGATATTCCTTTTTGCTCTGCGTTTCGCTTACGCTGACCGCAATTTTTTCCGCCTTGGCGGTATCGGCTTCAGCCTGGCTGATATAACCGTATTTTACCATCTGGTCCAGCACAAGGTCGCGACGTTCCTTGCTTGCTTCGGGGTTTTCAATCGGGTTATAGTAGTTAGGGCTTTTAGGGATAGCCGCCAGCGTTGCTGCTTCGGCAAGGTCAATATCTTCAACATGCTTGCCGAAATAGTACAGCGAAGCGGTTTCCACGCCGTAAGTGCCCTGACCGAAATAAATGCGGTTCAGGTACATCTCAAGAATTTCATCTTTAGTGTAGCGTTCTTCCAGCTGGCGCGCAATAAAAGCTTCTTTAATTTTACGGGTAATGGTGCGCTCATTGCTTAAAAAAGCGTTTTTGGCAAGCTGCTGGGTAATGGTGCTGCCGCCCTGCACATCGCCGCCGGTAAGCGTTACAAACAATGCGCGCGCCGTACCGCGGATGTCAATGCCGCCGTGCTCGTAAAAACGCGCGTCTTCAATAGAAATAAAAGCTTCCTGTAAATGCTTCGGCATTTTTTCAAGGCTTACAGGTACGCGCTGTTCTTCCGACGCGGTGGTGTAAATCAGTTCACCCTTATCGTCAAAATATTGGGAAGCAGCGTCCGGGCGCAGCGAGTCTTCGATATCGACCGCGGGCATCAAACCGGCAAGCCCCCAAAAAGCAGCGCCTATCAGCACAATCAATGCCGCCAGTACGCAAAAGCCTGTTTTAAAAATGTTTCCCATAAGTCAACCTCGGTTCTATAAAGTAGTAATTAAACATTCCCAATCATTATAACATACTTTGTGCTAAAAATGTACCTTGCAAATAAAAAACAGCGCCGGCAGAAGTAGCAATTTAGTGAAATCTGCCGGTGCTGCGTGTTTAGTTGTATGTAAAATTTTACCAGATTCCCAGTACATGCTGCATGCCAATGCTTACAAGCGCAATGCAAATCCAGCAGATAAGGCCCAGTAAAATGGGTTTGCCTCCGCTTTTAACAAGGCTGACAAGGTTAGTGTTCAGCCCGATGGCTGCCATCGCCATGGCAATCATAAATTTGCCTACGGAAGGAAGCTCGGCGAGAATGGGGAAGCTGCTGCCGACAAGCGTGTTTACCACAGCCGCCAGCACAAAGTACAAAATAAACATCGGGAAGATGGAAGTGATTTTTACATCTGACGCGGTGTTTTTAGTTTTGCCGGTAATGTAAGCCAGCCCCAGGCAGATGGGAATGATGGCGAGTGTGCGGGTAAGCTTGACGATGGTGGCGTAGTTCAGCGCGGTATCACTGCCGTGAGCGCTGGCCCAGGTTTGCCCTGCCGCAACGACGGAGCTGGTATCGTTAATTGCCGTGCCTGCCCACATGCCGAAGCCGGTATCCGTAAAGCCCAGCATATCGCCCAGCGCGGGGAACAAAAAGGCTGCAACGACGTTGAACAGGAAGATAACGGAAATGGACTGCGCGATATCTTTATCGGAGGCCTTGATTACCGGCGCTGCTGCTGCAATAGCGCTGCCGCCGCAAATGGAAGAACCGACGCCGACGAGCGTGGCAATGTCGCGCTCAATGTTCATAACTTTGCTTAACACATAAGCAACAATTAAAGCCGTGCTGATGGTAGCGATGATGATTGCCAGCGACTGCGAACCGACGGCTAAAATTTCAAACAGGTTCATGCCGAAACCCAGCAGGATAATGGAATATTGCAGAATTTTTTTAGCCGTAAATTGAATGCCGGGTTGGAAAAACGCCGGTCTGTTCCAGAAAGCAACCAAAAGGCCGAATAAAATTGCAAAAACCGGCGCGCCGACAACCGGGAAAAGTTTGCCAAGATAAGTTGCAGGCACTGCCAGCGCAAAGCAGAACAGCACGCCGCGAAAATTTTTACTGATAAAATCCATTGGATACATCCTTTCATAAAATAGCATTATCAAAATCTTGTAAGCTAAGTATAAACGGTTTATAATAATTAGTAAAATGAATTATCTTAATCAAAACGATTATAAATTTTAATGAGGTTATTATGCTGGAAGAACTGGAAACATTTTTAGCCGTCGCCGAATGCCGCAACTTTACCAAAGCGGCACAAAAACGCAATCTGTCGCAGCCAACTGTCAGTGTGCAGATTAAAAAGCTGGAGGAATACTTTGGCACATTTTTAATTGAGCGCACCGTGCGCCATAAAAGCATCGCGCTGACGGCGGGAGGCAAAATATTGCAGCAAAGCGCTAAAAGCATCTGTGCGGAAATGGAATACGCCAAAGCAGCCATTGCTGATTTGCAGGGCAAGATAGAAGGAACTTTGCGCATCGGCGCCAGCCAGACAATTGGCGAATATTTTTTGCCGGAATACCTGGGGCGTTTTGCCAAAACCTACAATAAACTGGAGCCGGAAATTATTATCGGTAACACGCAGCAAATTGTAAAATTTTTGCTGGACGGTGAAATAGACGTCGGTTTGGTTGAAGGAGAAGTTGCTGAACCCGGCGTTAAAGCCGAAGCGTTTTACCATGATAAGCTGGTGGTTATCATGGCAGCCGGGCAGCAGGAGGGATGTGCCAAACGCTGGATTATCCGTGAAGAAGGTTCAGCCTCTCGCGCACAGTGGGAAAATTATATAAAAAACAACAATATAATGGTTGAACGCAAACCGATAATTTTTAACACCAATTTTGCAGTGAAGGAAGCTGTTAAAAACAATCTGGGGCTTGCGCTGATATCGCAGTACATTGCAAGCCGTGCCGCAAAACGCGGTGAAGTTGCAATAAGCGGCAATTACCCTGCGGCGGTGCGTAATTTTTATTGCCTTACGGCAGACGGCAGGGCAGAACGGCGCGCCGTAAGCATTTTTAAACAGGATTTGCAGCAGAACTTTACGCAAAAAGAAGGAAAAAATAAGAAAAAAGAGAATCCGGCAGAAAAAAGTTAATATCAGGTAAATTCCACGCATAATTTGCGCAAATTACATAAAAACTGTGTTTGCGTTTATTACGCAGATTTAATATAATAATTACACGCTGTGATGCGGCGTTGAAATTGAAAAAATTTCAAAAAAGTAGTTGACAAAATGTTGAAAACATAGTAAACTACAAAAGCTGTCAATCAGCAGCACCTTGAAAACTGAACAAGAACCAAGTTAAAAGCGAATGTGCGGGCGAGTTTCCTTAAAGCGGAAGCGGAAAGGAAACGAGCCAAAACAAACAAAATTCTGGATTAAATAATTAAGAGCCAATCGGTTCTTCAATAGGTA
>CALXRU010000024.1 GCA_944390935.1 Acidaminococcaceae bacterium
GCCCCGGCGGCCTGCAAACGCTGCACGGCATCACGCCCCGGGTGCCCGTAACGGTTATCCGCACCAACGGAAATTACTGCAAGCCGCGGTTTGGCCTGTTTTAAAAACAGCGGCGATGAAGAATAACTGCTGCCGTGATGGGCAACTTTTAAAACATCGGCCGGTTTTATTTTGGCAGTCGCCGCAAGTTCTATATTTTCATCGGCGTCGCCGGTAAACAAAATGCTGCCTTCTGGTTCAGTTATGCGCATAATTACGCTGCTTTCGTTGCCTCCTCCTTCGGATTTTCCTGACGCCAGAACTTCAATACGGCATTTGCCAAGCGTATATACACTGCCCTCCGCCGCTTCTAAAATATCTTGCGGCTTAATATAGTGCAGCAGTTTTTGTACATCTTCCGAAGGTTTTTCCTGCGGCAGCAGCAGCTTATCAACTTTTACAAGGCGCGCAAGCCCTGCCGCTCCCCCGGCGTGGTCATGGTGCCCGTGGCTCAGCGCCAAAAGGTCAATCTGCTCCACGCCGAGATAACGCAGATACGGCACAATAATGCGGCTGCCGGTATCAAAGTTTCCCTGCAAACCGCCGCAGTCCACAATAATATTATGCCCGTCCGTTGTCTGCACCAAAGCGGCATCACCCTGCCCCACGTCCATAAAATGCACGGTAAAAGGCTGCGGCGTAAAAATTTTGTATGCCGCAAAAACAATTATTCCGGCCAAGCAAATTGCGGCTGTATACCTGCGCTCCGTTTTGCTGAACCAGTTGTTATTAAACAGTGCGGCAAGCATTATGTAATACAGCACAAAGAACGCCGCAGGCAGGTGCGGAACGTTAACTGCCGCCGCAGGCAGCGCCGCGAGGAAACTGACAGCGTTAAGCAGCGGCTGCATAAAACTTCCGGCAGCGTAAATTAAATACGTACCGGCAAAAGGTAGGCACAGCCCGGCAAGTGCGGCTATTACCAAAATTTCCATAGCAGGCACAAGCAGAATATTAGCGGCAAAGGTTACAAGCGAAAGCTGGTTAAAATGCCATAATAATAGCGGTAAGGAAGCAAGCTGCGCCGCAAGCGTAATGGCAAACCCTTCGCGTACAAGCAAAGGTTTTAAAAATTGCAGCCGCTCTTTAAGCTGCGGGTAAATAAATATCAGCCCGCCGGTTGCCGCAAACGAAAGTTGAAAGCCAACGTCCAGCAGCCACAAGGGGTTATAAATTAACAGCAGCACAGCCGCCGCGCAAAAAATATTGCCGCTTTGCGCCTTTTTGTAAGTACCGGCACCGGCAAGTGCAACCGCACTCATAATGAATGACCGCCATACCGGTGCGCTGCCGCCGCATAACAGCGCATACAAAAATAACAAAAGCAGCACCGTTATTATCTGCGCTTTGCCGCGCCTGCCGATAATTAAAATTAAAAAGCCTGCCACCAGCGCCATGTGTGTGCTCGATACCGACAATATATGAGCCAGGCCGGTTATGGAAAATGCTTCGCGAGTTGCTTCGCTTAAACCGTCATAACCGCCGAGCGCCATGCCGCACAGCACTGCCCCGGCTTCGCCGCCAACCGTATCTGTTATTTTCTGCCGCAGCCCCAGTGCAAATAAAAAGAATTTATCGCTGATATCAGCTTCGCCCATAACCTGCAAAGCCGCCTGTTTTACAGACATTCTGCCCTGAAGGCCCTGCTGTAAATTCCAGTTTTCGCTGTTAAAGCTGCCGGGATTGGCAAAACCGTGTACCGCTTTTAGTTCGCCGCTGACAGCAACATTGCTGCTGTTAAACTGCTGCGTTTTGGCTTCCATGGCAAACACGCGCACCTTGCCGCCGGCGTTTTGCAGGCTGCCTTTTTCACGCTGTACAGCGCGGCAGTCCATAACAAAACTAACACCATCGTCACGCTGCTTCAGGCTCAGCAAATCCACACTGCCGAATAAAGTTACCTTATGCCCAAGGTAATTATCCACCGCCGCTGTATCCGGCTGCACCGCCCTGCTGCCCACCGCCATACCGCAGGCACAAAAAAGCAGCACGCCGCACACTGCAACGGCATAACCCTGCGGCCTAAACTTTGCCAGCAGCACCAGCAAAACCGCAAAAACAACTGCCGCCGCGCAGTAATAATATAAATACTGCGGCGTTAAAATTCCAAAATAATCACCAGCAACAAACGCGCCTGCCGCTATTAAAAACCACGTTTTCATAAATCAAGGTACGGGCGCATTTTGTTAAACTTCGCCTGCCCGATGCCTTTCACATTCATGATATCTTCAATTTTATTAAAGCCGTGCAGATTGCGGTATTCCACAATGCGCTGCGCCGTTACTTCGCCCACGCCCGGCAGTTCTTCCAGTTCTTCAAGCGTCGCGCTGTTCAAACGTATTTTGCTGCCGTTATCCTGCTGCGCAGCAGGCGCATAATTTACAGGCTGCACTGCATTAGCAATTGTGTTTGCACTTTCACCGGCATAAACATTCTGTGCCTGCTTCAGTTTGCGCAGTTCCTTCGCGCTTAAACGCGGCACATTTACCTGCATGCCGTCCTTACAGATTTTGGCAAGGTTCACCCTGTCTTTGTTGGCTTCCTCTGTCATGCCGCCCGCCGCTTCTATCGCGTCAACGGCACGGCTGCCCGGCGCAATTTCGTGCAGCCCCGGCTTTGTCACCGCGCCGCTCACATACACCGTTATCTTCGCTTCTGCCGCTGCTTCTTCCGTCTGTACTGCCTGCTGTTCAAGCTCCAGCACGTTTTCCTCCCGCTGCTGCGGCCAGAAGCCTGCCAAAACGCAAAACACCACCGCCACGGCGACGGCAATAATTTTTTTGTTAAGCTGCGCCATCGTTTCAACTCCTTATAAAAAATAAAACTCCCCGGTATTCCCAGGGAGTTTTGTTAAATAAACCTGTTACGGTTTTACTACGATATTGACCAGACGACCCGGCACGCAGACAACTTTAACGATTTTATCGGTATCGACGGTCTCTGCAATGTGCGGTTCGGCAAGCGCCAGTTTTTCCAGTTCGTCTTTGCCGGCATCGGCAGGAACAACCAGACGGCCTCTCAGTTTGCCGTTAACCTGCAAAGCGATTTCGATGCGGTCCACTTTCATGGCATCGGCGTCCGCTTTCGGCCATTTTTCCTCGTGGATGCTGCCTTCTTCGGAAATTACGCCGTGCCACAGTTCTTCCGTAATGTGCGGAACAAACGGCGAAAGCAGTTTCAGCAGGTTGGCAACGGTTTCGTAAATCAAACCGGCGTGCGGCTCTTTGGCAGCTTCTTTATAAGCATACAAAGCGTTAACCAGTTCCATCATCGCGCTGATAGCGGTGTTGAAGTTGAAGCGCTGTTCGATATCGTCCGTTACCTTTTTAATGCTGGTGTGCAGTACGCGGCGCAGGTTTTTGCCTGCTTCGTCCAGCTCTGCCGGGTCATACTGCGTAACTTTCTGCGCCAGCACATCCTGATAATGGTAAACGATACGCCATACCCTGCCGAGGAAGCGGAACGAGCCTTCTACGCCCTGATCGCTCCACTCCAGTTCCCTTTCGGGCGGTGCGGCGAACATAATGAACAGCCTTGCGGTATCAGCGCCGTATTTGCCGATGATTTCTTCCGGCGAAACAACGTTGCCGAGGGATTTACTCATCTTGGCGCCGTCTTTAATAACCATGCCCTGCGTCAGCAGGTTGGTGAACGGTTCTTTGTAATCTACAAGCCCTGCGTCGTGCAGCACTTTCATAAAGAAGCGGGAATAAAGCAAATGCAGGATTGCATGCTCAATGCCGCCGATGTACTGGTCAACCGGGGACCAGTAATTTACTTTAGCCTTGCCGAACGGAGCGTCGGCGTTTTTCGGGTCGGTATAACGCAGATAGTACCAGGAAGAGCACAGGAAGGTGTCCATGGTATCGGTTTCGCGTTTGGCAGGTTTGCCGCATTTCGGGCAGGTGCAGTTTACGAAGCTTTCGGAAGTTGCCAGCGGCGATACGGCACCGGCGTCAAATTTAACGTCCTCCGGCAGCATAACCGGCAGCTGGTCTTCCGGCACAAGCACTTCGCCGCAGTCCGGGCAATAAATAACCGGAATCGGCGCGCCCCAATAACGCTGGCGGCTGATTAACCAATCGCGCAGGCGATAATTAACGCGGCGCTGGCCGATGCCCATTGCTTCAATCTTGTCCTTGATTGCTTCCATGCCTTCATGCAGTTCCATGCCGCTGAACTCGCCGGAATTTACAAGCACGCCTTCTTTTTCTTCATAGGCGTCGGTCATATCTTCTAATTTAAGTTCTTTATCCTTGGGGTTAATTACAACAATTTTATCAAGGCCGTATTTGTCTGCGAACATCCAGTCGCGGGCATCATGGGTAGGTACGCCCATAACCGCGCCCGTGCCGTAATCGTAAAGTACATAGTTGGTAATCCAGATCTGCACTTTGCGTCCGGTCAGCGGATGGATGCAGTAACAGCCGGTAAACAGGCCTTCTTTTTCAGATTCGCTGGAAGTACGTTCAATATCGCTCTGGTTTCTTACGCGTTCGCAGAAGGCTTTAATTTCTTCGGCTTTCGGGTTGTTCACGCACAGTTTTTCAACCAGCGGATGCTCTGCGGCAAGTACCACATAGGTAACGCCGTAAATCGTATCCGGGCGGGTGGTATAAACAGGAATGCGCTCACCGATTTCCGGAAAATCAAAGCTGAATTCCAAACCTTCGCTGCGGCCGATCCAGTTGCGCTGCATGGTTTTAACGCGCTCCGGCCAGCCTTCCAAAAGGTCAAGGTCTTTTAACAGTTCATCTGCGTAGTCGGTAATTTTAAAGAACCACTGTTCCAGGTCTTTTTTAACAACTTCATGGTCGCAGCGCCAGCATTTGCCGTCGATAACCTGTTCGTTGGCCAGTACCGTGTTGCAGGTATTGCACCAGTTAACGGCGGATTTCTTTTTAACTGCCAGGCCGCGTTTGTAAAACAGTTCAAAGAACCATTGCGTCCATTTATAATAATCGGGTTTGCAGGTCGTCACTTCGCGGTCCCAGTCATAAGAAAGGCCGAGGCGTTTCTGCTGGCGCGTCATGTTGGCAATGTTTTCCATCGTCCATTTTTTCGGCGGAATGCCGTGTTTAATTGCGGCGTTTTCTGCCGGCATGCCGAAGGAATCCCAGCCCATCGGATGCAGCACGTTGTAGCCGTTCATCGTGCGGAAGCGCGCTACCACGTCGCCGATGGAATAATTGCGTACATGGCCCATGTGCAGATTGCCGGAAGGATACGGGAACATCTCCAGCACATAGGATTTCGGACGGCGGCTGTCCATTTCGGTTTTAAAAGTTTTGTTGTCTTCCCAGTATTGCTGCCATTTGGCTTCAATCTCATGGGGATTATACTTTTCTTGAATCATATTTTTCAACCTCACACAATAAAGCTAAATTAGAATATAATACCCTTAAAATTATATAGCTTACAGCTTTTAAAGTCAATTATTAAAGCCTGCCGGTATGCGCAATATCGCCAAAGTGTAAAAAATATGATACAATCAAAGAAGATTTTACATAAAGGAGACAACATGAGCCTTTTTTCTATCGGCGACTTTCACCTTTCGGGCGAGCCGCCTGCCAAACCCATGGAGGTTTTTAACCCCGCGTGGGCCAACCATTTTGAAAAAATACGCCAAAACTGGCTGAATATGATTACGCCGGAGGACACCGTCATAATCTGCGGCGATACCTCGTGGGCAATGTCGCTGGGCGCTGCCATGCAGGATTTAAACCGCATTGCCGCCCTGCCGGGACGCAAAATTATTTTGCGCGGCAACCACGATTACTGGTGGACTTCCTTAAAAAAAATGCAGCAGGCTACCGCAGATAATTTTATGTTTTTGCAAAACAACTTTTTTGCCTGCGGCGATGTGGCAGTCTGCGGTTCGCGCGGCTGGCTGCTGCCGTCGTCCGATAATTTTACGGAGGACGATAAGCATATCTACGAGCGCGAAGGCGTGCGGCTGGAGCTTTCGCTTGCCGCCGCCAGAGAAGCAGGCTACACAAAATTTGTTGCCGCCATGCATTACCCCCCGCTGTACAAAGCTGACGAAGTTACCGTGTTTACGGAACTCTTTGCCAGATACGGCGTAACGCACTGCGTTTTCGGGCATATCCACGGGCAGGACGCCGCCAATGTGTTTGAAGGCGAAACGCGCGGCGTTATTTATAAACTTACCAGCTGCGACACGCAGAATTTTACGCCGCAGCTCATACTGCCATAAAAAATATTTTATAATCCGCATGGAACGCCGTGCGGATTTTTTATTTTTGCTTTAACCGCAGTGCCGTCACAAAAGGCTGCAAAACAGTTTCATCGCGCGTAAAAACAGCGCCGTCCTCAAGCGTTAAACTGCCGCCGCACATAGCAATGCCGCTGACGCTTGCGCCACTTTTAATTGTTAAATTTTCTTTGGCAATTAAAAGTGTCTTGCCCAGTTCTACATTTTTGCCGACTTCAATCTGCCCGTCGCTGATGATAATACAAAAATCGGGCAGCTTCATGCCATCGGCAATAAAAATGCTCATCATCGCCGCAAGGCAGCCCTGCCCCTTGATGTTTTTGGAAGTTGACGCAATACTTTTGCTGTAATGCCCATCGTCGTAATATAGCGCGCCGCTTAAACCAAGTTCCTCAAAACTCGTTTTGGTTGGGAAGTCCAGTTCCTTAAAAGCAGCATAATTTTTAACGTCAATACTGTCCAAAATATTGTCCATGTTTGCAGCATAATTAATGCCTTCCGGCAGATGTTCCGCGCCGCTGATATTTTTACCGGCTGCCAAAGTATAACTGTTGCCGAGTTCAATAATATCCAGCGGCAGTGTCAGCTTAAGCTGCTGCAAGGCAAAAGTTTCGCCGCCAGCTTCCGCGCTGATGGTATAGCGCGTAATGCCGTTTTGTTCTTCTGCTTTAATACCGGCAGTTAAATCATAGGCGCCGGGGTACAGCTTCTGCGGCGGCAAGTTAAAGCCGCCTGCCGGTACGGCACTGTCCATAAAATCTGCCCTGGCCAAAGCCTGCACCGCAAATTGCAGCTGACGGCGCAAAAGCCGCTGCTGCGTTTCTTCCGCCTCCTGCCGCAGCCAGTACGCCGCCGCATGCAGGCACGCCGCCACGCACAACACACCTGCCAGCACCGCCACGCCGATACCGCCGCGGTTATCCCGTAAAATTCTGTTAAAAACTGCCATTTGCCATTACATAAACTTCCGTAAATTTTTTGCTGCGCCCACTTGCGTTGTCTTTAAGCAGCATAGTCACCTTTATTTTGTCATCCGCAATTTGTTCCGCGTCCAGTTTTTCCAGCGTTACTTCCGCCAGCGAAAGCGGATTAACGCCGCGCGACGAATTATATTTTATCTCACGTGCCAGCGCGCCGCTATTGCGATAAAAAGTAGTCTGCCTGTTGCCGCGCACTTCCTTGCAGACTATTTTATCGTTGCTGCCCGCGGTAATTTTTACATCAGCGGCGTGCAAAAGCAGCTCCTGTTCAATAAAGCTCTGGCTGTAACGCGCGGCACGGTACAGCAGCAAATCGCTCTGCACATTCTGCCACGAACACGCAAAACCGCTTAAACCGTTGTACATAATAACGGCGGCAACTGCCGCCACGGCAAGGGCAATGCACATTTCCGCCAGCAGGTAGCCTTTGTTATTCACTGCCGGTCACCACGCTGCCCACAATTTTACCGGCGGCATTTTTAACCGTTACATAATAAAAGGGCTTCACCAGCCCCTCGCAGTAAACTTCCTGCCGCTCAACCGCAAGCCCCGGCGCCGCCAGTTCTTCATCCGCATAAGCGCCGCTTGCCGCATTAAATGCCGCCACTGCTTCATTGCGCTGCACCAGCAGTTTTACGCCGCTGCTGTAAGCCGCAACCGCGCTTGCGCAGATAATACCCGCCGCAGCCAGGCACACTAAAAGTTCGGTCAGCACAAAGCCTTTGCCGCCCTTCATTTAAACACAACCCTTCCGGTAACAGGCTGCACCTGCAGCCAATAGCTGATGTTTTTATCGTGGCGGCACTTGATGATGTAGTTGACGGTAATCGAAGGCGCGCCTTCCTGCGAAAATTGCAGTGCGTTGAAATGCTGGTTAAAATACAGCCCGCTGTCCGCACTGAACCTCCGTGTCAGAAATTTATCCCTGCCGTGGTAAATACGGTAACCGCCCTTGTCGGTATCCATTTCCAACCGGCTTCTGCCGGACACATCATAAAAAGAGTACTGCTGCAATGCCGCTATGTCGCCCGCCATTTGCTGCGCCGCACGCTGTGCCTGCATTTTGTACAGGTAACTTTGCACGCCGCTGAGTGCGGGCACTAAAAAAGCAGCAGCAACTGCCAACAGCCCTGCCGCCGCCAAAACTTCAATCAGCCCAAAGCCTTTATTCTTCAGCATTGCTGCTGCCGTCAGAGGTTACTGTTTCACCGGCAGCATTTTTGCCCGTCAGCGAATAGCTCAGCTTGTCACCAGCCGGAGTGTAGCTCAGTTCCGTACCGGTAGCGTCCTTAAATTCCTTGCCTTTGGCAATGTATTCGTCAACCAAATCCGCTAAAGCATCGGGGCAGGTGCCTTTATCCATCTTGTACAATAAAATGGCATTGTCAACCGTCGCCAAATCGCTTTCAAGGCGTGCATTTTTGGCACGGTCCGCCGCGCTGTCCAGCGAAGGCATCAGCATGGCGCCCAAAATGCCCAGCAGCGCCACAACCGCCAGCACTTCCAGCAGGGTAAAGCCTGCGTTTCCACGTAAATTTTTCAGCAAAACAAATCTTCCTTCCTGTCAATATTCAGGCATCGCGCCTGACAGGGAAAACATCGGTGCAGCCACAGCCAGAATAATTGCCGAAACAAACGCCGCCACAAATAACAGCAGCAGCGGCTCCAGCACAACTTTTAATTTTTTCAGCGTATCGTCAAAACGGATTTGCAAAAGTTCCGCCGCCCGTGCTAAAAGCTCCGGCAGTTTTCCGGTTTCGGCCCCCACGCCGATAAATTCCGTGCTTAAACTGCCAAAAAGCGGCTTTGCATTTAACGCCGCCTCCACAGGCGATAAGCCGCGCAGAACATCGGCAGCAAAATTTTCCGCCTGCTGCCGTAATTTGGCGTCCCCCAACGCCTCACCGGCAATCTGCGCCGCCTGCGGCAACGGTATGCCGCCGTGCAGTAAAAGCGCCAGCACTTTGCAAAAACGTATTTCCAGATACAGCTGTTTCTGCGTTTTTAAAAACGGAACGGCAAACAGCGCCTGCATAATCAGCCCGCGCTGCCGCACTGCCAAAAATACAGCGGCAAACAGTGCCAGTAAAAACGCAGGCAGGTTATCCGCCAATGCGCTCTGCAATGCAAACAGCAGGTTTAAATAAGGCGGAACAGCCGCGTTCATCGAAACGTATAAATCCGCAAAAAGCGGCAAAACTTTTACAATAAATACCAACGCCACCGCCAGCGAAGCCGTTAACAGAAAGAGCGGATACAAAGAAATATTTTTGATAAATCGCTTCATCTGCGCCTGCAATTGATAGTATTGTGCCAGTTCGTCCAGCATTTCGCATAAAATGCCGCCCGCTTCTCCGGCCGCTATTACCGCCGCTGCCAGGCTGCCCCACGCCGCCCGGCTGTTATTTACGCCTCCGGCAAGGCTTTCGCCGTTTTGTAGGCCGTCCTGCAAATCACGGCACAAACGCGCCGTTTTCTGCGGCAGGCGTTCCTCCAAAACCGATAGTGCTTTCAGCACCGGCAGGCCGCTGTTTAACATCAGCGCCAGCTGGCTGAAAAACACTGCCCGTTCTTCATCGGTAAGCCTGCATTTGGTTTGCCATTTGCCAAAGGTAAAAGCTGTTTTTGCTTTTTCGCGCTGCAAAAAGGTTAAGTAACCGTAATTGCTGCGCACAAAAGCCGCCGCTTCGCCCTCGCTTGCCGCGGAACAAACACCGCTGAAGCTCTGGCCTGCGCCGTTAACTGCCTTCCACCTGTATTGCTGCACCGGCTGCACCCCTTTCCGAAGCCTTTGTATTCGCTTTTAGCCGCTGCCCTTCCCTCAACCTAAATTTAATTTTGCAAAGTATTTGTGAAATTGGCGCAGTTTGCTTTTAAACCCGCTGTCCATTATAATAAAAGTATCTGAACAACAGCGAGGATTTTAACATGACTTTGGAAAACAAACTCGGCCTTACCAATTCTGCCGAACTGGCGCTGGCTGAAGAAAAAATAACCAAACAAAAGGCTTTGCAGCTTTTCAGCAGCGGCTTTTTAAACACGCTGCCTGCCGGTACTTTTGAAACACTGGCAGCCATTCATCAATATTTGTTTGAAGATGTTTACGCTTTTGCCGGTAAAATGCGTACCGTCAACATCGCCAAAGGCAGCTTCCGTTTTGTACCGGCGCTGTATCTGCCGCAGGCGTTAAACAGCATCAGCCAAATGCCGCAAAGCAGCTTTGATGAAATTATTGCCAAATATGTGGAGATGAACGTCGCCCACCCCTTCCGCGAAGGCAACGGACGCAGCACGCGCATCTGGCTGGACCACATTTTAAAAACGGAACTTGGCAAAGTTGTGGACTGGCACAGCGTGGATAAAACTGATTATCTGTTAGCCATGGAACGCAGCCCCATTAAAGATACCGAAATTAAACTGCTTTTAAAAGCCGCTTTAACGGATAAAATTAATGACCGCGATGTTTATATGAAAGGCATCGACGCAAGTTATAATTACGAAGGGTATAATACTTTTAAAACGGAGGAGTTGGAGTAAATAAAAACTCCGGTACTTTAGCAAAGTATCGGAGTTTTTTATTTTTTTATTTTATTTTGGTTTCGGCTTTGTATGAAGGATAGTACTTTTTAAATTTTACTTTTTTACTCATGTTCATTCTTTGTAACCAAAGAACGAACCAAGAAAGTTCCGCGGCTAGACGGATTTCTTAACGCAAGCATGTTTGTCTAAAAACGGCAAAAATTGGCGGAACTCGCTGCGCTCAAACACCTGATTTTTGCCGTTTTTCTTAGAAAATCTTGCTAAAATCCGATGCCGCGTGTTGCCGAGCGTCGTACTGCATTACTTTTTACTAAAAGATAAGCGCATATCGCACGATAGCAGATTGCCAAAATTACGGAAACAATGTAAACAACAAATAAAAGTAGCCAAAGTACGAATTTGGGCAGAGCGCGACTTTCAAAAAATAGGCGAAACTTTCACTAACAAGGCACTTGCAGCTTTTGCCGGAGGATGTTTGAGCGAAGCGAGTTTCCGCAGGCGCTGCAAGTGGCAAACTTATTTGATTCTGAGCCGTTAAGTTTTTTGAGGAGCGAAGGCTTTTTGGTTACTTTTTAGCCTATAAAAAGTAACATGAATGAACGATAAAGAAAATTTAGAAGTAATATCGTAACTGCAAAGGCGTAAACTAAAACACCAACACATTGACACTATTATCAATTTCAGGCATAATAAAAAGGCTGCGATTCTCTCCGGCAGAAAGGAGGGATGACATGCTCAACTTACTTTCCACCTTTATCGTATCTGTTATGGCAGGCATAGTATCGTACTATATCTGTAAATGGCTCGACAGGTACTTATAATCGCAGTGAGCCAAAATAAAAAACCGGGAGCTGGCACTCCCGGTTTTTTATATGCCATGCTCAACGCAATAGCATTTCCACCTTTTGTACCCCTATTATAACACCCCTTAACAATAAAAGCAAACACCTTGCGTAAAAGCGCAGCAAAAATAAATGTGGCACGCCAAAACAAAAATAAAATGTGCTTTACATAAACGCAAATTAAAAATTTCACACCCTTTGCACTTTACACCGCCGCGGCGCAGATGTTACAATTAAACTAGCAATAATGCACATAAGTTTCCGCGCGGGGGGGGGACTTCGTTAGTTAATTTTTGGCAGAACCCCCGTCCTCCCTCGTAAAAAATTGCGAGGGAGGTTTTATTATGCGTAAAAACCTGCACTATAAAGTTTTAGCTTCCGTTTTGGCAATAGCCGGGCTGTATTTTTATAACGCGCCCGCCGCATGGGCGGATATTATATATGATGCTTACCAGGTAAAAGGCGATGGGACAGAAACAATTACAATAAATAATAATTATGTTGACGGTATAATTGGACAATTAGGTAATACCTTTAACATTTATGGCAATTATCAAGACAGCGGAGATGCTAATGGAAATGGAACCACAACAAATGTTAATATCACCAACAACAGTAATTTAAGCAGTATTTACGGTGGTTTCAGTGGCTCCGATAATGCTAATAAAAATATTGTTCACATTGATAAAAGTACTGCAATTAATGTTTTTGGTGGTTATGCAAATAGCAACTCAAACTCCGGTAACGCCAATAAAAATAAAGTCACAATAAAAAATAACAGTACAATTAATGATGTTTACGGTGGGTACTCAATTTCCGGCAGTGCTAACAATAATACCGTAATAATCGAAGATAGTACTGTAACAAATCACTATTTTCCTAAAACTAATGCTGTTATTACTGGCGGTTATGCAGTTAATCATAAGAACTTAACTACAGTTTCCGCAACCAATAATACCGTTAAACTTATTGGCAGCACTAATGTTGAAAACGCCGATATATACGAAGGCAGAACAGACAAAGGTAATATTGATGTAACCACCGGCAACAAACTAATCCTTGAAAACTGGAGAGGCAGCGTAAAATCAGTACAAAATTTCAGCGATATTGATTTTAAAGAAATCGACTGGAACAACGGTGGCCCTGTTTTAAATATTACCGAAAGCCCGGAAAAGGCACTTGCAAATACAACACTAAATTTAATCAGCTTTGCCGGTGGCACAACAATCAACAAAGATGAAAGCATGACCTTTGTTGCAAGTAAAAATGGCACTAATTTAGGTATAACAGTAGCTAATTTAAAAGTTGACAGCGATTTTTTTGCAGGTGTTACAGTAAAAGGCGACGGTAATTTTACTGTTGACGCTAATGGCAATGTAATTTACACTGTTCAGGAAGTAAAAACCAATAAACAAATTGATTTAGTCGCCGAAAACCGCGCCGTTGCGGCAGCGTTTGTAAATCAGGGTACGGATTTAATCAGCGACAGCTTAGATACGCTTAGCCGCGACGATAGTTATGGCGTTAAAACCTTTGCCGCTGTGCATGGCAACCGCAGCAAGTACGATGTGAACAGCGACCTTAAAATTAACGGCTGGAGTACGATTGTCGGCGTAGGCAACGCTGCCGAATTTGCTGACGGCGATGAGTTCAGCTGGGGCGTTTTTTACGAAAACGGCAGCGGCAATTACCGCACCTATAACGAATTCAACAATGAGTTCTTCCGCGGCGACGGCAGCCTTGTTTATAACGGCGGCGGCATTGCGGCAAGGTACGAGAATAACAGCGGCGTTTATACGGAAGGCAGCCTCCGTGCCGGTATGTTAAAAAGCGAAATGGATAACGCCCTGCGCGACGGCAGCAGCAATTATTACGGCTACGACAGCGAAAGCGCTTACTACGGAGCGCACATCGGCGTTGGTAAAATTATCAGCTTAAGCGACAGCAGCGACTTGGATGTGTATGGCAAGTTTTTCCACACTTACACCGAAGGCGACAGCTTTACGGTTGATAAAGACAAGTTTGAGTTTGACAGCATTACCAGCGACCGCCTGCGTATCGGCGCGCGCGTTACCACCAACAAAGCTAATGCGTTCAGCACTTATTACGGCTTGGCTTATGAATACGAATTTAACGGCGATGCCGACATGCGTGCGCAGAACTTAAAAGCGCCCACGCAGAGCTTGCAGGGCAGCAGCTACATGGCAGAAGTAGGCTTTAACTACCAGCCGACGCCGGACAGCCCGTGGAGTTTTGACCTGAACATGCGCGGCTACGCCGGTGAACGCGAAGGCGCAAGCTTTAACGTACAGGCAACGTATACGTTCTGATATACAAAAAATAAAAGGGAGCAATGCTCCCTTTTATTTTTTGTATTAACTTACATACCCTTATTATATTTAAAGCTGTCGAGCGTTGCTTCTATTTTTTTCGCAAGGCTGTCGGGCAATCCTTCGATGTTGACATTGAGGAAGCCGCGTACAATTGTCGCCGTTGCGTCGTCCTCGCTCATGCCGCGCGCCATCAGGTACTCAATTTCTTCGGGGTTAATGCGGCCAACGGCAGCTTCGTGGCTCATCTCGGCGTTGCCGGTCTGCGCGTCCAGCTCCGGAATGGCGTAAATATAACCTTTGTTGCTCAGCATCAGGCCGTCGCATTCAAGGTGTGCGCGGATGCCTTCAACCTTGCCGGTCATGCAGCCGCGGTTAATAACCTCGCCGCCGGTGGAAATAGTACGCGTAATGGATTCAGCCTTGCAGCCTTCGGCGTTTAAAATAACTTTGCCGCCGATATCGAGGTGCGAACCTTCCGGCGCAACCAGAATGGAGTTCAAACGCGCCACGGCGTCTTTGCCGTTTAAATGCACCGTCGGATACATCTGCACATCCTTCGCCTTTTCGATGGAAACATAGTTGGAAATATACTGCCCGCCTTCTTCCACCAGCGCCACGGTACGCGGGCGCACAATTACGTTTTCGCCCCAGCTGTGAATCATGGTAAAGCTCAGCTTGGCATTTTTGCCGATATACATCTCGCTGATGCCGATGTGCATGCCGCTTTCAACCTCGTGCGCAGAAGTACAGCCGGAAATAATGCTCAGCTCCGCGCCGTCCTCGATGATGATGACGTTATGTACATGCTGCAACTGCTGGTCATGGCTGATGCACATGCAGGCCTGCAAAGGCGTGGTAATTTTCTGCCCCGCGCGCACGCGGATAAAATAACCCTGCTCCTGTTCCAGCGCAGTTTTGGCGGTATATTTGTCGGTATCGGGCTTAACCGCCTTCCACCAGTATTTTTCCACCAGCTCCGGATATTTTTCGGCAGCCTTGCCGGTACTCATCAGCTCCAGCGGCGTCTGCTTTTTAACCTTCACCTCAACGGCGTTGTTATCAAGCTGCACAAAGCTGGCACTGCGGTTTTCTTCCTCCGCCGCGCCGGTTTCAATGCCGACGTATTCCAGACGGTCGCGTGTCGCCTGCGAAAGTTCGTCCACGCTTTTGGTGCGCGCCTCGTTGGTATCGTTATAAGCGTTCAAATCTATGTCATTGCCATACATGGCTTTTTTATCAAGGGCAGCAGTCAGTTTTTCCTTGTCCATTATTTTTTCACCTCACATTTGCCGCGTTTCACGCAGGTTTCGTATCCGGCCTGGCCGATGCAGTTTAAAACGTCCAGCGGGTCGCCGCACGCGCAGGTCATCTGCCCTTCGTAAAGGATATGCGCATGGCTTGCCGGAACATATTTTAAAATGTGCCCCGAATGGGTAATAATCAGGCCGCTGCGTTTGCTTTCCAGCGGGTTGTGTTCAAAGCCCTGGTTTTTAATGCAGCACGGCCTGTCGCAGCCTGCGCCGCCGCAAGGTTCGGTATGCAAAATATAATTTACGGCCTTGCCCACAAGGGCGATGTTTTCCAAATCGACACCGCTTTCAGGCTCGTCTAAAAGCAGCAGGTCAGGGCTCTGCGCCATCAGCTGCAAAAGCTCGCAGCGTTTTAATTCGCCGCCGCTGAAGCCGTCGTTAACGCTGCGGTCGAGGAAGTTATCCATTCCCATCCACTTTGCCATCGTTTCGGTTTCTTCCGGCGTTGCGCCGCAGATTTCCACCATCTTTCGCAGCGAAAGCCCGCGGATCGTCGGCGGGCGCTGAATCATCACGCCGATGCCGAGCCTTGCCCTTTCGTCGCAGCTCATACCGGTAATATCCTGCCCTTTAAAATAAATTTTGCCTTCTAAAATTTCGTAACGGTCAAAGCCCATAATCGCGCCGATAAGCGTTGATTTGCCCGTACCGTTAGGCCCGAACAGAACATGCACTTCGCCCGGTTTAATGTGTAAATTGATATCGTTAAGTATTTTGCGTCCGCGGACAGCCACGGATAAATGCTCTATTTTTAACACGTAAGTAACCTTCTTTCTTTGGGATTTGCTTTGATTGCGTTACCATTATAACACAGCCGCCAAATTAATTCCATACTTTTTTTGTAGGAATTTACGCATAGCCAATTAAATTCACATGTGCTACAATAATAGCAACGCTTTTATTATAAGCAGGAGGTAATTATGCATCAATATCTTTTTTATATCGGCGACTTCCCCATCCGCATGTACGGATTGGTTTTATGTATGAGCATCTTTCTGGCGACCGGCGTGGCATATTTTTTAGCAAAGCAGGACGGGCGCTGGCACGAGCATGTGCTTGATATCGGCATTTACGGCGGCTTTGCAGGACTTATAGGCGCGCGCCTGTGGGACGTGTTCTTTTTTGACTGGGATTATTACCAGCACCACCTTTTGGAGATACCCTTTGTGTGGCAGGGCGGCATGGCGGTGCAGGGCGGCATTATCGCAGGCGTGCTAACCGGCATCTGGTACTGCAAGCGGCACAACATTGACTGGGTTGCTTTTGCCGATATCGTAACCCCGTCCATCCTCATCGGGCAGGCGGTAGGGCGCATGGCCAACCTTTTAAACGGCGATGCTTTCGGCACGCCTACCGGCGGCAACTTCGGCATTTTATACCCCGTCGGCACGCTGGCGCACAAAACCTACGGCGACCAGCCGCTGTGGCCTGCCGAAGTGTGGGAAGGCCAGCTTGATGTTGTAATCTTTGCGCTGCTGTTAATCTTCCGCGCTTACGGGCACGCACGCGGGCAGGTAATGTGCCTGTACGTTATGCTCTATTCCGCCGTGCGCTTTGGGCTTGAAATGCTGCGCGGCGATTATGTAGAGCCTTTCCTGTTCGGTTTAAAATCCGCCCAGGCGACGAGTTTGATTTTCTTTTTGCTGGCGCTTGCCGCATTTATTTACTGCGGCGTTAAGGATAAAAAAGCTGCGCAGCCCGCCAAAACAGGCAAGAGCAAAAAATAATAATGAGATTAAACTTATCATAGCCCACAAATATTTTTAATAAAACAGCTTTTTCACAAACTGTTCAAATTCCGTCTATTTGTTTGTCACAATTTATGTGTATAATAAAACCATAGCAAGTGAGAACTTGCTAAACCCTTCCCATCAAATTCATCATAAACAGCTTTCCTAGAGAGCGGCGCTTGCATTAATCCCCTGCAAGCGCTGTTTCTCTTTATTACAGTTTTATCCGCCTTAGGGCGGATTTTTTATTACACGGCGCAGAAAAAACACTAAATTAAAACGCTGACATTACGCAAAACCTCCGCAAGCAATGCTTACGGAGGTTTTATTTTTTATCTGCCGAGGCGACATTTAAAGTCGCTATAGGTAAATTGTTTTATCAGCGTAAGCTGCCCTGCTGCCGTATAGGCATAGATGGCGGGCAGCGGCATGCCGTTAAAGGTGTTGTTTTTGCAGGTGGTGTAAATAGCCATATCGCCAAACAGCAGCAAATGGCCTTCAGCAAGCGGCGCATCGAAGCTGTAATCGCCGATAACGTCGCCCGCCAGACAGGTCTGGCTGCCAAGGCGGAAGGTTACTGCCTTTTCGTCCGCTTCGCCTGCGCCGTATAACGGCGGGCGGTAGGGCATTTCCAAAACGTCCGGCATGTGGCAGGCAGCGCTGGTATCAAGTATGGCAATATTTGTAGCGCCGTTTTGGGTTACGTCCAGCACGCGCGTGGCAAGGTAGCCTGCGTTTAAGGCGCACGCCTCGCCCGGCTCTAAATAAACGGTTACGCCCCATTTTTGCTGCGCGGTGCGAATGCAGTCTTCCAAAAGCGCTATGTTGTAACCGGGTCGGGTAATGTGGTGCCCGCCGCCAAAGTTAAGCCACTGCATTTTAGGCAGCACATCGCCGAAGCGTTCTTCCACCGCCTTTAAGGTCGTCGCCAAATCGTCCGCGTCCTGCTCGCACAGGGTGTGGAAGTGCAGCCCGTCCAGCAGTGCCACCAGTTCCGGCGTCATGTTTGCGTCCCACTGCGCACGGGTGGTGCCCATGCGGCTGCCGGGTGCGCAGGGGTCGTAAATGGCGTGCCCCTCCTGTGTAGAACATTCCGGGTTAATACGCAGCCCCACGCTTTTGCCTGCCTGCTTGGCCAGCGCGCCAAACTTTTGCAGCTGCCGCGGCGAGTTAAACACAATGTGCCCGGCGTATTTTAACAGTTCTTTAAACTCGTCCTCACTGTAGGCGGCGCAAAAAACGTGTACCTCTTGGCCCGGCATTTCTTCCGCGCCAAGGCGTGCTTCATACAGCCCGCTTGCTTCCGTACCGGCAAGGCAGGGCGCCAGCACCGGGTACAAATCATAGTTGCTGAAGGCTTTCTGCGCCAGCAAAATTTTGCAGCCCGTGTGCGCCGCAACGCCCGCCAGCACCTCGCCGTTGTGTTTTAGCTGCGCTTCGTCCAGTATGTAGCAGGGAGTGGGCAGGCTGCCAAACACTTCCTGGGGCAGTTTGCCGTGCAGCCCGGCAAAGGGGTGCCTTGTATCTGCCGCGCCCATCAGTCTACCAGCACCGGGTTGTGGCTTTCGCTTCTCGGCAGGCCGTATTTATCCAGCGCGTCGAGGAACGGGTCCGGGTCGAACTCTTCCACGGTGTACACGCCGGGTTTGTTCCATTTGCCGGTTAAAAGCATCATAGCGCCGCACATGGCCGGTACGCCGGTGGTGTAGCTAACGGCCTGGCTGCCAACTTCTTTAAAGCATTCTTCGTGGTCGCACACGTTATAAATATAGTAGGTTTTGTCCTTGCCGTCTTTTTTGCCGGTAAAAATGCAGCCGATGTTGGTTTTGCCCTTGGTGCGGGGGCCAAGGCTGGCCGGGTCGGGCAGCAGAGCTTTTAAGAATTTAATCGGCACAATTTCGTGGCCTTCAAACATTACCGGCGTAGTGCTCAGCATGCCCACGTTCTCCAGGCAGCGCATGTGGTCAAGGTAGCTCTGGCCAAAGGTCATAAAAAAGCGGATGCGTTTTACTTCGGGAATGTTCAGCGCCAAGCTTTCAATTTCCTCGTGGTGCAAAAGGTACATATCCTTGTGGCCAACCTGGTCAAAATCGTATTCGCGCTTAATGCTCATCGCGGGTATTTCTACCCATTTGCCGTTTTCCCAATAGCTGCCCGGGGCAGATACCTCGCGCAGGTTAACCTCGGGGTTGAAGTTGGTAGCAAAGGCATAGCCGTGGTCGCCGCCGTTGCAGTCCAAAATGTCGATAGTGTCGATAGTATCGAACTCGTGCTTTTTGGCATAAGCGCAGTAAGCCTGCGTTACGCCCGGGTCAAAGCCGCAGCCCAGCAGTGCGGTAAGGCCTGCCTCTTCAAATTTTTTGCGGTAAGCCCACTGCCAGCTGTAATCAAAATAAGCGCTGAAGCCTGCTTCCTTGCAGCGTTTTTCGTAAACGGCGCGCCATTCGGGGTCGTCGGTGTTTTCCGGCTCGTAGTTGGCGGTATCCATATAGTTTACGCCGCAGGCCAGGCACGCGTCCATCACGGTTAAATCCTGATACGGCAGCGCAATGTTCATTACAAGGTCGGGCTTGTATTCGTTAATCAGCGCTTTCAGCTGTTCAACATCGTCGGCGTCCACCTGCGCGGTGGTAATTTTGGTGGCGGTTTTGCCCTTCAATTCCTCAGCAATTTTGTCGCATTTGGCTTTGGTGCGGCTGGCAATGCACAGCTCCGTAAAAATTTCGCTAACCTGGCAGCATTTGTGGATGGCAACGGTAGCAACGCCGCCCGCGCCGATAACAAGAACTCTACTCATTTTACAACTCTCCTTTATTTATATAATGCTAAAATTAATTCTCTTAAAACCTTGCATGCCGTGGCGGTCGATACGCCGCTTGCGTCCAGCATCGGCGCCAGCTCGTTCACGTCCGCGCCGATAACATCGGCACCGGCAACCGTGCGCAGCGCCTGTAAAAGCTGCACAAAACTTGCGCCGCCGGCTTCCGGCGTGCCCGTTCCCGCAAAGGCGGAAGGGTCAAGGCAGTCCAAATCAATCGTAAAATACACCGGCGTGCCGTTTGCTTTCAGCTGCGCCACAGTTTCCTCCAGCCCATCAAAGCTGAACTTCTGCATTTTGGTATGCGCTCTGGCAAAGGCAAATTCTTCGCGCTCGCCGCTGCGGATGCAGAACTGATGAATGCGCCCGTCGCCGACAAGCTCGTGGCAGCGGCGGATGACGCAGGCGTGGCTTAACTTTGCTCCAAGGTAATCGTCGCGCAAATCAGCATGCGCATCAAAATGGATGATGTGCAAATCCGGATATTTTTTCACGGCGGCACGCACCGCGCCCAGCGTTACCAAATGCTCGCCGCCCAAAAGCAGCGGCAGCTTGCCGTCCGCCAAAATTTCTTCCGCGCGCGCTTCAATATCTGCCAATGCAGCCTCGGAGCTGCCAAAGCAGAGTTCCATATCGCCGCTGTCAAACACCTTGCAATCCGTTAAATCGGCATCCTGATACGGGCTGTACGTTTCCAGCCCAAAGCTTTCGTGCCGCATCGCCGCAGGGCCAAAACGCGCCCCGGGGCGGAAGCTGGTGGTAGAATCGAACGGTGCGCCGTACAGCACAATGCGCGCTTCGCTGTAATCGCTGTCGCAGCCGATAAAGGTTTCCACATTAGGCTTCATTATTTTTCTACCTCCTCAAGCATTTCTTCCAAAAAGGCGGGCAGGTAAAACGCGCCCTTGTGCAGGCGTGTGGTGTAATAGCGGGTGTGCATGTTCAGCGCATCCCACGCCGCGCTGTCCAAATCGTCCAGCGGGTGGTATTTTTTGCTGGCAAAGCCAAACAGCCAGTAACCGGCGGCATAGGTTGGTATGTGCGCCTGATACACCCTGCTGATGGGAAAGGTGTTAACAATACGCTTATGACTGCGCTGCATGGCGGCAGCGTCCTCCGCATAAAACGGGCTGCCCTGCTGGTTCACCATAATGCCGTCCTCGCGCAGTGCGTTGTAGCAGCTGCCGTAAAACTCGCGCGTAAACAGCCCCTCCGAAGGCCCGAACGG
The DNA here is from genome assembly GCA_944390935.1 of Acidaminococcaceae bacterium. Classification (GTDB taxonomy): domain Bacteria; phylum Bacillota; class Negativicutes; order Acidaminococcales; family Acidaminococcaceae; genus Fusicatenibacter_A. Next base: position 21,056 of record CALXRU010000024.1, read on the forward strand.
GTCGGTGGAATCGACAATAATTAAATCGTATTCCTCCTCGCAGCGGCGGATGAATTTCAGCGCGTTGCCAAAATACACATGCACGCGGCGGTCATCCATACGGCAGGCATTGCTGGGCAGATAGGTGCGGCAGGCTTCGATAACCTGCGGGTCCATCTCTACCAAATCAATGCGCTGCACACGGTCGTAACGGGTCAGCTCGCGCACCACGCCGCCGTCGCCCGCGCCGATAACTAAAATATCCTTAATGCCCTTGTGCACCGCCATCGGCACATGGGTAATCATCTCGTCGTAAATAAATTCGTCCCTTTCCGTAAGCATTACGTTGCCGTCAAGGGTCAGCACGCGCCCAAACTCCGGCGTTTCAAAAATGTCAATGCGCTGAAACTCGCTCTGTTTGGAATACAAATGCCTGTCAACCCTGATGCTGTGCTTAACGTCCGGGGTATGAAACTCACTGAACCACATTTCCATTTTTACTCACCCTCTCAAGCCAACACGTTAATATGCTGCAAATCCGGGTCCTCGGAACCCGTCATGCTGCACCCTTTTTCCTTGGCGTAATGGATATGCTCCAAAATCTCGCCGGTAATGCGCTCGCCCGGCGCCAAAATAGGTATGCCCGGCGGGTAGCACATTACAAACTCGCTGCACACGCGCCCCTCGCTTTCGCCAATGGGCACGCTTACCTTATCGGCATAAAACGCCTCCTGCGGGCTGGTTACAACCTCCGGCTCAATGTATTCCTGCGTCAGCATGCCGGTGCCATCTTTCTGGTAGCGGCGGCGAATTTCCGCCAGCGCGCTTACAAGGCGTTCCAGCTCCTGCGGGCGGTCGCCCATGGAAAGGTAGGCCAGAATATTGCCGATGTCGCCAAACTCAATCTGTATATCGTACTCGTCGCGTAAAATATCGTACACCTCAATGCCGGCCAGGCCGATATCAAGAGTATGCACGCTTAATTTAGTCGTGTCAAAATCAAAAATGGAATTGCCGTTTAACAGCTCCCTGCCGAAGGCGTAATATCCGCCGACGGCGTTAATTTCGCGGCGTGCGTATTCTGCCATGTCCGCCACCTGGTGGAACACCTCGTTGCCGCGCAGCGCTAAATTGCGGCGACTGATGTCGAGGCTACTCATTAACAAATAGCTGCCCGACGTGGTTTGCGTAAGGTTAATAATTTGCCGCACATAACCCGCGTGCACGTTGGGGCCGGTTAAGAGCAGGCTGGACTGCGTTAAGCTGCCGCCGCTTTTGTGCATGGATACCGACGCCATATCCGCACCGGCTTCCATTGCCGATACAGGCAGGCCGCTGCCAAAGTAAAAATGCGTGCCGTGCGCCTCGTCCACAAGGCAGCGCATACCGGCGGCGTGCGCCATTTTAACAATCGCGCGCAAATCGCTGCAAATGCCGTAATAGGTAGGGTTGTTTACCAAAACTGCCACGGCGTTGGGGTGTTCGGCAATAGCCCGCTCCACCTGCTCGCGCTTCATGCCCAGCGAAATGCCCAGGCGGCTGTCAACATCCGGGTTAACGTAAACGGGCACCGCTCCGCACAGCACCAGCGCGTTAATTACGCTTTTATGCACGTTGCGCGGCAAAATAATTTCGTCCCCGCGCTTGCAGGAACTTAAAACCATGCACTGCACCGAACTTGTGGTGCCGCCCACCATTAAAAAGGCGTGGGCTGCGCCAAAGGCATCCGCAGCCAGCTCCTCCGCCTCGCGTATTACCGAAACAGGGTGGCACAAATTATCCAGCGGCTTCATGCTGTTAACGTCCACGCCCACGCAGGCCTGCCCCAAAAACGCCGTCAGTTCCGGGTTGCCGCGCCCGCGCTTATGCCCCGGCACGTCAAAGGGCACCACCCTCATTTTGCGGAAGTTCTCCAGAGCCTCGTATATCGGCGCGCGGCTCTGGTCCAGACGGGTCCGGTTAAGTCTTAACATTCTTTACCCTCCCTAAAAGCTACACAAAACAAAAAAACGCAAGCCATGCCTGCTGCACAACTTGCGTTATAGCCAAAACGGCAGCCCTTTTTTAATCGCCCGCAAGGGCAGAAAAAGGGTAGTTATCGTTTTCGGAAGAGTCAGAGTCTATATAGCAATTATACTTTTACTACTCGTATTGACCGTTTCACAAGTTTGCGCACTGGCGCATTTCAGTTAAGGGTAACCAACTTATAAAATTTGAGCTTTTAACTCAATCAATAGGACTGCCCAAAGCAGTCAAGCGGCAGTGGACCCGGCTGTCCGTATGGCCTTAACTCCGTAAGGAGTGGTCCGTAATAATCGCTTTGAAAAGACTCTTTTAACTTTCCTTTCAAATTGTATAAATTGTAACATAACGGCAGTAACTTGTCAATTACTGCCATTAAAATAAGCCCTGCGGCTGTTAAAAATTACCTGTAACGCTGCATAGGGCGCAAAATCTCTGCCTGCAAGCCTTTGTCATTTTTAACCATTACGTTTACAGCCCAGATGCCGCGCCCCGCGTCGTCCTTCATGCGCGCAGCCTGCACCAGCGGCCTGCCGTTAAATTTAAAAAGTTCTTCCAGTTCCAGCAGCAGCGCAAAATCCGCACGCTTCCACGCTGTCATCAGCGCTTCGTCAAACAGCACGGTTGCCATAACAATTTCTTCCATACACCAGCATTCAATTTTGTATGGCCTGCCGTCGCTGAAAGCGCCTTTGGCAAAGCCCAGATCAAGCACGCCGTCGTCGCCGGGCTCATGCGCCGATACAATATAACCGCTGCGGTCGGGTTCGATATATTTCATTAAAAGTTTCACTCTCCGTTATTTATATTGGCTGATGATTTTTTTGCAATATTTAACAAATTCCTTGCGGTGAGCGGCAGGCTCCATCAGTTTTACGCCGCTGCCCCATTTGATAAGCTGCATATAAAAGGCTTCATCACAAACGGCCTGCCCGCCGATGGTGACGTTGCTGCCTTTTTCTTTTACAATCTGCGCCGACGCGCCCAGATATGCCATAACCGCGTCTTTAAGCTCTGCCGCACATTTCAGTTCCACAGCTTCGTCAGCTTCCGTATTTACCGGCTCTGCCTGCGGTGGTTCTGCCGCTGTGGCTTTGGCTGTTTTGGCGGCACGTTTGGGTTTTGCCGCCGCCAGTTCTGCCCTAACGGCTTCGGCGTCGTACTTGCTTAAAAGCGAACATAATGCTTCGATAATGCCGTTCGCACCGGCAGTACCGGTTTCTTTTAACGCCTTGCCTGCCTTAACAACGTCCTGCGGTTTCAGCACGCGGCTGACCAGTTTATAGCTGTTGGCGCGCTCGCGGACAGTTTCAATATCCAGCCCCATGCCGCGCAGCACTTCCACATCGTCATACAGGCTTTTGCGCTCGGCAGCAATGCCAACTGCCGCCAGCTTTTCAACAAGCTCGGCAATGGTAATGCCGTGCGCAGCGTCGGTTTCTTCCATTAAAAATTTTTGTAAATATAGTAATTTTGCTTTCTGGTTGCTCTGTTTTGCCATGTTCAGCACCTGCCAATGCAATGTAATATATTTATTCTATTTAACAAAAGTTTAATATTACCTGCAAAGAGGAGAAAATTTTACGTTGGTTTTTATTTTTTCTATTTTTAGTTTTCGCCTTTGCAGTTAGGATATTACTTCTAATTTTCTTTATCGCTCATTCATGTTACTTTTTATAGGCTAAAAAGTAACCAAAAAGCCTTCGCTCCTCAAAAAACTTAACGGCTCAGAATCAAATAAGTTTGCCACTTGCAGCGCCTGCGGAAACTCGCTTCGCTCAAACATCCTCCGGCAAAAGCTGCAAGTGCCTTGTTAGTGAAAGTTTCGCCTATTTTTTGAAAGTCGCGCTCCGCCCAAATTCGTACTTTAGCTACTTTTATATTTTGATTGTACTGTTTCCGTACTTTTTAGTAGCCTGTTATCGTGCGATGTGCGTTTATCAATCAAAAAGAAGTAATGGAGTGCTACGCTCGTCAACACGCGGCATCGGATTTTAGCAACATTTGTTGAAGAACAACTGCAAAAATCGAACCTGAGCGAAGCGAATTTCGTATTTTTGTAGTTGTTATGCTAATAGTTGCGTAGCGAGCCGCGTCAGCGGCGAAGCGGGAAAATCCGCCCAGCCGCGGAACTTTCTTGGTTCGTTCTTTGGTTACAAAGAATGAACATGAGTGAGAAAATAAATATTAGAAGCAATATCGAAACTACAAAGACGCAAACTAAAAAAACAAAAAATAATCAAAACCACCGGCGTAGCCGGTGGTTTGTCATTTACCGCCTTAAAGGCTATTCTACTAGCTACGCCTAAA
>CALXRU010000025.1 GCA_944390935.1 Acidaminococcaceae bacterium
AGCAAAGGACTGAAAATCCTTGTGTCCACAGTTCGATTCTGTGCTGAGGCACCATAAACCAAAAAATCCTGCTTAAATTAAGCAGGATTTTTTTTGTCTGTTACGCAAAACCGGCAGGGTATACGCCCTGCCGGTTTATTTTTATGCTGCGTTTTGCGCACGCTCAACGCTTTTCATTTTCACCAGGTCCATTTTGGTTAAGCCTAAATCAATGTTGTCATCCAGTTCGTAATCAATAATCGTGCCGGGCTCAAGATCAATTTCGCGCCCTTTAAAAAACATCCCGGAAAGCGGCACCACAAAGCCTATTGCCGTGCTTACTGCCATATTGGCGTAGTTGATGCCGCCTTTAATTTTTACGTCCTGCGGAAAGCTGACCGGTTTGCCGTTGGGCAGCAGCACGTCGTCCAGCTTAACGCGGATAACGGCGCTCTGGTTAAAAATGCGGCTTCCGTGCGCTTTGCGGATTATGCCGCCAAGCTCCGTCCCCTGCGGTATGATGACGATGTTTTCTACCGTCAGGTCATCCTTCAGCGTAAATTTAACGCGGTCGCCTTTTTTATGTACATTGCTGTCGAGCTTATCCACCAGCACAAGGTTTAAAATCGTGTCCTCCGGTATGTAGGCGTTGCCGGGCTCGACGTCTTTAATTTCTTCCGCAAGTGCAGAGTGTGCGTTAAAAAGCAGCAGGCACACCGTAAAAAGCACTGGCAGGTAAGTTTTTATCAGTTTCATGTCTTTGCTCCGTTATCTGTTCTGCATCAGTTTGGCGGCGTAGCTGCGCATCTGTTCATTGGCCTGCCGTGTAAAATCATCCGGCGGCAAGGCAAAAGCCGTTTCCGCATCGACGGTGCTGCTCATCTCCACCACGTTAAAGCGCGGCAGGGTATTCACCTCGTAACCCAGCCAATCGGCAGTGCCTTTGGCAAAATAAAAATACATCACGCGCTCGCCCTGCGTCATCATGTCGTAATCTTCGCCGGTCAGGCTGCGGCCGCTTTGCGGGCGTTCGTTAAACCAGCTTACCAGCGTTTCGGCAAACGGCAGGCTCATGCCCGGCAGTTCCGGCAGCTCGTCATAGGTTTTGTTAACGTAATCAATAAAATACCAGCGCCCGCCTTTGGCAAAAGTGCAGTAATCGCGCAGCACTTTGCCTTCGCCGTCGGTAGTAATGCTGCGCTCGGCATTAATGCCGTTCATTTCATTATATTCCGTGCGGATGTAACGCACCTTCTGCGCCGTTGTCAGTTTGGCGTAAGCGTCCGGTTCCAGCACGTCCTTCATGTCGATGGTTTGCTGCACCACGAGATGCACCGGATGTTTATCGCTGTTTAAAGCGCCGCCCAAAAGCTCTATCGTGCGCTGGCCCGGTCCGAAATCCGCCGCTAAGGCGCAGGCAGCGTTAAAAATTAACAGCGTGCAGAGCGCCGCAAGGCTTAACAAAAATTTTTTCATGGCGTTCACCTCATTTATAAGATAGTTTAATTATAACATATCCGTTGGGGATTGAAGGCTGTGATATTTTTGTAAAATTTTTTACAAAAGCGCCGCAAGATTTAGAATTTTCTGCCAAATGCACTGTATACATTAAATAGTGTATACTTTTTCCTTGCCATTATGGCATTATATGGTATAATTAATTTTATAAGGCGAAGTAACGGTATGGGAACAACATTACTTCGCGTAAAAATTTTAAAAGAAAAGAGGTATTTCACATGACTGATGAAAACAAAAAAGTTGATGTGAAGGAAACAGCCGATTCCATCATCCGCGAAACCAAGGCTAAATCCAACAACAGCCAGTTTGTTCTGTGGTTTGCGGCGCTGATTCTTGGTGCTGTTTTGGGCTGGATGGGTATCCCGGCTCTGAATGAATTCTTTAATTTCGTAGCAACCGTATTTACCCGTCTGTTCCAGTTTATTGCGGTTCCTACCATCGCGCTTGCGGTTATCACCACACTGGCAGCACTTGGCGGCAACAAAGAAACCGGTATTATTTTTGCACACGCAGTTGTGTACACCTTACTTACTACATTTTTAGCCGCCTTTATCGGTTTGGGCCTGTACCTGTACATTGCTCCGGATAACCTGCCGGCTGAAATCGTTAACGCAGGTTCCGACGTTGTTAAAGGACAGAGCGTAGCAGCTCTCAGCTACTATGACCACATCCTCGGCGTTATCCCGAACAACGTACTTGCTCCGTTCCTTTCCGGCAACGTGCTTTCCGTTATGCTTATCGCTGCTGCAGTTGGTCTGGCACTGGCATTCATGCCCAGAACCGAAAACCGCGAAGCTCTGCTGAAAATCATCCAGGGCGTTCAGGAACTGGCATTCACCCTTATCCGTGCCATCCTCTACGTTCTGCCGATTGGTATCGTAGCTTTTGCAGGCCAGCTTTCTGCACAGATTGAAGCAGGCGTTATCGTTGGCGCGCTGGGCAAATACACCGCAGTTGTAATGCTCGGCAACGCTATCCAGTTCTTCATCGTTCTGCCGATTATCCTTATCATCCGCGGCCTTAACCCGATTTACGTTATGCGCCAGATGGGCCAGGCTATCGCAGTTGCTCTGTTCACCAAGAGCTCCGCAGGCACCCTGCCTGTAACCCTGGCTTGCTCCGAGCAGAACCTGAAATGCAATCCGAAAGTTTCCCGTTTCGTACTGCCTATCTGCACCACCATTAACATGAACGGCTGCGCTGCCTTCATTCTGGTAACCTCCCTGTTCATCATGCAGAACGCAGGTTTTGAAATGACCATGACCACCATGCTGACCTGGGTTTGCATCGCAGTTCTTGCCGCAGTAGGCAACGCAGGCGTACCGATGGGCTGCTACTTCCTGACCCTCTCCCTGATGGCAGGTATCGGCGCACCGATTGGCCTGATGGGTATCATCCTGCCGATTTACACCATCATCGACATGATTGAAACCGCTGAAAACGTTTGGTCCGACGCTTGCGTATGTGCAATGGTTGACCACGACCTGAAAGGCAAACTTTCCGACGACGGCGAAGTTCCGGCTGCTCTGTAATTTGCCATAATAAACAAAAAGCACTCTGATTTTAAATCAGGGTGCTTTTTTATTGCCCAAAACTTTATTAAAATCTGTCAAAAACGGAACGGCTGCCGCACTGCAAACTGCGGGCGGAATAATTCGCCAACGGGATGAAGGTTAAGCGCTGCGCTTCCGGAAACAGGTAAAAGCCCGTGTACTGGTAGCCGCTGTGCTGCGTCAGCGTTAAGCGCACCATGCACGGCACACCGCCGGACGTACATTTAAACTGCATATACTGCGAGTTCAGCCCCTGAAAGGTTTTGTATTCGCCCGCTTCCACCAGCGTTAAATTTTTAAGCTGCTCCGGCAGACCGAGCGGCGTTACATCCACCTGCTGGTAACTGTACTGCGGCGGTGCTTCAAATTCGGTTATCTCGATAACTTCTTCGGCAGGCGTGCCTTTGGCTTTATCCGAAGGCAGCGTTATGTGCTTTGTTACCGGTGCGGGCGGTGGCAGCAGCGTTTTGCCTGCCAGTGCCGCTTTAAAAACCTGCGGAGCATCGCCGGCAGCGGCGGCATTAAAACTCATCGCCACGGTATCGCTCACGCCTCTGGCAATCATCGGGCCGCTTACGGGCAAGCCTGCCAGCAAATCGCTGCCGAACGCATACGGAATTGCCAGACTGTAAGCCGCGCCTTCTTTATTAACATAATAAGTAAAATCCGTCGGTTTGGTTAAATACCATTTTTCCTGCGGCGGCGTTATTTTTACCGTTTTGCGCACTACGCGCGGTTCTTTTTTAACCTGCTGCGCAGTTTTTTCTTTAACTTCGCCCTCCGGGGCGGATTTTACATTCTGTGCATTTTTTACATTGCCGTCCTGCAGCTGCGTTTTATCTATAACCGGCGGCTTCTTGGCAGCTTTGCTGCTTTCTTTTGCTTCCGGTGCGTTAAGCTGTGCATTAACCTCAGCCAGCATGTCAGACGTGATGGCGTTGGGCGCGTGCTGCACTTCTGCCGCCTGCACGCCGCCCGCCAGAAGCAGGCACGCCGTTAAAATACCGATAGTTTTCTTCATGGTTTACTCCTTTAACGCGGTTTTGATAATGCCGCCGCCGACAACGTACTCGCCGCTGTAAAATACCACGGCCTGCCCCGGCGTTACGGCGCGCATCGGCTCATCAAACGTAACCTTTACGCAGTCGCCGCAAGGCTCAATCGTTGCAGGCACGTCCTCCTGACGGTAGCGCGTTTTGGCGGTTACACGCAGCGGTGCGTCCAGCTTGTCAATCATAATAAAATTGCAGTTTTCCGCAAGTAAAGATTTGCTAAACAACGCCTCCTGCGGGCCGACTATGACGTTGCCGCTTGCCATGTCTTTATCGATAACGTACAGCGGGTATTCGTAGGCAATGCCAAGTCCCTTGCGCTGACCGATGGTGTAATTTATCATGCCCTTGTGCCTGCCCAGCACCTGCCCGTTGAGATGCACAAAATTGCCGGCAGCGGGCTGCATTTTTTCCACGCGCCCAATCAACCCGGCATAATCGCCGTCAAGCACAAAGCAAATGTCCTGGCTGTCCGGCTTCTGCGCCGTTACCAGCCCCGCCGCTTCCGCCGTTTGGCGTATTTCGTCCTTGCTTACTTCCGCCAGCGGCAAAAGCACATGCTCAAGCTGTTCCTGCGTCAGGCTGAACAGCATATAGCTCTGGTCCTTGCGCCTGTCCTCGCCGCGCGCCAGCAGCCAGCGTCCGCGTTCTTCATCATAAAAAATGCGTGCGTAATGCCCTGTCGCCAGGTAATCGCAGCCCAGCTCTTTGGCGTAATCCAAAAGCGCGCCGAACTTGATGTATTTGTTGCAGTCCACACACGGGTTAGGCGTGCGCCCGCACTGATATTCTTCAATAAAATGGCGGATGACCTTGCTGCGGAAGCAGCCGCACAAATCGACAACCTTGTGTTCAATGCCCAGCTTTGCCGCAACCGCCTGCGCGTCCTTAATGTCGCGCTCAATGTTCAGCGCCGCGCCCGGCAGCCCGATATCCTCGCCGCCGAACATCCGAGCCGTCGCGCCCACAACCTCATAGCCCTGCCGCAAAAGCATCAGCGCCGCCGCCGAACTGTCCACGCCGCCGCTCATAGCGGCTAAAACCTTCCTGCTCATTTTTCAAAACCAGCGCAGATTTCGTTAATCTTCGCTTCGTCCACACGCATGGCGGCAATGGTTTTTTCAAACAGCTCGTCCAGCGTCCAGCCAAGCATTTCCGCGCCCTGCGCGATAACCTCGCGGTGGCAGCCCGCAGCAAATTTTTTATCCTTAAACTTTTTCTTCAGCGATTTTACTTCCATGTCGCTTACGCTTTTAGACGGGCGCATTAAAGCCGCCGCACCGATGAGGCCGGTCAGTTCGTCTGCCGCAAACAGCACCTTTTCCATCTGGTGTTCCGGCGCAATATCAACGCACAGGCCGTAACCATGGCACGCCGTAGCGTGGATAAGTTTTTCGTCAATGCCGCGCTCGCGCATAATCTCCTGCGATTTTACGCAGTGCTGTTCCGGGTACATTTCAAAATCAAGGTCGTGCAGTAAACCTGCCAGCGCCCAAAAATCGGCTTCATCGCCATAGCCAAGCTCGCCCGCGTACCAGCGCATAACGCCCTCTACCGTCAGCGCATGGCGCAGATGAAACGGGTCCTTGTTATATTCCTTTAATAATTCCCAAGCCTGTTCGCGTGTTAAGTTCTCCATAAAAAATTCCTCCCAGATATTTATCGCAAAAGTTTTAAACGGCTTTATTTACAGCAGCATTTTTCGTCCTGCCACTGCATTAAATCGGCCAGCGTGATGTTATCGACGACGCCGTTAATCGCGTCTCCGATGCGCCGCCACACCTCCGTCGTTACGCAGTCGTCCACGCGCGGGCAGCTTGCCGGATGCACCGACGCCGCACACGCTACCGGGGCAAGGTCGCCCTCCAGCACGCGCAAGATCTCGCCCACCGTGCAGTTTTCCGGCTCCTTCGCCAGTTTATAGCCGCCCTGCGCGCCGCGGGCACTTACAACCAGCCCCGCTTTGCTTAAACGGCTGATAATCTGCTCCAGATACTTGTCCGAAATATCCTGCCGCAGCGAAATTTCCTTAACCGGAGTGTAGCCGTATTGATGATTGTTTGCCAAATCGAGCATTAAGCGTAAAGCATAACGCCCTTTAGTTGAAATCTTCATGCCCAAACTCCTTTCGTAAAAATATTTTACTACTAACGCAGTAGGAATTCAATAAAAACTTGTTTTTTCACCATCCCGCCCGCGGCGGATAAAATAAAAAATTTACGGTTTTTTAATATTGCGGAATGTGTTAAAATTAAAGCATAATTATATTTTAAAAACTGCACATGGGAGGCATTGACAATGGAAAATAAAGAAAACATGGATATTGAAAAAGAGTTTCAGCATTATCTTGATATTTTTAAAAAGGACAAGGAGCTGGGCAAGGCGTTGAGCCTCGTTTCCTTCCCGGCACTGTTCAACGATAAATTTTTGCAGGAACACAGCAAATTCACTTCGCTGAACGATCTGGTCATCCGCAGCGGCTTCGGCATTATGAACCTGCTGGAGGTTGAAAACGTAAACCAGGAAAAATGGAACGCTTACATTGCCAAAAACAGTAACTGCACCACCTGGTACGAATTTGGCAAGCTGGCGATGATTGAATGGATGAAAGCCAAAATTGAGGAAGTGAAAAACGCAGCCAACTGATTTAAATCCGGCGGAAAGGATGTGAGTCCCGCATGGATATTGTACTGCATGCGTTTGAAGGCGTTTTTACCGTCAGCCTGATGGTGCTGGCAGGCTATTACCTGGGCAGCCACCACTGGTTTTCGGACGAAAGCCTGAACCTGATTTCCAAACTGATTACCAAAATCTGCCTGCCGTTATATATGATTGTCAATTTAACGGAAACGCTGACGCACGACACGGTTATCCAGATGAGCAGCGGCCTGCCGGTCGCCGTTTCGTCGATGATTATCTGCTTTATCGTGGGCCAGCTTGTTGTGCGCTTTGCCAATATCCCCAGGGGAAGGCGCGGCGTTCTGGCGGCAGTATTTTTTGTTACCAACACAATTTTAATCGGCCTGCCGTTATCAACGGAACTGTTCGGCACCAAATGCATACCGTTTGTGCTGGTTTACTACATGGCCAATACCGTAGTATTCTGGGTTGTGGCGGCACATATCATCGCCGTGGACGGCAGCGAAAAAGTACCGCCGCTGTTTAGCCTGCAAACCTTAAAGCACATTGTTAACCCACCGCTGGCAGGTTTTGCCATCGGTTTTACGCTGGTGATGCTGGAACTGCACCTGCCGCACCCGCTGCTCGTTTCGTTCCGCTATATGGGCAACATGACGACGCCGCTGGCGATGCTGTTTATCGGCGCGGTTGTCAGCAACGCGGACTGGAGCAAAATTCATTTTGACCGCATGATTTTGCTGGCACTGTTCGGGCGTTTTGTGGTGTGCCCGCTGGGCATTATTCTAATGGCGCCGCTGGTTGGCATACCGCCTTTGATGACGCAGGTGTTCACCATTCAGGCGGCCATGCCTGCGCCGTCTGTTTTGCCGGTGCTTGCCAAAAACTACGGCGCGGATTACGAATACGCGGCGACGCTGACGGTTGTTACCACCGTGCTGGCGGTTGTGGTAATGCCGTTTTATATGTGGGTGGTTTCGTAAGCGTTTGCCTTTTTAGATATTTTGCGAACAAATTTTCATAAATATGCTTGACAAAATGCGGTGTTTGTTTTATTATATTTATAACGAACAGATGTTTTGAAAGGCAGTTGATTATTTATGAAAAAGCTTATAACTGTAATTATGGCAAGCCTTTTATTATACAGCGGCTATGTTTTGGGCACCTGCGCCGCGGCCGATGAAGTTTACACCACCAAAACCGTAACCGTGTACAGCGGCGACACCATGTGGGATATCGCCTCCCGCTGGACGGAGGACGGCGAGGACGTGCGCGCGGTTATCTACCGCATTTGCGAAGCCAACGGGCTGGCAAGCACCGACTTGCAGCCGGGGCAGAAAATTATCGTGCCGGTGCGCGTACAGCTTAACGATGCCAACATGATGCTTGCCGAAGCAGCGAACAACCATTTATAAAAAGCCAAATAAAAAGAGGACTGATAATTTTATCAGCCCTCTTTTTTTATTTCTGCCGCCATTTGCCGGTCAGCACTTTTAAGTAGTTTACTTTATCCGTATCGCCTTCGGTGCTTATTAGCAGCACGCGGGAGCTTTTGTTTAAGCCTAACGCCTCACGCAGCGGCGCAAGTTCCTGCTCCGTCATTATCGCGTCCAGCACACCCGCCGTTACCGCGCCCGATTCGCCGGAAACCACCCGCGCGTCACCAGCCGGCGGCTTACCCAAAAGGCACATGCCGCGCGCCGCGTATTCGTCACTGCACGCCACAAACGCCGACGCAAAATTGTCGATTATATCCCAGCTTACCGTGCAAGGTTCGCCACAGCAAAGCCCTGCCATCATGCTGTCCATTTTGCCGCCGACCTTATGGATTTGCCCGTCGCCCGCTGCCGCCGTTTTATACAGGCACGCCGCCTTATCCGGCTCGCAGATAACCGTAACCGGCGCTTTATCGCCCCACAGGGCAGCAAAATAACCAAGCACCGCGCCCGCCATGCTGCCCACGCCCGCCTGCAAAAACAAATGCGTCGGTACATCGCCGTTAAGCTGCGCGGCAATCTCCTGCGCCATCGTCGTATAGCCCTGCATAATCCATGTCGGTATTTCCTCATAGCCCGGCCACGCGGTGTCCTGCACCATCACCCAGCCGTGCTTTTTGCTCATGGCGTAAGCAAGGCGCACCGCGCTGTCGTAATTAAATTTGGTAATCTCCGCTTCTGCGCCCAGCGCGCGGATGTTGTTCAACCGCTCCAAACTGCTGCCTTCCGGCAGATAAACAACCGCCTTGTACCCTAACAGCTTTGCCGCCCATGCTACGCCGCGCCCGTGATTGCCGTCAGTCGCCGTTACAAAGGTAATCTGCCCCAGCTTTTGGCGGGCTTCATCACTGCGCAGAATGTTAAAAGCGTTTTCGTCCACCGGTATGCCAAGTTTGCCGCACAGATATTTTGCAATGGCATAGCTGCCGCCCAGCGCCTTAAAAGCGTTCAGCCCAAAGCGTTTGCTTTCGTCCTTTACCCATATTTTGCCAACGCCGATTTTTTGCGCCCACTGCTGTAAATTTACCAGCGGCGTTGCCGCATAGCCTTCAATGCCGCTGTGGAACTTCTGGGCCATATCCGCCTGCGCAGGCGTTACACTTTGCAGCACCGCCTCACTGCGCGCACCTTTATGAAGTACATAATCAAATGCCATAATCCACCCCGTACACCAAAACGGCACAGCCATTGCAGCTGTGCCGTTATTTTATTCAGTTAAGCCAATCTTAAAACAGTTTTTTCAAAACCATGGTCTGTTCGCGGTCCGGACCGACGGAAACGATGCCGATTTCCACGCCTGCCACTTCGCTCATGCGTTTTAAATATTTTTTGCAATTTTCCGGCAGGTCATCATATTTGCGGATACCGCTGATATCGGTCATCCAGCCCTCAAACTCCTCGTAAACCGGTTCAACCTGTCCCAGAACCTTCAGGCTTGCCGGAATTTGTTTAATTTCTTCGCCGTTCAGCTTGTAGCCGACGCACATTTTAATAACCGGCAGTTCGTCAAGGATATCCAGACGGGTTACGGCAAGGCAGTCAAGGCTGTTAACGCGCGCGCTGTATTTCAGCATAAAAGCGTCCAGCCAGCCGCAGCGGCGCGGACGGCCGGTAACGGTGCCGTATTCGTGTCCGCGTTCACGCAGCATATCGCCGTCGGCGTTCAGCTGCTCGCAAACAAACGGCCCTTCGCCTACGCGGGTAGTGTAAGCCTTAACAACGCCAACCACATGGTTGATGCACAGCGGGCCGACGCCGCTGCCGGTTGCCGCATTGGCAGCAGTCGGGTTGGAGCTGGTTACATACGGATAAGTTCCGTGGTCGATATCAAGGAAGGTAGCCTGCGCGCCTTCAAACAGCACGTTTTTGCCGCCTTCAAAAACTTCGCCCAGAACAACGCCGGTATCGCAAACATGCGGGCGCAGTTCTTCGGCGTAAGCCAGATATTCTTTTAAAACAGTGTCATAGTCAAACGGTTCAGCGCCGTAAATTTTGGTGATGATTTCATTTTTGGCAGCCAAGTTTACACGCAGCTTTTCAGCAAAAGTGTCGGGCTCCATCAAATCACAGATGCGGATGCCGGTACGGGCAACCTTATCCATGTAGCAGGGGCCGATGCCGCCTTTGGTGGTGCCGATTTTGTGTTCGCCGAGCGCAGCTTCCTGAAGCTCATCAAGGCGTGCATGGTAAGGCATTACAACGTGGGCGCGGTCGCTGATTAACAGATTGCTGCAATCAATGCCCTGCTCCTTCATGCCGGCAATTTCTGCCAGTACAACGGAAGGGTTGATTACAACGCCGTTGCCCAGAATATTGATTTTATCCTTGTACAAAACGCCGGAAGGAAGCAGACGCAGCTTATAAGCCACATCGTCAACCACAACGGTATGGCCGGCATTGGAGCCGCCGGAATAACGCACAACGGCGTCAGCCTTTTGCGCCAGGTAATCAACAATCTTGCCTTTGCCTTCATCGCCCCACTGGGCGCCGATAACTACAACAGATGACATAACTATCTCTCCTTATATAATCATAATCCGAAGCGCGCCATAATGAGGTCTACATTACGCAGCATCGGCTTGGGGTCAAAGCAGTGCTCAATTTCTTCGTCGGTGAGGTATTTTTTGATGTCCTCATCGTGCTCGACATTGGTTTTAAAGTCGGCGCCTTCCAGCCAGCGCGCCATAGCGTTGCGCTGTACCCATTTGTAAGCGTCCTCGCGCAGTACGCCTTTGCTTACAAGGGCAATCAAAAGGTTCTGGCTGAAAATCAAACCGCCGGTTTTGTTCATGTTGGCAATCATTGCGTCCGGGTAAACCAAAAGCTTGTCCACAATGTTGATGAACTTGCGCAGCATGTGGTCCAGCGCAATGGTAGCGTCCGGCAGGATAACCCTTTCTACGGAAGAATGGGAGATATCGCGCTCGTGCCACAGGGTAACATCTTCAAGTGCGGCAATGGCATAACCGCGCAGCAGCCTTGCCATACCGGAAATTTTTTCGCAGGTAATCGGGTTGCGTTTATGCGGCATTGCGGAACTGCCCTTCTGCCCCGGGGCAAAATATTCTTCCGCCTCGCGGATATCGGTGCGCTGCAAATTGCGGATTTCGGTTGCCATTTTTTCCAGCGAAGAACCGATTATGGCGATGGTGGTTAAATAATCGGCATGGCGGTCGCGCTGGATAACCTGGGTTGCCAGGCGTGCGGCTTTAATGCCAAGCTTTTCGCAGACATATTCTTCCACAAACGGGTCGATATTGGAATAAGTGCCGACAGCGCCGGAAAGTTTACCGACAGAGATAAACTCGCGGGCCTGTTTCAGGCGTTCCATGTTGCGCTCGGTTTCATCCATCCACAGCGCAAATTTCAGGCCGAAGGTCATCGGTTCGGCGTGGATGCCGTGGGTACGGCCAATCATAATGGTATGTTTATGCTCGGCAGCGCGGCGTTTTAAAACTTCGTGCAGCTTTTCCAAGAGGCCCATCAAAACATCGGCCGACTGCTGCATCATCACGCCCATGGCGGTGTCCTTAACGTCGCTTGAGGTCAAGCCCTTATGGATATACTTGGAAGCGTCGCCGACATATTCGGCAACATTGGTTAAAAACGCGATAATATCGTGGTTGGTAACCGCTTCAATTTCTTTAATACGCTCAATGCGGAAATCTGCCTTTGTCTGGATATCATGCAAAGCGTCATCCGGCACAATGCCCAGCTTGTTCATCGCCTCACAGGCTAAAATCTCAACCTTCAGCATAGTGCGGAATTCATTTTCCAGCGTCCAGATGTGGCCCATCTCCTGACTGGTATAGCGTTCAATCATACTTTTGCCCCCCATACGTTTTTTACAATAAGAAACAGGAAGCAGCCTCCTTGTGCCCTTCCTTTTTACTATAAAACTTTTTATCCTCTCTTATCATACCATTTATAACATTTTACCGCAAGGCTATACGTGTTTTTTGTAAAAATATTCCTCGCGAAAAACAAAACGGCGCCGCCGATTAAACAGTGCCGCCGTAATAAAACAGGTACAGCGCATACAGCGCCGCTAAAAATATTAAGTTATCCACGGTAAAAATCGTTAAATACTGCCGCCTTAAATGCGGATATTTTGCCGCCACCTGCTTGTAGGAGATAAGGCTTGCCATCGACGCAATCAGCGTACCCAGCCCGCCCATGTTGGTGCCGATGATGAGCGCCGCGTAATTATCACTGTAACCGCTTAGCAGCATCGCTGCCGGCACATTGCTGATAACCTGGCTGACAAGCACGCTTATCAGTACCTCGTTGCCCGTTAAAATGCTGCCGATAAAATCATGCAGGCTGCCGATGTGGTTCATGTTGCCGACAAAAATAAAAAAGAATAAAAACGTCAGCAAAAGCGAATAGTCAATCTGTGTAAACAGCTTTTTATTTTTGTACAGCAGCGCCGCCGTAACAACTGCCAACAAAACAAGGTGCGGCACAAAATGCGCCACCGTTAAAACGCACAGCGTAAACAGCAAAAGGTAAAACGCCACGGCGCGCTTGTCGTTTAGCTGCTCCGTGCGCATATCAAGCTGCAAATGCTCCTCCGGGTAAAACACAACCACAATCACCGTCAGCATAAAAGCCGCAAGCCCGGTGTACAGCCACATCAGCTCCAAAAAATCGGGCACGCCCATGCCGGAAAGCGAAAACAAATACAAATTCTGCGGGTTGCCAATCGGCGTAAACATGCTGCCAAGGTTCGCGGCAATCGTCATCAGCGTTATCGTGCCGCACATTTTATCCGTCAGGTTAATCATTTCCAAAATCATAATGCCAAAGGGCACAAAGGTGATGAGCGAAACGTCGTTGGTGATGAACATACTGCTGATAAAACACAGAAACACCAGCGTAAACACAATGCCGCGGCGCGTTTTTACCTTAATCAATATGCGGCTGCCGATAAACTGCAAAAAATTCTGTTCGCGCAACCCTTCAATAATCAGCATCAGGCAAAACAGCATTATCAGAGTGTTAAAATCAATATAACGCAGGTATTGCAGGCTCGGCGGCTCAATCAGGCAGCTTAAAAGCGCCAGCACCAGCGATACGCTTAAAACAGCGTCGCCGCGCAGATAATTTTTAATTTTTTGCGCCACCTGCTTCACCCTTCCCGCCCACGGCGATGTAATTTCTGATACATTGTACCACAAATCGGCGGCGATAAAAACGCCTTTGCCAAAATTTTGGCGTGTATTTTTATTTAATTACTTTTGTTGACACAATTATTTAATAGAGTTACACTAATATCAATATATTAAATATAAAACGGCAGATTTTTAAACGCCGTTACAAAATTACTTTGCATTGTGAGGGAAAGCTTATGCAGAAAAATGTCGGCGCAAGGCTGATGTTCAGCGCGGCGATGGTTATCTTCGGCACGCTGGGCGTTTTTACAAGGAATATCGACGTTACAAGCGGCGAACTGGCGCTGTACCGTGCCGTACTGGCGACGGCGCTTATCGGCGCGTATCTTTTGCTGTTCAACAAAGGCGGGCTGGGTTTAAAATCCGCCGGGTGCGAGCTGCCGCTTTTATTAGCCTCCGGCATCGCCATGGGCATTAACTGGATTTTGCTGTTTCAGGCGTACCGCTACACCACAATTTCCGCAGCGACGCTGAGCTATTACTTTGCCCCCGTCATCGTCACCGTCGCATCGCCGCTGCTGTTCCGTGAGCGGCTGACTGCCAAGCAGATTATCTGTTTTGTCATGTCCACGCTTGGTTTGGTAATGATTATCGGCCTTGGCGGCAATGAAAACGCTAATTTGACGGGTATTTTCTTCGGGCTGGGCGCGGCAGTATTTTACGCCGCCGTTATTTTGCTCAACAAATTTATCAAAAATGTCGCCGGAATCCAGCGCACCGTTTTGCAGCTGCTGGCCGCCGTCGTTACCCTGCTGCCGTATGTACTGTACAGCAGCGGCATTAACCTAAGTCAGCTGGACGGCGTTGGCTGGGCGTGCCTTTTAACCGTCGGGCTGTTCCACACCGGCGTTACCTATTGTTTGTATTTTTCCTCGCTGAAGGATTTAACCGGGCAGCAGGCAGCAATTTTAAGCTACATCGACCCGCTCGTCGCCGTCTGTATCTCCGTCCTGCTTCTGGGCGAACCGATGACCGTAACCCAGCTCATCGGCGGCGCGCTGATACTTGGCTTTACGCTGTGGAATGAGAAGGAGTAGATTAAACAGATAAAGATATGCACTATTGCGGCTCGGCAAAAATGCTACGGCTCCTCCGATTCCGTCCGAGCTGCGCGGCCGGACTCCCGAAAACTAACACCCCAAATTTAGCCGCCGTAGTTTTTGACTGTCGCCTTATAGCACATATCTTTACCTGTTTTGAATACAACCAAAACAACCCGCCACTACAACGGCGGGTTATTTTTATCTCGTCAATATCCAGTTAATACCGGCGACACTGCGGCTGATAATATCGCGGTAATGCCCGCCGGGGTTCAGCTCATAAAAAGTATCTATGCCAAGGCTTTGGCAGTGCGCAAAAATTGCCTCCGTGCAATCCTGCACCGTTTTAAGGTAAGCGTTGCGCGCTTTGCACTCCCTGTCCCCCAGCGAAAAATACAAATGCTGCGGCAGCGCCGCCATTTTATTTGCCAGCGCAAAATCCTTAAACTGCGGATACCACAGCGAACCGCTCATGCTCGCCGCGCGGCTGAACAAATCCGTTTTGTACAGCGCATACACCGTAAACAAACCGGCCAGCGAATACCCAGCCAGTCCGCGCCACAAAATATGCCCCGGCACATACGCTTCCGCCTGAGGCATAATGCGTTCCGTCAGCGTTTTTAAATATTCATCCGCACCGCCGGTAAACATCTCGCTGTATTTAAACAAATTGCCTGCCGCCCACGGCGACAGCTCAGCCTCCCAGTTCAAGCCGCTGATAGTAACCAGCGTAAAATCCGGGCAACCCAGCTTCTTTAAAGCGTCATAAATCTCGCCGCCGTCATCGCTGTATATCGTTAAATACACCACCGGCTTATCTCCTGCCAAAGCAGGATAAACGGTTACTTTTTTGTTGTTGGTATTGAAGGTGAACATGATATGCCTGCTTTCTTACACCAATTTACATTTTATAACCATTTTGTTATAATTTATATGGAAAAGGTGGATATTAGAGGACGGAACGGGCAGCCGTCACCGGAAGGATAAAACCTGATTAGGAGATGCGGGAATGTCACCCCGCCTGATATTCATCAAATCGCTTAACCCGGATTGCATTATAGCAGTCCGGGTTTTATTTTTACATTATGCAATTTAAATTACGCCAGAATTGGAACTCTCCACCCAATTGACAAACGAAAATTCCATTATTGAATTAATTACCGAAATGCCGGAGCTTTCCCAAGCATAAATAGCAAAACACTTGTAAATACTGTTAAATATCATATACGCAAAATGCAAAAAGAAAATAAACTTCAACACGAAGGATCAACGCGTAAAGGTAAGTGGATTGTAATAAATAATGAGAATTAATGTTCTTGAGCAATAACCCCATTACTAAATTTGCGATGGGGTTATTGCTTTTATTTTTCAATTCTATTATGTAAACAAAATAATCTTAATAATATCTATATTTGATTACCGTTCTATAAAATATTCGTTATTTATCTTTTGGGCTTTAATTTGAAGATGAATTTTACCATTCAACTCATTCTTACTAATAATATTTTTATTAATAGGGATATTATCATCATTTTCAAGGTTACATTGATATATCTTATATCCAAATAATTCTAAAACTATATTGACTGAAAAATAATTATGTCGAATACACAAAAAAGCAAATGTTATAAAAAATATTAAAAATGAAATCACTTCATGCCAAACGGTAAAATCAAATGCAAATAATGGTAAAATATATGATAATAGATAATCTACAGTTAAAAATTTCTTCTCTTTAGCCTCTTTTAAAATATAATTTTCTATATTATCATTATTTTTATTTATAAGGAATTTTCTCAAAATTAAAAGTGAAACAACAAATGTTAAAGCGATAATTATAATAGAAATTTTTTCTGTGCATAAATTAGGATTTTTTTGAATGATACTTAAACTATCATCAAAAATAACTGAAATCCATAATGGGGTAAAAGAAAGATAAAATAAACAAAATGATAAAACAGGCATCAGTTATTGTCACCTTAATTCCATTTTTTAGCGCTTTCTACTTCAACTGCTACATTTTCAAAAGGATCGAGCATCCCTTTTTTGCATAATACCTTCACTAATTTTTTAGCTGTATTTTCATCAGATGTATCAAATTTTCCATCTTTTAATAATAACGAGAATTTTTTTGAAATAGCTTTAATAATTCTTTTATCTTGTAATAAAGATAAACCTTTATCATTAAACGAAATAAACCTTCTCGGATTATGCCCTGTTGTAGCAATTTGTCTAAAACTATCATGATCATAAACAATATCGTTTTGGCAAATTAAATCTACCTTTTCATTACAAATTTTATGATAAACATGTTCAAGATTAAAAAGTTTTTCAGCTGCAAAAGTAAGAAAATAGATAGTATTATCAATGATAATTACATCAAAAGTATTTCTTAATGATAAAACTTTTTCTGATATTTCTTCAAATTCAGAACTCTTATAAACAATATACTTATATTTATTTTGTAATGTTGTTAGTGGTCTATTCATAGAAATTAATTTTATATTAATATCTTTGCCATCTAATTTTACTTGACTTTTTACTAAATATGCACTTGCATTAAATTCTAACGGTTTTGATTCCATGTCAGGATTTGCAATCGCTACTATTAATTTTTGTAATGTTTCATTTATAAGCATGTTATCAGCGCATAATTTATAAATTACATTACCTACTACTGAACCATCATAATCAACAACTTTATCAAAAGCTTCTACAAAACTATCTTTTCCTTTGGTATATCTTTGTGAAATCTTACAAACATAATCATATAATTTATTATCCGGTGTTAGAGTTACTTGATTGGTAGCATATTCTATTCCGTTCCTTTTAGTATTAGTAATACGCAATAATTGTAGACCCCAGTTCTTAGATTCAGGAATTTGTTCAAAAATTTTTGTTAAAAATTCAATGCTCAATATCAACACCTACCTTTATTATTAATTTTAAAGAATTTCTACTTTATTTTCAACTTATCACACAACGGTAAAATTTCTTCTAATTTAGCAACGATACGTTTTTGTTCAGCAAGAGGTGGAATTGGTACAAGATATTTTTTTAGTATTTCAAAAGGCGGTATATTTTTTATCGCAGAACCTTTACTATTTGTTTTTGCATTTTTCTTTAAAATAAAATCAAAATACATTAAGAAGTACGGCATATAAGTTGGAGCAAATAATTTAATTTTCATTAAAGCTTGATTTATAATTCCTCGTTCAAAATTATCAGGCATTACATAAGTTTCTCCTATTGTACCAGCACAACTAACAATAATGTCGCCTGCAAATAATTCAAAACCTTTCATTTTTTCTTCAAAATATTCTCTTTTAATATAATATTCGCCTAATTTTACATCTTTTTTGATAGCATTTTTTTGTTCATAAACTTTTATTGCGCGATTGTCTTTTGAAACAAACATACTTTTTGTTAAAGCACTACCAAACGGCCCTTTTTTATAAAATCCTAAATCACCCAATCTTACCCATTTCCAACTCTGTGGTATTTCAAATGGCTTTTCATCATCGGTAATTGCGGGCAGGGGTTTTTCTTTTTTTATTTTGCCTGCTTTGATGAGGTTTTGCTTTTCGGCTTGTATTTGTTTATAAAGGTCTTCGGCATTGCCTTCCTCCGGGCATTGTGGAACAAGTCTGCCCTGTATAGCAAGCTGTAAAACGGATTTTTGTAAATCACCGGAGAAGCGTTTATTAAGCTGCTGCAATTCGTTGTAGGCTTTTTCGTAGCGTTCAACGTATGGCAGCAGTTCTTCTATTTTAGCAACAATACGTTTTTGCTCAGCAAGTGGAGGAATCGGTAAAATTATATTCTTTAATTTTTTTATGCTAACGCCACCTATAATTCCAGTACGATTTTCAATAAAAACTTTTTTAAATTCGCTGCTTTGCAAATAATAAAAAAGAAATTTATAAAATATCTTATTAGCATTAAACGCACATAATTTGTTTCCAAAACAAACTTCTCTATCAAGTATTGCTATTTTACGACCTGCGCTCCCACCTTCAATACATAAAAGTATAGTATTATTATAAGCTCGTTTAAAATCGTTTTTATATGGAATTTTAACTCCATTATCGTAAACTATTTCTTGACTAAACAGAACATCCTTTGTACCAATATAATCAAAGCCTTCTTTCCGACCTTCATACATTTCCTTTTTTTCTCTTTCAGAAATACTATTGCCAGTATACAAGTCACAACAGTTACCTAATGTTTGCCAGCCCCAATTTTCAGGTATTTCAAAAGGATGTTCTTCTAAAACAATGACTTCTGTTTCATTTATCTTTTCTTCCGCTCGCTGTGGCACAAGTTTGCCCTGTATGGCAAGCTGCAAAATGCTGTTTTTAAGTTCCTGCGGCGTCATTTTCCCGCCTCCGTAAGCAGCGCATTTATTTCAGCCAACACGCGGTCTATTTCGGCGTTCAGCGATGCACGCTGTTCCTGATATCGCTGTATTAAATCCCTCGGGTCGAGTATTTCTTCTTCTTCATGCGGATAACCGCACAAATCAAGGTTATAACCAAAATCTTCCGCCAGCTGTTTTGCCGTATATTTTTTAGCTTTGTCAAAACCGTCTTCCGCAATTTCGGTGCGGTTATCCCACCAATCTATTACCGGGGCAAAATGTTCCAGCTTCATGGGTTTTGTTTTGCTGAAATGTTTATAGCCTTCCGGCATATCAAGGCGGTAAAACCATGTTTCTTCCGTCGGATGGGTGTTATCAAAAAATAAAATGTTAGTGGTTATGCTGGTATAGGGGGCAAAAACACTACCCGGCATACGGATAACAGTATGCAGGTTAAATTCGTCCAACAGTTTCTTTTTAATATTTAGCTTGGCATTATCTGTACCGAACAAAAAGCCGTCCGGCAAAATTACGGCAGCCCTGCCATCCCGCTTTAGGCGGTACATAATAACGGACATAAACAAATCTGCCGTTTCGCTGCTGGCAAGGTCAGCGGGGAAGTGGCTTTTAACATCACTTTTTTCATTGCCGCCATAGGGCGGATTCATCAGTACCACGTCAAACGCATCGTCTTCTGTGTAGTCAAGCACATCGCGCAACAGGCTGTTATCGTGGTAAATGCATGGATTATCGACATCGTGCAAAAGCAGGTTGGTTATGCAAAGCATGTAAGGAAACTGCTTTTTCTCAATACCGTAAATGGAATTGCTGTAAGCTTTATTGTCATCGGTTGTTACTATTTGCTTTTTCAGTTCTTTAAGCCAGCTTGTTAAAAAACCGCCTGTACCGCAGGCAAAGTCCGCCATTTTTTCGCCAATTTGCGGTTTAATCATTTGCGCCATAAAATCGGTTACAGCACGCGGGGTGTAAAATTCGCCGGAAGAACCTGCGCTTTGCAGTTCTTTTAATATGGTTTCGTAAATTTCGCCAAATGCGTGAATTTCGTTATAGTCGCTCAGGTTAAGCTCATCTATTACGTTAATAACCTGCCGCAGTAATACACCGTCTTTCATGTAGTTGTTGGCGTCGGCAAAGGTGGTTTGCACAATGGCTTTTTTTACCGGTGTATCTTTGGTAATTTCCAGCTTTTTAAGTGTGGGAAACAAAGTGTTGTTGACAAAATCAAGCAGCTGTTCACCAGTCATGGCTTTGCCGGATTTATCATCGGCTGCCCAGTTTGCCCAGCGGCAGTTTTCGGGGATGATTGATTTATAATTATCGTCGTCAAATTCCCAATCCTGCTCTTTAGCGTCGTATACTTTTAAAAACAAAAGCCAGGTAATTTGTTCTATACGCTGGGCATCGCCGTTAATGCCTGCATCGTTGCGCATAATGTCGCGCAGCCTTTTAACAAATCCGGTTAAATTGCTCATTTATTATCCTACCTCGTCCGTGTAAATTTCGTTTTCAAGTTCCTGCACCGCCTGTAAGTAAGCCTCTTTACTTCCAAAATAATTGTTAGTAATTATTTGAGGTTTACCATATTTTACAAACGGGTCAAGTTTTAAAATTTCTGTGCCTTCAATTTCCTGAATGCCGGTGTTCATATATTTATCAAGCAGCGCGTCCAAAATCTCCCGTGCGGGGCCGCTGTATTTATTTAAAAAGTCACGCTTTTTAACATTGTTGGCACGTTCTTTGCGGGTTAAAGGCTTTTTATCAAACGCCAAATGGCAGATGAAATCAAAATCGTCAACGTCAGCCATGTTCTGGTCTGCCTTTAACTGCTCAAGGTCAATGCCGTTTTTCTCAAGCAGTTTGTTGATAGCATCTTTGCCTTCTTTGTTTGCTCTCCACTGCCTGATAAATTTATCCAGCGACGCATATTCGCCGATAATATTGCTTTTTGTATAGTCAACAATGCTTTCCTGCCGCAGCAGTTTGCCGTTGGCATCATAAACCGATACAGTTTTATGTATTATTTCTACCTTGCAGCCATTAACATCTATAATCGGTTTAGAACGAGGCGGAGGCGGTTCGGCAACACCGCCCTTATCGCCCCCGTCATCGCCTACTTCCGGATAGCCGCCCGGTTTTTTAGGTTTAAAGTCATCGTCAATTTCAATCGGCCCATCCCAATCAGGGTCGGCAAACAAGCGCGTTACATTACGGAAATCCATTACCACAAAGTGTGTTTTGCCTTCTTTGGGGCGCAGGCGCGTGCCACGGCCGATAATCTGTTTAAATTCAGTCATGCTGCCAATCATTTCATCAAGTACAATCAGCTTGGTCATTTTGCAATCAGCACCGGTACTGAGTAGTTTGGACGTAGTAGCGATTACCGGATATTTGGCGCTGACTGAAATAAAATAATCCAGCTTGCTTTTGCCGTATTCATCGCTGCCGGTAATGCGCACAATGTAGTCGTCGTGGTCTTTGGTTATATCGCTGTTTAAGTTTACCAAAGCCTGGCGCATACGTTCCGCAGCGTCTTCCGTAGGGCAAAAAACTATGGTTTTAGCCATACGGTCGGTACTTTTAAGGTAGTTGGTAATTTCAGCAGCAACCTGCACAATACGGTCTTCAATAACAATGTTGTAATCGTAATCACTGTTGTTGTAAACGCGGTCTTCTATCTCGTTGCCGAAAATATCTTTTTGCCCTTTGCACGGACGCCAGCCGTCACCAATGTTGGTAGTAATATTGATAACCTTAAACGGAGCAAGGAAGCCGTCTTCAATACCTTCCTTCAGGCTGTAGGTATAAACCGGTTCGCCGAAGTAGCTTAAATTGGAAACATATTTGGTTTCTTTCGGCGTTGCCGTCATGCCTATCTGCGTGGCAGAGCTAAAATATTCCAAAATTCTGCGCCAGCGGCTTTCTTCCTTGGCAGAGCCGCGGTGACATTCATCGACAATGATTAAATCAAAAAAGTCCGGCGTAAACAGCTTGCGAAAATGTTCTTCATCATTATCGCCAACCAGCTGCTGATAAAGCGAAAAATAAACCTGATGAGAGGTTATGGTTGTTTTATCATCTTTGGCGACATTGATTTTATGGATAACGCTTTTCAGCGGCGCAAAATCCTGTTGAATGGACTGGTCAACAAGGATATTGCGGTCGGCAAGGTATAAAATTTTGCGTTTTAATTTGCTTTTAAGCAGACGGTAAACAATTTGGAACGCCGTATAAGTTTTGCCCGTGCCGGTTGCCATAACCAACAAAATACGGTTTTGCCCTTTGGCAATAGCGTCCAAAGTGCGGTTAACGGCAATGCGCTGGTAATAACGCGGCGGGTAAGTAGTCTGGCTGGTATAATAGGGCTGGTTTATCAATGTTTCCTGCTCGGCATTTAAACCGCGCCCCTGTTTATATCTGGCAATCAGTTCTGCACGGCTGGGAAATTCGTTTAATTTTAATATGCGCTCTTTTCCTGTTAAAAAGTCGTGTTCGGCAAAGCCATCACCGTTAGAGCTGTACGCAAAGGGTACGTCCAGCATTTTGGCATACGCCATCGCCTGCTGCAAGCCGTAAGAAATTCCCTTTTTGTTGTCTTTGGCTTCGACAACGGCAATGGGGTTATTGGCATTGATATACAGTAGGTAATCTGCCCGTTTGGCAGAGCCGCGGTTGACAATGTTGCCTTTTAAATTGTACTGGCCGTCGGTAATCTGCGTTTCCATGGTAATGCTTTCCGCATCCCACTTGGCTTCTATAGCCGGAGTTATATAACGGCGTTTGATGTCTTCTTCACTCATATCTTTTTTGGAAAAGGGATTCATAAACTGCCCCTCCTTTGCGCATATTAAGCAGAACTTTGCCTGTAAAAATTTTGCCTTATTATTATAATTATAGCATAATACAAGGTTATTATAAATCGCTTTATTGATGAAAGAAAAAAGTAAATCATTTACAGCTATAGTGCTTAAAATTTGCCTTTTGGCACTAAATATGATACTATAATGATATCAAATATAATATCGTTTTTGAAAGGGGTTCAGCCCGTGGGGCAAATTGAAAGGTACCGATGAAAAACTTTACCGAAAAATTACAACACTATATGAGTTTAAATTATCCGTCACAGATAACAAAAATTGACGAAGCCGATGGCGGCGGCTTTTTAATTGAAGTGCCAATGTTAAAAGGCTGCATGAGCGACGGCGACACCGTTGAAGAAGCATATAATAATCTTGAAGAAGCAAAAAAAGAATGGTTTACTTACATGCTGGAAAATAATCTGGCTATCCCCGAACCTGCTGACACTGTTTACAGCGGCAGATTTATGGTACGTATACCAAAAACCTTACATAAAATCATTACCGAACAATCTAAACGCGAAGGTTTAAGTTTAAATCAATACGTATCCAATGTTTTAGCTTATGCCGCAGGGCAGCGTGCCGCATTAACAACGAAAAAGAACTAAATACATATTTATTACTAAAGCCGCAATCCGTTATCAGCCTGCGGCTTTGTTTTTAACTCGCCCGCTGTTTGAAAATTATGCCGCTTTCGCCCGCGCGGTTATTTACGCCGCGGCGCGATTATTTTACAATAAAATCAGGTGATGATATGCAGAATATTTTTGGGCAAAATTTACTGAACCGCCGCAAAGCCCTGGGGTTGACGCAGGAGCAGCTGGCGGCAAAATTAAAGGTCAGCTTTCAGGCGGTGAGCAAATGGGAACGCGGAGTTTCCCAAAGTTAAAGATACCACATCAATCCCACGCGGACTTTTGCTCAACCGATACAGCCGGAGGGCTGGATAACAAGAAAAGGCGGTATGCGCCCCGTGGAGGGGTAGCGTACCGCCTTTTCTTGTGGGGGTTTCCAAAGGGGGCAACGCCCCCATTTGGCACACGACTTTGCGAAGCAAAGTGTAGTGTGTTATACGCTCTGTCGGCGTTGCCGTGAAAATGCCGTTGCCGCCGGGGAGGGCAAGGGCATTTGAAGCGGCAGGAAAACAGGGCTGTGCTTGCGTGGCGT
>CALXRU010000026.1 GCA_944390935.1 Acidaminococcaceae bacterium
GGAGTGATTTTAATGTCTATGGTAGATCCTTCCATCGATTATTTAACAGAAAAAGTTGACAGCAAATATACTCTGGCTATGCTGGCCGCCAAACGCGCCCGCGAACTGACCGTACCGGGACAGAACCTGCCCGAGAAGGAAGTAAGCATGGCTTTAAAGGAAATTGCCAACGATACCATTACTTATGAGCGCAATAAAACCAGATAAGGGAGGCGCCGGCCTTGTTAAAGGGTAAAAAGATTGTTTTGGGAGTTACCGGCGGTATCGCCGTTTTTAAAGCGGTTGACATTGTAAGCAAACTGTGCAAGCAGGGCGCAGAGGTGCGCGTTGTTATGACGGAGCATGCCCAGCAGTTTGTAACGCCGCTTACTTTTAAGGAAATCAGCGGCAATCAGGTAGCTGTTTCCATGTGGAACGCCAATCAGGAATTTAATGTTGAACACATCGCCCTTGCCGATTGGGCCGACATGTTTATGATTGCGCCGGCAACGGCCAACATTATTGCCAAAATGGCTTACGGCATTGCCGATGACCTGCTTTCGACGACGCTTTTGGCGGCACACAGCCCGATTATTGTATGCCCGGCGATGAACACGCATATGTATGAGAACCCTGCCACGCAGGAGAACCTTGCCAAACTGCAAAGCCGCGGCGTTGTTGTAATGCCGCCTGCAAGCGGAGTGCTGGCGTGCGGCGCTGTCGGTGCGGGCAGATTGCCTGAACCGGCCGATATCGTCAACTTTGTTGGCGCTTATTTTGCTAAGGCAGAAGGCGACATGCGCGGGCTGAAAGTTCTGGTAACGGCTGCCGGTACGCGCGAGCCGATTGACCCGGTGCGCTATGTTGGCAACCGCAGCAGCGGCAAAATGGGCTATTCCATTGCGCAGGCAGCGGCAGAACGCGGCGCGGAAGTAACTTTGGTGAGCGGGCCAAGCGCTTTGACGCCGCCGCCGAACGTAAAAGTTGTTAACGTGGAAACCACCAAAGAAATGATGGACGCCTGCCTTGCCGTTTACGATGACTGCGATATCGTCATTAAAGCAGCGGCTGTGGCCGATTACCGTCCGCATGACGTGGCAAAGCAGAAAATCAAAAAGAAAACCGACGACGCTTTAACGGTCGTTATGGATAAGAACCCGGACATTTTAAAAACTTTGGGTGAGCGCAAAACCAAACAGTTTTTGGTGGGCTTTGCCGCCGAAACGCAGAACCTTATCGACAACGCTAAGGAAAAAGTAACGAAGAAAAACCTTGATATGATTGTCGCCAATGACGTTACTATGCAGGGTGCGGGCTTCGGTGCGGAAACCAATATCGTTAAGCTTATTTTTGCCGACGGCACCATTAAAGAGCTGCCGCAGATGAGCAAATACGACGTTGCGGAAGAACTGCTGAACACTGTTTTGCGTTTAAAGAAATAACTGTTGCTTTTTTTACATAAATTAGATATAATAGCATAGTAATTTAATATTTTACTCATCAAGAGCTGGTGGAGGGATTGGCCCAATGAAACCGCAGCAACCATTGCCCTTGGGCAAACGGTGCTAAGTCCTGCGAGTTAATCGAGAGATGAGAATGCCAGTACCAATCAGCGGCGCTCTCATTGAGAGCGCTTTTTTATTTACACAAGGAGGAACAGAATGAGAAAATTATTTACTTCCGAGTCTGTTACGGAAGGGCATCCCGATAAAATTGCCGACCAGATTTCCGATGCCGTGCTGGATGCCATTTTGGCAGAAGACCCGCATGGCCGCGTTGCCTGCGAAACAGTTGTGGCAACCGGGCAAATCCATGTAGTCGGCGAAATTTCCACGACCTGCTATGTCGATATCCCCAAAATCGCACGCGAAACCGTTATCAACATCGGTTATGACCGCGCCAAATACGGCTTTGACGGTAACACCTGCGGCGTTCTGATTTCCATCGACGAACAGTCCGCCGATATCGCTATGGGCGTTGATAAATCGCTGGAAGCAAAAGAAGGCAAGGCTAACGAGGACGAAGTAGGCGCAGGCGACCAGGGTATGATGTTCGGTTACGCTACCAACGAAACCCCTGAATACATGCCGCTGCCTGTATCTCTGGCGCATAAACTTTCCCGCCGCCTGGCGGAAGTGCGCAAAACCGGCGTATTGGCTTACCTGCGCCCGGACGGCAAAACCCAGGTTACCGTTGAATACGACGACGGCAAACCGGTGCGCATCGACACGATTGTAATTTCCACCCAGCATGCGCCGGAAATTACGCTGGAACAAATCCGCAAGGATATTATGGAACAGGTTATTAAACCGGTTGTTCCGGCTGAAATGCTGGACGGCGAAACCAAATACTACATCAACCCGACCGGACGTTTTGTTATCGGCGGCCCTAAGGGCGACAGCGGCCTGACCGGACGCAAAATTATCGTAGATACCTACGGCGGCATGGCACGTCACGGCGGCGGCGCGTTCAGCGGTAAGGACCCCACGAAGGTTGACCGCAGTGCTGCTTATGCCGCACGCTACGTTGCCAAAAACGTGGTTGCCGCAGGCCTTGCGGATAAATGCGAAATTCAGCTGGCTTACGCTATCGGCGTGGCACAGCCTGTTTCCATTCTGGTTGATACCTTCGGTACCGGTAAAATCGACGACGACAAAATTGCCGAACTGATTAAAAAGAACTTCTCGCTCAGCCCGTCCGGCATTATTAAAACGCTGGATTTGCTGCGCCCGATTTACAAACAGACTGCCGCTTACGGCCACTTTGGCCGCACGGATGTGGAACTGCCGTGGGAACACACCGACAAGGCACAGACTCTGCGCGAGCAGGCAGGTCTGTAAAACTTAAAACGATTGCACTGCTTTGCTTAACGGTAAGGCAGTGCATTTTTTATTTAAAATTTGCGCGGCGTTATGGTAAAATAAACAGGTAAAGTTAAATTTGAGGTTTACTATGAGATACATCAATGTTGCAATAAATTTACCGGTAAAAAATTTGTTCCGCCAGTTTACTTACGCGCTGCCGCCGCAGTTTGATTACATCGGCGCAGGGTGGCGCGTAATTGTGCCGTTTGCGCGGCAGACTGCGGAAGGATTTGTGGTAGGCGAAGCAGGCACGGACTTGCCGCAGCCGGAAAACTACAAAGAGGTGCAGGCCGTTATCGGCGCCGAGCCGTGGTTTGATGAAGAAATGCTGGAAGCGGCGCGCTGGCTGGCAGGCTATTACATGTGCCCGCTGGCGGAGGCAATGCGCCTTTTTATACCGGGCAAAAGCAGCATTAAACGCCATGCCGTTTACGGCGATGATGGCAAACTTTTATATTACGAATTGGAAAACAGGCTGAAAGAAAAAACGCAAAGCTGTTACGCCATTACCGAAAGCGGCAGGCAGGCGCTGGCGGCAGGAAACAACCGCGCCAAAGCGCAGATGGCAGCTTTGGAAATTTTAAACGGCACTGCCCGCGAATTAACGGCGAAAGAACTGGAAGCGGAAGGTATCAGCGCCGCCGTTTTGCGTGCATTGGTGCAAAATGATTGGTGTAGCCGCAGCGAGCAGCGCGTTTTGCGCGACAGTTACGCCGCCAAAAGCAGCGTTAAGCAGAGCTTTAACTTAACGGACGAACAGCAGAACGCCGTCGATGCCGTCAGCAAGGCAATACGCGAAAAACGGCAGGAAACCTTTTTATTGCAGGGTGTAACCGGCAGCGGCAAAACGGAAGTATATTTAAACTTAACGGCAGCCGCACTGGCGGAAGGGCGTCAGGTTTTGGTGCTGGTGCCGGAAATTGCCTTAACGGCGCAGATAGTCAAGCGTTACCAGAGCTGGTTTAAAGGCAATATCGCCGTTGTACACAGCAAATTATCGGCAAGCGAACGCGCCGACGTATTTTATAAAATCCGCACGGGCGAAGCGCAGATTTTGATTGGCGTGCGTTCGGCAGTTTTTGCGCCGTTCAGCAATCTGGGGCTGGTGATTATTGATGAGGAACACGACCAGAGCTATAAGCAGGAAGAACGCCCCTGCTACCACGCACGCGAAGTTGCTGTGCACCGCGCCGCTTATTTTGGCGTGCCCGTTGTTTTAGGCAGTGCTACGCCGTCAATAGAAAGTTATTATGACGCCATAATGAAGCGTTACACGCATTTGCGTTTAACGGGACGACCTAACGGACAGCCGCTGCCCAAGGTACAGATTGTTGATATGCGCAAGGAATTGCAGGAAAAGAACTTTTCTGTGCTTTCGCGCGCTTTGCAGCAGGAGCTTGTGCGCACAGCTGCAGGAGGGGAACAGGCGATTGTGCTGCTGAACCGCCGCGGCTATTCCACCTTTGTTATGTGCCGCGACTGCGGTGAAACGATTACCTGCCCGCATTGCGCCGTGGCGTTGGTTTACCACGAAGCAGGCAAAGCCATGCGCTGCCATTACTGCGGCAACACCATGCCAATACCTGATGAATGCCCCAAATGCCACAGCAAACGCATTAAATTTTTCGGCACCGGCACGCAAAAAGCGCAGGAGCAGATTGCCGCCCTGCCGGAAGTGAAGGTGCTGCGCATGGACCAGGACAGCACGCTGCGCAAATTCGCACATGAGGAAATTTTAAGCGCGTTCGGCAGCGGTAAATACAATGTGCTCATCGGCACGCAAATGGTCGCCAAAGGGCACGACATACCCAACGTAACGCTGGTCGGCGTGCTTTCGGCGGATTCGGCGCTGAACATGCCGGACTTCCGCGCCTCGGAGCGTGCTTTTTCGCTGCTGACACAGGCTGCTGGGCGTGCCGGGCGCGGCGATAAGCCGGGTCATGTAATTTTGCAGGTGTACGATGCGGATAACCGCACCGTTCAGCTTGCCGCCGCGCAGGATTATGACACCTTTGCGCAGGAGGAACTGGAACGCCGCCGCGAACTTAACTATCCGCCCTATGCGGCGTTTTTAAAAATAACCGTGTGGGATAAGGATGAAGCGCGCGCCAACGCGACTGCTCAGGAACTGGCAGACTTTTTGCAAGGCGTTGCCAAAGACAGGGACGGAGCGGAGGTTTACGGTCCGTTTGCGGGCATTATCGGCAAGGTGCGCGATTTATACCGCATTAACGTGCTGGTTAAAAGCGCGGAGATTGGCGTTTTTAAACAGGCGCTGTGGGATTCGCCCTTCCGCGATATGAAAAATGTTTATTTTGACGTCGACCCGTTTAACGTGCTGTAAAATTGCCGTTGCGGGCGCTTTTGTGATATAATATTTATCTGGAAAGAGATTTTACAGGAGGCTACCGTGAGTAAATTAAAAATTTTGGTAGCGGGCGACCCGGTGCTGCGCCAGAAGGCGGCCGAGGTTGAACGCATGGATAAAAAAACTTTACGCTTGCTGGACGACATGGCGGAAACCATGTATGCCGCTGACGGCGTCGGCCTTGCCGCACCGCAGATTGGCGTGTCCAAACGCATTGTCGTTATCGACGTGGGCGAAGGATTGCTGGAACTTATCAACCCGGTTATCACTTACAGCGAAGGAGCGGCGGTCGGGCCGGAAGGCTGCCTGTCCGTACCCGATTACGACGGAGAAGTGGAGCGTGCCGAGATTGTGCACTGCGAATATTATGACCGCAAGGGGCATAAAATGCTTATCAAGGCGGACGGGCTGCTGGCAGTCTGCATCCAGCATGAGCTGGACCATTTGGACGGCGTGCTGTTTATTGACAAGGCCAAAGTGCTGACGCCGAAGAATTACGACAGGGAGTAACAGCGATGCGCATTGTATTTATGGGAACCCCTGATTTTGCCGTTGCAAGCTTAAAAGCGCTGGCAGAGCGGGGCACAGATGAAATAGTTGCCGTATTTACCCAGCCGGACCGCCCGAAAGGACGCGGGCAGAAAATGCTGATGACGCCGGTGAAGGAATACGCTTTGGAACGTGGTTTTGAAGTTTACCAGCCGCAGCGCGTAAAAGCGCCGGAAGTAATTGAACAGCTGCGCGGCCTTGCGCCGGATTTAATTGTTGTTGCTGCTTTCGGGCAGTTTTTGCCGAAGGAAATTTTGGAAATGCCTAAATACGGCTGCATTAACGTGCATGCTTCGCTGCTGCCCAAATACCGCGGCGCAGCGCCGATACATTACACTATTTTAAACGGTGAAACCGAAAGCGGCGTAACCATTATGCAGATGGATATCGGTATGGACACCGGCGATATGCTGGAAAAAGTAAGCGTTGCCATTACGCCGGAAATGACGCAGGGCGAGTTGCATGACGAACTGAAGGAAAAAGGCGGCACGCTGCTTCTGGAAACGATTGAAAAAATAAAACGCGGCGAAGCAGTGCCCGTAAAACAAAATAACGATGAAGCAACCTATGCGCATTTGCTGACGCGAGAGATGGAAACTATCGACTGGTCTTTACTGGCGGCAGAAATCCATAATAAAATCCGTGCCTTTAACCCTGCGCCGGGTACGGTAACAACCTTGCCGGACGGCAAAAAGCTGAAAATCTGGCGGGCGCAGCTTGCTGATGGCAGCGGCACGCCGGGCAAAGTGCTGGAAATTACCAAGGCAGGCTTTAAAGTAGCCTGCGGCAGCGGCGCGCTTCTGGTAACGGAAGTGCAGCCTGAATCGAAAAAACGTATGCCTGCGGGCGTTTTTACTAACGGGCGCGGCATTAACGCGGGGGATATTTTAGGCGTTGAAGGGTAAAGCGATGGAAAGTGTTTTAAAACCTAAAAAACGCATATTTGTTTCGTTAACATTGGCCAGCGCCTTTTTGGGCGCAGTGTTTATTTACCTGTGCTGGCGCGTTGCGCTGCCGGGCCTTGCGCAAATCAACAAAACGCTGCCCATGCTGTTCGGCAGCGTCGGCATTGTGGTGGCGCTGGGGCTTCTGGCGGCAGTCAGCGCCATTGTGCTGGCAATTTTAGGTTTCCCAATTATCAAAACCTTTTATTTTTGGGCGTGGAAGGCAGTGAACATGCTGTTTCCGTTCGCCGTAGGGCTGGGGCGCATGTTTAATATCCCGCGCCAGCGGATTGAACAGTCTTTTATTGAAGTAAGCAACCACCTTGTAAGGCAGCACAAAATTAAAGTGCCCGCCTCGCGGATTATGATTTTAACTCCGCACTGCATTCAGCTTGATACCTGCGTGCATAAAATTACGCGCAATATCGAAAACTGCCGTCAGTGCGGCGGGTGCAGCGTCGGCGCGCTTTTGGGGTTGTCGCATAAATATGGCATCCACGTGGGCGTGGCAACAGGCGGTACGCTGGCAAGGCAGATGGTAAAGGAAATCCGCCCCAAGGCGATTATTGCCGTGGCGTGCGAGCGCGATTTAACCAGCGGCATACAGGACGTTTTCCCGCTGCCTGTGCTGGGCGTGCTGAACGAAAGGCCTTTTGGGCCGTGCTTTAACACGCGCGTTGATATTAAGAAAGTAGAAGCCGCAATTTTGGACTTTTTGGATACAGAGGAAGCAGATGACAAAACCACAGGCAAACAGAAAAACTAAAAAAGATACTGCAAGGCAGCTTGCTTTGGATATAATCTGCGCTGTGCTGGATGGCGGCGCATATGCCAACATTGCCTTAAACAAGGCCCTGCGCGCCAAAAAAGTTGACGACAGGGACCGCAGGTTCATTACGGAGCTGGTCTATGGTACCGTGAAGGCTAAAGGTACTTTGGACTGGCTTTTGTCGCAGTTATCGTCAAGGCCGGTCGGCAAAATTGATAAGGTTATTTTAAATATTCTGCGCATGGGGCTGTACCAGATTTTTTATCTGAACAAGGTACCTGCTTCCGCGGCGTGCAACGAAAGCACGGAGCTTGCCAAGGCGTGCAGCCATCTGGGCACGGTTAAATTTGTCAACGGCATTTTGCGTTCTGCCGTACGCAGTAAGGAAGCCGGTACTATTGTGTTTCCGGCTGAAAGCGACAATGTTGCTTTCAGCATGGCGCTGACGGAGTTTCACCCCGAGTGGTTGGTGCAGCGCTGGCTGGAACAGTTTGGTGCGGAAGAAACGAAAGCTTTGTGCAAATACGATAATTTGCCGCCGCAGCTTACTTTGCGCGTAAACACTTTAAAAACCACGCGCGCGGAACTGTTGGCAGCATTGCAGGAGGCAGGCTTTGAAGCAGAGCCTTCCAAATGGTGCGATGAAGGTATTGTCTGCACCAAAACGGCAGGGCTGAACGCTTTTATGGAACAGCACCCGGACAGCTGCTATATGCAGGACGAAAGCAGCACGCTGGTGGCGCACGCGCTTAACCCGCAGCCGGGCATGACGGTGTATGATTTATGCGCCGCACCGGGCGGTAAAACTACTCATCTGGCGCAGCTGATGCAGAATAAGGGCAAAATTTTTGCCTGCGACATCCACGCGCACAAAATAAAATTGATTGAAGAAAACGCCCAGCGTTTGGGCGTGCAGATTATAGAACCCGTTTTGCGTGACGCCGCTGTTTACAAGCCGGACTGGGCTAACACAGCGGACTGCGTGCTGGTGGACGCGCCTTGCAGCGGGCTTGGCGTTTTGCGCCGCCGCGCAGAGGCACGCTGGCGTAAAACAAAAAAAGATCTTGAAGTATTCCCGCCGCTGCAAAAAGCAATTTTACAGGCTGCGGCGCGCTATGTAAAACCGGGCGGACGCCTTGTTTACAGCACCTGCACTTTGGAAGCTGCGGAGAACCATGAACTGACAGCTGCTTTTCTTGTAACGCATCCGGATTTTGAACCTGCCGTGTTCAAACATCCGCTGACTGGCGAAGAAGTGAGCGAATTGCAGCTTCTGCCGCAGCGCGATAATGTTGACGGCTTTTATATCTGCGCCATGCAGCGCAAGGAGAACAAAGCATGAAGAAGGAAATTTTCTGGCTGACGCCGGAAGCCTTGCAGCAGGAGTTTGTGGCGGTTGGTTTAAAAAAATTCCGCGCGGCGCAGGTTTACCAGTGGCTGTATAAAAAATCAGTGTTTAAATTTGCCGATATGCGCAATATTTCCAAAGCCGATATCGCCGTGCTGGAAGAAAACTTTACCGTGCTGCCCGCGCAGATTAAAATTTTAACGCGCTGGCAGTCAAGCGATAATCTGACGGAAAAACTGCTGCTGGAACTGGCGGATGGTAATTCCGTGGAAACGGTTTTAATGCACCACGATTACGGTTACAGCGTCTGCGTATCCAGCCAGGTAGGTTGTGCGATGGGTTGTGCGTTCTGCGCCAGCGGTTTAAACGGCTGTGTGCGTAACCTGACGGCTGCCGAAATTATCATGCAGGTATATCTGTTTAACGCTATGATTGCGCCGCAGCAGGTAAGCCGCGTGGTGGTAATGGGCAGCGGCGAGCCGATGCTGAACTATGACGAGGTGCTGAGTGCGTTGAAGTTCCTGCACCGCGAGGATACGCTGTTTATGAGCTACCGCAACATGACGGTATCTACCTGCGGCGTTATACCGGGCATTGAACGTCTGACGCAGGAGGCAGTGCCGATTAACCTTGCTATCTCGCTGCACGCGGTTAAAAACGATGTGCGCACGGAACTGATGCCGGTCAACAAAGGCTATCCGTTCCCGGACGTTATCGCCGCGGCGGAAAAATACGCGCAGGCGGGCGGCAGGCAGGTAACTTACGAATATATTTTGATTAAAGATAAAAACGATACGCCGGAGGACGCGCAGCTTTTAAGCAATTACTTAAAATTCAAGCACGCTTCGGTGAACTTAATCCCCGCCAATCCGGTGCCGGAAAAAGGCTTTGAACGCCCTTCCGCCAAACGGATTGAAGGATTTTTAAGGACTTTGCAGAAAAATAAAATTAACGCTACCATCCGCAAGGAGATGGGCAAAGATATCAATGCGGCCTGCGGACAGCTGCGGGCCAAGTTTAATAGGCGTGACGTGTAGGGGGCGCTGTATGAAAGCGGTTAGCAAAACAAATACCGGGCTGGTGCGTCAGGGCAACGAGGACGCTGTGCTGACGGACGCGCCGGATTTATATGCCATTGCCGACGGCATGGGTGGCTACATTGGCGGCGAAATCGCCAGTGCGGAAACCATTAAGGTTTTAAAGGAAGAA
Source organism: Acidaminococcaceae bacterium (assembly GCA_944390935.1). Classification (GTDB taxonomy): domain Bacteria; phylum Bacillota; class Negativicutes; order Acidaminococcales; family Acidaminococcaceae; genus Fusicatenibacter_A. The sequence continues at coordinate 10,031 of CALXRU010000026.1, forward strand.
AAGAAAAATTTTGCCGGTCTGACCGGCGATGCGCTGTGCGAAGCGCTGAAAGAGGCAGCGGTTAAAGCCAACGGGCATCTGCGGCAGCTGGTTTGCCAAATGCCGGATTACGAAGGCATGGGCACAACGCTGGTAGCGGTTTATCTGGCAGCGGACGGCAAGGCGTATGCCTTAAACATCGGCGACAGCCGTTTGTATTTATGGCGCGGTGGCACGCTTACGCAGATAACCGAAGACCATTCTTACGTGGCGCAGCTTTTAAGCAACGGCGATATAACTTCGGAAGAAGCGCGCAGGCACCCGCAGCGCAACGTAATTTTAAGGGCGGTCGGCGCGGACGCTGATTTGGAAGCCGACGTGTTCAGTTTTGACGTGCAGGCAGGCGACAGGCTGCTTTTGTGCAGCGACGGGCTGAGCGACATGGCGACAGATGAAGAAATTGCCGCTGTGCTGGCGGAAAAACATACGGAAAAAGCGGCGGATGCTTTGATAGAACTGGCGCTCAATAACGGCGGGCGCGATAATGTTTCGGTAATTTTACTTGACTTTGAGGCGGAGGAAAGATAAATGGAGAACGGTACAATTTTAAAAGAACGTTATAAAATCCTGCGTCATATCGGGTCGGGCGGAATGGCCGAGGTGTATCTGGCAGAGGATTTGCTTTTAAGCAGGCAAGTTGCCATTAAGGTTCTGCGCGCGCAGTTTAACGACGACAAAACGCTGCTGAACCAGTTTAAGCACGAGGCGCAGTCGGCAGCAAGGCTTTCCAGCCCTTCCATCATCAACATTTTTGACGTTTGCGAGGAAAACGGCAAATCCTTCATCGTTATGGAATATGTGGAAGGCAAAACGCTGAAGAACCTGTTGGAAGAAAAAGGCCGCCTTACGCCGTATCAGGCAGTAAAAATCGCCTGCGAGATTGCGGCGGGCTTGAGCCACGCGCACAGGCGCAGCATTATTCACTGCGATATCAAGCCTCACAACATTTTGATAACCGAAAACATGATGCCGAAGATTGCCGATTTCGGCATCGCCAGAATGATCAGCAGTATGACGATGGTGTACACCAATTCCGTCATTGGTTCGGTGCATTACCTTTCGCCGGAACAGGCGGGTGGTAAGCCGATAACGGCGCAGAGCGACATTTATTCGCTGGGTATTGTGCTGTTTGAAATGCTGACGGGGCATGTGCCTTTTGACGGCAATACGGCGGTTGCAGTGGCGATGATGCACGTTGAAAAAACGCCGCCGCCGCTGAGCAGCTTTGTGGAAGGACTGCCTGATTGTTTGCAGCGCGTAATCGACAAGGCACTGGCTAAAGATTTGACCAAGCGTTATGCAACGGCCTGCGAAATGTGGCAGGATTTGAACAACATCAAAAATAAAATGGAAAAAGACGGCGAGGAAGACGCTTATCCCGTTGCTGCGGCAGCGGAAGAAATTATCGCCGACGAATATAACGAGCCGGAAGCGCCGGAAGAAACGATTGTGATGACCGTTCCGGCAACGGCGCAGACACAGGCAAAAGCGCAGCAAAGCTGGCTGGAACGCTTAAAAAATACGCAGCTTACGCGCCATCAGCAGCTAATGCTGGCAGGTGTTGTAGTGGTGTTATCGGCTGTATTCCTGCTTATCGGCAACGTGTTCAGCCGCGATACCATTAAAGTGCCTGACGTAATGGGCAAAAGCGTGGTAGAAGCGAAGGAAATTTTAGAAAACGCAGGCTTTACCATTACCTTAAAAGAAGCCTATGACGATAAAGTAACACCCGGCCTTGTATTAAAGCAGGACCCGGCGGGCGACGAAATGCGCAAGGAAGGCAGCGCGGTTTACATTACGGTGAGCAAGGGCATTGAAATGGTTGAAGTGCCCAACGTAACCGGCAAAACGCTGGCCGACGCGCGCAAAATGATTGAACGCAAGGAACTGGTGCTCGGCAAGGTTGAAACCGTATTCCGCGACGATAATGACGGGCTTGTTATCGAACAGGAACCGGCAGCCAACGAAAAACTTGAACACGGTACCAAGGTGAACCTTGTAATTGCCGAAAAACCGAAAGAAGTAGCCATTCCTTCCGTTATGGGCAAAACCTCCGGCGAAGCGATTTCCGCGCTGGAAGGCATGGGCTTTAAAAATATCACGGCACAGACCGTGGGCAGCAAAAAAGTTGCCGGCACCGTGCTTGGCGTTGAACCGCAGGAAGGCAGCAAAGTCCTGAACAGCACCGCCATTGTGCTGAAAGTTTCTGACGGCGTCGGTACGGCAAAACAGAACAAATATGCCGAATTTGTTGTGCCGGAAGGCAATAAAAAACAAAAAGTTCGCATCGTTGTAACTGACGACGACGGCGAAAAAGAAGTTTACGAAGGCACCAAACGCGCGGGTGTGCGCATCCGCCAGAAGGTGGAAGTAAGCGGTCCTGCGGTTGCCAGATTCTATTGCGACAATAAACTGATTGAGGAGAAACAGCTGTGACGAGCGGCCGCATTATAAAAAATTTTAACGGCTACTATTATGTAGAAACCGATACCGGCATTGTAACCTGCAAAATCAAAGGCAAAATGAAGCAGGAGCGTTTTTCTGCCGTTACCGGCGATATGGTGGAGTTTCAGAAAAATCCCGATGGCGAAAGCATGATAACCAAAGTGCTGCTGCGCCGCAATTTTATGGAGCGCCCCGCGATGGCAAACCTTGACTGCGTGGTTATTGCCTTTGCCTGTTGCGACCCGGATTTCAGCTATCTGCTGGCGGATAAAATGCTGGCTTTTGCCGAGCGTTCCGGTATTGAAGCGGTGCTGTGCCTGAACAAAATAGACCTTGTCAGCGAGGCGGAGCTGAATAAAATAGCGGACGTTTACAAGCTGGCGGGGTACAGGGTGTTTGCTGTTTCTACTTTTAACAATACCGGGCTTGATGAGCTGAAAGCATATTTAAACGGTAAAATCAGTGCCTTTGCAGGCCCGTCCGGCGTGGGCAAATCGTCCATGCTTAACGCATTGCAGCCGGGCATTGCCCTGCAAACCGGCAGCGTCAGCGAAAAAATCGGCCGCGGGCGGCACACAACCCGTTATGCGCAGCTGCTGCCCTTTAACGGCGGCTACCTTGCCGATACGCCGGGCTTTGGCAACTTACTGGCCGAGAACATCGACGCGCGCGAGCTGTATAAATATTTTAGAGAATTTAAAGATTTTGAGCATGACTGCAAATTTATGCCGTGTACCCACACGCACGAACCGGTTTGCGGCGTAAAAAATGCGGTGCAGGCGGGGCAGATTGCCGCCAGCCGCTATGAATCGTACCTTGCAATTCTGGACGAAATAAAATTACTTAAAGAAAAGAGTGGTAAAAGATGATTAAGATTGCCCCTTCGATTTTATCTGCTGATTTTGCCTTTCTTGCGGACGAAATTAAAAAGATTGAAGCCGCCGGTGCGGACTGGGTGCATATCGACGTAATGGACGGCAATTTTGTGCCGAACTTGACTTTTGGCGCGCCCGTTGTTACCAAAATCCGCAAGGTGACGGATATGTTTTTTGACTGCCACCTGATGGTGGAGCATCCGGAAACCTACATTGACGACTTTGTCAAAGCTGGTGCGGATATGATTGTCGTGCACGCCGAGGCAACCAAACATTTGCACCGCTGCCTGCAATATATTAAAAGCAAGGGCGTAAAAGCCGGCGTGGCGCTGAACCCGGCAACGCCGCTGTGCATGGTGCAGGAAGTTTTGGGTGACGCCGATATGGTGCTGTTGATGACGGTTAACCCCGGCTTCGGCGGGCAGAAATTTATTGAAAGCGTTGTGCCTAAAATTGCCGAATTGCGCAAAATGGCGGACGCCAAAGGCTTAAGCCTTGATATCCAGGTAGACGGCGGCATTAACGCCGAAACAAGCGAAATTGTCCGCGAAGCAGGCGCCAATATTTTGGTGGCTGGCAGCTACGTCTACGGAGCAGAAGACACCGCAGCAGCCATTGCAAGTTTGAGAGAGTAAAAAAGTAAAGAGTAATAAAAAACAACAGCCTTTTACCTACAAGCGCAGGTAAAAGGCTGTTTTGCTTATGGTGTACGGTTAATCCCAACGGTTTAAAATGTCTTTGATGATTTCTTTTTCGCTTTTGCGGCGTTTCTTTTCAAAGTTGCGGTAGTTGTTGTCGCGGTGGTCGGTGGAGTAGTCCGCGTAGTCAAAATCATCGTAGTCGCGTTCGTAGCTGCGGTTATAATCGCCGTGGCCGTCGTCAAACAGCAGCGGTACAAAATTTTGCGCAGGGTATGTATAACAGCTTAACATGGCAAGCCTCCTTAAACTTTTTGCTACTGATAGTATAACTTTATTTTGTAAATTTGTAAAATGCGGCGGGTTTTGTGTTATAATAAGGATGAAGGTTCTTGTAATTATTATTAGTTAGTTTTTTATACGAAAGGAGCAGCTATGGCAAAGTATCAATGTACAGTTTGCGGTTATATTTTTGACGAGGCAAAGAAAGGCAAAGCTTTTGCAGAAATGGACGCCTGCCCGGTATGCGGCATGCCGCCGGAAAAATTTGTAAAGCTGGAGGACGAAGCCCCGCAGGCTGAAGCGCCGGAGGAAAAAGCAGAGGCGCAGGCCCACCTTGCTTACGACAGCGCTTATTACCGTGTTGACGCAAACTGCCGTTATATGGAAGAAATCCATCAGATGGCGGTAACGGGCAAATCCATTATCGGCGCTATGGGCACGCAGATGAAAATGCCCAACTGGGACGACGTTTTAATTTTGGGCAACCAGCTTAACCCGCCGCCGCTGAACGACGATGAGCCGGTAACGACGATGACTATTATCGGCAAAAACGCCAAACGACCGATGATTATCGACAGTCCGGTATTTATTTCGCACATGTCGTTTGGTGCGCTCTCTAAAGAAACAAAAATTGCACTGGCACGCGGCAGCGCGTTGGCAAAAACTGCCATGTGCAGCGGCGAGGGCGGCATTTTGCCGGAGGAACGCGCCAAAGCCTACAAATATATTTTTGAATATATCCCTAATTTATACAGCGTAACGGCGGAGAATTTGAAAAACGCCGACGCCATTGAAATTAAAATCGGGCAGGGTACCAAGCCGGGCATGGGCGGACATCTGCCGGGCGAAAAGGTTACGCCGGAGATTGCCGCTATCCGCAATAAGCCGCTGGGGCAGGACATTATCAGCCCGTCCAAGTTCCCCGACGTGAACACCAAAGAGGATTTGAAGGCGCTGGTTGACAATCTGCGCGAAGAATCAGACGGGCGCCCGATTGGTATTAAAATTGCCGCAGGCAAGATTGAGAAGGATTTGGAGTTCTGCGTTTTTGCGGAGCCTGATTTTATTACGATTGACGGACGCGGCGGCGCGACGGGTGCCAGTCCGCAGCTTGTAAGGGATTCCACCAGTGTGCCGACGCTATACGCGCTTTACCGTGCGCGCAAATATCTGGACAGCGTTAAGTCGGACATTGCGCTGGTTATTACCGGCGGTTTGCGCGTATCCAGCGATTTTGCCAAAGCAATCGCCATGGGGGCGGACGCCGTTGCTATCGCCAGCGCGGCGCTTATTGCCGCTGCCTGCCAGCAGTACCGCATTTGCGGTACTGGTAAATGCCCGGTTGGTATTGCCACGCAGGATGAAGAATTGCGCAAACGCCTGAAAATTGACGCTGCGGCTCAGCGCGTAGCTAACTTTTTGATTTGCTCGAACAACGAGCTGAAAACCTATGCGCGCATTACCGGGCACAAAAACGTGCATGATTTAAACACCGGCGATTTGTGTACGATTAATAAAGAAATTTCGGATTATACCAATATTCCGCACGCTTAAACTTAAAATCCGGCTTTAATGCCGGATTTTTTGTGTGCAAGGCTTGCAAAAAAATGTGTTTTACTGTATTATAAAGCGTATGCCTTTTTATGTATAGAGTTAAACATAATATTTTAAGGTTATATTTTAAAATGCCTGCCACGCCAAAGCGGATTTTTACAGAACTTTGGGCGCTTATTGGTGACTGCCCGGTCAAAAATACTGGCGGAAGGGCGGCAGGCGTGATATAATATTTTTATAAATTGTTTAAGGAGCCTGACGATGCCGCAGTTAATGACCAAAGAAGAAATTCACGAATTCGGCCTGCAAATTTTAAGCCGCTACCTTGAGGCTAACGCTTACGAAATTGAAATGATGCACCCCAATATGCAGATGTTTCCGCATGTGATTGCCAAAAAGAACGGGCAGCTGGTGTTTATTATTGCGGCGACGGATGTTTACCCCAACAAAGGCAAGTTCAGCGACGACGAAAAAGCTGCGCTGCTTGAAAACGCCGCCAAGTTTGACGCGCAGGCGGCCTGTGCTTATCTTGGCATTGCCAATGCCGAAGGTGCGCAGAACAAGGACAAGGATTTGTGCGGCAAGGCTTATAAAGACGCTAATTTTTTGACCGATTTCAGCGGTTTGGAATTTATTTATTTTAAAGACTGAGGTGACGGCATGGATTTGTTAAGAGTAGATACCGAAAAATGTGTTAAATGCGGGCTTTGCGTACAGGCGTGCCCGTCCTGTATTTTAACCATGGGCGAGGATGGACCCAAATGTGATTTTGACCGAGGCTGCATGAGCTGCGGGCATTGTGTTGCCATCTGCCCAATGGGCGCGCTGGATAACAAATATGCGCCGCTGGAAAAACAGGAACCTATCCCGATGCCGGTGCTGGACAGTGAAACGGCTTATAACTTTTTGCGTATGCGCCGCAGCGTGCGCCTGTTTAAACCGGAAGCACCCAGCGACGAAGACCTTACCAGACTGCTTGATGTGTGCCGCTATGCGCCGACGGCGGGCAATTCGCAGGGGCTTTATTATATCGTTATCCGCGACAGGGAAACCATAAAAAAAATTGCCGACGCTACTGCCGAATGGATGCAGCAGGAAATTGACGCCGGCAGCGACGATAAACGCTATTTTACCACTGTGCTGCGCGCTTACAACGACCGTGGACAGGACATTATCGCGCGCAATGCGCCGTGCTTGGTGTTTGCAACCGCCAAACGCCTTAACCGCACAGGCGTGAGCAACGCTGAACAGGCATGGGCTTACGCAGAACTTTTTGCACCGACGATTGGCCTTGGTACAACGATTGCAGGGTTTATACAGACCTGCGGCATTGCAGCTTACCAGCCTTTGCTTGATTTGGTTGGAGTGCCGCCGAAGTTTAAAATTTGCGGTACTTTGATGGTCGGCTACCCGCGCGTTAAATTTCAGCGTTTGGTAGAGCGCCAGCATTTGAAGGTTGAATTTAAATAAGCATTGAATAATTAACGGTACAGCTTACGCGGCTGTGCCGTTTTTTTGTTACTTATGCAACAGTTTTGCGGCTCTAAATAAATAGTTTTCCAAATTTACTGTAAATTAAAGGAAATATAAAAATTTTGCAGAAATTAAAACTCAATAATGTTTACAAACAAGGGGGAATATGTATGAAAGAGTATACCGGCGATAGAATTCGCAATGTGGCCATTGTGGGTCATGGTGGGGCAGGAACGACATCTGTTACGGAAGGCCTGCTGTACCGTTCCGGCGCAATTACCAGAATGGGTAAGGTTGAAGATGGAGCTACCACCACTGACTACGAACCGGAAGAAATTAAACGCGGCGTGTCCGTAAACGCAACGCTTGCACCGGTTGAATGGCGCGATACTAAAATTAACTTTATCGATACCCCGGGCTTTGCTGATTTTGTGGCCGAAGTTAAGGGCGCGTTCCGTGCCGTTGACAGTGCGCTTATCGTTGTCTGCGCAACCAGCGGCGTACAGGTTGGCACCGAGCAGTGCTGGAAATTGGCAGAAGAAGCACATCTGCCGCGCATAGTTTTCGTAAACAAAATGGACCGTGAGAATGCCGACTTTGACAGCATTCTGGATAACCTGCGCGCAAAAATCGGCAAGCGCGTACTGCCTTTGCAGCTGCCTTTGGGAAAGGAATCCGGTTTCTGCGGCGTTATCGATATTTATAAAATGAAAGCCTACAAGGCTAACGGCAACGACTCTATCGAAATGGACATTCCGGAAGAATATATGGAAGCTGCACAGGAAGCGCACGAAAAAATGGTTGAAGCAGCGGTTGAGGCTGACGACGATTGCATGATGCGTTATCTGGAAGGAGAAACCATCAGCGATAAAGAAATTATGGACTGCCTGATTAAAGGCATCCGCCAGGCGATTATTTTCCCGGTACTGTGCGGCAGCGCGTACAAGGATATCGGCCTGGGCCGCGTGATGAATGCCATTATTGACTACACCTACCCGGCAATTTTGAACGACTTTGTTGTTACCAACCCGGAAACCGGCGAGGAAGAAGTACGCGACGCCAACGCGCCGATGGCTGCTTTGGTATTTAAAACCACGTCCGACCCGTTTGTAGGCCGCCTGAGCTTCTTCAGAGTATTCAGCGGCAGCATTAAGAGCGACAGCATGGTTTACAACGCCAGCCGCGAAAAAGAAGAACGCTTCGGCACGGTATTTACCATGCGCGGCAAAACGCAGATTCCGATGAAAGAGGTTGTTGCGGGCGATATCGGTGTTACCACCAAATTGCAGTTTACCGCTACCGGCGATACCCTGAGCGATAAAAACTCCCCGGTATTGTTCAAACCTATCGCATTCCCCCTGCCGATGTATACACGCGCTATTTACGCCAAGAAGAAAGGCGAGGAAGAAAAGATTGCTTCGGCGCTGAACCGCCTGATGGACGAAGACCCGACGATTATCGTTACTAGGAACACCGCAACGAAGGAAACTTTAATCAGTGGTATGGGCGACCAGCACATTGAAATCATCATGGAGCGCATGAAACGTAAATTCGGCGTGGAAGCCGACCTGCGTGCACCGATTGTTGAATATCGTGAAACCATCCGCGGCACAGCAACCAATGTTGAAGGCAAGCATAAGAAACAATCCGGCGGCCACGGACAGTACGGTCATGTTATTATCAACATGGAACCGCTGCCGCCCGGAACAGGTTTTGAATTTGTTGATAAAATCTTCGGCGGCGCTGTACCGCGCCAGTACATCCCGGCTGTTGAAAAGGGCATGCGCGAATCTATGGAACACGGCGTTCTGGCAGGTTATCCGGTAGTTGATATCCGCATTACGCTGGTTGACGGTTCTTACCACACCGTTGACTCCTCCGAAATGGCGTTTAAGGTTGCTTCCAACATCGCCTTTAAAAAGGCAATGGAAGCTGCGCGCCCGGTACTTATGGAGCCTGTTTATAACCTTGACGTATACTGCGCCGAGAGCATGATGGGCGACGTTATCGGTGACCTGAACAGCAAACGCGGCCGCATTTTGGGTATGCAGAGCCTTGAAGACGGTATGGGCTGCATTAAGGCGCAGGTGCCTTATGCTGAAATTACCGAATACGCCGTTGACCTGCGCGCGCTGACCCAGGGCCTTGGCACCTTTGAAATGAAGTTTGACCATTACGAAGATGTTCCGCAGAAAATGGCTGAAAAAATTATTGCCGAACGCAAGGAACAGCAGTAAAAACCAATAATTTGCAGTTTTAAGCTGCATTAGCGCCGCCGCTTTTTAGCGGCGGCGTTTTTGTATGTAGAAAACCCCGCGTTAGACGCGGGGTTCCGGAAAGCTTAAGCGATAAAGAAATGGTAATAAAAA
>CALXRU010000027.1 GCA_944390935.1 Acidaminococcaceae bacterium
AACGTGCCAGCGAGCCTTCGCAAAGTATGTGACCGGGCAGGGAACATACTTTGCGTATAGATAGCTGCCTACATTATCTTAAAACTACAATGGTTAAAATTCTTTTTTTGTGCTACAATTAGTTTAAACTAATAAATATAATAAGAAGGTTAAAACTATGCTGAAAAATATCAGTATGCCGGTTGTTGCGCTGGCACTGGGGCATTTGGTAACGGATTTGCAGGCAGGGGCGCTGCCTATCGTGCTGCCGCATTTAAAAGAACTGTTTGCCTTAAGCTATTCGCAGCTGGCGTTTATTGTGCTGACGCAGAATATAACTTCATCAGTTATTCAGCCGCTTTTTGGCTATATTACCGATAAAAAATCGCTGCCGGGCATGCTGCCGTTTTGCGCTGCCATGGCTGGCGCGGGTTTTGCTTTTGTCGGCTGGGTGCCGGTGTATGCGCTGTTAATGTGTACGGTTGTCGTTATTGGTGTCGCCAGTGCAACCTACCATCCGCAGGCTTCCAAAACTACCAACTTTTTAAGTACAGACAACAACAAAGCTGCCAATATGGGACTGTTTTCGCTGGGCGGCAACGCCGGGATGGCTGCCGGGTCGCTGTTAATGGCGTTTTTGCTGACGCTGCCGGGCGGTTTGCACAACACGATGTACTTTGTGTTGCCGGGTTTACTTGTATTTGGCTTGATGATGAAGTACATGCCGGAATACAAGCGCGTTAATTTGGAGCATAATTTGATGGTACAGGCTGCTAAAAAGAGCGGCGCAGTGCAGAAAATACCTTATGCAGGATTGGCGTTTGTGCTGATGTTTATCTTTCTGCGCTCTACCATTCATACGGGGCTTTCTACCTATCTGCCGCTGTTTTTCATCAACTTCCGCGACGCTGCGCCGGAATTTGCCAGCATGCTGGTGTCGTTCTTCCTTTTGGGCGGCGTGGCAGGCACTTATATCGGCGCGGTGCTGAGCGATAAGCTGGGCGCAAGGCGCATTATCTTAGGTTCGGTGCTGTGCAGTATTCCTGCCATCTGGCTGATTGCCAATGTAACGCAGCCTGTCGCCGTGCTTTTCGCCGTTGCGCTGGCTGGTTTTTCCATCATCGGCTCGTTTGCCACAACCACGATTTTAGCGCAGACGATGCTGCCCAACAATGTCGGTATGGCAGCAGGGCTGACGATTGGTTTCAGCGTCGGTATGGGCGGCTTTGGCGTTACCATGCTGGGCTTTTTAGCCGATTATTACGGCCTGCCGTTTGTCATGGGACTGATTACCGTGCTGCCGGTGCTGGCAGCCGCAGTGGCGTTTAAAATTCCTATTCCGGCGCAGCTGCGCAAATAAGGAGCGCATATAATGAACGATTATAAAAAAGGCCTGGCCTGCGGGCTGGGCGCATATGTTTTGTGGGGCGTGCTGCCAGTTTACTGGAAGCTGCTGGACAACGTGCTGCCGTTTGAAATCCTTTCCAGCCGCTTTATGTGGAGCTGCGTTTTCGTGGCTTTTTTGATTATCTTTCAGGGCAAACTGCCGCTGTTCCTTACCGAAGTCAAAAGCATTTTCAGCAGTTTCAAAACCGGTGCCGCCATGGTGTCAGCAGCCTTTGTCATCAGCATCAACTGGGGTTCGTTCATCTGGGCGGTCAACAACGGGCATATTGTGGAAACCAGCATGGGCTATTACATCAATCCGCTGGTAAGCGTGCTGTTTGCTGTGCTGTTTTTGCGTGAGCGGCTGAACAAAATGCAGATTGCAGCCGTGCTGTGCGCCTGTGTGGGCGTGGCCAGCATGGTGTGGAGCTTCGGCAAATTGCCGTGGGTATCGCTTACATTAGCAGTAAGCTTTGCGCTGTACGGGCTTATTAAAAAATTACTGCCGGTAAGCAGCCTGACCAGTATTATGCTGGAAACCTTAATTATTACGCCGCTGGCGCTGATGTATGAATACACGCTGTGGCAGCAGGGCGTTTCGTTTTATGCCTCCGGCGATGCGCAGGTGCTGTGCCTGCTGGCAGGTGCGGGTGCGGTGACTGCCGTGCCGCTTTTGCTGTTTACGGCCGGTGCAAAGCTCTTGCCGCTGAAAATAATCGGCTTTTTGCAGTACATTTCGCCGACGCTGACCTTGCTTTTGGGTGTGTTCGTCTACGGCGAACAGTTTACAGGCAGCCATTTACTGGCTTTCGGCTGGATTTGGGCAGCGCTTGCCCTTTTTGTTGTTTCGCAGCTGCGGAGCAACTGAACAGTTTGTAAGCGTAATGTAAAGCCGTTGTAAAAATTCACAAACGGCATATATAGTAGTAAGGTTAATTATCCGCATAAGCGGCAAACTTATTAACATTTTGTTGATAATGTGTTGAAAACTGTGGATAAACTTTGTATAAAACTGCAAAAGGCTGTAAAAAAGTAAGGAAATTTGACGGTTAGTTTATAAAAACAGAGTGAAGTGTGGAAAACTATGTGGAAAATGTCGATAACTGACCGGTAAGTTTTGCAAATTAAAAACACAGTATCTTGTGCCTGCCGGTGAATTTATCGGTTGATATTACCGGAGCCTTTTGGTGGGCACTTGTTTTTTTGCTTGCGTAAAACGTCATTTTTGGCGATAATATATAAGGATGACTAAATTAATGGAGGCATTTTAATGGCTATAAAACAGTTAGACGCCGTACAGGCGATGGAAGAAATTACGGGCGGTAAGGTTGTAGCCGCATCTTTAAGCGAGGTGCAGGGTGCATGGCTGGCGCTGCTTGATACGGAAGCAGGCCGCGTGCTGGCTTGCGCTTACAAGGGCGAATGTGCTTTTGCCGGCCTGTTTGCCAAAAAAGAAAGCGGCAAGGTGAAGGACATCACCGTTGATGTAATGGAGCTGAACCCCAACAACGCCGCCGTGGTGCGCCGCTATGTAAAATGGACCGCGCCGCAGGCACAAAACGGCAAAGGCATCAGCGTGGCCTTCAGCGATTGGCTTGGCGCTGCCGCTGCTTACGCCGCACCGCAGTTTAAACTGCGCCAGGCACGCCCGGTTCTGGTAGATTATGCCGCCGCCAATGCGGATGTTTTAAAACGCAACTTTTTGGAAGCAGTGGACACCGCAACCTGGGGCGTGCTGGAGCTTGGCTATAAAGAAGGCTACGGAGCTAACGCCGCCGGGCTGACGACGGAAGAAGAAATCGTTAAAGCGCTGCTGTACGGTTACAGCATGATTGGCTTTGACTGCAGCGATAAAATCGATACCAAAATCGAAAGCTTGAGCGCCGATGAAGTGGCAGCCAAATACAACGAACTGCCGGAAGAATTCCGCGAGGCGATGAAAGGCTCGTATCTGGAAGCCAACTTTAAAGCAGGTGACACCGTTGTGCATTTTGAGCCTGAACAATTGCAGCGCATCGTGCTGGAATTCGGCGAAGCGATTATGCACACCCAGTACATTTACAACACCTATTTAAAAAATACCCCGTGGGATATCGACTTTGAGCTGAAACTGGCCAAGGCTGATAAACTGATGACGCCGCAGGAGCTGTATTTAATCAGCAACGAGCTGCAGCGCAACGACATTAAAATGGCTTCTATGGAACTGGATGGCGCACAGGCTGCCGCCGACCCTGAAGGTATGAAAGTGTACGGCGAAATTGCAGCTACCTTCGGTTACAGGCTGAGCCTTTTAAACGCCGACCTGTACGCCAAGGAGCTGGGCGCGCTTGCCAAAGCATTTAAAGGGCAGGCCTGCTTTAAAACCGGCAACCTGTTGTGGCTGGCCGCTTTAAACATCGTTAAGGCGCAGGACGAAGCCCTGCTGAAAGAAATGCAAAACTATGCGGAGCTGCCCGAATTTACCGGCATGCAGATTTTACCCGCGGACGAAGCTAATCGCGCATGGGCGCTGGCTTATAAAAAACTGCTGAACCCCGAAGCAGGCTTTGTCGCCAAGGTTAAAGCCGTGCTTGCCGCAAACGGCGCCGCTTACAGGGCGGAAGTTGAAAATGCTGCAGCCGCAGTTTTAAAAGAGCTGTAAAAATTTAAAATACAGCTTGCAAAACGCCAAAGCGGATGATATAATATTTAAGCTTGTATAGATATATACAATTCCCCTGCTCCCAAATGGGGGCCAAAGTCCAAAGGAGGAGGTGATTTCGTGAACAATTACGAAGTCATGTACATCGTTAAACCGGTTGTAGAGGAAGAAGCATTTGAAGCTGTTGTAGCTAAATTTGAAAACCTCATCACCGCAAACGGTGGTACTGTAGAAAAAACCGACCGCTGGGGCAAAAAACGCCTCGCTTATGAAATCCAGGATTTCACCGAAGGTCAGTATGTACTCGTAACTTTCAGCGCAGAACCCAAAGCTGTTAAAGAACTTGACCGTGTAATGAAAATTACCGACGAAGTAATGCGCCACATGGTTATTAAAAAAGGCGAGTAATCCGGAGGTAACGTAAAGTTATGAACAAGATTATGTTATTGGGCCGCCTGGTGCGTGACCCGGAAGTGCGTTATACCACTACCGGCAAGGTTGTATGCCAGTTCACGCTGGCGGTTGACAGGCCTTTTACTAATCAGGACGGGCAAAGAGAAGCCGATTTTATCAACATCGTTGTATGGGGTAAAACGGCAGAATTATGCGGGAACAGCCTTATGAAAGGGCACAGGGTGCTTGTGGACGGCCGCTTGCAGATCCGCAGCTATGACGGTAAGGACGGCAACAAACATTATGTTACCGAAGTTGTCGCTAACGGCGTGGAATTTATCGAACGCAAGGGCTATACGCCGGGTAACGGCGGTGAAGCAGGCAGCGGCAGAAGCGATATGGAATCCTTCGGCTCGCAGGTTCCTTTTGATGAGGAAATCCCATTTTAACAAGGAGGGTTTAAGCGAATGAAACGCGAAAGAGGCAGAAGACCGAGAAGAAAAGTTTGCAGCTTCTGTGTTGATAAAGTTGAAGAAATCGATTATAAGGACGTAGCTAAACTGCGCCGTTATATCACCGAACGCGGCAAAATTTTACCGCGCCGTATTTCCGGCAACTGCGCAAAACATCAGCGTCAGATGACCACTGCAATTAAACGCGCACGTAACGTAGCATTGCTGCCGTTTACCTGCGAATAACCGCCTGGCTTAAAGCACAGCGGAAAATAACAAGCAAATCCCTTTTACTGTGAAAGCACGGTAAAAGGGATTTTTGTTTTTAACATTATTCCCAAAACTGCAAAACATGATACAATAGCCGGGGTAAAATTGCTGCCCCGGTTTTATTGGTTTTAAGTAAAAGCACTATGTTTGTGACAGAAATACATGGCAAAATGTGTAGTTGCACACAAAACAAAATTCTTTTAAATACAGACAAAAATAAAAATCTATCAAAAATTAACAAAAATGCTGAAAAAATATTGAAAATCTGTATGTAAAATTAAAAAAATCATTGACAAAAATGTAAAAAATTATTACAATGGTGAACAAGATAGTTGCGGGGCAGTTTTTTAAGCAATGAGGGGAGAGCTTAACTGCCCACAGCGGCATAATTTATTTTAACGAAAAGGGGAAAGACACATGAAGAAATGGAAAAAATTTACAAGTGCCTGCCTGGTTGCAGCATTAAGCGCAACTTTACTCGCAGGCTGCGGCGGAGAAAAGAAGGAACAGGCAGCTGCCAATTCTAACAGCTATGTAATCGGCGCAAGCTTTGAGCTGACCGGCAACGTTGCCAACTACGGCAAATCCACGCTGTCCGGCCTGAAACTGGCTGTTGACCAGGTTAACAAAGCAGGCGGGGTTAACGGCAAACAGCTTGTTGTTGTTGAAAGCGACAACAAATCCGAGCCGGCCGAATCCGGCAACTCCGTAACCAAACTTATTACTCAGGATAAAGTTGTGGCTGTTGTTGGCCCTGCTACCAGCGGCTGCGTATTTGCTGCTACCCCGGTTGTAACAAGCAATAAAGTACCTCTTATCGCACCGTGCGCTACCGCACCGGCAATTACCGTTGATAACGGCCAGGTTAAGGAATTCATCTTCCGCGCCTGCTTCATCGACCCGTTCCAGGGCCGCGTAATGGCTGAATTTGCCGATAAGACTTTGGGCGTTAAAAACGTAGCAATTCTGCATGACGCTTCCAGCGATTATTCTAAAGGCCTTGCAGAAGTATTTGAAAAAACCTTGAACGAAAAAGGCGGCAAGGTTGTTGCCAAAGAAGCTTTCCTTGCTAAAGATATCGACTTCAAAGCTGCTCTGACCAAAATCAAAGCTGCTAACCCGGAAGCAATCTACATCCCCGGTTACTATGAAGAAGTTGCCAAAATCGTTAAACAGACCCGTGAACTTGGTTTGAATGTTCCGCTTATCGGCTGCGACGGCTGGGACAGTCCGAAACTTGTTGAAATCGCAGGCCCCGAAGCTTTGAACAATACCTACTTCTCCAGTGCTTTCTCTGTTCAGGATAAAACCGAATCCGTTCAGAAATTCATTGCCGACTACAAAGCAATGTACCAGAAAGACCCGGATATCTTCTGCATGCAGGGTTATAATGCAGGCCTCGTTCTTGCCGATGCTCTGAAACGTGCAGGCGACGGCGCTGACGGCACCAAACTTGCGGCAGCTATTGCAGCTACCAAAGACCTTCCGGTTGCAAGCGGCAAGCTGACCTATGATAAAGACCACAACCCGATTATCGCTGCCATCATCATCGAAATGAAAGACGGCGTACAGAGCTTCAAAGAAAAAATTGCCCTGTAATTAACAATAAAAATATAGAAATTAAATTTTAATTTAAACTGTTTTGCTTTTCGTAGTCCGGGAACTGTTGTTTCAGGTTTCCGGACTATTTTAAAAATAAAATGAAACACAAATGAGGGGGAATTTGATATGAAAAGGGTATCCAAAGCTTTAGCGGCTTTAGTTTGTGCTTCGCTTTTAACGGCGGGTTTAATCGGCTGCGGCGGCGAGAAAAACGCCGATACCATTAAGGTTGGCGCTAACCTTGAGCTGACCGGCGGCAGCGCGACTTTTGGCATTTCGTCCAAAAACGCGATTGACCTGGCGTTTAAGGAGCTTAACGACAAGGGCGGCATTAACGGCAAAAAGCTGGAGCTGGTTGTTGCGGATAACAAATCCGAAGCGGCAGAAGCTGCCAACGCCATGCAGAAGCTGATTTCTCAGGACAATGTTGTGGCGGTTATCGGGCCGAACCTTTCTTCTTCGGTAATTGCGGCCTCGGCAATCAATAACGGCGCCAAAGTGCCGGATATTACGCCGATGGGCACCAACCCGAACATCACGGTAGACCCGGACACCGGCAAAACAAGGGATTTTAACTACCGCACCTGCTTTATTGACCCGTTCCAGGGAACTGTAATGGCAACTTTTGCCAAGGATGGCCTGAATGCTGGCAGTGCGGCGATTTTGATTGACAATTCTTCCGACTATGCCAAAGGTTTGGCGCAGTTCTTTAAAGAGAACTTTGTTAAAAACGGCGGCACTGTTACTGCGGAAGAATCTTACCTGCAGAAGGATACTGATTTTAAAGCAACTTTAACCAAAATTAAAGCAGGCAATCCGGACTTTTTATATGTGCCTGGTTATTATCAGGAAGTTGGCATGATTGTTAAACAGGCGCGCGAGCTGGGCATGAGGATGCCGATTGCCGGCGGCGACGGCTGGGACAGTGCGAAACTGCCGGAGATTGCAGGCGCTGCTTCTTTGAACAACACTTATTTTTCCAGCCTGTATTCGCCTGACGATGCTTCCGATATCAACAAAAACTTTGTAGCTGCGTACGAAAAAGCCTACGGCAGCAAGCCGGATGTTTTTGCGGCACTGTCTTACGATTCGGCGCTTCTGGTTGCCGAAGCCATTAAAAACGCAGGCAGCGCTGAACCCGCTAAAATCAGCGAGGCGCTGGCAAAAATTAACGGTTTCCAGGGCGTATCGGGCACCGTAACCTTCGACGCGCAGCACAACCCTGTTAAGAGTGCCGTTATTCTGGAATATGTTGACGGCAAACAGGCATTAAAGACGAAAATTAATCCTTGATAACCAATAAATTATTTTGTTTTAACAGAAAGGCTGCGGTTTGGCCACAGCCTTTCGTTATTTTGCTTAAAGCGCCTGCCACGGCGCGGCAGGCTAAATTTGTGAATGGGAGGAAATTTTATGGATATGGGTTCGCTTCTGCACCAGTTTTTGCAGCAGCTGATTAACGGTATCTCACTGGGCAGTATTTACGCGCTGATTGCCCTTGGCTATACCATGATTTACGGTATCCTGAAGCTGATAAACTTTGCCCACGGCGATATTTACATGCTGGGCGCGTATTTCGGCTTTGTGGCTACCACGATGCTGGGATTTTCGTTTGTGCCGGCGATTATTTTTGCCATGGTTGGTGCGGCCATTGCCGGTATCATCATCGAGCGTATTGCTTACCGCCCGATGCGCAACGCACCGCGTATTGCCATTTTAATTACCGCTATCGGCGTTTCGTTTTTGCTTGAATACGGCATGATGCTGATTGCCACTCCGCAGCCGCGTACTTTCCCGGCTGTATTTGCTGCCGATGTTTATCATTTCGGTCCGCTGGTAGTTAACAGCCAGCAGATTGTTATACTTGTAAGTGCAATTATCTTAATGGCTATTTTAACTTACATCGTGCAGTACACCAAAATCGGCAAGGCCATGCGCGCCGTATCCTTCGATACCGACGCTGCCCGTTTGATGGGTATTAATATCGACCGTGTCATTTCTGCAACCTTCGCGCTGGGCAGCGCCCTTGCAGCGGCAGGCGGCGTGCTGGTCGGCATTTACTACAACTCCATCGACCCCTTAATGGGCATGGTGCCGGGCATTAAAGCCTTCGTTGCCGCAGTTCTCGGCGGTATCGGCATTATCCCCGGTGCAATGGTCGGCGGCATTATCCTCGGCGTTGTAGAGGCCATGGTCAGCGGCTTTATTTCTTCCACGTTCCGCGACGCGGCGGCCTTCGGCATTTTGATTATCATTCTTCTGTACAAGCCTGCCGGCATCTTCGGCAAGAATGTACGCGAGAAAGTGTAGGTGGCAGCTATGAATATTCTCCGCAAATCAGATTTAAAAAGAATAGTAGCCTGCGCCATTTTGTTCGCCGCAGTGCAGGGCCTGTTGTTTGCTGAAATCATCGGCCCGTTCTGGGAACTGAATATCGTTCTTATCTGCATTAACATTATTTTGGCGGTAAGCCTTAACCTTATCAACGGCTATACCGGCCAGTTCTCCATCGGCCATGCCGGATTTTTGGCTGTCGGCGCTTACACCGGCGCTATTATGACGGTTAAGCTGGGCTTCCCGTTTGAAGTTGCGCTTGTTGTCGGCACTGTTGCCGCAGGCTTTTTGGGCTTTTTAATCGGCCTGCCGACTTTAAGATTGAACGGCGACTATCTGGCCATTGCAACTTTGGGCCTTGGCGAAATTATTCGTATCTGCATCCTGAACATCGACTATGTGGGCGGCGCTTCCGGTTTGATGGGTATCCCCCGTTTTACCACTTTCGCCTGGGTGTTCTGGATTATGATTTTTGTAATCTTCTTTATCAAAAACTTTAAAAATTCGTCCTATGGGCGCTGCTGTCTTGCTATCCGCGAGAACGAAATTGCTGCGGATACCATGGGCATCGACACTACCAAATACAAGGTAATGGCGTTTACGCTGGGTGCTGCCTTTGCGGGTACGGCGGGCGTATTGTTCTCGCATTATTTCTATATCGCGCATCCGGCGTCCTTTACCTTTATGCGTTCCTTCGATATTTTAACGATGGTTGTTCTGGGCGGCCTGGGCTCCATGACCGGTTCCATCACCGGTGCGGTGCTGTTGACCTTTATTTCCGCTTACCTTGCGGAATATCCGGAATGGCGCATGATTATTTATTCCGCTACGATGATTGTCCTGATGCTGCACCGTCCGCAGGGGCTGTTTGGCAATAAGGAATTGAGCATGAAGATGTTTGGACTGGGAGGTGGCAAAGATGGAAGAACTGCTGAAAGTAAATGATATTTCCGTGGTTTTCGGCGGTTTGCGTGCCGTCTCCAACTTCAGCATGACGATTAACAAGGGCGAGCTGATTGGCCTTATCGGACCTAACGGCGCCGGTAAAACCACGGCGTTTAACATGATTACCGGCGTTTATACGCCGACCGAAGGCGAGATTATTTTTAACGGCACCAAAACCAGCGGCAAAAAATCCTATCAGGTAACGCAGCTGGGCATGGCGCGTACCTTCCAGAATATCCGCCTGTTCTCCGAGCTTTCCGTTATCGACAACGTAAAGGTTGCCTACAACATGCACGTTAAATACGGCTTGGTTGAAGCAATCGGCCGCTTCGGGCGTTATTTTGACGAGGAAGACAAAATTACAGAAATGGCAATGGACTTGCTGAAAATCTTCCATCTGGAAGACAAAGCGGACGAACTTGCTAAAAACCTGCCTTACGGCGAGCAGCGCCGTCTGGAAATCGCGCGTGCGCTGGCAACCGGTCCGAAGCTTTTGCTGCTGGACGAACCGGCGGCAGGCATGAACCCGCAGGAAACGAAAGAACTGATGGAGCTTATCCGCTGGATACGTGAAAAATTTGATCTGGCAATCCTTTTGATTGAACACGATATGGGCCTTGTTATGGGCGTGTGCGAGCGCATTTACGTTTTGGAATACGGGCTGTGCATCGCAAACGGCACGCCGGACGAAATCAAACATAACAAGCGCGTTATCGAAGCATATTTGGGCGAGGAGGTACTGTAATGTTAAAGGTCAGCAATCTTGATGTATACTATGGTGCCATCCACGCCATTAAGGATGTCAGCCTTGAAGTTCCGGACGGGGAAATCGTTACCCTTATCGGCTCTAACGGTGCGGGCAAAAGCACAACGCTGCATACCATTTCCGGTTTAATCAAGCCGAAAAACGGCAGTATTGTTTTTGAAGATACCGATATTACCGGCATGGCGGCGCATAAAATCGTCGGCATGGGGCTGTGCCAGGTGCCTGAAGGCCGCCACGTTTTTGCCAACATGACGGTTATGGAAAACCTTGAGCTGGGCGCTTACCTGCGCAGCGACAAGGCAGGCATTGCCGAAGATATGGATAAAATTTTCCAGAAATTCCCGCGCCTTCTGGAACGTAAAACGCAGGTTGCCGGTACGCTTTCCGGCGGCGAGCAGCAGATGCTTGCCATGGGGCGCGCGCTGATGAGCCGTCCGCGCCTGCTCCTTCTGGACGAACCTTCTATGGGCCTTGCCCCGTTGCTTGTTAAGGAAATTTTTAATATAATAAAAGAAATAAACGAAAGCGGAACAACCGTGCTGCTGGTAGAACAGAACGCCAACATGGCGCTGTCCATCGCCGATAAGGCATATGTGCTTGAAACCGGGCGCATTGCGCTGGCAGGCACTGCGCAGGAACTGGCAAGCAGCGAAGCGGTCCGCAAAGCATATCTGGGCGGCTGATGCCGGAGGAGGATTTGTTATGTTAGTTAAAGAGTTTATGACCAAAGACGTTATTACCACAAACGAAGATAAAAACATGCTGGAAGTAAGGGAGCTTATGCGTAACACCGATAAGCGCCGCCTGCCCGTTGTGGACGACATTAACCGTGTGCGCGGCATTATTACCGATGCCGACGTAAGCCGTACTTCCCCGACCGACGCTACGACGCTTTCCCGCTACGAAGCCAACTACCTTCTGGGCAAGCTGAAAGTACACGACGTTATGACCAAAAACGTCATCACCGTACACGAGGACAGCGGCGTTGAAGACGCAGCCTACATGCTGTACAAAAACAAAATCAACGCATTGCCGGTAGTTAACGACGAAAACAAACTGTGCGGTATTATTACCGACAGCGATATTTTCCGCGCGTTTGTTGATATTATGGGCCTGGCACGCACCAGCACCCGTATCACCATCGACGTTACCGATAAAGTGGGCGTTATCGCCGATATTGGCGCAATGTTCCGCGACAACGGCATCAACATCATCAGCATCGTGGCTAAACCGGAAACCGATGTGAAGACCGAGCTTACCATCCGCGCGGAACTGGGTGGCAAGGGTTTGGAAATCATCGAGCAGCTGCGTGAAGCAGGCTACTATGTAACCGATATTACCAACGTAAAAAGCAGAGGCTGAGATGGAACCGAAAAGCTTTAAGGTGGGCGACGTGGTAAAAATGAAAAAGCCCCACCCGTGCGGCAGCTACGAATGGGAGATTTTGCGTACGGGCATGGACTTTGGTATTAAGTGCTGCGGCTGCGGGCATTTTGTAATGCTGGCGCGCCCCAAATTTGAAAAAGCCGTAAAAGCAATTGTTACGGCAGAAGCTGAAAAATGACGATAAAGGCGGTATGGCGGCATACCGTCTTTTTATTTCACAGTGAATTTACAAACGCCAAAGCAGGAAAATACCGCCATGCGCAGAAAAATAGTTAAGTATGGAAAAGAGGTAGTTTATGGAAGCGCTGGAAAGACTTGCCGCGACAATAGAAAACGGGTTGCGCGGGCGCGAGCCTGAACCTGACCGCGACGATAATTTATGGGACGCCGCCGTGCTTTTGCCTTTGGTCAACACGCCGGACGGCATCAGCGTATTGTTTGAGGTAAGGGCGGCAAAGCTGGGCTGGCAGCCGGGCGATGTGTGCTTCCCCGGAGGCAGGGCGGAATGCAGCGACGACAGCTTTGCGGCAACGGCAGTACGCGAAACCTGCGAGGAGTTAGGGCTTAACGCGGACGACGTACAGCTTACCGGCGGGCTTAACTACCTTGTGACGCATATGGGGCCGATTATCCATCCCTATGTGGGCTGCATTAAAGACATTAACAAAATCAATTTTAACAAAGACGAAGTGGACGAAATTTTTACCGTGCCGCTGGCGTTTTTGCTAAATAATCCGCCGCGCGTGGCACATATGGAGCTGGCCAACAAGGCGGGCGACGATTTTCCGTTTGACTTGCTTCCGCGCCAGCCGCGCGAATGGCGCAAGCGCAAAGGTTACAGCGTTTATTTTTACGAATACGGCGGACACGTTATTTGGGGTTTGACGGCGCGTATTCTGCACGGATTTTTAAACAGGTTTGCCGCACAGCTTAAAGCGGCGTTAGAGGGGGAAGCATCTTGCTGACAGCGCATGTTAAAAAAATACTGGTGCTGGCGCTGATTTTAATTGCGGCGGCCAGCTACTGGTCTTATTCGTTTATCGACGGCGGCGACGAAAGCCCGCTGGATAATTTAACGCGTGAAGAACGCCTTGACTTGAAAAAGAACATTGTGGTGCTTGGCGTTGACGAGCGCCCTTCCGAAGAAGATACGGGGCGCAGTGATACGCTGTTTGTGGTGATGCTGGATACGGACGAGGACAATGTTTCGCTGCTTTCCGTGCCGCGCGATACGAGGGTAAAAATCCCCGGTTACGGCTGGGATAAAATCAACCACGCCTTTGCCTTCGGCGGGCACAAGCTGACGCAGGAAACCACGGAACAGCTGCTCGGTATCCGCATCAATAACTATGTAATGATTGACTTTACCGGCTTTAAAGGGCTGGTGGACGCTATCGGCGGCGTGGATATTGAAGTAGAAAAGCCGATGAGCTATTACGACGAGTGGGACGGCTTTACCATTGACCTTGCGCCCGGCATGCAGCACATGGACGGCGAAAAAGCCATTCAGTATGTGCGCTACCGCGACGAGGAGGGCGACATCGGCCGTATCCGCAGGCAGCAGAAATTTTTGCGTGCCGTTTACGATAAGGTAACTTCCGTTGAGATTATTTCGCATCTGCCGGCGCTGGTAAAACAGGCCAATGACATGATTGACACCGACCTTTCCCTTGGCGATATGATGGATTTGGCGCAGGCCCTGCACGGAATGATGGAAAAACACGGCAAGCTGCAAACGGCGACAGTGCCAGGTTTACCGGAATACATCGACGGCATCAGCTACTGGATTCCCGATATTACCGATTTGCGCCAGCAGATGGCAGAAATGCAGGGCGCACAGATGACAGACCGCTTCCGCCGCGGCGCGGAACGCATGGAAGCCGAATATGTGCGTAACCTTGAACGCGCCAAACAGGCGATTGAGGACGAGCTGAACGGCGTTGACAGCGACGAGGACGAAGATAAGGATAAAAAGGCTGACGAAGATAAAGAGCAGGTAAAGGACAGCAAAGAAGAAAAAGCTGAAAAGAAAGCTGTTAAAGAAAGCAAAAAAACCGACAGCCGCCGCAGCGCCAAACGCGCCGCACAGGAATTTGCCGGTGAACGCCCCAAAGAACCTGCTAAAGAACCCGCCAAAGAATCTGCCAAAGAAGCACCCGTTGTAAAAGAAACGCCCAAGCAGACTTACGGCGGCGTTATCCGCGTGGTTGTAATTGATTGCAGCGGCGACCTTGCCAAAGCGGCCAGCGCGCGTGAACGCCTTGCAGGCATGGGCATGAGCGTAACAGACGGCGGCAGCGGCAACATGCGCGAGGAAACGCTGATAGTTTCAACAACAACCAGCGGCCGCGTTGTGACCCGCCTGACGGAAGCGCCGTTTGTGCACGGCATGAGCATCAGCCGCAACCCCGGCGCCGATTTTGACGGCATTGTTTACGTCGGCAAAGACTATAAATAAGCAAAACTGTTTCATAAGCAACAAAAATTAAAAGTTTTTTATAATTACCCCTTGCTAATTACTGATAAAGGTGTTATACTTAAATCATCAAATAGCCCCTCATTTGGCCCTTCTCGTAAGGGCTTTTTTTTTGCGTATTTTTGGGGCGGTGCTTTACAAAAATTTAACAGCGGTGTGTAGTTTAATCAGCGGCATAATTCGTATATAATAAAATACGTATATATGTGTAAGGAGTTAAATAAAATGCTTTATAATGACAGGGCTGCCTTTATTTTGCAGCAGCTTCAATTAAAAAGTACGGTTAA
This sequence comes from Acidaminococcaceae bacterium, assembly GCA_944390935.1. Taxonomy (GTDB): domain Bacteria; phylum Bacillota; class Negativicutes; order Acidaminococcales; family Acidaminococcaceae; genus Fusicatenibacter_A. Next base: position 14,918 of record CALXRU010000027.1, read on the forward strand.
AGTTACGGAAATTGCCAAAATGCTGGACGTATCGGTTGACACCGTGCGCCGCGATTTAAAAACGCTGGAAGGGCAGGGGCAGCTTAAATGCGTACACGGCGGCGCCAGCCTGCCGGATTATATGCTGGCATTCAGCAATTTCAGCGGGCGTGAAATTATCAATATCGAAGAAAAGCGTCAGGCTTCGCTGAAAGCATTGGAATATGTGCGGCCGGGCAGCGTTATTGCCTTAAACTCCGGTACGACTAACGTGATTCTGGCACAGGAGCTTGTTAAACGCTTTACCGATTTAACGGTGATTACCAATAATATTTCGGCAGCCATGGTGCTGATGCAGAATAAATCGCTGCGCACCATTGTGCTGGGTGGCGATTTGGACAGCCTTGAAAACTCTACTTACGGCAGCATCTGCGAAAAAGAACTGCGCAAATATTACCCCGATATCTGCTTTTTATCAATCAACAGCGTTGATGCGGAAGCAGGGTTTACGGATTTCCGCTTTTCGGAAATCGGCGTAATGCAGGTATTGGCGCAGAACTCATCCAGAGTGCTTGCCGTTATGGACGGCAGCAAACTGGGGCGCCGCAGCAAAAAAACAGTTATGGATAACGATATGATTGATTTACTGATAATGGATAAGGTAACGGAAGCCGACAGGCAGCTTTATTTGCAGGCCGGTATCCGCATAGAATAATAAACAAAATTTTAAACCGCAGCTGACGGATATAAAATTTATCCGCGACAGCGGTTTTTTTATTTTACCTGGATTTTAAAATAACTTTATTTATATTTGCTTGTTTAGGTGCGCCGATAAGGTTATTATAAAACTGTAAAAAACAGCAATATAATAAAAATAAAACGCAAAAAACAGCAAAGGAGCAAATGAAATGGAAAAACAGCAGATTAAATTAGTAGTATTTGACTGGGCTGGCACAACGACGGACTTCGGTTCTCAGGCGCCGGTTGACGTTTTTGACAGAACCTTCCGCCAGAAAGGCCTGGTATTTACCAAAGACGAAATCAACGCGCCGATGGGTATGGAGAAAAAAGCGCACATCAAAACCATGCTGAGCACCGAAAGAGGGCAGCAGCTTTGGCAGGATGCGCACAGCCGCGGCTGGAACGAGGACGATATTGAAGATGTTTACCAGTGCTTTGAAGGCAACCTGCGTACCGTCGTTGCCGAATATGCCAAACTCATCCCCGGCGTAAAGGAAACTATTGATAAATTGAGGGAAATGGGATTGAAAATCGGTTCGACCACCGGTTACACCTCCGAAATTATGGAATATGTGCTGCCAGTTGCCAAAGAACAGGGTTACGAACCTGATTGCTGCGTAACGCCGGACGTTACCGAATACAGCCGCCCAACTCCGTTTATGGTGTTTGAGTGCATGCGCCAGTTAAATGTGTTCCCGCCGAAGCTTGTTGTTAAAGCGGGCGATACCGTAATGGATATTTTGGAAGGCAAAAACGCAGGCGCATGGTCTGTCGGCATTATTAAAGGCAGCAGCGTGGTTGGCTTAAGCGAAGCCGAATATAATGCACTTGGCGAAGCAGAACGCAAAGTGCTGCACGAAAAAGCAAGAAAGATTTATATGGAAGCCGGTGCCGATTATGTAATCGAAGACATTACCGAACTGCCGGAAGTTATCAATAAAATTAACGAACGCTTGTAATCAGGAGGCCCCAGTGAACACTTACTATAACCCCGTACGCACTTATCAGGGTGCTGGTAGCCTTGCCGTTTTGCCGCAGCTGGTAAAGGATTTGAACCCCGGCAGAATTTTAATGCTTATCTGGGACGAAAGCGTACTGCAAAACCGCTACATTAAAGAAACAGCTGCCGTTTATGCAGATAAGCTGGATATAAAAACCTTCGCATGGTCTAACCCGGAGCTGTTTCAGCTGTACGAAATGTACAACGAAACCAGAAACGGCAAATACGGGCTGGTTATCGCCGTGGGCGGCGGCAGCGTGCTGGATGTCGGCAAATCGCTGTGCTGCCTGTTTGCGCAGGAAATTGAATCGGTGGATGCGATGCGCAGCCTGATTGAATATAAAACTTACAAAAGACCAGCCTGCAAATGGATTGGCGTGCCGACAACCGCCGGTACCGGCAGCGAAGTTACCTGCTGGGCCACCGTGTGGGACAGCGAGTACGACAAAAAATATTCGGTAGATACGCAGGATAATTATGCTTACGCTGCCATAGTTGACCCGGTGCTGGCTTCCAGTATGCCGGTTAAACTGGCGGTATCTTCTGCGCTGGACGCTGTGTGCCACGCTGCGGAAAGTTACTGGGCAAAGGCAAGTAACACCGTATCGCGTGCAGCGGCGCTGGCAGCAATAAAAATTATTATGGATAACCTTGAAGGGCTTTTATGCGGCAAGGAAGAAGCGCACGACTGCATGGCGCAGGGCAGCATGCTGGCAGGGATGGCGTTCAGCAATACCCGCACCACCGCCTGCCATTCCATCTCTTACCCGCTGACGATGCAGTATCATATTCCGCACGGCGTTGCGGTAAGTATTTTGCTGGCACCGGTTATGCGCCTTAACATGCCGTATATCCGCCGCCGCGAGGAGCTTTTAGCAGCCTTTGGCGTGGCTGATGTAAAAGAGCTTGGTGAAAAAATAAATACCATTCTTGAAAAATCCGGCAGCCCGTGCAAATTAAGCCAGTGGGGCGCTAAGGAAGAAGACTTTGAAGAAATTATTGCGCACAGCATGACCAAAGGCCGTGCCGATAATAACCCGGCGGATTTAACCGCGCAAAATGTCAAAGAAATTTTAGAAGCAGTTTTTTAAGCAAAGGAGAATGAATTATGAAGAAAAGTGTAGCATGCGTCCTCTTATCCGCTATGGTAGCTTTCGGTAGTTTTGCAGCCGGCTGTGGCGGCAGTTCCGAACAGGCAGAAAAGAAAACTTTTACCATTGCTTATGCTCCTAACGAATCAACCGAGCAGAGCACCGATGCCAGAAGCAGCCTTGCCAAAGACCTTGGCAAAGTTATCAACATGGAAGTTAAGGAAATTCAGGCAAGCGATTACACCGCTATTATCGAAGCGCTGCGTACCGGCAAGGCCGATATGGCTTACCTCGGTGCGCTGTCCGTTGCCATGGCGGCTGACCGTGCAGGCGCTACCCCGATTGTTATGAAAGCGCCGGACGGAGATAAAGCCAAAGCAGTTTATCATTCCGTGTTCATTGTTAACGCCAACAACAAAGAAATTAACAGCATTAAAGATTTTAAAGGCAAAACCATTGCTTTCGTTGACCCGGATTCCACTTCCGGCAATCTGGTGCCGACTTCTGAAATTATGAAGGCTTTTCCGGATGCGCACCTGACTAACGAAAAAATCCATACCAACGGTGAATTTTTTGAAGCAGCCAGCTTCTCCGGCAAACATCAGGCAGGTTTGCAGGCTGTAATTAAAGGCGACGTTGATATTGCCCCGATTTCCGACCAGATTATGGAATCCGAATTTAAAAACGGTAACGCTGACAGGAACGCCGTAAGGGTTGTGCATTCTTCTGCCGCTATTCCGGCAGAAGCCATGATTGTCGGCAAAACCGTTAACGAAGATTTGAAAAAGACCGTAACCAAATTTTGGGTAGACTACAATAATAAAGAATACTTTGACAAGGTAATTAAAGTGCCGAACGCACGCTTTATTGAGTGCAGCATGGCCGATTACCAGCCGATTGTTGAACTTAACAAAAACATCAATGCCCATTGATGTTTGATTGTATGTAGAAAACCCCGCGTTAGACGCGGGGTTCCGGAAAGCTTAAGCGATAAAGAAATGGTAATAAAAATTCCT
>CALXRU010000028.1 GCA_944390935.1 Acidaminococcaceae bacterium
GAAACAAGTAAAATTGCTGAACTTTTGAAAAATTGCACATGGGGATAAAAATATTGTTACGTGGGCGAATGGTTTATGCTGTAAGGTGATAGCAAAAACTGCGGCGGCTAAAATTAAAATATTTGTGTGCGAGAGGTCAGCTGCGCAGCCTGACCGGAATCGGAGGAGGCGCAGCTTTTTGCAGAACCGCATCAGTATAAATTTTTCGCCTGATTTTTATCATTTATAAATGTATAACAGAGAAAAAAACAGAGAGCAAATTTTGCCCTCTGTTTTTTTGTAAATATTTTATTTGTTAATATTTTTTTCCACAATCACTGCGCCGTCAGCGGTTTCTGCCGGAAGCGGCGGGGTAATGTGCTCGTTAAGCTGCTTTTCTATTTGTACGGTTTGTTCCTGCAAAGTGCTTAAATCGTCGCGCAGGTCGTTAATTTGCTGCTGCTGGGCGCAAATCAGTGTAAAAAGTATCAGCATTAATATCAGGTAAAGCCAGGTACGTTTATTCTGCATAACTGCCACCTCACTATTATCAGTTAAAATTTTTCTACTATTAGAATAACATTTTCGCTGCGGATATTCAAATACAATGTTAAAATTTTTTCGCAAAAAATATTGCCGGAGTATGATATAATAAGCAGGTAGAAGCCGGGCGCCCCTTTTGGGACGCTTTTTAAATAGAATTTTGACAGAAAAGAGGGATTATATGTTACCAAGTTTTAAAGATATGAAAGTGCCGGAACAAATTATAGAAGCCTTGAAAAATATGGGCATTACCAAACCGATGCCGGTACAGGCGCAGGCAATACCTGCCCTTTACGCAGGGCGTGACGTTATTGCGCGCGCGCAGACAGGCACGGGCAAAACTTTAGCCTTTTTGGTGCCGCTTGCACAGCGTATTGATGTCACAAAGGTGTATGCACAGGCGCTGATTGTTACGCCGACGCGTGAACTTGCGCAGCAGATTGCGACGGAGTTTAAACGCTTGACCGGCAAGGAAAGCGCCGTTAAAGTGCTGGCAGTTACCGGCGGGCGCGATTTTGAACTGCAAAAGCATAAACTGGAAAACGTCTGCCATGTGTTAATCGGCACGCCGGGGCGTTTGCTTGACCATATCCGCAAGGGCAATGTCAGCCTGGGCGGTGTTGAGTATTTTGTGCTGGACGAAGTTGATGAGATGTTAAAGCAGGGCTTTATCGACGATGCGGCAGAGCTTTTAGGCATGACATCGCCGCAAAGGCAGGTTATGCTTTGCAGCGCCACGCTGAGCGAGGAAGTGCGCAAGCTGGGCCGCAAGATTACCGTGAACCCTGTTTTGATTGACATTAACCCCAACGAGGCGACGGTGGAGGCGATTAAGCAGATTTGCATCAAGACCACCGACGAATACCGCGACCGTGCCGTTGCTGCGCTGATTGACCGCTATAACCCGTACCTGATGATTGTGTTCTGCTTCAGCAAAGAGCGTGCCAACGCTTTGGGCGATGTGCTTGGCGGCATGGGCTACAATGTGGACGTTTTGACGGGTGAGCTGTCGCAGGCAAAACGCAAAACGGTTATGAAAAAGTTCCGCGATGCGAAGCTGCAAATTTTGGTGGCGAGCGATATTGCGGCGCGCGGGCTGGATATTGAGGGTGTAACGCATGTAGTTAACTACGATATTCCGCACGATGTTGACTGGTATGTGCACCGCATCGGCCGCACCGGGCGCGCGGGCAACGACGGTATTGCGGTTACGCTGTATACGGCGGACGAGGTTAAGTGGCTGCGCAATATCGAAACCAAACTGAACATCCGCATGGAGAAACAGAATTTGGAAGGCAAGGTTATTGCCCGCAGAGAACCTACAGCAGCGCCGAAAAAGAAAAAACCCGCAGGCCCCAAGCGCGGCAGAAACGCCGTTGCGGATAAGCGCAAGGCGCCGAAAACTGGCAGCAACCGCCGTCAGACCCGCAAATAAATACAAGCCGGTTTTTGCGCCGGCTTTTTTTATCCTGCGCAAGCAGATTTAACTTGCGGAAATTGCTTTATAGCCCGCAAAGTTGTATAATTATAATGTTACAGAGTTTTTTATTGAGGAGACGATGAAATGAACGAAATTCGCGTGCGTTTTGCACCAAGCCCTACTGGTTATTTACATATCGGCGGAGCAAGGACGGCCCTGTTTAACTGGCTGTTTGCCCGCAAAAACGGCGGCAAGCTGGTGCTGCGCATTGAAGATACCGATACCGAACGCTTGAAAGAGGACAGCGTAAGCCAGATTTTGACGAGCCTGAAATGGCTGGGCTTAAACTGGGACGAAGGCCCGGAAGTTGGCGGCGAGGTTGGCCCGTACTTCCAAAGCGAGCGCCTGCCGCTGTATAAGGAAGTTGCCCAGCGTTTACTGGACGAGGGCAAGGCATACTACTGCTTCTGCACCCCGGCGGATCTGGAAGCGCAGCGCGAAAAACAGCGTGCGCTTAAACAGCCGTTCCGTTATACGCGTACCTGCCGCGATATCCCCGTGGAAGAAGCCAAAGCGCGTGTGGCAGCGGGCGAACCGTATTCCGTGCGTTTAAAAATACCGACCGAAGGCACTTTGACCGTGCATGATTTAATCCACGGCGACGTTACCTTTGATTTGACCCAGTTTGACGATTTTGTAATTGTAAAAAGCAACGGCATGCCGACTTATAACTTCGCCGTTGTTGTCGATGACCATATGATGCGCATCAGCCACGTGCTGCGTGCCGAAGAACATTTGAGCAATACGCCGAAGCAGATTTTGATGTACGAAGCCTGCGGTTTTGAAACGCCTAAATTCGGCCATATGCCGATGATTTTAGCGCCTGACCGCAGCAAATTAAGCAAGCGCCACGGCGCGACAAGCGTTGAGGAGTTCCGCAGCCAGGGCTATTTGAACAAAGCCATTGTAAATTACCTGACCCTGCTTGGCTGGGGCCCCGGCGATGAACGCGAAATTTTCAGCCTTGAAGAAACCGTAAAACTGTTTGAGCTGGAACAGATGAGCAAAAAAGCTGCTGTTTACGACGTTAAAAAGCTGACCTGGATGAACGGCCAGTATCTCAGCAGCCTGCCGCTGGAAGAAATCCTGCCGGAAGCAGAACCGTTTTTTGTAAAATCCGGCCTTGTAACGGAAGAATGGCTGAAAGAAAACAAGGAATATTTTGCCAAACTGGTGGACGTTGTGCGCGTGCGTGTAAAAACCTTGCAGGAGGTTGTTGACGCCAGCGAATACTTCTTTAAAGATGTGGAAAGCTACGACGAAAAAGGCGTTGCCAAACATTTTAAACCGGAAGCCGTTGAGCTTTTACAGGCCTGCATTGACGGCATTAAGGCACTGCCTGAATTTAACCTTGAAACCACCGAAGCGCTGTACAATAAAATTGCCGAAGAACACGGTTTGTCCCTCGGCAAAGCCATCCACCCGACACGCCTTGCGCTGACCGGACGCACCGTAAGCCCCGGCCTGTTTGACGTTATGGTGCTGCTGGGACGCGAAAAATGCCTGAAGCGCATGGAAAAAGCAGTTGAATTTATTAAGAATATGTAATAACGGAGGTAAGGAAAGATGAAGTTTACCGGACTGTTTTTAGCTTTGATGATGATGGCTTCCGTAGCCTTTGCGGAGCAGCCCGCCACCGTGTACAGCCGCGTGATGAGCGGCAGCGTAACGGGCATGATGCCCGAAACGGACGGGCTGGACAATGTTGACCTGCAAAAAAGCGCCAACAGCGTGCTGCGTAATGCCGCCGAAAGCATTACCAAACAGCTCGGCAGCTGCAATCTTTCTTACACCGTAACGCTGAACCGCCCCAGCGTTGTAGGCATTTTGCTGAAAGCCGAAAATGCATCGGGCGTGCTTTATAAGGGCATCAACATTGATTTAACTACCGGCAAAGAGCTGGATTTGACGGATATTTTCCGTGAAGGTAACGGCAGGAAGGAAGTTACCGGCGCGTATTACCATGCGCTGCTGGGCGAGGACGGACTGATGTTGTGTGATTCTGCGGGTGCATCTTACGACAGGGTAGTGCCTTACAAGGATTTGCTGCCTTTTATCCGCGCTGCCGCGGCTAACCGTATTTTGCCGATTACCAAATTGACCAACGCCGTTGAAGACCGTGTTGTGCCGGTAAAACCGGGCGCGCTTTTGGCAGTTAAGCTGGACGCTAACCGCAGCACCGGTTACAGCTGGGCGCTGCATACACCGGACGCAGCCGCTGTTTATGAGATTGGCCGCTCCTACATTATGCCGATGAACATGGACAACCAGACCGGCGTGCAGGGCAGCGAAATTATCTTTTTGGCGGTGCAGAAACCGGGCCTTTACAAAGTGACGATGGAATATAAGCGCGGCTGGGAAATGATGGGCGTGCAGAACTTCAGCTTTGACATTGCCGCGTACTGACGGAGGGGCTATGGATAAAAAGACCACTACCGTAACTGTTTTTAACGAGCAGTACAGCCTGACAAGCAACCTGCCCAAAGAAGAAACCGAAGCCATTGCCGCGATGGTTGACAGCAAAATGCAGCAGCTTGCCGAAAAAACGCATGTTGTAAAAACCGGGCGCGTGGCCGTATGGGCGGCGCTTGATTTTGCGGGTGAGCTTTACAAACTGCGCAAGGAGTACGACAAGCTTTTGGCGGCGGCCAAAGAATAATGGTGAAAAGCATGAACGAAAAAAGCAGAATAGAACTGCTGGCGCCTGCCGGAAGCTGGGAAGCTCTGGAGGCGGCGGTGAACGCCGGGGCTGACGCCGTTTATATGGGCGGCAAGGCCTTTGGCGCACGCCAGTATGCCAGCAATTTTGACAGAGAAGAAATGACCCGGGCTGTGTACTTTGCGCACATGCACCGGGTAAGGCTGTATATAACGGTAAATACGCTGGTGGACGACGCCGAGATGGCGGAACTGGCGGATTACCTGATGTTTTTGAACAACGTCGGCGTCGATGGTATCATCGTGCAGGATCTGGGCGTTATCAATCTGGCGCGTAAGCTGGTGCCGCAGTTGCCTTTGCACGCCAGCACGCAGATGACGGTGACAAGCCTTGCCGGTGTGCGCCTGTGCGAACAGAACGGCATGGAACGTGCCGTTCTCGCGCGCGAGCTGAGCATTAAGGACATTAAAACCATTTGCAGCAGTACCGATACCGAAATTGAAGCCTTTATCCACGGGGCGTTGTGCGTTTGTTACAGCGGCCAGTGCCTGATGAGCAGTTTAATTGGCGGTCGCAGCGGCAACCGCGGGCGTTGTGCGCAGCCATGCCGTTTGCCGTACAAGCTGACCGATAAAAACGGCAACGACATGCTGGCAGGCACGGACGCAGGGCAGTACCTTTTAAGCCCAAAGGATATGAACACGCTGGAGATTTTGCCGCAGCTGATTGAAGCTGGCGTAACCAGCTATAAAATAGAAGGGCGCATGAAACGCCCGGAATACGTGGCAGTGGTGGTGGACGCATACCGCCGCGCCATCGACAGCTACCTTGCCGGTAACTACAATGTGCCGGAAAAGGATTTGGCTAATATTGAACAGATTTTTAACCGCGACTTTACTACCGCCTACATGGTAAGCCGCCCCGGCAGAACCATGATGAGCGACCGCCGCCCCAACAACCGCGGCGTAATGGTAGGGCGCGTGGTTAAATTGTTTAAGGGCGAAAACAAAGCTGCTGTTAAGTTAGAGAAAAAAGTAAGCCTTGGTGACGGGCTGGAATTTTGGGTAAAAGTCGGCGGGCGAGTTGGCACGACCATTACCGGAATGACGCAGGACGGCGCGGAAGTGGCAAGTGCTTTGCCCGGCACGCAGGTTGTTATCGACGTGCCTAACGGCGTGCGCATGAACGACCGCGTGTTCCGTACCTTTGACGCCGAACTTATGGAATACGCCGGTAAATTCTACGGCGACAAGGCTAAACGCCGCATACCCGTGGACGCGGTGGTTACAGCCAAAATGGGGCAGTCTTTAACCGTTGAGCTGACGGACGACGAAGGCAACACCGGTTACGGCGAAACCAATTTTATTACCGAAGCAGCCCGCAAGCACGCGCTTGATGAAGCAGCCGTGCGCAAGCAGGTGGACCGCCTCGGCACGACGGAATATGCGCTTAACAGCTTAACTTGCGAGCTTGACGACGGCGTTATGGTGCCGATGAGCGAGATTAACGAAGCGCGCCGCATGGCAGCGGAAGCGCTGGACGCAGCACGTCTGGAAGCCTTCGCGCCGAAGCGCGTTGAAAAACATAAAGTTGATATTGAACTGGTGCGCGCGGAGAAGAAAGTGCCCAAAAAGCACGCGCTTTTAACCGTGCGCTGCGATACCGCAAGCAAAGCACAGGCAGCACTTGCCGCCGGTGCGGATTATATCATCTTCGGCGGCGATTTGTTCAGTACCAAAAGCATTACGGATGCCGACTACGAAAAAGTGGCAGAGCTTGCCGATAAGTACGGCGCAAAATGGGCGGCAGGTACGCCGCGCATTATCAGCCAGGGGCAGGAAGCGTTTTACGCCAAACAGTTTGCTAAATGGCAAAGCCTGAACCCGGAGGCCGTTTACATTAACAATGTGGGCCTGTGGCAGCTGGTGAAAGAAAACTGCACCACGCCGCTGTGGGCGGATATGGCGCTGAACATTTACAACAGCCAAAGCCTTGATTTTTGGCAGGGACTTGGCGCAAAGGGCGCAGTGTTAAGTGCGGAGCTGACCTTAAAGCAGGTTGAGCATTTATGTGCCGTAAGCCGCGTGCCGCTGGAGTGCATGGTGCAGGGACGCATTGAAATGATGGTTTCCGAATATTGTGCGGGCGGCAGCTTTTTGGGCAACCTGCACAAGGGCAAATGCACCTTTAACTGCGGGCAGCCGCTGTTTTTAAACGACCGCAAGGATGCCAGCTTCCCGCTGGTGGGCGACCAGAACTGCCGCATGCATGTGCTTAACGCGCACGACCTTTCCATGCTGGCTAACCTTAAAGCCGTGCAGGACGCAGGCGTGGAGCACATGCTGATTGACGCGCGCTATTACAGCGATGACGAAACGGCTAAGACCGTGGCGCTGTACAAAGGCGTAATGAGCGGCGAACTGACGCAGGAGGAGAACCTGCCGCACACTACGCGCGGGCACTACTTCCGCGGCGTTTTATAAGGAGAATTATGGCTAAGTTTGCAATACAAACATTAGAATTTGATAAAGTAAAGGAAATGCTGGCGGGCAAAACCGCAACCAGCCTTGGGCGCGAGCGCGTGATGAACATGCGCATTGAAAGCGACTTTGCCGCCGTTAAAAAATTGCAGGAAGAAACGGCGGAAGCCCTGCGCTTACTCGACGACGGCAAGCGTTTTCCGTTCGGCGGTGCGTATAACATTCTGCCGCAGGTAAAACGCGCGCGCATTGGCAGCGTGCTGGAGCCGGAAGAACTGATGCAGGTGGGCACAACCTGCGAGGCTTTGCGCAGCGTTAAGCAGTTTCTGGCGGGCGAAGCGGAAATTGCACCGCAACTGGCGGAATACGCCAATGACATGGAAGCCTTCCCCAAGCTTGAACGCCTGATTAATACGGCTATCAGCGAAAAGGGCGAGATTATGGACAGCGCCAGCACCAAACTGGCTGGGCTGCGTACGGGCGTACAGGTTGCCAAAAACCGCGTGCGCGAAAAGCTGGACAGCATCCTACACGACCCCAACAACCAGAAGTATTTTCAGGATGCGCTGGTTACCATGCGCGGCGACCGGTATGTAATACCAATCAAGCAGGAATACCGCTTTAACTTCCCCGGCGTTGTACACGACCAGTCGGGCAGCGGCGCGACGCTGTTCATCGAGCCGATGGCGGTGGTAAACTTAAACAACGACATCAAGCGTTACCTTGCGCAGGAGCAGGAAGAAATCGAGCGTATCCTGCGTTCAATCAGCGGCGCGGTCGGCGCTGAAGCGGATAAAATCATCCGCGCGATGGAGCAGTTTACGGAGCTGGACTTTATCGCCGCGCGCGCGTATTTGGCGCAGCAGCAAAAGGCGGTGCGCCCCATTGTGAACATGGGCGGCGCGATTGAAATAGCCAAAGGCCGCCACCCGCTGCTTGACCCTGAAAAGGTTGTGCCGCTGGATATTGAAATCGGCGGCAGGTTCAACACGCTGCTCATTACCGGCCCTAACACCGGCGGCAAGACCGTTGCCATTAAGGCGGTGGGCTTGTTTATGCTGATGGTGCAGGCAGGTTTGTTTGTACCGGCGGCCAGCGCCAAAATGCCGGTTATCGGTGCGGTTTATGCCGATATCGGCGACGAGCAGAGCATTGAACAGAGCTTAAGTACCTTCTCCGGACACATGACGAACATGGTTGAGATTTTAAAGCAGGTTAAACCGGGCGAGCTGGTTTTGATTGACGAGCTGTGCGCCGGCACCGACCCGAATGAGGGCGCGGCACTGGCGATGTCGATATTGGAACACCTGCACCGCCGCGGCGTGCTGACGATTGTGACCACGCATTACAGCGAACTGAAAACCTTTGCTTACGGACGCCCCGGCATGGAAAACGCCAGCGTGGAGTTTGACCCAGTAACGCTGCGGCCGACTTACCGCTTACTTATGGGCGTGCCGGGCAGCAGCAACGCGTTTAACATCAGCCGCAGGCTTGGCTTAAGCGAAGAAATTATAGAAAATGCGGGCAGCTTTTTAACGCAGGAGCATGTGCATATGGAAGACGTGCTGAAAGAGCTGGAGGGAGAGCGCCGCGAATATGAAAGCCAGAACCGTGAAATCCGCAGCTTAAAGGCGGAAAGCGAGCGCATTAAAAATGAGCTGGCGCAGCAGAAAAAAGAGCTGGAGCATCGCAAGAACGAAATTTTGCGTAAGGCGCGCGAGCAGGCGGACGAACTGTACCGCAGCAGCCGCCGCGAAACGGAAGCTGTGTTGAAAGAGCTGCGCAAGATGAAAACCGATTTTGACGCCAAGCAATTGCAGCAGGCGGCGGAGGAAGCGCGCAAGAAGCTGCAAAAGAGCTTTGCCAGCGAAGCCCCGGTGCCGGAGGGCGAGCCTTTAACCGCCAAAACCGCAAAAGTGGGGCAGACGGTATTTTTAAAAACGCTGGGTAAGGACGGTACCATCACCGCCGTTAACGGCAACGAAGTTACTGTGCAAATCGGCATTTTAAAAACCACCGTTAAGGCTAAAGACTGCATCGCCATGCGCGGCAAAGCCAAAAGCAACGCTGCGGAAGAAAACTTCGGCAAAAAACGCAAGGGCTTTGCACACCAGTTCTTTGTGCAAAAAAGCATCGGCGCGCGCACTGAAGTTGACGTGCGCGGCATGACGATGGACGAAGCAATCCCCGCCGTCGATAAAGCAATGGACGACGCGCTGCTTGCAGGGCTTACCAGCCTGCGCATTATCCACGGCAAGGGCACGGGCGCGCTTAAAGCCGGGCTGACGGCGTATTTATCCACGCACAGGGCGGTAAAATCGCTGGCGGAAGCGCCTTTAAGCGAAGGCGGCAGCGGCGCGACTATTATAAATTTTTAAGTATACAACCGTAAAACAATAAACAGCATATACAGATAATATTTATTGTGCTACAATAAATATGGCAGTTAATTAATTTGGGGGGAACCTGATGGCTATACTGGTAAAAAAATTCGGCGGCAGTTCCGTTGCCACGCCGGAAAAAATTCACGGCATTGTAGACAGGGTGCTGAAAGAAAAACAGCCGGACGATAAAGTCGTTATCGTCGTATCGGCAATGGGCGACAGCACCGATGACCTTTTGACTTTGGCCGGGCGCGTCAACCCGGATATGCCCAAGCGCGAGCTGGATATGCTGCTTGCAACCGGCGAGCAGGTAACCATCGCCTTAATGGCGGGCGCGTTCTGCGCCAAAGGTCAGCCTGCAGTATCCTTTACCGGCGCGCAGGCAGGCATACAAACCAACGATAAATACAGCAAGGCCAGCATTTTAAATGTTGAAGCCTCACGCGTGCAGAAAGCGCTGGACGAAGGCAAGGTTGTCATCGTGGCAGGCTTTCAGGGCATTACCGAAGGCGGCGACATTACCACGCTGGGGCGCGGCGGCAGCGATACCACGGCTGTTGCCGTTGCGGCAGGGCTTAACGCAGGCATCTGCGATATTTACACCGACGTGGACGGCGTTTACACAGCCGACCCGCGCATTGTGCCCAATGCCAAAAAACTTGACGAAATTACCTTTGCGGAAATGCTGGAGCTGGCAAGGCTCGGCGCAGGCGTAATGCAGCCGCGCGCGGTGGAATACGGCGAGCACAACGGCGTCGCTATCCACGTGCGTTCAACATTTCACGAAGTACCGGGAACTATTATCAGGGGGGAATATACAGTGCAGGAGAAAAAATTTGTTATCCGCGGCGTAGCGCACGACACCAATGTTGCCAAACTTGCAGCACGCGGCGTGCCGGACGAACCGGGTGTAGCTTATAAAATTTTTGCGGCGCTGGCCGATGCCAACGTGGACGTTGACATGATTGTACAAAGCGCCAGCGTACAGCAGAACAAAAACGATATACTCTTTACCGTAGCCAAAACCGATATGGCGGAAGCCCTTGGCGTTTTGGAAAAACTTAAGGCCGAGATGCCGTTTGACAAGGTGGACCTTGAAGTAAACGTAGCCAAGGTTTCCATCGTCGGCGCAGGCATGCTGGGCAGCCCGGGCATTGCAGCAGGCATGTTCGGCGCGCTGGCAGGCGCAGGCATTAACATCGGCGTAATCAGCACGTCCGAAATCAGCATTTCCTGCCTTGTACCGGCTGATGAAGTCAACAAAGCAGTCAATGCTATCCACAGCCATTTCTTTCCGCAGGAAGCGGGAAACTGACTGATAAAAACTTAGGGGGTAATAACCATGCTGACAAGTATTGCAGCCAACCACGCCAAAGGCAAATCCGCAGAAGATACCATTTTCGCGGCAAACGCAGCCTGCGTGGCAAGAGCTAAAGAAATCGGCGCAGAAAACGTAACCAACGCCACCATCGGCGCAATTCTGGACGAGGACGAAAAACTCGTCTGCCTGCCGACGGTCGATAAGGTTTTCCGCAGCCTTTCCACCGATGAACTCATCGCTTACGCACCTATCTCCGGCCTGCCGGATTATCTGGAAGAAGTTATCAATGCAGCCTTCGGCGACAGCAAACCGGAAGGCTACATGGCGGCAGTTGCAACCAGCGGCGGCACCGGCGTAATCCACCACGCTATCTGGAACTACATGGACGAAGGTGAAACCGCACTGACCAGCGACTGGTACTGGGACCCGTACAGCGTATTGTGCCAGGATATGGGCAGAAAGCTTGACACCTACACCATGCTGGACGAAAACAACAAATACAACCTGCCTGCCTTAAAAGCCAAGGTTGAAGAAATTTTAAGCAAACAGAAAAGCCTGCTCCTCATCATCAACACTCCGGCGCATAACCCCACCGGCTACAGCCTGACGGAAGATGATTTGCAGGGCGTTATCGACATCTTAAAAGCTGCAACCGACGGCAACGGCAAAACCGCAACCCTGCTTCTGGATATTGCTTACATCGACTATGCGGGCGAACGCCAGGAAGTACGCAAATTCTTCAAAAAACTTTCCGGCCTGCCCGAAAACATTTTAACCATTGTTGCTTACAGTATGTCCAAAGGCTTTACCATGTACGGCCAGCGCACCGGCGCGATGATTGGCGTATCCAGCTCCAAAGCTGTTATTGATGAATTTAAAGGCATCAACCAGTACACCAGCCGCGCAACCTGGTCCAACATCAACCGTCCGGCCATGAAAACGCTGGCAACGGTTTACAAAGACCCGCAGCTTCTGGCAGCAGTACAGAAAGAACGCAACGACTACTACCAGATGATTAAAGCCCGCGCCGACCTCTTTATGAAAGAAGCCAACGAATGCGGGCTGAAATGCCTGCCTTACATCGCAGGTTTCTTCCTGTCCATTCCGGACAGCGACCCGGAAGCAGTATGCAATAAACTGCACGAGGACAACATTTTTGCCGTACCGCTCAAAGCCGGTATCCGTATCGCGCTGTGCGCAGTACCGCTGAAAAAAATCGGCGGCATGGCGGCAAAAATTAAAGCAGCCCAGGATGCAGTACATAAATAATTAAAATAATAATGAGTTTAACGAGGGGAATCTTGATATAAGAAAAGGAGAGATGGATTGTGAATAAGACAGACATGAAGTACAAAGCTTATATTCAGATTCTGGAGGAGGAGCTCAAACCCGCAATGGGCTGTACCGAGCCGATTTCTTTGGCCTACGCGGCGGCAGTTGCAGCAAGATACATGGACGGGCTGCCCGACAAAGTATTGGTTGAAGCAAGCGGCAGTATCATTAAAAATGTAAAATCGGTAATCGTCCCCAACACCAACCACATGAAAGGCATTCCCGTTGCAGCGGCGGCAGGCATTGTAGCCGGCAACCCGGATAAAGAGCTGGAAGTTCTGGCTGACGTAACTCCGGAACAGATTGCCCAAATGCAGGAGTTTTTGAAAAATACCGAAATTACCACCAAACATATCGAACTCGGCTGCACCTTCGATATCATTATCACCCTGTATCAGGGCGAACATTACGTAAAAGTACGTATCGCCAACGACCACACCAACGTAGTGCTGATTGAAAAAGACGGCGAAAAAATCAAATACATCCCCGTTAACGGCGAAACCAATGAAGGCCTTACCGACAGAAGCCTGCTGAACATGGCAGATATTTATGATTTTGCCAACACCGTGGATATTGAAGACATTAAAGCGCTGCTTGACCAGCAGATTAAATGCAACATGGCTATCGCCGAAGAGGGCCTGAAAAACAGCTACGGCTCCAACATCGGCAGCACTCTGCTTGCTATGGCAGGCGAAAACCCGGACGTTCGCACCCGCGCACGCGCTATGGCAGCAGCAGGCAGCGACGCCCGCATGAACGGCTGCGAAATGCCGGTTGTAATCTGCTCCGGCAGCGGCAACCAGGGCATGACCACTTCCATTCCGGTAATTGTTTACGCCAAAGAGCTTAAAGTAAGCGACGAAAAACTTTACCGCGCACTGGCACTGGCCGACCTTGTAACAATCCACGAAAAAACTCCTATCGGCGTACTTTCCGCATTCTGCGGCGCAGTAAGCGCAGGTGCAGGCGCAGGTGCAGGCATTGCTTATCTGCATGGCGCAACGCTGGATGAAATCTGCCACACTGTTTCCAATGCGGTAGGCGTAACCAGCGGCATGATCTGCGACGGTGCAAAAGCAAGCTGCGCAGGCAAAATTGCCAACTCTATTGAAGCAGCCATCATCGGCTACAATATGTGCAAAACCAATAATAACTATCAGGGCGGCGACGGCATCATCGGCGAAGACATCGAAGAAACCCTCGCCAATGTCGGTACCCTTGCTAAAAAAGGCATGGAAAAAACCAACGAAGTTATTATTGACATCATGATTAAATAACCCCGTTTTAAATTCAAAACAAAACTAAAACCTCCCCGTACAAAGTGCGGGGAGGTTTGTTTGTAAAGCGGTTAAAAGTTAAATTAAAAGATAGCAAACAAAAGTTTGTTCGCTATCTTTACAGATTTATAATTTTCTGTTAGAATAATAAAGCAAATGTGCTGCCATAACGGTAGGCGGTTAGCCCTCCAACGGAGGGACTGTGACCCTTCGATGATATAGAAATTCTGCTATGCAAATAACAGAAAATTCCTGTTGAAGAAGGTGATCCGCGTGGATATTTTAACGATGATGGCCTTTATAGGCTACACCGCGACGATATTTAGCGTCGGATATATGATTGGTTGTAACCATTCTAATAAACAGAAATAACCGCCCTCACGACCAATGAAGCGGTTATTTCTTAAACAATAACTAAATTCTTGGGCTAACCGTCTATCGGCAGCCATTTGCATTTCTATAATTATTATAACAAACAAAACCCAAAAGTCAAATAGCATAAAATCCGGTAATTAAAAATAAAACAGTAAAAGTAAAACCGAATGTCAACGCAAAAAGTAGTGACGTTCGGTTTTTTATTTTACCCCAAAAGCAAAAGTAAATTAGTAAATAAAACAAACGGCAAAGCACAAAAGTAAATTTTGGGACAAAACAAGCCCTTGGCTGATAAAACTTGGCATAAAGAAAAAATAAGAAGGCGTACCCTTTGGGTACGCCCTTATTTTTTCACCTTGTTCAAACTAAATAAACGTAGTATAGCATTGCGAACTGCTTCCACTGCGGACAGCGAGAGCAGAACCCAACTGCGGTAGTTATAAAGTTACCACAAGACCTGAAAAAGTAAATATCATTTCTATGGTAGTAGTCTTGTCGGGAGGGAAGTGTGTGATATAATTTTAATATTGAATTATAGCCAAGTGCTGAAAATTTTTAGGGAGAGATGAAACGATGAAAAAGAAACGCTTATTATCAATGTTAGTAATGCTTAGTTTCATGCATAGTAGCGTTTATGCGGAAGAAGTTAATCCGGGCACATATAATGATTTTTACGAATATTCAGGTGAAGGTACCAACCAAACACAAATTAAAGACGCTGGAGAGTATACTTTTGTTAACGGCGCTTCAATAACAAATTCAGATTTAGAAGACAAAGAAAATGGTGCACAGGCAATAATTCATCATAGTGGCACTAAAGGTAATATTAATAAAATTACAATTAATGTCGGTAATGATGAAAATCGTTCACAATTTATTTTAAAAGGTGAATCTGATATAAATATTTTAAAAGAAAATATAAATAAACCAAACGAGCCAACAGGTGCTTTATTTACTTTAAACAACAATATAATTAACGCATATGATTATAGTGAAACTAATATAAATGCACAAAATACAGATATTTGGCTAACTGGTACATTTATGAATGGTATTTCAAGTGATGAAAAATATAATTTTGAGGGAATGGTATATACTAATGATATAAAATTTACAGTTGATGGTAATAATAGTACTAATTTTAATATCTATGGCAATATGTTTACAGGTATAAATGCTGGTGATAGTGGTAAATATAATTTTGATAACTTAAATAATTTTAAGATAATTAATACATATCAGCCAACAAAAGTACAATCCAATCAAATAGGAATTTATCTTAGATGTGATACTCAAATGGATATTGATGCTGATAATTTATATATAGGTGGTCTTAATGGCTCAGATGAAACAGTGTTTGGAAGTGCTTTTAGAATAGCCAATGGTTCAAAATTAAGTGTTTCTGTTAACGATGATTTTACATTAACATCTTCTAAGATAGGTATTAAAAATGCTGCTTCATATGCTTATATAAATGCTGATACTGTTAATATTTATGCTACTGGTGATGATGCTTCTACGGGATATGGCGCTATATTACAGGGTGGTGGCTATTTAAATTTAAGAGCAACAAATAATATAAATTTATCAGGTTCTGGCGTTGGTTTAAGATTTGATAATCAAGGACCTACTTTTTCGACTAATGGTTCTATTGAATACGATGAAAGTGTACTTGGTGAGGCAGAAGTAACATCTGAAAAAGGTTCTATTTTTATAGAAGGGCGAGAAGGTTATGGTTTGCGCAGTGAAATACGACTGCAAAATGAACAGCGACAGGACAGTGTGAAAAAAGCCGCTGTTACAGCTGACAAAGATATTGAGATAAAAGGTAAAAAAAGCGGTGTTTCTTATTATGCTGCCAGCAGAAATTTAGATGTTACAAGCAAAAATAGTAATATTCAAATTAGTTCTGATAATATAGGATTATCTGTCGGTGGTTCAGTAAGTAGTGGTACAGTTAGTGAAAATTATCTGCGTGGAAAAGCTGATTTTAATGCCTTAAATGGCAGCATAGATGTTTATGGACAGAACAGTGGTATTGTAGCTGACAATTCTAATGTTACCGTAATGAAACAATTAGATGGCAAAAATACTAGATTTAAAGGTGGTTATTTAGCTGATGTTAATATTACTGCTAAAAATGCTGTAAATATTGTTGGTACAGATGATTATGGAATACAGGCAAAAAATACATTAAGTGATGTGGAATTAAAGGATAGTGAATTACCTAAAGACGTAAATTTAAATCTTAACGTAACATCTCAGGGTATTATAAATGTATTGGGCGGCAAAGCCGGTATTATGGCAACAGCAGTTAAGGAAGAATTTGATAGTGAGGTTTTTAATGAGCTGACAAGTACTGATTTTGGCAGTAAAGTTAATTTAAATGCAGCTGATGATGTTGTTGTACAGGGCGGCGATTACGGTGTTATTGCTTTTGAAAACAGCAATGTTGATATTACTTCTGCTAATGGCAATATACTGATTGGCGCAACTGATACCAATACGGAAAAAGCAAGCAATACTGCCGCTGTTTATGCAGAAAACGGCGCTAATACCCAAACAACGGTTAACCTTAAAGCAGATAATGGCGTGGTAAATGTTCTTTCCGGCAATAAAGGTTTGTGGGCCTCCGGTAAAGGCAGCACAATAAATGTTGATGGTGCTGTAAACATTAATGCCAACTATTTTACTGATGAATCTGCAACAAGAAGTGCCGGTGAAGATGTGCATCTTGCAGTAGTTGCCGGCTTAAAAAGTGCAGAGGAAGGGCAAAATGGTAAAGGGCTTGTTGATATCAACTTAAAAGGTGACGTTACAAGCAGCATTTATGGTGATATTGTCGGTGCAAGGGGCGGCGAAGTGGATATTACACGTGAATCCGGCAATGGCGCTTTAGTTGTTAATGGTGATGTATTAGCTGGTAACGGCGGCACAGTAAGCCTTGATATGGGTAAAAACGGTGTGATTACCGGACGAATAGACGATTATATGGATGCGGATAAGAAAAACGGAAACAGCTTTTTTGCCCCGCAGTTCAGCTATGAAATTGAAGACAGCGGTAAAGTTGATTTAAAACTTGGTGATGGCAGCCGTTGGAATGTAGACGGACAAAGCTGGGTAACAACCATTAATGCTGGTAAAAATACAGTTATTGATTTAACAGGTGCGGCTACGGATAGAAATACAACTGCCCATGCGCTTACAATAGGCACTTTAAATGGTGACGCCAATTTTAGAATGAACCTTGATGGGTTTGACAAGGCCAACAGCGATATGCTGTATATTAAAAACAGCAATGGTGAATATAACATAATTTTGGATGATGCTGTAACCAGTGAAGAAATTGGCGAAACAGGGTTAAGGTTTGCAACTACAGATAATGGCAATGTTAATTTTAAAAATGTAGTGGTGTATAATGCCGGTGCATTTGATGTCAAATATAAAGTAGGCAAAGACGCATATGAAGGTCATTTAGAAAATGACGATTATAATGGCGGCACAGAGTTTGGTGAGGTAAAACCGGGTACAGAAGCAGTTGGCGATTTCTTTAAGGAAGAAGAAAGCACAATTGATATGTTAAATGACAGCGAAAGCACATTAACAAACTATAAAATTGTTGATGTTCATTCATGTGAATTAAATAATACCGGTAAAACTATTGTAGGCATGAGCCGTGCCAACTACAGCAACGCCATTTACATGGACAGGCTGAATAAACGCCTTGGCGAAGCACGTTATATTAATGGTGAAGAAGACCAGGGCATGTGGGTTCGTATCCGCCATGACAGAATTGGTAAGGATAATGCCTTCAGAAGCCAGAACACTATGTATGAGCTTGGCTATGACGAAAAGCAAGAGTGCGATAATGGTGAGCGCAGAGTTGGTTTTGCTGTTGATTATAT
>CALXRU010000029.1 GCA_944390935.1 Acidaminococcaceae bacterium
CGCGAGCGTTCATCCGTAACCAGTTCCATATATTCGCCGCCGCTGTGCGGATTATGGTCACTGGTTATTACAAACAGTGTGCGGTCATCCATCAGCCCGCGGCGTGACGCTTCTTTAAAGAAGTTTTGAATGGTGAGGTTTACCCAGTACATGCCGCGCACGGTAACGTATTTGTTGTCGCGCACGCTCTCCGGCATATCGGCGTAAGCCGTGCCGTAGTAAGGGTAGGGCTGGTGCATGTCCAGCGTTTTAACCACCAGCAGCATTTTATCGTTTTTGCCTTTTTCCAAAAGATTCAGCGCTTCTTTATACAGCACGTCGTTGTGGTAGCCCCAGCCGCTTGCGCCGGTGTAGCCTGCGTCCTCAAGGTATTCCTTGGCGTAGTATTCGCTCATGCCAAACTGCGTGGGGTATTCGTGCAGCTCGTTGTTGTAGTAGTGGCTGCTGGCGTTCATAAATATGCCGCGCCACCCTGCCTGCTGCACGCTGCGGAAGATAGAAGGCTGCCCGTCACCCGGCAAATCGGCGTCGTAAATCAGGTGCGAGCGGAAGGTTGCGTTAAGCCCCTGCGTCGTCGGCACTGCCGATGAATAATAATGGTCAAGGTGCGGGTTGTTTTCCAAAAGTTTATCAAGGTACGGCGTGGCTTCCGCCGGAATGTTTTCATTATAATAATGCATGTAGTCGCGGTGTACGGATTCCAGCACCAGCATCACGATTCTGTCGTAATACGCTTTCAGCTGCGGCTGCTGCTCATCGGGGCGCAGAATGCCAAGCTCCTGCAAAACCTGCTCGTCCTTCACCGTCAACGGGCGCTGCTCAATGTGGCTACGGCTGACGATTTTATCGGTATCGAACATCATCTTGCCCAAAAAGTTGACGTTCACCGGCGTTAAAAGCATATCACGGTAGCTTTCGCGCGTTTTTTCGCTTTCAACCTCCGTCCACATGCCCATGTATTCCTTCATCACGTAGGCGTTAAGGTGCCCCATAAGCATATAGCCAATATTTAAAATCAGCGAGAACGCCGCCACGCACAGCAGCGACCATACAAAGTTCGGTTTCTTTTTTGTAGGCTTGTTGACGCGGAACAGCAACACCAAAGCGACCAGCCCCGCACCAATCAGAGCCAGCTTAAATGCACCAAGGCTTGTCAGCACGCCCTCAACGGCGTAGATGTTTAAATTGGCAAACAGCACGCTCTGCACATGCATGCTGGTCTGCCAAAAATAAAAAGCGTCAAAAATCATCATCACGGCCGATAAAAAATAAACGGCAAAGTATACCGTTTTCATCGTCCGCCCCACCCATTTGTGGTAGCACATGGCCGTTACCAGCACCACTAAAATGTTGTTGTTCAGCCCGGCCAGTATCGCCAGCGCAGTTACCACGCCGCCATCCAGCCTAAGCTGATTAACCATAAAGCCGGTTACGCCAAGGTACAAAACGCCCGACACCACAACGGGGAAGTAGCGCTTCACCCTGTCGCGGATACGCGTGCGGCGCAGGTATAAAAGCCCTGCCACACCAAGCAGCAGCAAATCGCGCAAAAAGCTGCTGACAGCCGTGTACCAGAACTCCATTTCCGGAAAGGGCACTATGCTTCTGTAAAACTGCCACGATAAAAAATATTCCGCAGCAAAGGCGATGACCGCAAAGGCCAGCAGCCAGTAACGTTTTCTCATCTTCGCCCCGCCTTACGCCAAAAAGTTTACCGGCTCTGCCTGCATTTCAATCAAAAGCGGCGTTGCCGTTACCACGTCGCCGTCCAGCTCTGCCGGGAAGCCGTCCACATTGCACTCAATCGTAATGGTATGCGCTTTTTTAACAATAACGCCCGGCTCGCCTTCCAGCGATTCCATCAAAATCATGGCGGCGTATTTCAAAAAGTCGGCGCGCTTGCTGCCCGTAAACAGCGCCACGTCAAAATAATCGTTGGTAATGGCCGCGCCCTTAAACAGGCTGTAACGTCCCGCATAATAGCGGCTTTTGCCGATAATTACCGTCGATGCTTCGTACCATTCGGGGTCGCCGTCAAATTTAACGCGGAACTTATAACGCCAGTTGCTTAATAAAAGCTCCTTGCGTACCAGCTCGCCGCTCTGCACAACATAGGCAAAAGACGACAAAAAGCGTTTTTCAAGGCTCGACACGCTGTCAACAACCTTGGAATCGAAGCCGATACCCGTCACCGTCAAAAACGGATGCCCGTTAGCCTTGCCGATGCGCACAGGTTTAACCCTGCCCCTGCGCACACGCTGCACCCAGCGCTGCGGGTCGGCAGGCAGGTCAAACTCCTTGGCAACAAGGTTTACCGTGCCGCCCGGGAACACACTGATATAAGGCGTATAACCGTTGCGGTTCAGCTCGGCAATCATCGCGCGCAGCGTACCGTCGCCGCCGGCAACAATCACCCAGTCGTACTTTTCT
Organism: Acidaminococcaceae bacterium; assembly: GCA_944390935.1. Taxonomy (GTDB): domain Bacteria; phylum Bacillota; class Negativicutes; order Acidaminococcales; family Acidaminococcaceae; genus Fusicatenibacter_A. The sequence goes on from CALXRU010000029.1 coordinate 2,431, forward strand.
TCTTTTATTTTATCCGCCCAGGCGGAAAGCTTTTTAAACTCTCGCAGTTCCGTCAGTTCCACGCGGTTAGGCCCGATAATTGCCGTCAGGCGGCGTTTTAAATCAAGCACGCGCGAAAGCATGCTGACGAAAATCTGCTTGCCGGAATTAGGATTATAAATGATAACAACTTTTTTAAAATTTTTAATTTCAATGCCGTTGGTTTCCATTTTATCCTCACCTTAAAAAATCCATTTTTTGCGTGCCAGGTAGTTCCACACAACAACGATGCACGTCGCCGCAATTTTGGATACCAGCCCCGGCATGCCGAACATGCCAACAAAAAGATACATCAAAAGCAGGTTAAACAAAAGCCCCATGCCGCTGACGAGGAACACCAGACTCAGTTCCTTCGCTTTGCCATAGCGCACCCCGCTTGTAAAAACAAGGATATTGCACATAAAGTAGTGGTACAGCGTCGATAAAAAATACGCCAGCGCCGTTGCCGCCAGATAGTTAATACCGGCCGCTTCGCTGAACACGTAAAAAAACGCCCATTCAATCAGCGCCGCGCTGCCGCCCACAAACAAATATAAAATTATTTTAACAAACTCGTTGTCGGTATAATCAAAACCAAACAAAACCTTTTTCTGCATTTAACAATCTCCTTGACGTATTATTATAGCATTTTTTATATTTTTGTTAAAGGTGTAATGAAAAAAATAAAACCACCGGCATAAAGCCGATGGTTTTATAAATTACTGAATAAACTATTTCTTGCTCCACAACCATATCTGGCGGCAGCACCAGATGATGAAGATGCCGCAGAAATCAAGTACGATGTCCGTAATCTGCGCGTTGCGCCCGGGCACGGAAAGCTGTATGTATTCATCCGCCACGGCGACGGCCAAACCTAAAAACAGGATGTAGCCGGAAGCCACACGGTTGGAAATGCGCCATGCGATAAAAGTATTAACCATTATCACTGCCAGCATGGCAAATTCTGCTAAGTGTGCCAGCTTGCGCAGGCGTGCTTCCAGACGGTCCACCGGCATCGGGTCGCCGATGGCGCTGTAAAAGCTGTCCAGCCACTGGGCAAGCAGGCTGCTTGCGTTGTGCGAAGTTTCCGCAGACATGGACGAGTTAAAGAAGATAAAACCGGTAAACAGCACCAGCAAAAGCAGCCACAAAAATTTTCTCATTTGCGCGCCGCCTTACTCTTTGCGCGTAAGCAAATCCATAACCATCATGTTGCTTACAACGCCGATGCCGCCGGGCACAGGCGTATAAGCACCGGCTTTGCCTACAACGTCAGGGTCAACGTCACCCACTAATTTGCCGTCCACGGCGTTAATGCCGACATCGACGATAACCGCACCTTCTTTAATCATATCGGGCGTTACAAAGCATGGTTTGCCCACAGCCGCCACAATAATATCCGCCGTGCGGGTAATTTCCGCAAGGTTTTTGGTTTTGCTGTGGCAGATGGTAACGGTTGCATTTTTATTTAACAGCAGGTTGGCAACGGGTTTGCCCACCACGTTGCTGCGGCCGATAACAACGGCATGCTTGCCTTCCAGCTCAATGCCGTAATGCTCCAGCGTCGCCATGCAGGCACGCGGCGTACAGGGCGACATGGTGCCGTAACCAAGGTACATATCGCCGACGTTTTTCACGTTCAGGCAGTCCACGTCCTTGCTGGCGGTAACAGCAGTGCCGACAGCGTCGCTGTCAAGCGGCTCCGGCATCGGCATCATCGGCAGAACGCCGGTAATATAACGGTTGTGGTTCATGCGGGCAATGTCGCGCAGCAAATCCTCCTGCTTCACATCGGCAGGGTACAAAATTTCCTTCACGTAAATGCCCATGCTCTCCGCCAGCTTCATCAGGCGGTCCTTATATACATGCGAAGCCGGGTCGTCGCCCACGACGATAATTGCCAGCGTAACCTTGCGCCCTCTTTCCAGCGCGCGCGCCACACGGGCGATAATCGTTTCACGGTAGGCGTCAGCCACAGGCTTGCCTTTCATCAACAAAGTTTCCATACAAATCTCCTTAGAACAGTCCGCTGATAACGCCGTCGTCACTGACGTCGATTTTTTCGGCGGCAGGAACTTTCGGCAGCCCCGGCATCGTCATAATGTCGCCGGTTAATACTACCACAAAGCCCGCACCTGCTGCGATACGGCAGTTTTTAATGGTAATTTCAAAGCCTTCCGGGCGGCCGAGCAGCGCCGGGTCATCCGAGAAGGAGTATTGGGTTTTGGCCATGCAGACGGGCAGATGGCCGTAGCCCATTTTTTCAAAGTCTTTCAAAGCGTTGGTTGCTTCTTTGGTATAGTTTACGCCCACCGCGCCGTAAATATTTTTAGCGATGGTTTCGATTTTTTCTTTCAGGCTCAATTCGTCGCCGTACAGCACTTTAAAGTCTGCTTTTTCTTCGGTTGCCAGGCGTACAACTTCTTTGGCCAGTTCAACGCCGCCTTCGCCGCCTTTGGCGAACACTTCGGACAGCGCAACATTTACGCCGTGGTTTGCGCAATGGGCGCGGACAGCTTCCAGTTCTTCCGGCGTATCCTGCGCAAAGGCATTGATGGCAACAACCAGCGGCAAACCGTATTGTTTAATGTTTTCGATGTGTTTTTCAAGGTTGACCATACCGCGTTTAACCGCTTCCACATCGGGGGTAGCCAGTTCTGTTTTCGGCACGCCGCCGTGCATTTTAAGCGCGCGGACAGTTGCAACCAGTACAACCGCATCCGGTTTTAAACCGGCATAACGGCATTTAATGTCAAAGAATTTTTCAGCACCGAGGTCTGCGCCGAAGCCTGCTTCCGTAATGGTGTAATCGGCAAGTTTAAGCGCTGTTTTGGTTGCCATTACGCTGTTGCAGCCGTGTGCAATGTTGGCAAACGGCCCGCCGTGGATAATAGCCGGTACGTTTTCCAAAGTCTGTACAAGGTTCGGTTTAACAGCGTCTTTCAGCAGTGCCGCCATGGCGCCCTGCGCTTTCAGCATGCCTGCGGTGATGGGGTTGCCGCTGTAATCGTAAGCAACGATGATTTTGCTCAGGCGTTCCTTCAAATCGTGCAGACCGGTTGCCAGGCACAAAATCGCCATAACTTCGGACGCAACGGTAATATCAAAGCCGTCCTGGCGCGGTACGCCGTGCGCCTTGCCGCCAAGTCCTACAACAATGTTGCGCAGTTCGCGGTCGTTCATATCGACAACGCGTTTCCACACAATGCGGCGCGGGTCGATGTTGAGGGTGTTACCCTGCTGGATGTGGTTGTCCAGCATCGCTGCGAGCAGCATGTGGGCAGATGTTATGGCGTGGAAATCGCCCGTAAAATGCAGGTTGATGTCTTCCATCGGCACTACCTGCGAATAACCGCCGCCGGCAGCGCCGCCCTTAATGCCCATGCAGGGTCCGAGCGAAGGCTCGCGCAGGGCAACGATAACGCTTTGCCCGATTTTGGCAAGGCCCTGTGCCAAACCAACGGTAGTGGTGGATTTGCCTTCACCGGCAGGGGTCGGCGTAATAGCCGTAACCAGAATCAGTTTGCCGTCGGGTTTATTTTGCACCCTTTTAATCAAATCCATGGAAAGTTTGGCTTTGTAACGGCCGTAAAGTTCAATATCCTCCTCGCCGATGCCGAGCTTTTTGGCAACTTCGGTAACAGGCAGCATGTGTGCCTGCTGAGCAATTTCAATATCCGATAACATCTTGGTACCTCCCTTTATTTACACTGCAAAAAATAACCGTATCTTATTTAGATTCTCTGCGTGGCTTCGTTTTTCCTTCCGGTAGAGATAAAATATTATTCAAACCAGATTTCCAGTTTCGTGCCCTCCGCGGCGACTGTACCCGGCGCCAGCGATTGCTTTTTGGCGCGCCCGCTACCGTAAGGCACCAGCACCAGATGCCCGCGCTGTACAAGTTCCGCCGTCTGGCGCATGTCAAGCCCCGTAAAGTCCGGCACTTTTACCTTGCCGTCCGGCAAAAATTCCATTACCGGCACTTTGGCGGCTTTGGTGTCCTTGCCGTGTTCTTCAAACGAAGGCAGCCCTTCATGCGTGCTGGGCTGCACGCCCTTGGCAACCAGAATCTGCTGCAAGGTATCCTTAAACACCGGCGCGGAAACCTGCGAACCGTAGAAAGCGCCCTGCGGCGTATCCAGCATTACCAGCATCGCATACTGCGGATTGGCCGCCGGTACAAAACCGACGAAGGAAGCAATGTATTCGCCCGGCGCGTAACCGCCCTGCTCGGCCAGTTTTTCCGCCGTGCCGGTCTTGCCCGCAATCTGATAGCCTGCAATATGCGCCGGTTTGCCGCCGCCTTCGCTGACTACTTTTTCCATCATCGTACGCATCTGCGAAGCAACGTCCTCGCTGATTACGCGGCGCACAACGTGTTTTTCGCCCTGACGCAGCACACGCCCGTCCGGCATCACAATCTTATCAATAATGTAAGGCTGAAGCAGCTCGCCGCCGTTGGCAATGGCGCAAATTGCGCGCAGCATCTGCAAAGGCGTAACGGCAATGCCCTGCCCGATCGCCATGGTGGCGATATCAGGCTCGTACATATCCTCCGGATTGTACAAGATGCCGCTTTCTTCGCCCGGCAGTTCAATGCCCGTCGGCTGGCCGAAGCCGAATTTTTTGCTGTAATCGGTCATCTGGCGCGCGCCAAGCTGCATACCCAGCTGCACCATGCCGGTATTGATGGAGTATTTGATAATGTCCTCAAACGGAACATACCCGCGGCCTTCGCCGTCCCAGTTGCGGATAACGCGGTCGGCAATTTTAATGCTGCCCGCATCGTTAAACAGCGTCTGCGGCGTTATGATGTTCTCACTTAATCCCATGCAGCCGACAATCGGCTTAAAGACGGAACCCGGCTCGTAAATAATGGAAATCGCTCTGTTCGTCCACGTCGATGACGGATATTCACCAAAGTCGTTGGGGTCAAAAGTCGGGCGGGAAGCCATGCCCAGCACCGCGCCGGTATGCGGGTCCATCAAAACGGCGGCCGCCGCTTTGGATTTTGTTTCCTGCATCGCGCGGTCGAGCGCGTCCTCCAGCACAAACTGAATCTTGCTGTCAATCGTCAGGTACACTGTCGGCATGTTCTGCGGGCGTGTGGCGTTCAGGCCGGATTCACCCATCGGGCGTCCGAGCGCATCCACCATTTCCTCCTGGCGGGTCGCCGCGCCTTTAATGACGGAATCCAGCGCCAGCTCAATACCGCTCAGGCCCTTGTCATCCGTACCGACAAAGCCTAAAATCTGCGCGGCCATGGATTTTTTGGTGTAATAGCGTTTGCTTTCTTCCAAAAAGTGCAGGCCGGGGATTTTATTTTCTTTTATAATGCGCGTTACCGTGTCCGCCTCGTCCGGCGTCAGGGTGCGCTTAATCCAGATAAATCTTGCTTCGGTGGTAAAATCGCTGTACAGGCTTTCGGCGCTGATGCCGAGCGGCCCTGCCAGTAAATCCGCCGCCAGGCGTTTAACATTGCGCCCGGTTTTGGCAACGTCGCTGCCGGGGCGGTCCTCCATTTCCAGCGGGTCAACGTACAGGGATTTGGCCATGATGCTGACGGCCAGTTCCTCGCCGTTGCAGTCCACAATCGCGCCGCGGGGCGAATACATAACGTCCGTACCCATTGCCTGCGACATCGACTGTTTGCCCAAATCTTCGCCGCGCACGATTTGCAGCCACATAAGGCGGCCTATAACCACAGCGAAGACTGCAAAAATTATGGCAAACAAACCAAAAAAGCGTTTTTTGCTGTTAAAAAAGCTGAACGGTTTTCTCATCTGCGCCACCCCCTGTTTCTCAGGGTGCTGGTCGGCATAATCGGCGGCATGCCCGCTTCGCGCAGCATTTCCTCGCGTTTTTCGCGCTTAACCTCCTGCTTGTAGACGGAAAGCGCCAGGCCCAGCGCCGTCAGCGAAACAACCATGGAAGTACCGCCGTAACTGATGAACGACAGCGGCACGCCGATAACCGGCAGGCAGCCGCACACCATCAGCATGTTCGCCGCAGCCTGCCCCACAACCAGAAGCGTTACGCCGCTGATGAGCATAAAACCTTCTTCATCGCGGCAGGCCGCCGCCATTTTAAACAGCGCAATGCCAAGCAGTGCAAACAAAAATATTAAAAACAACGCGCCAAAAAAGCCCCATTCCTGGCAGTAAATGGCAAAGGCAAAGTCCGTATGCGCCTCCGGCAGATAAAAGAATTTGCCGCTGCCCTGCCCCCACGGTGCGCCCAGAACGCCGCCGCTGCCGATGGAGATTAAGGACTGCACCATCTGGTAGCCTGCGTTGGAAGGGTCGCTCCACGGGTCGAACCAGACCAGAATCCTTTGCAGGCGGTACGGCGCAATGGCGATTAACGCAACAACGCCCGCAAAGCCAACCGCCAAAAGCATTGCCAGCATGCGGATGGGCAAACCGCCCAGAATATACATGCCGACGCAAAGCGCAACAACAATCGAGGCCGTGCCCATATCCGGCTGTACCAGAACCAATGCGCCGTAAATCAGCGACATGATAAATGCTTTGTTGCCGGGGTAATCAAACAGCGCCGGGCGCAGATGCTGCTTTAAACGCCTGCCCAGATGCCCTGCGCACAGCATAATAACCGCCAGCTTCGCCAGCTCCGAAGGCTGGATGCTGATCGGCCCGACATACAGCCAGCGCTGCGCGCCCTTTGTCGTTACGCCCACCGTTTCAACGGCAATTAAAAGCAGCAGCACCGTAAAATAAATTATGTTCAGCCAGTGCTTGCTCAGCCACAGGTGGTAATCAGGACCGCGCAGGCCCAGCCACAGCATTACGGCAAAGCCGATAACGGCAAAAATAATATAGCGTTTTAAGTAAAAATACCCGTCGCCGAACATGTCCGTCGCTTCCACAAAGCTGGCGCTGAACACGTTAATGCAGCCAATCGCCAGCAGCAAAAGCGTAATCCATATTACGGCGTCACGCGGGTTTTCCCAAATTAAAAAGTGCCTCTGCATAAAAGCTCCTACTTAAATACAACCTCGCAAAAATTGATGGGCGTGCCCAAAGCGCTGAACTTCTGCTCGTACTCCGTTTGCACGGCGTTTTCGTATTCCGAATGGTGCAAATCGTAGCTCAGCGCGATAATTTCCAGCCCGAACTCCTTAAATTCCTCCACGGAAAAATCAAACAGCCCGCGGTTATCCGTTTTAAAACGCAGATGCCCGCCGCTGCCGAGCAGCCTTTGGTATTTTGCCAGAAAATTGCGGTGCGTCAGGCGGCGTTTGGCATGGCGTGCCTTCGGCCACGGGTCGCTGAAATTTAAATACAGCTCCTTAATCTCGCCCGGCTCAAACCAGTCCTCCAAATTTTCCGCGTTGGCGCAGATAACAACGGCGTTGTCCAGCTTGTTATCCATAATATATTTGCCCGGATAGTACGAAATATCATGCTGCGTTTCCACGCCGATAAATGCCTTGTCCGGGTTCAGCTCGGCCATGCCCGTCAAAAAGCGCCCCTTGCCGCAGCCGATTTCCAGGCACAGCCGCTTGCCGGGGAAGCGCTCCTGCCAGTGCCCTTTGTATTGTTCCAAATTGTGCATCAGCACGTATTTATCCTTTAATTCTTCCATTGCCGTTTCAATCCACGGCTTTTTTCTTAAACGCATAACTACCGTCCTTTATAAAAATTTACATCTATTAATTATATCATAAAACGCAATATTTTTTACAGCGGCTTTTAAATTATCCCGCCTAAGCGGATATTTGACGAAGCGCTGGCCAAGTGCTATATTTAACTTGTAAGGGCGCTTGCCCCCAAAGGAGGTTTTACCATGAATGAAGCTATGCAAAATTTACTGACCAGAAGAAGCTGCCGCAAATATAAACCCGATATGGTTCCGCAAAATGTGCTGGACGAAATTTTAAAGGCCGGCACCTATGCCGCCACCGGCCACGGCAACCAAAGCCCCATTATGATTGCCGTTACCAATAAAGAGCTGCGCGATAAATTAAGCAGGCTCAACGCCAAAATTTTCGGCAAGCCGGATTTTGACCCGTTTTACGGCGCGCCGGTAGTCGTTATCGTACTGGCTGATAAAAAATTCCCGACTTACGTTTACGACGGCAGCCTTGTTATGGGCAACCTGATGCTGGCCGCACACGCAAGCGGCATCGCGAGCTGCTGGATTCACCGCGCCAAAGAAGAATTTGAGCTGCCCGAAGGCAAAGCGCTTTTAAAAGAGCTGGGCATTGAAGGCGACTACGAAGGCATCGGCCACTGCATTTTAGGCTATGCCGACTGCCCCGAACCGCAAGCAGCGGCACGCAAGGAAAATTACGTTTACTACGTTAAATAAGCGGCGCCGTTAACCAAAAATTTACAAACATCCGGCAGGCAAATACAGCCGCCGGGTGTTTTTTTATGCCAATCGGGCGAAAAACGGCTAAAATTAACGCCACGCCCCTTTACGCTTACAGTCAGGGAAGCATTGGCAAACTACAGCCTTAAATTAACCCCAGAAGACTGTTTTTTTACTTTTTTGCCTCTTTTATGCAGCCGCCGCTTATGATAAAATTAGATAAGTATACTTTTAACGGAGGTGACTGTTTCCCTCGCGGAAACGAATTGTTTGGATTATCTTGTCATAGTTTTTAACATTGTTGTTATTTTATTTCTGGTAGCGCTCAACGGCTTTTTCGTAGCGTCGGAGTTCTCCATCGTCAAGGTGCGCCCTTCAAGGCTTGATACCTTAATTAAGGAAGGCAACAAAAGCGCTGTCTACGCCCGTAAGGTAACGGAACACCTGGACGCTTACCTTTCCGTAACGCAGCTTGGCATTACGCTGGCCTCCCTCGGCCTTGGCTGGATTGGCGAACCTGCCGTTGCCAAAATGCTGGCGCCTGTATTTGCGCTTTTAAAACTTCCGCCGCAGCTTGAACACACGCTGGCGTTTGTACTGGGCTTTTCCGTAATCACCGCCCTGCATATCGTACTGGGCGAGCTGGTACCGAAATCCCTCTCTATCCAGAAAACGGAAGCCATCGTTTTATTCGTAGCGCGCCCGCTGATTATGTTTGACAAGCTGATGTACCCGGCCGTATGGTTTTTAAACCACGTTGCCAACTGGACGCTGCGCCGCATGGGCATCAACGCTGCCAGCGAAGCGGAAGAAGCGCACAACGAAGAAGAAATCCGCATTTTGATGGAAGAAAGCTACAAATACGGTTACATTGATAAAAGCGAGCTGACTTACCTTGACAACGTGTTCGATTTTTCCGACCGCAGCGCCGGTGAAATCATGGTACCGCGTACCGACATGATTTGCCTGTACCTTGAAGACAGCTTCGACGACAATATCAAAACCGCATTGAGCGAGCGTATGACGCGTTACCCCATCTGCAACGAAGATAAGGACCACATCATCGGCTTCCTGCACATTAAGGATTTGCTGCGTGCCCTTAACGACGGCCAAAAGCCGGATTTAAGCACGCTGGCGCGCGATGTGTTGGAAGTGCCTGTTTCCATGCCTATCAGCAACCTGCTGCGCTTATTGCAGAAGGAACGCAAACAGCTGGCTATTTTGATTGACGAATACGGCGGCACCGCCGGTATGGTAACGATTGAGGACATCCTCGAAGAAATCGTCGGCGAAATTCAGGACGAATTTGACGAAGAACGCCCCGAAGTTGAAGAAGAAACCGACAAAACATACTCCATCGACGGCAAAATGCTGCTGGAAGACGTTAACGATTTGTTCGGGCTGGAACTGGACGACAGCCAGTGCGACACCATCGGCGGCTGGGTTTACACGCAGCTTAACACACAGCCCCAGGTTGGGCAAAGCGTTAAACTGCCCAAGGCAGAAATTACCGTCGAAGAAGTTGAAGCCCTGCGCATTACCCGCCTGAAAATCAAAATCATCGGCACGCTCGACAGCGTTAACCAGGGCATGCTGGACGAACATTTAAATAAAGATTAACCAAACGCAAACAAAAAACTTCCACCAAATTGGTGGAAGTTTTTTTATTTATACTCACATCAGGTTCATTAAATGTTCCTGCCAGAATGGGTAAGCGCTTAAAACCACTACCGCCAGCAGCACAAGGTAATCGGCAAGGCCGAGCTTTTGCTGCGGCATGTTTTTATAGGTGTTCGCGCCAAAGCCTTTCAGCTCCATGCTCAAAGCCAGCGTTTCGCTTTTGGCAACCGCGCGCATTACCAGCGGGCGGATAACGACGACGTACGACATTAAACGCTTAACTGCATTGCCACGGTTGGAATAGCCGCGGCAGCTCTGCGCGTCCAGCGTAATCGCGCTGTCTGCCAGAAAGTTAGGCACAAAACGCAGTGCCGTCGTCAGCATAAAAGCGTATTCGCACGGCAGATGAAACTTTGTCACCAGCGCCTGCGCGATATCCTGAATCCTCGTAGCTGCCAGCATGCACAAAAACGCCATCGTCATAACCAACATGCGCAAACCGCCAACCAGTGCAATTTCCAGCGGCGAACCGAACAAGAGCTGCAAAAGCACCATCAAGCCAGTGAAAACCGCAAGGCCGCCAATCGCCGCCATCGTCATACGGTCGTGCTTAATGGAAAGGAGCAGTGCCAGTTCCAGCACCAAAATCGTAGCAACGGCCATTACCGGCAGGATGAAAACCCACGCCGTTACCGCAACCGTTACAATAATCTGCGTAAAAGCCGATATTTTCATGCCTGCGCCCCCTTCCGCGTAATTTTACTGCAAAAATCTTCCGGGCTTGTCGCCGTAAGGCCCAGCGCATTGCCCACAGCCGATGCCGTCGGGTAACGCAGCCCCCAGCGCTCCACGTTAATGCTGCCGTCAAACAGTTTTTCCGGCGTGCCGTCAAACACAAGGCTGCCGTTGTGCAGCACCACCGTGCGCTGTGCATAGCGGCGCACCGTGTCCATATCATGCGAAATCAGCACAACGGTAATGCCGTTCTCCTCGTTAAGCGCCTTTAAATAGCTCATCATGCGCTCTTTTTCCACGGCGTCCTGCCCGTTGGTTATCTCGTCCAAAATCAGCGTGCGCGGGTTTAACGCCAGCGCCGCCGCTACGCCCAAACGGCGTTTTTGCCCAAAGGATAAAAGTCGCGGGTAAGCGTCAGCCAAATCCGTCAGCCCCGTGGCTGCAAGTGCTTTTTCCACCTGGCGCTTTACGGTTTCCTCCGTCAATTTTTTGGCGCGCGGTCCGTAAGCCACTTCATCAAAAACGGTGTCCTCCAAAATCTGCAAATCAGGGTTCTGGAACACGTAACCGATTTTATCAGCCAGATCCGCCGGTTCCATTTTTTCAATGTCCGCGCCGTCAATTAAAATCTGCCCGCTGCGGGGATGAATCAGCGCCATAAACAGACGGCTCAGCGTTGTTTTGCCGCTGCCGTTGTGCCCCAAGAGTGCCACAAACTCGCCGCTTTCAATTTTCAAATCTATATCATGCAGCACCGGCTGCCCGCGCAGGTACGCAAAGTTAACCTCTTTTGCCTCCAGCATTACGCCTCACCTCCTGTAAAACCCTTCTCCTTCAGTTCCGCCACGGCTTCTTCCTCCGTGCGCCAATTGCCCAGCGTGATGTCAAACTTTTCTTCAAGCCCCAGCTTGATGCGCCACAGCGCAGGTATGAACTGGCGCAGAACCTCGTCGCCGTACATTTTTCTGGCGGCGTTTTCGTATTTATCGGCCGTTACCAGCCGTCCGTCTTTCAGTACAATCAAATCCGTCATGTACGGCAGCAGGTAGTCGATACGGTGTTCAACCACCACAATCGTCGTTCCGTATTCCTTGTGGATTTTATATAACAGACCGTACAGGGAATTTGCGCCGTCCGGGTCCATCGCCGATACAGGCTCATCCAGCACGATAATTTCCGGGTGTACGGCAAGCACCGAAGCCAAAAGCAAACGCTGGCGCTGTCCGCCGGAAAGTTCATCAAGCTGGTAGCTTTCGCGTCCCGGCAGGCCGACGTCCTCCAATGCACGGCGTGTGCGCTCCTCAACTTCTTCCGGCTTAAAGCCGTGGTTTAACAGGCTGAACGCAACCTCCTCGCCCGCCGTCAGCGAAACAAGCTGGCTTTCGTAATCCTCCAGCATCAGCCCGAGGCGCATGGCAATGTCCGATACCTTTTTGCCCTTGGTACTTTCGCCCAGCACCATCACATCGCCGCTGTACGCACCGCCCATGTAAAACGGCACAATGCCCGCCATAGCCTTGCACAGCGTTGTTTTGCCGCTGCCGCTCGGCCCTGCGATAACCGTAAACGAGCCGCGTTCAATTTTAAAATCTATATCGTGCAGCACCAGATTATTCTTTTTATAAGCAAAGTAAAAATGCTGTAATTCCACAACCGTTTCCATCAGTTATCTTCCTCCTGCACAAAAAACAGCCTGCGTACCGGGCCGTACAGCAAAAAGGTAATGCTGCCGTTCAATACGCCGATAACCGCCACCACCGGCAGCATAGCGTACATCCACACGCTTAAGGGCAACCCCATGACAATTTTTAAAATAAACGTAAACACGCCGCCGCTCATAATCGTCGCCGCAAAGCCGGTAATAAACGGGCGCAGCTTCCACTTGTCCAGTTTAACGCTCAGCATGGCTTTAACCAAAAGGCAGCACACAATCGCGCCGCACACTTCGCTGGCTAAATTGCCCAGCGGGAAAGCCGACTTAGACGACGGCACCAGCGTCATGCCGCTGATAAAACCAATGCCCAGCGCCTGCGGCAGCGACGGGTTGGTAAGATTGATGACAATAGAATACATTGCAATCGTCCAGTTCGGCGTAACGCCGCCCACGTTAGGGCTTACCGTGTGCAGAATAATGCCGATGGCCAGAAGCATCGCCGTTATCGCCACCCAGCGGTAACCGTCCTGCGTCGGCTTAACTTCCGTTAAAGTTACTATTTTTTTCTCTCTTTGCAATTCTTCCATGCCGCTCACTCCTTAAGCTGTAAATAAAAAAGCCTTCCATCCCCTTGTAGGGACGAAAGGCTGTAAACTTTCGCGGTGCCACCCTGCTTGACTTAAAAAGTCCAACTTTAAGATACGGGCCAAAGCCGATATCCGCTTTTATGGTAACGGGCAAAGCCATCCCGGCGCTGCTACCCCTTGCGGCTCGCAGCACACCTCCGGGGCCCATTCCCTTTACCGCACACCGCCGGGCTTGCACCACCCCCGACTCGCTATGAGCTGCGTATTAAAAGTACTCTCCCCCATCATAGGCCGCTAATTTGTAATTACTAAAAGTTTACCATTAGCATGGTAAGTTGTCAATAAAAAACGCACCCGCTTTGTCAGTCAGGTGCGTTTTGTTTTTATTTCCCCGGTTCAAACAAGCCTTCATTGTCGTCCCACAGGATTATTTTATCCTCTTTCAGCGTTTCCTGCAAACGGATTACACGCTGGTTGCTGCTGCCGCGGAAGCGCAGGTTCGGGTCTTTTTTTGCTTCCACAAATTCGCCGTCCACCAAAATATCGATGCAGTCCAGCATCCCTTTGGTGGTTTCGTAATCGCACAGGCGGCCGGTTAACAGGTCTTTTTCAAGGTCGTAACCGGTATAGCACCATACGGTTTTATTGGGGTA
>CALXRU010000030.1 GCA_944390935.1 Acidaminococcaceae bacterium
AACAGTTTGTAGGGGAGTTCTGATACTCCCCTATAAAAATGGCTATTTATCAACTGTTTGTTGTGACATAGCCTTATATAAAAATAACCAGCTCTATTTAATATAATAAAATTATATGCTAGAGCTGGTCATTTTTTGTTATAATATATGAAGACAGATCTATACTTTGGTAGGTAGAAAGTTGTTATTTGCAGTAATTGTTGGTAGCTTTACCGCATATCCCTCAGTATTGGTAGTACTGGGGAATTTTTATTTATATTGTTTTTACAATGTTATAATCGTTTACATTTTTACTATGTTCAATAGCATCGTTTATATAAGTTTGAGGTGATTTTATAAACTCATTCCATGTAGCAAACACGAAATAGTTATTATCAAAGCCTTTAAAATGATTTTGAAAACATTTTGGACAGAAGTACTTGGTTGGGTTCTTTTTATTAAAAAAGTTTTTTCCAATAATTTTAAAACAAAATGGAGCATCGAATTTTAAAATATCTGAATTGCAGTATTGCTTAGGTTCTAAACAATATTTATAGCTCAAATTTATATCAGGCAAAATAATAGCAATCATTCCATTAGTTTTACTTGTTCTATCATTTCTTGTATATTCACTTAATGAATAAGATATCTCCCAAGGAATCCACTGGTCTGATTCTGGTTTTGTATAATCTTTCATATTTGGAGAAATCAAAACAATCGTTATAGAGCTATCATAAATTTTATCTCGTAATTTAGAAGCAATAGTAGAATCCTTAAATTTGCTTAAATCTTCGTCATCGTTTTCCCATTTTTGGATAGCATAATTAGATAAAATTTTACTCAGTACATTTACGTAGCTTCTTGGAGTTACTTTTGCAAAAAAAGATAAATTAGGAAAACTTGGATTATTTATTTTATCTAAAAATGGATTTTGATATACGTTTTCGTCCCAATATTTGTAAGAAATAAAGATTTTGTTAGCCAAATTAACGACTTCCTTTCAATAGTTTTGATGGATATAATAATAATAAGATTATAATGATTTTTTTATATTTCAATATGTTCATCGCAAAATTCTTTAAAATATCCGCTCATTTTTCCAGCTTGTTGCTTTTATAAAGTCATATAAGATATTTCCGTTAAATTATTTAAAAATAGAAATTACTGGCGTATTTTCTGTACTTGAATTATTTTGAGGTACTGTACTATAAAAAGATTCAGTTGGGTAATCCTTGCTGGGTATCTGCAATTCAAAGTATTTACACATGAAATACGATGCCAGGACGCTATTATAGACGTCATCTAACTCTTTTTTATTTGTTGTTTTTATAGAGTGATTAAGGTTATTTCTAAGCTTTGTTAAAATAATTATTTTGTCAATAATTGTTTCCGGCGGCATCGGTTTGCCGGTTATGGAAGTAACAAGCGGTAAATATTTTGTTGTAATAGCGCTGATGTTCTCTCTGTCAAAATTCTCAAAAAAGCGTTTCGCTTGAGCATTTAGTTTTAAGGATTTACCGTAATTAAAGAAATATCTTTTAGCGCTTAATTCATAAGCATTATGTGCAGCGATTAAAGAATATCTGTAATTACCATTTTGACAATACTGAAAAGCATCTATAAGCAATGAACTAACAATATCATCCTGCAAATTTTTTGAAATTGTAAAAATGGTTAATTCAGTTTCAGCTTCTAAATTATTATTAAGGTCTGTTAAAGCAGGAATTAAATCAAGTTTAGTTAAAGGGGAAATATTATTGCGAAGTGCATAGACCTCTAAATTTTCTTTTTGACCAGTTAAAGGATTTAAATGAAAAGATGCTATAATATTATTAGGAAGTATATCCTCTATTGATATCGTTTGCTTAAATTGATTTTTAATTTTTATAACTTTTTTAACGGTCTGACCTTGGAGCAGAATAAAATGGGCGCCGGCCTCATTGGTAATTTCATTAAATAAACTGTATTTTAAAACATTGAATAAATTGTCAAGCTTGAACTGCTTTATTGCTGCCGGTGGTGCTTTAAAACTTTTAAAAAATTGTTCTTCAGTGATTCTATTTAAAAAGTAATCTAAAAAAACACCATCTGGAATACCATTAAAAGCTAATAATTCCATAAATTACACTGCCTTTCTAAAAGGGAAAATTATTATATTATTAACAAAAGAAAAAATTGATAAAATTGCAAACATTTGGGATACTGATATTTACGAATTACAAAACAGATTAAATAGTCATAACTTACATATTATAGCAGACTAGGAAACTATTAAATATCTGTTTATAAAGTTTTGCGAATTACTGAATGAGCTTGATTTAGTAGTTGAAAATTCGTATGGTTATGATTTATAATTCTGTTCTATTGTAGTTTTACATTAATAATAATATCAATTTCTTATATACCGTCAGCATCCAGCTGACAATATATATAATTTATTTTCGGAACTATAAGAAATAATATCAAATATCTTATCTTTTAATAATAAAGCAGGTGATACATCAAGTGTTTTAGCTAATGCGCCAATTTTAATTCTGCACATATCAGAAATTTCTCCGTTTTCCCACTTTTGTATAGTTCCTTTACCAACATTTGTTGCGTCAGCAATGTTTTGTAAAGTAAGTTTTAATTCTAATCGTCTAGTTTTGATAAAAACATTTTTATATATTCTCTTTATTTATCATTTTAATACTATGATGAAATTTAATCAATAATCTGCATTTTTCAATTGGACGATAGCAAACTAGTTTCAATTTTTTTAACTAAAAAGTTTCGTAAAAGAAACAAAATTAAGAGGGTGCCATGAATAAAAGAAAAAGCAAATCAATATTCTACAGTCGATAGAGAAAATGAAGCTTTAATGCAATATGGTGTTGTAAGTAACAGCGAGTATAGATTATTTGCCGATGTTGAAGATATTTATGACACGACAACAATAAAAGCCGCTCAAGAAATCAATAGTAGAATAGTCTTTAAGGCGGGAAGTGATAAACCACTGGCGATGCCGGTGGTTTTGATTGTATGTTACGGAAATTTTTAGTTTTTACTGCATTACATAGGTTACGGCGCTGAACGCTGCCAGAAGCAGGGCGGACATTACGCAGAGCGTGCGCAGGCATTTAAAGTAATCAGCTTTAAAATAGTCCAGCGTCACAATCAGGCACATGTGCGTCGGCGTCAGCATTTGCCCGGCCACGCCAAACACCATGGCAATGCCCGCAAGTGTTAAATCGCCCGGTGCCATGGCGGCGATAATGGGCATGACGATAGCGACGTGTCCCTGCGACATGCCTGTCAGCACGCCGATGATGAATGATACGGCGGCGACGATAACGGGCTGCGGCAGCGGCGATTTTTGAAATTCGCTGACGATGGCGTATAAAACTTTAGTGTCCGTCAAAATCTGAATGAAGTAGAATATGCAGAGAATGTTCATCAGCATTTTTAAATCGCACGCGCCGGTGAAAACCTGCTTGATATTGATAACGTGGTTGCTGAAACGCAGCACAAAAATCAGCGTTACCGCTACCAGTGCCATCGCGGCAGCAGCCGAAAAATTAAAGCTGACGATGAGGATAAAGTTAACGGCAACCGGGGCGAGCGCCAGCAAAAGGTGGATATAATCCTGCTTGTGTTCGGCAAAACCGCCGCCGTCTTTGCTTTCGGCAGGCAGTTTCAGCGGGCGCATCAGCACAAACCAGCCGATGGCGAAAAACAGCGGCGTTACCCACGCTAAATGCCGCAGAAGCTGGCTGAACGGAATGTTTGCAATGCTGCAGGCCATCAGCATGCCGGGAATAATCGGGCTGGAAAATTCAAAAATGTGGCGGAACCAGAAGTTGATATTGGCTTTGTGTTCTGGCGTCAGTCCTAAATTTTTTGCTGCGCCTTCCACAATCGGTGCGGAAAAACGCGCGCCGCCGAGCGAGGGCAAAAGACCTAAAAACGCAGGCATAATGGCAAGCGTCAGCTTCGGGCTGCGCAAAAGGTGGTGCAGGGCGCGCACCATGCCGTCCAGCACCCCGCCGGTGCGCAGTTCAATCTCCAGGCACATTACAAAATACAGCGCCAAAATTAAATCGTAAGTGCGCGCAGAGGTCAGCGTGGTATAAAGTGCGTCCGGCAAATAATGAAACTGCGGCGCGGTAGTTGCCCAGATAAAAAATCCCGCTGCTAAAATTGCCGGGCCAATCGGCACATGGCGGCGCAGCAGCACCATTATAATCAGCAAAGCCAAAGCTAAAATTACAAAAATGTTCATTAAAACCATCCTTTGATTAAACTAATAAGAGTTTAACATTTTTGCAGCCTATTGAAAAATACGAATATTGTAGTAAGATTATAAGTAAATACTAATGTTGAGGTAATTTTATGACAGTCCGCTATCTGGAAATTTTTACGGAAGTTTGCCGCCACATGAGCATGAGCAAGGCGGCGCGCGCGCTGATGATTTCGCAGTCCAGCGTCAGCCAGGCGGTAAAAGCGCTGGAGCAGGAGTATGACGTGCTGCTGTTTGAACGCCTGAACCACACGTTGTACTTAACGCCTGCCGGTGAAAAGCTGCTGTATCTGGCGACGCAGGTTTTAAAAAGCATCGACAAGCTGAACGCCGCCATGCTGGACGCGCCGCAGACTTTGAATATCGGTTCGTGCAACAC
The DNA here is from genome assembly GCA_944390935.1 of Acidaminococcaceae bacterium. GTDB lineage: Bacteria > Bacillota > Negativicutes > Acidaminococcales > Acidaminococcaceae > Fusicatenibacter_A. The sequence continues at coordinate 4,638 of CALXRU010000030.1, forward strand.
TGTCGGAGCAAGCCTTTTGTACCCGCTGATTGCCGGGTTTAAAAAGCAGTACCACAAAGTACACGTCAGCGCGGAAATCAGCAACACGCAGACACTGACTGAAAAAATTTTAAACGGCCGCCTTGATCTGGCAATAATCCCCGAAACGCGGCGCCAGGAGGATTTTAATTACTTACCGTTTTTTGAGGACGATATTGTGGTTATCTGCCATCCGGCGCACCCGCTGGCAGGGCAGACGGTGCAGCTTGCCTCCTTGCAGCAGGAAGTTTTTGTGGGGCGCGAAACCGGCAGCGCGACCGAAACGCTGTTAAAAAATATTTTTGACAAGCACGGCTTTACGCTGAAAATTGACTGCGTCTGCAACAGCACGGCGTCAGTCAAGCAGGCGGTGCGGCATAAAATGGGCATTGCGGTAATTTCGCGCTATCTTGTAAAGCGCGAACTGGCGGAGCATACGCTGGCGTGCATAAACGTAAGCGGCAATGTGTTTACGCGCCGCTTTGCGCTGATTTACCACAAGGATAAACTGCTGACTGGCGAATTTACGGACTTTACCGCTTTTTGCAGGCAGCTTGGCCAGCAGGGGCTGGAGAATTTGATAGAAGATATCTGATGGAGGGAATGTTATGGATTTGGAAATGGATTTGCAGAAGCTGATAGATAAAGCGTTGGCAAGCGGCGCGAGCGCGGCGAAGGTTGTGGACGTGGCAACGGTAAAAACAGGGGCGTGGACGCGCTGGAAATGCCAGTTCGGCTGCCCTAATTACGGCAAAACCCTGTGCTGCCCGCCGTACACGCCGGATTACGAAGCAACGCAGCGCTTTTTGCGCGAATACAAAAAGGGCATTATTGTGCAGTACACCATGCAGCTTGACCCTACCGGTCCGGCTGATTTTGAACGTGCCGATTTGCAGCTGAGCAACGAGCTGCTGCGCATTTTGCTGGAGCTGGAACGAGAAGCCTTTTTGCTGAACCATTACAAAGCCTTTGCGCTTAAAGCAGGGCGCTGCCGCCTGTGCGAAAAATGTAATTTGCAGCACTGCGTAAACCCTACCAAGGCACGCCCGTCGCTGGAAGCCTGCGGCATCGACGTTTTTGCGTTGGCGCGCGACAACGGCTTTGGCATGGACGTGGTAACCGGCCCGATTACCAAGCTGGAAATTTACGGCATGGTGCTGGTTGAATAATTGTTTACAAATTTGTCAACAGCGGTTTGCCGTTATTGCTTTAAAAGCGGCGGCAAAAATGATATAATTATACTATTAGATAATTCTTACAAAAATAGAACAGGAAGTGATGGCACAGATGAAATTAGTTTCGTGGAATGTTAACGGCCTGAGGGCTTGTATGAATAAAGGTTTTAAAGATTTTATGGACAGCGTGGACGCCGATGTTTTTTGCGTGCAGGAAACCAAAATGCAGCGCGAGCAGGCGAATTTTGAGTTCCCCGGTTATTTTGAATACTGGAACAGCGCCGAGAAAAAAGGCTATTCCGGCACGGCAATTTTCAGCAAGGTTGAGCCCATCAGCGTAAGCTATGACATGGGCATTGAGGAACACGATAAGGAAGGACGCATTATTTGCGCCGAGTACGATAAATTTTACTTGGTAAATGTTTATGTGCCCAACGCCCAGCGCGATTTGGCGCGTTTGCCGTACCGCGTAACGTGGGAGGACGCCTTCCGCAATTATGTGGGCGAGCTGAACGCCAAAAAGCCGGTGCTGATTTGCGGCGATATGAACGTGGCACGCAATTTTATCGACATTAAAAACGCTAAAAACAATGTCGGCAACGCGGGCTTTACCAATGAGGAGCGCGCCAAAATGGAAGAACTGCTGCAAAGCGGCTTTGTAGATTCCTACCGCCATCTGTACCCGGATAAAGAAGGCGCTTACACATGGTGGAGCTATATGTTTAAAGCGCGTGAGAAGAATGTGGGTTGGCGCATCGACTACTTCCTCGTATCGCAGAAATTGCAGGACGAAATTGCCGACGCGCTGATTTACCCCGAAATTATGGGCAGCGACCACTGCCCCGTAGGTTTGATTTTAAAATAATGCTGTGAGGCGTTAGCTATGGATTTTAAAATTAAAGCGCCGTTTGAACCGGCAGGCGACCAGCCGCAGGCGATTGAAGCGCTGGCGGAGGGCGTGGAGCAGGGGCTGCACACGCAGGTGCTGCTGGGTGCGACGGGCACGGGCAAAACCTATACCATTGCGCAGGTTATCAACCGCGTGCGCAAGCCGACTTTGGTAATAGCGCACAACAAAACGCTTGCGGCGCAGCTTGCCAGCGAGCTGAAAGCTTTCTTTCCGGATAACGCGGTGGAATATTTTGTTTCCTATTATGATTATTATCAGCCGGAGGCTTACATTCCGCAGAGCGATACCTACATTGAAAAGGACGCTTCCATCAACGACGAGATTGATAAGCTACGCCACTCGGCTACCAGCGCGCTGTTTGAACGCCGCGACGTTATTATTGTTGCCAGCGTGTCGTGCATTTACGGTTTGGGTGCGCCGCAGGAATATTATGACATGGTGCTTTCGCTGAGGACGGGGCAGATTATTGACCGTCAGGCTATTTTGCGCAAACTGGTGGAAATCCAATACGACCGCAACGACATTGCCTTTCAGCGCGGCACTTTCCGCGTGCGCGGCGATGTAATTGAGGTTATCCCCGCCGGTTACAACGAAAAGGCTGTGCGCATTGAAATGTTTGACGACGAAGTGGAGCGCATTCTGGAAATTGATGTGCTGACGGGTGAGATTCTGGCTCAGCGTACGCATGTGGCGATTTTCCCGGCATCGCACTATGTAACCTCGCGAGAGAATCTGGAACGCGCGATGGAAGACATAAAGGTTGAACTTAAAGAGCGCCTGGAATACCTTGAAGCGCATAACAAACTGCTGGAGGCGCAGCGCCTGGAGCAGCGCACCAATTACGATTTGGAAATGATGAACGAAATGGGTTACTGTTCCGGCATCGAAAACTATTCGCGCCATCTGGCGGGGCGCAAGGCTGGCGAAGCGCCGTTTACGCTGGTAAACTATTTCCCCAAGGATTTTTTGCTGGTGGTGGACGAATCGCACGTTACGCTGCCGCAGATACGCGCTATGTACGCGGGCGACCGTTCGCGCAAGGAGATGCTGGTGGAACACGGCTTCCGTCTGCCGTCGGCGTTTGACAACCGCCCGCTGACTTTTGACGAGTTCCAGTCGCAGATCAAGCAGGCGATTTACGTATCGGCAACGCCCGCCAAATACGAGCTGGACCACGCCGATAAGATTGTGGAGCAGATTATCCGCCCGACGGGCTTACTTGACCCGAAAATTGAAATACGCCCGATTAAAGGGCAGATTGATGATTTGCTGACGGAGATTAACAAAGTAACCGCCGCCGGTGAGCGCACTTTGGTAACAACGCTGACCAAGCGCATGGCGGAGGATTTGACGGATTACCTGAAAACCGCCGGTGTGCGCGTGCGTTACCTGCATTCGGAAATTGCCACGATTGAGCGCGGCGCGATTATTGACGACCTGCGCAGCGGCAAGTTTGATGTGCTGGTTGGCATTAACCTTCTGCGCGAGGGGCTGGATTTGCCGGAGGTTTCGCTGATTGCGATTCTGGACGCCGATAAGGAAGGCTTCCTGCGCAGCGATACCTCGATGATTCAGACCATCGGGCGAGCGGCCCGCAACGAACACGGGCGCGTAATTATGTACGCCGACCGCATTACTGATTCGATGCAGCGCGCGATTGACGAAACCGAACGCCGCCGCGAAAAACAGGCGGCTTACAATAAAGAACACGGCATTACGCCGAAAACCGTGTACAAGGAGCAGCGCCAGCTGATTAAGCTGACCAAGGTTGCCGAAGAAACGGAAATTAACGATTACAGCGAAAAGGCACTGAAAAAACGCAGCGTTAAGGAAATTGAAAAACTGGCGCGCACGCTGGAAAAAGAAATGGCTGCCGCCGCCAAGGAGCTTGACTTTGAACGCGCCGCCGAGCTGCGCGACAAGCTGATTATTACCAAAGGGCTGCTGGGCGAAAAATTAGTGCCGAAAAAACGCAAAAAATAGAGGACGACATGAAAGACCAGATTATTGTTAAAGGAGCAAGACAGCACAATTTAAAAAATATCACCGTGGAAATACCGCGCGACAAGCTGGTGGTAATTACGGGTTTGAGCGGCAGCGGCAAATCGTCGCTGGCGTTTGATACCATTTACGCCGAAGGCCAGCGCCGTTATGTGGAATCGCTATCCGCCTATGCGCGCCAGTTTTTGGGGCAGATGGACAAGCCGGACGTGGATTATATTGAAGGGCTGAGCCCGGCGATTTCCATCGACCAGAAAACCACCAGCCGCAACCCGCGTTCCACCGTCGGTACGGTAACGGAAATTTACGACTATTTAAGACTTTTGTTTGCGCGTATCGGCGAGCCGCACTGCCCTAAATGCGGGCGTTTGATTGAACGCCAGACCGTACAGCAGATTGTGGACCGCGTGCTGGCCATGCCTGCGGGCAGCAAGTTTATGGTTATGGCGCCGCTGGTGCGCGGACGCAAGGGCGAACACCAGAAGATTATGGACCAGATGCGCAAAGCAGGTTACGTGCGTATGTTTGTCGATGGCGAAGTGCGCACGCTGGATGAAGAAATCAAGCTGGAAAAAAATAAAAAGCACAGCCTGTCCGTCGTTATCGACCGTCTGGCGGTGCGCGAAGGCATTATCCAGCGCCTGACGGATTCTGTGGAAACGGCGCTGAAGCTTGCCGAAGGATTGGTTGAAATTAACGTCATCGGCGGCGATACCGAGCTGTTCAGCGAAAACTTTGCATGCAGCGAATGCGGCATCAGCCTGCCGGAAATTGAACCGCGCCTGTTTTCGTTTAACAATCCCATGGGCGCGTGCCCTGCCTGCACCGGCCTTGGCATGAACATGGAACTGGACAAATCGCTGATTATCCCCGACGGCAGCAAAACTTTTGCCGAAGGCGTTATTGCGGCGCTGTCCACCAATCAGGAAGCATACCACATGAAGCAGCTGACGGCGGTGCTGACGCATTACGGCTATTCGCTGGATACCGTCTGGAACGACCTGCCAAAAGACATACAGGAGATTTTGTGGCACGGCAGCGGCGAGCAGAAATTTACCTTCTGGTACGAAAATTTACAGGGCGAAGTTAAAAAACACAACACGCCGTTTGAAGGTATTATCCCGCTGTTGAAACGCCGCCACCGCGAGGCGTTCAGCGAGCGCATGCGCCTTGACATTGAAAGCTTTATGACCAGCACGCCCTGCCCGGTGTGCCATGGCGCGCGCTTAAAACCGGAGGTGCTGGCAATTCTCGTCGGCGGCAAAAACATTTGCGAAGTTACGGCGCTGACCGTGCGTGACGCGATTAACTTTTTTGAAACGCTGAACCTTACCGAGCGCCAGCAGTTTATTGCCCGCCAGATTTTAAAGGAAATTCTGGCGCGCCTACGCTTTTTAAACGACGTCGGCCTTGATTATTTAACGCTGGACCGCGCGGCCGGTACTTTAAGCGGCGGCGAAGCGCAGCGCATACGCCTTGCCACGCAGATTGGCAGCGGACTTGTTGGCGTGCTGTACATTCTGGACGAACCTTCTATCGGCCTGCACCAGCGCGATAACAGCAAGCTTCTGGCAACTTTGCAGCACCTGCGCGATTTGGGCAACACGCTGCTTGTTGTTGAACACGACGAAGAAACCATGTACGCTGCCGACCAGATTATTGACATCGGCCCCGGGGCGGGCGAACATGGCGGCAACGTAGTGGCGCAGGGTACGGCGGAAGAAATCAAGCATATTGAAAATTCCGTCACCGGCCAGTATTTAAGCGGCCGCAAATTTATACCCGTGCCGAAAAAACGCCGCGAATGCGATGGGCGCTACATTGAAATTATCGGCGCGAAAGCTAATAACCTGAAAAATATAGATGTAAAAATTCCTTTGGGCGTGTTTACCGTCGTTACCGGTGTCAGCGGCAGCGGCAAATCCACGCTGATTAACGATATTTTATACAACGCCCTTGCCGCCAAACTGCACGGCGCGCGCCTGCGCCCGGCGGAGCACAAGGAAATTAAAGGGCTGGAAAATATCGACAAGATTATCAACATCGACCAGTCGCCGATAGGCAGAACACCGCGCAGCAACCCGGCAACTTACACCGGCGTGTTTGATTTTATCCGCGAGCTGTTCAGCCAGACCAATGAAGCCAAAATGCGCGGCTACAAGCCGGGACGTTTCAGCTTTAACGTAAAGGGCGGGCGCTGCGAAGCCTGCCGCGGCGACGGCATGAATAAAATTGAAATGAACTTTTTGCCGGACGTTTACGTGCCCTGCGAAGTGTGCCACGGCGCGCGCTACAACCGCGACACGCTTGAAGTGCATTACAAGGGCAAAAGCATTGCCGAAGTGTTGGACATGACGGTAACGGAAGCCTGCGAGTTCTTTAAGAACCTGCCGCGCATTGCCCGCAAATTGCAGGTGCTGGAGGACGTCGGCCTTGGCTATATCCATCTGGGGCAGGCGGCAACGACCCTGAGCGGCGGCGAAGCGCAGCGCGTTAAACTGGCGACGGAATTAAGCCGCCGCAGCACCGGCAAAACGCTGTACCTGCTGGATGAACCTACCACCGGCCTGCATATTGCCGATGTGCACAAGCTGCTGGACGTTTTGCAGCGCCTTGTCGAAGCTGGCGACAGCGTCGTTGTTATCGAGCATAACCTCGACGTTATCAAAACGGCGGATTATTTAATCGACCTCGGCCCGGAAGGCGGCGACAAAGGCGGCACCTTGGTTGCCAGCGGAACGCCGGAGGAACTGGCAAAGGTTAAAAAATCCTACACCGGCCAGTATGTAAAACTTGTTTTGCAGCAGGCCAGGGATAACGGGTGGTACCAATGAACGAAAACATAGCCAAAGCGCTGGCGGTGCTGCCCGATAAGCCGGGCGTGTACCTTATGCACGACGCTAACGGCAAAGTTATTTACGTCGGCAAGGCCGTAGTGCTTAAAAACCGCGTGCGCAGCTATTTCCGCAATCTGGCGTCGCACACCGTCAAGGTCAAGGCGCTGGTCAGCAAAGTTGCGGAAATCGAAACCATCGTTACCGACAGCGAAGTTGAAGCACTGATTTTAGAGTGCAACCTCATCAAAAAATACCGTCCGCGCTACAACATCATGCTGAAGGACGACAAAACCTATCCTTATTTAAAGGTAACAATGGCGGAGGACTTTCCCCGCATTTATGTTACGCGGCGCCTTGTGCGCGACGTTAGCAAATATTACGGGCCTTACGCCGATGCGGGCGCCATGCACGCCACGGTTAAACTTCTGCGCAGCATGTTTCCGCTGCGCACCTGCCGCAAAATGAATCAGGAACGCCCCTGTTTGCAGTACCACATCAAACGCTGCCTTGCGCCCTGCGCGGGATTAGTCAGCAAAGAAGAATACGGCGCGATGATACGCAGCGTGTGCATGGTGCTGGACGGGCGCACAAGCGAGCTGGAAAAAGACTTAAAACAGCGCATGCAAACTGCTGCGGAAAACTACGCCTTTGAAGAAGCGGCGCGCCTGCGCGACCAGCTTTCGGCTGTAAAACGCCTGGACGAATCGCAGAAGGCCGTTACCGCTGGCGGCGATATGGACGTTGTCGGCTATGCCAAGGACGCAACCGGCATCTGCCTGCAAATATTTTTTGTGCGCAGCGGTAAGCTGATAGGGCGCGAAAACTTCTTCCTGCCGGACGGCGGCGACAGCAGGCAGGAGGTGCTGACCGCGTTTGTCAAGCAGTATTACAACGACGCTTCCTTTGTGCCGCGCGAGATTTTACTGCCGGATTTGCCGGAAGAAGCCGAAACCGCCGTGCTTACCGAATGGCTCAGTGAAAAAGCCGGGCGCAGGGTGGAGCTTATTCGCCCGCAGCGCGGAACGAAACGCGAGCTTTTGCAGCTGGCGGACGAAAACGCCGGTAAACTTTTGGAAGAACGCCTGCGCAAAGGCAAAATCAGTTTAAAAACCGACGAAGAAGCGGCGGAAGAATTGCAGCGTGCGCTGAACCTGACCGACCCGCTGGAGCGCATGGACTGCTTTGATATTTCGCATACGCAGGGCTCGGAAACTGTTGCTTCCATGGTTGTGTTCAAGAGCGGCAAGCCCAGCAAAAAGGATTACCGCAAATATAAAATCGTTAGCGCCGAAGGCAAGCCGGACGACTTCAAATCCATGCAGGAGGTTGTGTACCGCCGCTATAAGGATTACGAAAACTTGCCGAGTTTGGTCGTTATCGACGGCGGCAAAGGGCAGTTAAGCAGCGCGCTGGAGGTTATCCGCGGGCTGGGGCTGCACGATTTGCCAGTTATCGGCCTTGCCAAGCGCGAAGAAGAAATTTTTACCGAAGGCAGCCACGAAAGCATTTTGCTGGACAGAGAATCGGCGTCGCTGCATTTAATCCAGCGCATCCGCGACGAAGCGCACCGCTTTGCCATAACCTACCACCGCAAACTGCGCGGCAAACGCAACCTGCGCTCCGTGCTGGACCATATCGAAGGCATCGGCCCGAAACGGCGGCAGGCGCTGTGGCTTAAATTTAAATCAATCGACGCCATTAAAGCCGCCAGCGTGGAAGAACTTGCCGACACCGAAAGCATGAACTATCCCGCGGCGCAGAAAATATATGACTTTTTCCGCATGGATTTGCCGGAAAAAGCCGAAGTGTTAAAAAATTGAAACATTTTCAATAATTATTTTCTTTTAGAACAAAGTGTGCTATAATAAGCGTATAAGCAGTAACGGCTGTAATAAAATTAAAATAAAGGAGATGGAAATTATGGCAAAATGGGTATGCAATATCTGCGGCTACATTTATGACCCCGAAGTAGGTGACCCGGATAACGGCGTTGCAGCAGGCACGGCCTGGGAAGACGTACCGGAAGACTGGGTTTGCCCGCTCTGCGGCGTCGGCAAAGACCAGTTCAGCGAACAGTAAAATAAAAAAGGAATCACTCATAGAATGATTCCTTTTAAACTTAATTAAGTCCGTTACGCAATATTACCGCGTAAAATTTTTAACGCCTGTTTATGGTTTTTACTAACCATAGCAGGCGTTATTTTTTGTTTGGCGGCAATTTCCTTACCGCTGTAACCTTCAAAGTATAAGGCTTTAATTGTGTTTCTTTGCTTTTCCGTCAGCTTTTTAAGCGCCAGCTTTATCGCCGTTTTGCGCAGCGGTAACAAGCTGCCTTGTTAATTTTTCCTGCTCATTGTAATCCGTCCAATATTTAGTTGTGCAATTTTTGTCGTTCAAAAGCTGAACCTCCTTGATGTGTTTATTCGCCAAAACGGTGCGCACCAAAGCGGCAAAAATAATAATAGCAAAATATTATGCTGTTTGACAAGACTGTTTTTGCAAAATTTTTTATGCTAAACTGAAAAGTTACGCTTAACAAAAAAAGTTACCAGTTGCAAGACCTTGAAGATTTCGATTCACGTCGGAAGTTTGAGTCTTGCGGGGGGGTAAATATATGCTATAATTTTAGTGACGCCAGATGTATCGGTTGATATAAAATAATTGGCGAAAAAAGGAGAGTAATTTTTATGAAGGGTAAAAAATTAGCGGCAAAAATTATGTTGGGTTTACTTTTGGCAACGCCGTATGGTTTTGCAGAAGCTGCTGTAGGTAATTCGAATCAGTCTTCAAATGAAAACGTAAATATTCAGGGTGCTTATGATGTAGGTATATATCGAAATGAAAATGGTAGCAGTGAATACACTGGAAGCCAAATTAATATTAATACAACTGAAGGAGATCAGTGGGGAAATGGCAATGTTGGCGTTTGGGCTAACAGTGTCAGTGATGGTAAAGCTGTTATAAATCTTGGTTCAAGTGAGACAACTGAATCAATTGCAATTAATGTTGTTGATAATTATGTTGGAGATAATCCTAATATTGCAATAGGTATTTGGGCGCGTGGTGATAATAATAAAAATGGTGGTCAAGTAAATGTAAAAGGTGATTATTTACAAATAACTGGTCACTCGGTATCAGGCGTAATTTATGGTATTTATGCACAAAATGCAACAAGTGAAGCTAATAATAATTTAGCAGAAATCAATATAGATACAGAAAATACTTATGTTAATGTAACTACAGGTGATAATGCGTTAGGTGAAGGTAGCGCTATTGTTGCGATGTCGCATGGTGTAATAAATATTAATAGTAACTTGGAGGTTTATGGAAATAATGCAATAATTGCTCGTGGTGGTGCAGTTGTTAAAATTAATGAAGATGGAAGCAAAACAACAAAATTAAATGGTGATATTAATTTTAATTATAATGGGCCTACTTCTGGTACAAAGGTAGATGCTGATGTTACAGTTAATTTAACAGGCGCAGATTCATATTGGAATGGTAATAGTACAGTTACATGGGATTATGTAGCTGATAATAAACCAGATGATGATATGTTGAAAGTAAAAGATTTTAAATTAACTGTTGCTGATGGAGCACAATGGAATCCTAATAAGATAGATAGAACAGATGATAAATATGTAAATAATAAGGGTCAAGACTGTGTTACTGGTGGAGCTTATCTGGCTCTTAACAACCTAACTTTAAATGATGGTATTGTAAATCTTGAAAAAATGGAAAATCAAGAATTACAAATTGAAAATTTAAGTGGCAATGGCGGAACTGTCAACGTAGCAAGTGCAGAAAATAAACTTTCTATTACTGAATCTAAAGCTGAAAATACCGCTTTAACCGTTTCTGCAATCGGCAATTATGCTGAACAGCTTGTACAAAACAATGTAAATAAAAGCCTGCAAAACCTTGCTAATCAGGTTGTAGATAACACTGCAACCGGAGCAGGCAAATCTGCCGCTACCGATTTGTATGTAGCTGAAACTGCTGTTGCAGGTGCAATTACGGCAGAAGTTGGCGAAGACGGCAATCTGCTTGCCAATACCGTTAATGAAAAAGTTAATACCTCCAACAATGCAATCAGCAATATGGCTAATATCGCCTTAATGGCATGGCGTGCCGAAAACAACGATATGAACAAACGCCTTGGCGAACTGCGTGA
>CALXRU010000031.1 GCA_944390935.1 Acidaminococcaceae bacterium
AATATGGCTAATATCGCCTTAATGGCATGGCGTGCCGAAAACAACGATATGAACAAACGCCTTGGCGAACTGCGTGACAGTAAAGGTGAACACGGTATTTGGGCACGTATGGTACGCGGTGAAGGTACTTACGAAAGCATTAAAAACCAGTACAACACCTATCAATTAGGTTATGATGAAAAATTAAGCACTAACCCCAACTGGACTGTTGGTGCTGCATTAAGCTACACCGAAGGCGAAAGCAGCTTTAACGGCGGCAGCGGTGAAAACAAACACACCGGTTTTGCTGTGTACGGCAGCTATCTGAATGATGACGGCAGCTTTATTGACTTGATTGCCAAATATGCACGCCTTGACCATGACTTTGATGTTAACGGCGGCGCAGGCAGCGGCGATTATGATACCAACGGTTACAGCGTAAGTGCTGAATACGGCAAACGCTTTACGCAGGATAACGGCATGTGGATTGAACCGCAGGTTGAACTGACCTATGGTAAAATCGGCAGTGCAAATTACACCACCGATAACGGCGTATCAGTTCGTCAGGACGGTATGGACAGCCTTGTAGGCCGCATAGGCTTTGCACTTGGTAAGGACTTTAAACAGGGCAATGCTTATGTGCGTGCTTCTTACCTGTATGATTTTGACGGCGAAACCGATATGACTTTCAGCAAAAACGGCGTAACCAGAGGCTTTGAACAAGACCTTGGCGGCGGCTGGTGGGAAGTTGGTGTAGGCACCAACATTAACCTCAGCGACGCAACGCATCTTTACATGGATGTAGAAAAAACTTACGGCGGCGATGTTGCAACTCCGTGGCAGTGGAATGTTGGCGTAAGATACAGCTTTTAATTAAAACTAAAAAACAAAAGGGGGCTTCTGCTCCCTTTTGTTTTAAAACATTGCCAATATTAAACTATAATTTATAAAATGATGTGAGGGCGGTAAAATGATAAATACGGAACTTCCGTTGGATGAAAAAGATTTAAAAGATATTACAGGTAATGGAACTGTTGAATACTGCATGTTTAACCAGCGCAGTAAAAGCGGCATGCCGACATGGGAACTGAAAATAAAAAATCCCGATAATACCCGTAAGGTTGTAATAATACGCGATTTTGGCTTTGCTATCCGCCATGAAGTTGTTGAGATTAAAACTTTTAACACGCTTAACGAACGCAACAAAGAAATTTTGCGTTTGTACAAAGAAGAAGGTTTATCACAAATCTTCCTAGGCAATTTGTTCAATATCAGCCAGCCTTCGGTATCGCTTATCGTAAATGGAAAATAAGATATAAGATGACAGTTTTAATGATATTATGTTAAAATATATTTGGAAATTTATTTAAACAGGTGATTTTATGAAAGCAATTTATACCGTTAATGATATAAAAAGAATATTGCAGCCTGTTTTTAAAAAGCATAATATCAAAAAGGCTGTTTTATTTGGCTCATACGCCAAAGGCGAAGCCGATGCCAAAAGTGATATTGATATTATGGTTGACAGCAATTTGCGCGGGCTTGCGTTTTATGGATTGCTGGAAGATGTTGTAAATGCAGTCGGTTTGCAGGTGGATTTGCTGGACAGGCGGCAAATTATACCGGCGTCAAAAATTCAGGCTGAAATTAAAAACACCGGAGTTGTAATTTATGGATAACAGAGATAAAAAGGTATTGGACAAAATTTTGCAGCATATAAATTCTACAATGTCTTATTGTGAGGACTGTAATTCATTGCAAGATTTTGAAGCTGACAGTATGCGTGTTGAAGCCTGTGTTTTTAATTTAATGCAGATTGGCGAGCTTGCAAAAACTTCTTTAAGCGATGAAGCGAAAAAGCAAATTGCCAATATACCGTGGAATCAGCTTTATGGCATGCGGAACAGAATTGTTCATGGTTATGACGGTGTTGAAATGACAATAGTTTGGGATACTATTGTTGAAGATTTACCCGTGTTAAAAGAAGAATTAGAAAAATATTTATAAAAAGTTAAGCGCGTTTGCATTTTAGCAAACTCGCTTTTTACTTATAGTGTCGTCCCATCTGCCAGGTAAACAGTTTTTTCTTTGGCGGCGTTGGCGACGGTTTCGCCGATGAAGCCGCGTTTAACCATGGTGTCAAGCACAATGTGCTGACGTTTTTTGCAGCCTTCCGGGTTTTCGTATGGGTTCAGTGCGGAAGGTGCATAGGGCAGAGAGGCGATAACAGCACATTCGGCAAGGTTCATTTCGGCAGGTGTTTTGCCGAAGTAGCTGCGCGCTGCGGCAGTGATGCCTGTTGCGCCGTTGCCGAAGTAGGTGGTGTTAAAATACATTTCCAGAATCTGGTCTTTGCTGTATTTGTCTTCCAGCATCAGGGCAAACATTACTTCGTAAACCTTGCGGCTCATTGTCTGTTCCTGGCTTAAAAACATATTTTTGGCAAGCTGCTGTGTCAGCGTGCTGCCGCCCTGCACAATTTCGCCGGCGTACAGGTTTACAAATGTTGCGCGCAAAATTCCGTCCAGCGCAACTGCGCCGTGGCGGTAAAAATCGTGGTCTTCAATGGCAACCAGCGCCTGCTGCATGGCGGTTGGTATTTCCGGCAGCGGCGTCCATTCCATGCCTGCGGTGCGTTCCTTAACAGTGTTTTCCAGCGTGAACAGCATAAACATTTTCTGCAACGGGTCTGGCCATGTGCTGCGTTCCGGCAGGTAGGGCAGCAGCGTCATTAAAGTGCTTTCCGTTTCTTTAAGGCTTTGCGCGCTTGTTGTTTGCTGCTCTGTCTGCGTCTGCGCGGCGGGCAGCGTTGGTTTTTGTTCTTTATCGCCGGTGCTTGCGGGGTAATACATAAACAGCCCGGCAATGACGGCGAAAACTATCAGTAATTTAATTAATTTGCTCATAATAACCTCACTTACTTTCCTTATCTACTATTGTACCAAAAATTAAGCGGCTGTAAAATTTAAAAATTAAACTTTTTATATCTTTTTTGCTGAAAAAGTTTTGAAAAACACATATCAAAGTAGTAAAATAATAAATAATAATGGGGGTTTGTTTTCTTTTTCGCAAAAGCAGGCAGCTTCCGTAAAAAAATAAGCAAAAATACTATTGAAAAATTATACACAAAAGTTGTATAATTATAAATCATAGTTTTAAAGGAGGTTCGATATGAGAGCAAGTGTTATCGGTGCAACCGGCTTTGCCGGAGCAGAACTGCTGCGTCTTTTGGACGGACACCCGCAGGCTGAACTGGCGTATATTACGTCCGAAAGCAGCACGGGCGAGGATATTGCGGCGATGTATCCGCATCTGCGCGGGCGCATTGACAAAAAGCTGGTATCCATGAATGACCTGCAAAAAATTGCAGAGGGCAGTGATGTGATTTTTATCGCCCTTCCGCACGGGCATGCCATGAAGATTGGCAAGAAGCTGCGCGGCAGCGGCGTTAAAATTATAGATTTGGGCGGTGACTACCGCTTTAAGGATGTAAAAGTGTTTGAAAAGTGGTACAAGGTTGAACATGTTGACCCCGAGGCTAAAGCCGTTTACGGTTTGACGGAGCTTTACCGCAAGGCTGTTGCCGGTGCGGAGCTGGTGGCTAACCCCGGCTGCTACACCACTTGCAGCATTCTGGCGTTGGTGCCGCTGTTAAAGGCGGGCCTGATTGAAACCAAGGGCATTGTGGTTGATGCCAAATCGGGCACGACGGGCGCAGGACGCGGCTTGAAGCTGGGCAGCCTGTACTGTTCTGTTAACGAAAACTTTCACGCTTACGGCGTTGCAAACCACAGGCACACGCCGGAGATTGAACAGATTTACAGCGAATTTGCCGGTGAGGATGTGGTTATTCAGTTTACGCCGCACCTTTTGCCGGTGGACCGCGGTATATTGGCAACCTGTTACGCCATGTTGAAGCCGGGCGTGACGGATGCCGATGTTGAAAAGGCGTTTTGCGATATGTACGGCGGCGAATTTTTTATCCGCCTGCTGGGCAAGGGCGCGTGCCCGGAAATTAAAAACATCCGCGCTTCCAATTATGTAGATATCGGCTGGCAGACCGATGCCCGCACCGGCCGCATAATTGTGATGAGCGCGCTGGATAACCTTGTTAAAGGCGCGGCAGGGCAGGCAGTGCAGAACATGAACGTAATGTTCGGGCTGGACGAAACCACGGGGCTGCGTCAGCTTCCTGTATATCCTTAAGGAGGAATGTTAATGAAAAAGATTGACGGTTGGGTTACAACGCCGCAGGGCTTTTTGGCAGCGGGCGTTAAAGCCGGCATTAAAGCCAGCGGCAACCACGATGTAGCCGTAATTTACAGCACCGTACCGGCGGCAACCGGCGCAGTGTTTACGCAGAACAAAATGTGTGCGGCGCCTGTACTCGTCAGCCGTAAGGTTGCAGCAAAACCTTATGCGCAGGCCATTGTGGTAAACAGCGGCTGTGCCAACGCCTGCACGGGCGAACAGGGCTTGAAGGACGCCGAAGTAATGCAGGCACAGGCGGCTGAGCTTTTAGGCGTGGAGCCGGAAGCGGTTTATGTTTGCAGCACCGGCGTTATCGGGCATTTTATGCCGATGGATAAGGTTGCGCAGGGCATTGCGGACGCTGTTGACGCTATGGACGAGAGCGAAGGCGAAAGCTGCGCCATGGCAATCCAGACGACTGATACTTTTATCAAGCATGCGGCTTATGAATTTGAAATTGGCGGCAAAACCTGCAAAATTGCCGGTATCGCCAAGGGCGCGGGCATGATTCACCCCAACATGGCGACGATGCTGACCTTTTTAACCACGGACGCTGCTATTGCGCCGGATGTTTTAAAACGTGCGGTTAAGGCTGCGGCTGATAAATCGTTCAACATGGTTGTTGTTGACGGCGACACCAGTACCAACGACAGCATGATTGTGCTGGCCAACGGACTTGCCGAGAACGAAATTATTTTGAGCGAGGAACACCCCGATTACCCGGCGTTTTTTGAAGCGCTGCTGGCATGCGCACAGGACCTTGCCAAAATGATTGCCCGCGACGGCGAAGGTGCAACCAAGTTTTTGGAAGTTAACGTGTGCGGCGCGGCAACCTGGGACGAAGCCAAAACGGCGGCGATGGCTATTGCCAAATCCCCGCTGGTTAAAACTGCGTTCTTTGGCAAAGACCCTAACTGGGGACGCATTGTGTGTGCGGCGGGTTACAGCGGCGCAGCCATGCAGCCGGACAAGGTCAATCTTGAAATCGGCGGCGTGCGCCTTGTTGAACACGGCATGAACTGCAACGTGCCTTTGGAAAGCCTGAAGGACATTATGGAGCAGCACGATATCAGCATGAAAATCGATTTGGGCGCGGGCAGCGAAGAAGCTACCGTCTGGACATGTGATTTCAGCTACGAATATGTTAAAATAAATGGTGAATATCACACCTGATATTAAAATATTAACGGCTTTTGCCGATAACAGGAGGAAAAATCAATGTTACGTAATGAAGAAATCAAAATTTTAGTGGAAGCGCTTCCGTATCTGCGTGATTTCAAAGGCAAGACCGTAGTTGTAAAATATGGCGGCAACGCTATGCTGAACGATGAAATTAAAAACAAAGTTTTGCAGGATATTATTTTTCTGAAATCCGTTGGCATGCGCCCGGTTGTTGTACACGGCGGCGGCCCGGAAATTACTGCACAGATGCTTAAAGCAGGCAAAAAGACCCAGTTTGTGGGCGGCCTGCGCGTAACCGACGCTGAATCCGTAGGTATTACGGAAATGGCTCTGGTTGGCAAAATCAACACCGACCTTGTTGGCCGCCTGAACCGCCTTGGCGGCAAGGCAGTTGGCCTTAACGGCAAGGATGACAACCTGATTCAGGCAAGAAAACATCTGGCCGACGTTTATGAAAACGGTGAAGTTAATTTGGTAGATATCGGTTTTGTAGGCACTGTTGAACACATCAACACCGAACTTTTGACCGTACTGCTGGATAACGACTTTATCCCCGTTATCGCACCGACCGGCGTCGGCGCAACCGGCGAAACCTACAACATCAACGCCGACAGTGTTGCCGGTGAAGTTGCAGGCGCACTGAAAGCCGAAAAACTTTTGGTGCTGACCGACGTTAAAGGCATTTACGAAGATTACCGCGACGAAAGCACCTTCCTTTCCACCATGACCTTTGAAAAAGCCCAGGAGCTGATTATTAAAGGCAACATCGACGGCGGCATGATTCCGAAAGTTAAAGCCTGCATCACCGCACTGAGCGGCGGCGCTAAAAAAGCGCAGATTATCGACGGCCGTGCAGAACACAGCATTCTGATGGAAGTGTTCAGCGACGAAGGCGTTGGCACGGAAGTTGTTAAAACCTTATAAAATTGCTTTTTGAGGGGGCAAAATAATGGAACATAAACAAATTATAGACCAGACCGAGCAGTATTATCTGCCGGTGTTCGGCCGCTATCAGCTGGCGCTGACGCACGGCAAGGGCTGCATGGTTTACGACGCCGACGGCGAAGGCTACCTTGATTTTCTCGCCGGTATTGCCGTTAATTCGCTCGGCTACGCACATCCGGCGCTGGTAAAAGCAATCAGCGAACAGGCCGGCAAAATTATGCACTGCTCCAACGTATTTTATACGGATGTGCAGGCGCGCGCCGTAAAACTCATCAGCGAGGCGACCGGTTTTGACCGCGTATTTTTAGCCAACAGCGGCGCGGAAGCCAACGAAGGCGCAATCAAGCTGGCGCGTAAATACGGGCACAGCAAAAGCGAAGGCAAATACCGCATTATTACGGCGGTACATTCCTTCCACGGGCGCACCATGATGACCGTAACCGCAACCGGCCAGCCCAAATACCAGCAGGGTTATGAACCGCTGCCGGCAGGTTTTGACTATGTGCCTTACGGCGACCTTGCCGCGCTTAAAGAAGCAATGGACGAGGACGTATGCTGCGTACTGCTTGAGCCTATTCAGGGCGAAGGCGGCGTGCATGTGCCGAGCGATGAATATTTGCAGGCTGCGCGCGCCTTGTGCGATAAATACGACGCGCTGCTGATTTTTGACGAAATCCAGTCCGGCGTGGGCAGGACGGGACAGAGGTTTGCTTATATGCATACCGGCATCAAGCCGGATGTGCTGACTTTTGCCAAAGGCATCGGCGGCGGCTTCCCGACAGGCGGTTTCTGCGTGGATGAAAAGCTGGCGCGCGTATTTAAGCCCGGCGACCACGGCGGCACGTTCGGCGGCAACGCACTTGCCTGCGCTGCTATTGAAGCTGCATTAACAACCATTAAAGAGGAAGGACTTGTGGAAGCGGCAGCCGAAAGAGGCAAATACTTTATGGCAAAATTGCAGGAATTAAAAGCCAAATATCCCGATAAGGTTACGGAAGTGCGCGGGCGCGGGCTTATTTTAGGCATGGAGCTTGCCAAAGCAGGCGGGCCTGTTGTGGAACACTGCCTGAAAGACCACGTTATCGTTAACTGCACGGCGGGAAATGTTATCCGGCTTGTGCCGCCGCTTATTGTAACCGAAGCGGAAATAGATACGGCAGTTGCGGCGCTGGACGCTGCACTGGCAGAATTTTGATGAGTTGGTGAGGGTATAAAATGGGTTTAAGACACAAAGACTTGATTTCCATCCATGATTTAGAGGTCGGCGAAGTTGCCACCATTCTGGATGTTGCAAAAAAATTAAAACGCAAACAAAAAAGAGGCGAGCCTCACAGATATCTGGAAGGCAAAACGCTGGCCATGATTTTTTCCAAGGCTTCCACCAGGACGCGCGTATCCTTTGAAACCGGCTTTTATCAGCTGGGCGGCCACCCGATTTATTTAAACGATTCTGCTTCGCAGATTGGCCGCGGCGAGCCGGTACGCGATACCGCAAGGGTGCTTTCACGTTTTGTTGACGGCATTATGATAAGAACCTTCTCGCACGAAAGTGTTATTGAACTGGCAAAATATGCAACCGTGCCTGTTATCAACGGCCTGACGGATTTGCTGCACCCCTGCCAGGCGCTGACCGATATGTTTACCATTATGGAGCATAAGGAAGTGCTGAAAGGGCGCAAGCTGGTTTACGTCGGCGACGGCAACAATATGGCACATTCCCTGATGTATGCCTGCGCCAAAGTCGGCATGAACATGGTATGCGCATCGCCGAAAGGCTACCAGCCCGACCCGGAAGTTGTTAAAAACGCACAGGCGGACGCTGCGCTGACCGGCTGCACGATTGAAGTCGATGAGGATTTGTTCCGCGCTGCCAAAGGTGCGGACGTGCTTTACACCGACGTTTGGGCAAGTATGGGCCAGGAGGCTGAACAGAGCATCCGCCAGGAGGCGCTGGGCGATTACCAGATTAATAAAGAGCTGCTGAGCGTGGCGCGCCCTGACGCAATGGTACTTCACTGCCTGCCTGCACACCGCGGCGAAGAAATTACCGAGGAAGTGCTGGAAGGGCCGCAGTCCAAAGTGTTTGACCAGGCTGAAAACCGCCTGCATGTGCAGAAGGCAATTATGGCTTTGTTTATGACCGACGATATTATTTAACAAAGTCTTGCATATTTATAACAAAACGTGTATAATAATACGCATATTGAATTGATAAACAAATCCTGTTGGGAGGCTGTAATTTAATGAAAATTGACAAAAGCAAAATCAAAAAAGTAGTGCTCGCTTATTCCGGCGGCCTTGATACTTCCGTAATTATTCCATGGCTGAAAGAAAACTACAATAACTGCGAAGTTATTGCCTGCACCGCAGACCTTGGCCAGGGCGACGAACTGAACATCGTTCACGACAAGGCTTTGAAATCCGGCGCAAGCAAATGCTACATCCTTGATTTGAAAGAAGAATTTGTTTCCGACTATGTTTGGCCGGTTGTTAAAGCAGGCGCTATTTACGAACAGAAATATCTGCTCGGCACTTCTTTTGCGCGCCCGCTGATTGCTAAAAAATTGGTTGAAATTGCCCTGAAAGAAGGCGCTGACGCTGTTGCCCACGGCGCTACCGGCAAAGGCAACGACCAGGTTCGTTTTGAACTCGGCGTTAAAGCCCTTGCTCCGCAGCTGGCAGTTATCGTGCCCTGGCGCGAATGGAGCATCCGTTCCCGTGAGGACGCTATCGACTTTGCAGCAGCACACAACATTCCGGTGCCTGTAACCAAAGAGCACGACTATTCCATGGACCGCAATATGTGGCATTTAAGCCATGAAGGTTCCGACCTTGAAGACCCCTGGAATGCACCGAAGGACGAGCTCTTTATCGTTACCAGCACTCCGGAAAAAGCTCCGGACAAAGACGAATATGTTGAGCTGGAATTTGAAGCAGGCGTGCCCGTTGCCGTTAACGGCGAAAAACTTTCTCCGGCAGCGCTGCTTGAAAAACTGAACGAAATCGGCATCCGCAACGGCGTAGGCATTTGCGACATGGTTGAAAACCGCCTTGTCGGCATGAAATCCCGCGGCGTGTATGAAAACCCGGGCGGCGCAATTATCGTTTACGCGCATCAGGAACTTGAAAGACTGTGCCTTGACCGCGCTACCATGCATTACAAAGAAATGGTTGCCATTAAATATGCGGAACTGGTTTACGACGGCATGTGGTTCAGCCCGCTGCGTGAAGCACTGGCTGCTTTTGTTGACGAAACCCAGAAAACCGTTACCGGTACCGTCCGCCTGAAACTTTACAAAGGCAACATCATGAGCGCCGGCGCTAAATCCCCGTATTCCCTGTACAGCAAGGAATATGTAACCTTCGGCGCTGACGAAGTTTACAACCAGGCTGATGCAACCGGCTTCATCACTCTGTTTGGCCTGCCGCTTACCGTACGTGCCCTTATGAAACAGGGTAAACTGAAATAATGGCCAAACTGTGGGGCGGAAGATTCAGCAAAAATACCAACGAACTTGTGGACGCGTTCAACGCGTCCATTGAGTTTGATAAGCGCCTGTACCATGAGGATATACGCGGCAGTATCGCCCATGCTACAATGCTGGCCAAATGCGGAATCATTCCCGAAGAAGACGCGAAAAAAATTGTTGCCGGTTTAAAGGATATTTTGAAGGATATCGAAGCAGGCAACTTTGAATTTGATATTGCGCTGGAAGATATTCACATGAATGTCGAAGCGCGTTTGACCGAACGCATCGGCGCTGCCGGTGCAAGGCTGCACACTGCGCGCAGCCGCAACGACCAGGTTGCGCTTGACATGCACATGTACATGAAGCGCGAGGTTGTGGAGATTGCCGAGCTTTTGGTGCAGTTTGAAGAAGCGCTTTTAACCGTTGCCAAAAAGCACGACAAAACCTTAATGCCGGGTTACACTCATTTGCAGCGCGCACAGCCGATTACCTTTACACATCACCTGCTGGCATATTTTAACATGCTGCAGCGCGATTTCCGCCGCCTGCTCGGCGTGTGGGAAGGTGCGGATATCATGCCACTGGGCGCCGGTGCCATTGCCGGTACTACTTTCCCGATTGACCGCTTCTTTGTAGCGGAACAGCTCAATTTCGGCAGCGTATATGCCAACAGCATGGACGCCGTCAGCG
This sequence comes from Acidaminococcaceae bacterium, assembly GCA_944390935.1. GTDB lineage: Bacteria > Bacillota > Negativicutes > Acidaminococcales > Acidaminococcaceae > Fusicatenibacter_A. The sequence continues at coordinate 10,518 of CALXRU010000031.1, forward strand.
ACAGGGACTATATCATTGAGTTCCTCAGCTTTGCGGCGACGTTGATGATGCACATGAGCCGTTTGAGCGAGGAGTTCTGCCTGTGGAGCAGCACGGAATTCGGCTTCATCGAACTGGACGACGCTTTTGCAACCGGTTCTTCCATGATGCCGCAGAAGAAAAATCCGGACATTTCCGAACTTGTGCGTGGCAAAACCGGCCGTGTTTACGGACATTTAATGGCCATGCTTACTACGGTCAAAGGCCTGCCCTTAACTTACAACAAGGATTTGCAGGAGGACAAGGAAGGCTTCTTTGACGCCGTTGATACCTTGAAATTCAGCCTTGCGGTTTACAGCGACATGATTAAAACCATGACGGTTAATGTGGACCGTATGCGCGAAGCTGTCAGCAAGGACTTTTCCAACGCGACGGATTTGGCGGATTACCTTGTACGCAAAGGTCTGCCGTTCCGCATGGCGCATGAAGTTGTCGGCAAATGTGTGGCTTACGCTATCGGCGAAGGCAAGTTCCTGCCGGAGATTTCGCTGGACGAATACAAAAAATTCAGCGATTTGTTTGAAGCAGATTTGCTGGACGCACTGAAACCGGAAAACTGCGTGGCTGCCCGTACCTCTTACGGCGGACCGGCGTTTACCGAAAACGACAAGCAGTTTGCCCTCGGCGATGAAGTTATCGCGGCGCAAAAAGCCAAAGTTGAAGAATTAAAGCAAAAATTGTAATTGCCAATAAAAAAAGAGGCGGTTCGTTATGAACCGTCTCTTTTGCTGTATAAGCACCTATTTTTTCAGCAGTGCTTTCAATTCTTTTACTTTTTCCGCAAATTTTTGCAGCGTTACGGCAACGGGCTGCGGCGTGGTTAAATCCACACCGGCGTTTTTCAAAATGTTCAGCGAATAATCGCTGCCGCCGGCTTTTAAGAAGCCAAGGTATTTATCAACCGCGCCGGGTTTGCCGCTTAAGATGCTTGCGGCAAAGGCTGTCGCCGCGCTGTAACCGGTGGCGTATTTGTAAACGTAAAACGGTGTATAAAAATGCGGTATACGCGACCATTCGCTGGCCAGCTCCTTATCAACCGTAAGGGCAGGGCCGTAATAGGTTTTGTTGCTTTCCAGCCAGTAATTTTCCAATGTTTCGGCTTGCAGGCTGCGCCCGGCGTCAATTTCGCCGTGGGTAAACAGTTCAAATTCTGCAAACTGAACCTGACGGTAAACAGTGGTGCGCACTGCTTCCAGAAACTGGTTGATGAGGTAAATTTTCTGTTCGTCGGTGGCGTGTGCCAGCGTGTGTTCCAGCAGCAAAATTTCGTTGGTGGTGCTGGCAACTTCGGCGCAGAAAATGGAATAATCGCTGTTGACATAGGTTTGCGCCTTGTTGGCAAGGTAGCTGTGCATGGCGTGTCCCATCTCGTGCGCGATGGTGGAAATGCTGTTGTAGCGCGGCTGGTAGTTCAGCAGCACATAGGGATGTACGCCGTAAATGCCCCATGAATAAGCGCCGCTGCGTTTACCTTTGTTTTCGTAAATATCAATCCAGCGGCTGGCAAAGGCGTGTTTCAAAGTATCAATATAATCGCTGCCCAGCGGTGCCAGCGCTTCGGTTACGCGCGCGCAGGCTTCGTCAAAAGTGCAGGCAAAGCTTTCGCCTGCGGCAGACAGCGGCATGTAAATATCGTAAGGGTGCAGTTCGTCAAAACCGAGCGCCGATTTTTTCAGCGCCATGTATTCGTGCAACGGCTGTAAATTATCGTGCACGGTTTTAATCAGCCCGTGGTAAAGTTCGGTCGGGATGTTATCTTCGGCGAGGCTTGCTTCCAGCGTGTTGTTGTATTTATGCGCAGTTGCGTAAAAGCGGCTGACGCGGCACTGTCCGGTAAGCGTGTTTGCCAGCGTATTGCGGTAGTTGTGGTAAGTGCCCATCAGCGTGCGGAACGAGTTTTGGCGCAGCGTGCGGTCGGGGCTGGTCATGTTCAGCAGATAATTGCCTTCGCTGACGGTGGCAGGGTTGCCGCTGCCGTCGGTGATGGGCGGGAACTGCATATCGGCGCTGACCAGGCTGCGGAAGATAGCAGCAGGTGCGGATGCTGCAAGGCTGGCCTGCGAGAGCAGTGCTTCCTGTTCCTGCGGCAGTACGTGCGGTGCAAGGCGCAGCAGATTGCTCAAATAAAATTTAAATTCGGCAAAATCGGCTTCATCAATAAAGCCCTGAATAAAATCGTGCGGCAGTGCTAAAATTTCCGGTTCTACAAAGGAAACAGAGTTGTTAAATTCTGCCAGCAGGCTTTCGGCACGGCCGGATAACGCCTGAAACTGCGGGTCGGCGCTGTCGGTATCCAGCTGCAATCTTGCGTAAGCATAAATTTTGGAGATTTCTTCCGATAAAGCAGACTGTTTTTGCAGCGCTTCCAAAAGACTGGCTTTGGTATTCAGTTTGCCCTGCAAAGCGGCAAAATCTTTCAAAGCGTCCTGAAATTTTTCTGTGGCAGTCTGCCACGCGTCCGGACCTGCGTATAAATCGTCAATTTTCCATTTATAAATGTCGTTTATATCTTTTCTGGCAACATTGCTGCCATGCGCGGGAATATTTTGCGTCATTTTTCAATCACTCCTTGCAAAAATCTTCATACTTTATTATTATAACACAGGAGAGAAATTATAGTCAGAGGCGGTCAACATGAAAATAATTTTAACGGCAATCGGCAGCAAATACATCCACACGGCGCTGGGGCTGCGCAGCATACGCGCTTACGCCAAGGCGCAGGGCATTGAAACAGAACTTATCGAAGACAGCGTACAGACGCCGCTGTTATCCGTGCTGGCGGAAATAACGGCGCAGGAGCCTGATATCGTCGGGCTTTCGGTGCACATCTGGAATAAAAACTACGTTTACAGTCTTATCCGCCTGCTGCGCAAGGTTATGCCGCAGGTAAAAATCGTTGCGGGCGGGCCGGAGGTTTCGTTTGACCCGCAGCGCATTTTTGGCGAATGCCCGCAGATTGATTACATTATTATGGGCGAGGGCGAAGAAACTTTTGTTAAATTGGTACGCGCTTTGGCAGATGGCGGCGAAGTGCCGGAGTATGTAGCTTACCAAAAGGACGGCAGAGTTATTGCAAACGGCGGTACGACGGTGGTCAGTGATTTGGATGTGCTGGAGTTTCCGTATCCCGATTTGGCGGAGGTAGTCGCCGCTAAAAAAATCGTTTATTACGAATGTACGCGCGGATGCCCGTTTAACTGCTCTTACTGCCTTTCGGGGATATCGCGCAATGTGCGCAAACGCAGCCTGGAAAAAGTTTATGCCGATTTGGACAGGCTTATTGCCGCTAAAGTGCCGCTGGTAAAATTTGTGGACCGCACTTACAACCTTGACGAAAATTATTTTCTGCCCATCATGCAGCACTTGGCGCAGGCCGATACCGACGCTACTTTTCATTTTGAAATCAAGGCAGATTTGCTGAGCGAAAAGGTGCTGGAATTTTTAGAAACCGTGCCGAAAGGGCGTTTTCAGTTTGAAATCGGCGTACAGACGACTAATGCGCCTACGTTGGCAGCGATTAACCGCCGCGACGACTGGCAGAAGCTGACGGCAAATGTTACGCGGCTTTTGCACAGCGGCAACATCCACCTGCACTTGGACTTAATCGCCGGGCTGCCATATGAAGGGCCGGCTGAATTTGAAAAATCCTTTAACGATGTGTATGGTTTGCAGCCGCATATGCTGCAGCTGGGCTTTTTAAAAGTTCTGCCCGGCACGCAGATGGAGCAGCAGCGCGATGAACACGGGCTCATTTATATGGACGAGCCGCCGTATGAAATTCTGGCTACAAAATACATCAATTATAATGAATTACGCTTTTTAAAAGTGCTGGAAGATGTGTTTGACCATACCTATAACAGCGGCCGCTTTGCGCATACGCTGACCTACCTGACTGCGGCAGAGGGCAGCGCGTTCCGGTTCTACACAAAGTTTGCACAGTGGTGGCAGGCGCGCGGCGAATATCCGCTGGGGCATAATGTGCGCGGTGTAACCAAACTGCTGTATGAATTTGTGCAGGAATGTTATGCTGAAGATTTTGCCGAAATCTGCGAACTGCTGCGCTTTGACGTATTGCTGTATCAGCCGGGTTGGAAGCCTGCGTTTTTAAAATGGCATACGGACGAGCTGAACGAAAAAGAAATGGCGTTCTGGCGCGATGCAGAGCGTGTGCGCCGCTATGTGCCGGACTATAATTTTGCCACCTGGCGGCAGATACAAAAAAATTATATGATAGAATATTTTGATTGCGACCCGTTGGGTGACGGTGCGGTATACTATCTATTTGTTTATAATAATGAAGTGCAGGCTATAAAACTGACGGATTTTGAAAATTAATGCAAAAAACAGCTGAAATAGTGTTGACATAACCATCAGTAGATGCTATTATAATAAAGCTGTTTGGCTAAAGCGGCTTGCACAGGGAAGTTAAGCAAAAAACTTTTGCAAAAAA
>CALXRU010000032.1 GCA_944390935.1 Acidaminococcaceae bacterium
GATGACTTATCAGATTCCGGAAAGCATCCGCCGCATAGCCATGCAGGGAGAGTTTAATGAGTTTGATTTAAATGTATTCTTCTCTGCCAAGGGCAAAGGCGAAAACGCCCGGTTTATTTATGCCGATTATGTGCAGAAATGGCTGGATTTAATTCGTGGTTCCAACAAAGAAACTGAGAATTATGATTTAAAACTCGGCTCAGCAAAACCACCTATGCCTTATGCCGATGTAAGGCTGCTGAATGTTTTGCAGCATACCTTATGGTTTTTGCCCAATGTTGCCAGCTGCTATGCTATGTATAACCTGCTTATGCAAAGGCAGAATACGTTTTATCATGATTATAAAATCAACATCTGCGCAGGCACAAAAGCAGGCATTGGCGCTGCTGCGTTAGAACCTGTACAAAAATCCATGCAGGACCCGCTGAACAGCAAAACAATTACACTATCATGCGGCAAATTAACAACAGGCGTTACCGTTAAACCATGGACGGGCATTTTTATGCTGCGCAACCTTTCCAGCCCGGAAACTTATTTTCAGGCAGCTTTCCGCGTACAAAGCCCGTGGGAAATTACTACGGAAAACGGTACAAAAGAAATAATCAAAAAAGAATGCTATGTTTTTGACTTTGCACTTGACCGCGCACTAAAGCAAATTGCAGATTACAGCTGCCGCTTAAACATCAGCGAAAGCAACCCCGAAAAGAAAGTTGCGGAGTTTATTAAATTTTTGCCTGTTATTGCCTATGACGGCAGCACTATGCGGCAAATTAACGCAGGCGATGTACTTAACATTGCCATGACGGGCACATCGGCAACTATGCTTGCCAAACGCTGGGAAAGCGCGCTTTTGGTTAATGTTGATAACGATACGCTTTCGCGCCTGCTGAGTAATCCTGCGGCAATGGCTGCACTGATGAAAATTGAAGGCTTCCGCAGTTTGAATAAAGATATTGAAACCATTATCAACAAATCGGACGTAGTTAAAAAAGCAAAAAAAGAAAACGACGGCAAACTTACTGCCAAGGAAAAGAAACAATTAACGGAAGCCGAAAAAGAATACAAATCCAAACGCAAACAGATACAGGAAAAACTGATAAAATTCGCAACGCGCATACCTGTATTTATGTATTTAACGGATTTCCGCGAATATTCTTTAAAAGATGTTATTACCCAGCTTGAACCCGGTTTATTTAAAAAAGTAACCGGATTGGATGTAAAAGATTTTGAGCTTTTGGTATCATTAGGCGTATTTAACGATTCACTGATGAACGACGCGGTTTATAAGTTTAAGCGTTACGAGGACGCCAGCCTTGAATATACCGGCATTAACCGTCATGAAGGCGAAAAAGTTGGCGGTTGGGATACCGTTATTTCCAAAGAAGATTACGAAGCTATGGCAAGCCAGCAGTTATTTTCCATGGACAGCCCGGTTTCTACTCTTGGTGAAATACCGGCGGCGCAAAATTTTGAAAACATTGATGCCGACAGCGTTGACGTTAATACCAAGGAAGGAAAAGAAGAAACAACAGAAAATAAACCTGTTGTGGAAGAACCAGCAACAACACAACAGCAAAACACAACAAAAATTTTTGACCCCGGCATTATCCGCCAGCAGACATATAACCCTTATTCACTTGCATATCAATCCGCAACAGCTAATTCCCATAAACCGGAACCACTGCAAATTGATACGTCTAATATTACGCCCGGCGTAACTGTAATGCACAAAGCTTTCGGCAATGGTACAGTAGTAAGCGTTGATAGCAACCGTATTTTAATTGACTTCGATGGTATTGAAAAGAAATTCCCGTTTCCAGGTGCATTTCTTTACGGATTCTTACAAAAAGTTTAAACAGTTAAACAAAAAAAGCAGTTGCCAAATCGGCAACTGCTTTTTATTTTTTATCAAATATTTTAAACTAATAAAAATTGTTTAAAATATTTTTCAAGGGACTTTTCCCGAAAATTCAATATTTTTCCAACGAGTTTCAAGTTATGACTCAAAATTTTTTAAAACATCATTCCCCAAAATTTTCCAAGCTACCGCACAGTGTTAAAGCGTAAACGCTTTTTGCGCCGGCGTTTTTTAGTGTTTTGGCAGCTTCTTCCAGCGTTGCGCCGGTGGTTAAAATGTCATCAACCAATAAAATGTTTTTACTGCGGACGCCGCCTGCCGCTTTAAAGCAGCCGCGCACGTTGCTGCGGCGCTCGCCAGGAGTTAAGCCGTACTGCGGTGTTGTCGGTTTTACACGCGCCAGCACATCTGGCTGCCACGTGCCGTGCTGTGCCAGTGCGTTTTTAAATATGGCTTCCGGTATATCGTAGCCGCGCTGTTTGCGCCGCTGTGCGTCGGTCGGTACGGAAACCACCATGTCAAACTTTCTGCCGCCGTAAGCCCGCGCCATAAACGCTGCTTCTTCTGCCAATGGCTGCAAAAATTTACGCTCGCCTTCAAATTTCAGCTTGTGCAGCATGTCTTTTAATGCTCCGTCATATTTGTAACCCATCACCGCGTCATCCAGATGTTTCAGCCTCGGCATGGGTTCAAGCAGCAGGTTTGCGCTGCGGCATTTTGGGCAGAACACGCCGCTTTCAACTTCGCTGCCGCACACGGCGCAGCTTTGCGTAAAAAACACGCTTACCAGCGTTTGCCACCAGTTTTGTAATATATTCAAATTATCACCAATCTGTTTTAAAATACGTCCGCCTGTTCCTGCAAGCGTTCCGCCAGCAGCGAATAGCGTTTGCGCGTTTTGTCGTTCAGCACCGCCGTCTGCACTGCTTTTTTGCTGCCGACGATAACGACTTTCTGCCGCGCCCTCGTCACTGCGGTGTAGAACAGGTTACGCTGCAACATGATGTAATGCCCCGGCACCATTAAAAGGATTACCACCGGGTATTCGCTGCCCTGCGATTTATGCACGCTCATGGCGTAAGCCAGTTGCAACTCGTCCGTTTCACCGGCGGTGTACACAACTTTGTTGCCGCCGATACCCGCGTATTCATATTCCTGCTCAAACGACGTGAACACCGGCTTGCCGCTGTCCTCATATGCAACCGTCACGTTGCCGCCGTCGATGCGCACAATGCGTCCGATATCGCCGTTAAACACTTCTTTTTCGTAGTTGTTGCGTATCTGCATAACCTTGTCGCCCTCGCGCAGCACCGAGCCGCCGGGCAGAACAAGTTCGCCCTTATCTGCCGCGGGCGGGTTTAAATGTTGCTGCAAAACCTTGTTTAAATTTTGCACGCCGCAGGGGTTTTTGTGCATGGGCGAAAGCACCTGCACGTATTGCAGCCCGTGTTCCGCCGCAATATTTGCGTACAGCTGCGCCACGTAATCCGCCGCCATAAATTCGTTGTCGAAGCCGATAAATTCAAAGTCGCTGTGCGGGGCAAACTCCGGCATCTGCCCATGGTTAATGCGGTGGGCGTTGCGCACAATAGGGCTTACCTCCGCCTGGCGGAAGACATTTTCCAACCTTACGACGGGCATTTTTTTGCTGCGGATGATGTCCTTTAAAACCGAGCCCGGGCCGACGGAAGGAAGCTGGTCCACGTCGCCGACGAAAATCAAACGGCAGCCGCCGGGCACTGCTTTTAAGAGATGGTACATTAAAGTTATATCAAGCATCGAAGCTTCGTCGATAATGATTGCTTCGGCGTCGAGCGGGTCGCTGTCGTTTTTGCCGAAGTTAAAGCCGCTGCCGTCCGGCTGGTATTCCAAAAGGCGGTGCACCGTCAGTGCCGGGTGCCCGCTGGATTCCGCAAGGCGTTTTGCCGCCCTGCCCGTAGGCGCTGCCAGCAAAATGCGGCAGCCAGCTTTTTCAAGCACCGTTAAAATGCCTTTCGTTACGGTAGTTTTACCTGTGCCCGGTCCGCCGGTAAGTACAAACACGCCGTATTTAAGCGAAGCGTGAATTGCGTCCTTCTGCGCCTGTGCCAGCTGGATGCCTGCTTCGCGTTCCCAATCGGAAATTATTTTTTCCACATCGACGCTGCGGATTTTGCCCGGCGCGTCCTTTAACGCCAGCAGGCGTTTAGCCACCTGCGTTTCCGCCTGATACAGATATTCCGGGTAAATCAGCCGCAGCCCGCCCACTTCTTCCGTGCGCAGGCGGTCCTCGTCAATCAGTTCCTTAAACAGCTCCTTCACCGCCGCCGGTTCTATCTGCAAAAGCTTCACGGTTTCCTGCGCCAAAAGTTCTTCCGGCACGCAGGTATGCCCTGCCGCCCCCGCCATGTTCAGCGCGTAAACCAGCCCCGCTTCAATCCGCCGCCTGTCGCTGCGGCTGCACCCAAGCGCCATGGCAATTTTATCCGCCGTGCGGAAGCCAATGCCCGTTACCTCGCTCGCCAGCGCGTATGGGTTTTCCTGCACCCGCGTAAGTGCCGTACCGCCGTAACGCGCCGCCAGCTTGGGCGCATAGTTGGCGCTGACGCCGTGCTGCTCCAAAAACAGCATCAGCTCGCGCATTTCGCTCAGCTCCGCGTAAGAAGCGGCAATGCTCTCCGCCTTTTTGCGTCCAATGCCCGCCACTTCGGTCAGGCGTTCCGGTTCGCTTTCCATAATGCTCAGCGTGCGGCTGCCAAAATGCTCCACAATGCGCGCCGCCATCGTGCGGCCAATGCCCTTCACCGCGCCGCTTGCCAAAAAACGTTCGATGCCGTCCGTCGTGCTGGGCTTAACAACGCGCAGGCTTTCAGCCTTAAACTGCCGCCCAAAACGCGCGTGCTCGCACCAGTCGCCCGCCAGCACAATGTTTTCGCCCATGTAGGGCGCCATGCCTTTATAAGTAACCGTCACCAACCCCGCCGCCATTTTAACGCGCAGCACGCAAAAGCCGCCGTCGTCGCTCTGGTATATTACATTTTCCAGTGTTCCCTGTAATTCTTCCACATGCTCACCGCCGTGCAAAACAAATGTTCAGTTTATTATAGCATGTTTTGCGCCGTTTATAAACCGCGCCCGGCGCGATATTTTTTGACAATGCCCCGGAAATTGGCTATAATTAATTAAATACGTTTTATTGATTTTGGGAGGGTCTGCTTTGAAATCCATCGGCACACAAATTGCCATTGATATGTATAACTGCAGCGATATTCTCTTGGACGACGTTATCGGCATCGAGCACATGCTCAGCGACGCCGCGGCACGCTTTGGCATGGAACCGAGCGGCGTGTACGTCAACGACGAGGACGGTATCGACGAATATTCCGTATTTGCTCACTGCAAGCAGGGGCATATCACCATGCACGTTTACCCGGACATGGGCTTTGCCACGATTGACATTTTTACCTGCTTCAAAGAGGCTGACCCGGACGGGCTGGCACGTTTTATGCGCCACTACTTCAACCCCGATAAATCCAAAATCACCTATCTGGAACGCGGCGACTTCGGCAACGAAAGCGATATGAAACCGCGCCGCAAATCGCACACCAAAATCATCCGCAAGGCCAAAACCTTTGGCAAAAAATTATCCAAGCTGATGATGCGCCCCAAATCCATTTAAAACGCTGCCCAACGGCAGCTTTTTCTTTTCGTAATAACGGAGGTTTTTATGAAATACATTTTCTGGGATATCGACGGCACGCTGCTGTTAACCGGCATGGCAGGGGCTGACGCACTGCGAGCCTGCATTAAGCAGCAGTTTGGCGTTGAAAATTTTCAGTTCTCGCATCCGCTGGCAGGCGCAACCGATTCGCAGATTATCAAGCAAATCTGCATTGATATCAAAGGGCGCTGCCGCACCTTTGACGCCGCCAACCTTTTGATAAACTACCACCGCCTGCTGCCGCAATATTTACAGGAGCGTCAGGGGCGCTTAATGCCGAACGTGGCGGAAACGCTGGCTTATTTTGACGGGCTGGAAGGTTTTACCACCTGCCTTTTAACCGGCAACACCACCACCGGCGCTTACGCCAAATTAAGCCGCTACGGCATTGATAAATACTTTGACAGCCATTATGCCGTCTGCGGCGAATTAAGCGAAGACCGCGACGAGCTTGCCAAAATCGCCTTAAGGCGCTTGCAGCTGCTGCACCCGGATGAAGAAATTAGCGGCGGCGACGTGTTCTTTATCGGCGATACGCCCAACGACATAAAATGCGCCAAAGCCATCGGCGCGCGCTGCCTTGTTGTTCTGGCAGGCAGCACCTACACCAGCGAACAGCTTGCAGAATGTGAGCCGTGGAAAATTTTGGACGAACTGCCCGCCGACCCCAAAGAGCTGGCGCAAATGTTTAACGAATGAGGTACTTATGAAAAAATTTTTACTGACACTGATGTGCTGCCTGGCGTTACCGGCGGCGGCACTTGCCTATAACAGCTACCATGTGCAGCTTGTGCAAAGCGGCGTAAGCTGCCCCGGCGGCGATTTAAGCGGCGCTGATTTAAGCGGGCTGAATTTGGCAGGCATTGATTTAAGCGGCGCAGACCTGAACGGCGCGCGCTTTAACGGCACGGATTTTACCGGCGCCGATTTAAAAAACGCCAACCTGCACCGCACCGTGCTGACAGGCTGCACTTTAAGCAGTGCTGATTTAGCGGGTGCAGATTTAAGCTACGCCAATTTAAACGGCAGCAAGCTGGATAAAGCAAACTTCAGCGGCGCGACGCTGTTCCGAACAAGCCTGCGCGGCTGCGAAATGCCAAACGCCAACTTTGCCTACGCCAAGCTTATGGAAGCAACGCTGGACAACGCCAACGCCGCTAAAGCCGATTTCAGCTACGCCAATTTATCTTACGGCTGGCTGTACAAAGCAAATTTGACGGACGCTGTTTTAACGCACGCCAATTTGTACAACGCCAAAATGACGGGCGCAAACCTTACCGGCGCAGATTTGACGGACGCAGGGCTATCCCGTGCAAGCTTGCAACACGCACAGCTTAACGGCGCACGCCTTGACCGCGCCATGCTCGACGATGCCGACTTCAGTTACGCCGATTTAACCCTTACCGATTTCGGGCGCGCGTTTAAAGACAAAGCAAAATTTTGAAAGTGAATAACTAAACACAATAGCGCAAACAAAAACTCCGCAGCAAAACTGCGGAGTTTTTTATTTTGGCTGTAACTGTTTAATTTTTACGCTTTTACAATGTTCAGCAGCACTTCGGTGCATTTTATCAGCGAAGGCACGGGCAGATATTCAAAGCGTCCGTGGAAGTTGTGCCCGCCGGTAAAAATGTTAGGGCAGGGCAAGCCCAGCTCGGAAAGGCGCGAACCATCCGTACCGCCGCGCACCGGCACCAGCTTCGGCACAACGCCTGCTTCGCGCATGGCGTTTTCTGCGCGCTGCACAATTTCAAAGACCGGCGTTATGTATTCCTTCATGTTGCAGTACATATCCTGCAAATTACATTCCACGCTGCCCGCGCCGTATTTGGCATTCATAAAGGCAGCCAAGTCCAGCAGCAGCTGTTTGCGTTTTGCCAGCATGTTTTTATCGTGGTCGCGCAAAATCATATCCAGCTCCACGCGGTCGGTGCCGCCTTCAATGCGCAGGCAATGGTAAAAGCCTTCGTAATTTTCGGTGTATTCCGGCTTTTCTCCCTGCGGCAATGCCATTTGCCATTCCGCCGCCATGGTTACGGCGTTGCGCATTTTGTTTTTGGCGCTGCCGGGATGCACGGACACGCCGTTAAAAATTATTTTGGCGTTGCAGGCGTTAAATGTTTCGTAATTCAGCTCGCCTAATTCGCCGCCGTCAACGGTATAGGCAAAATCCGCCTTAAATTCATCCAGCGGGAAGCCGTCCGTACCGCGTCCGATTTCTTCATCCGGCGTGAAGGCCAGCAAAATTTTGCCGTGCCTGATTTCCGGGTGCGCCAATAAATATTCGCACGCGCTGACGATAGCGGTAATGCCCGCCTTATCATCTGCGCCGAGCAGCGTAGTGCCGCCCGCCGTTAAAATATCCTGACCGATGTAGGCCGACATTTCCGGAAAGTTTTTGGTGCTTAAAACGCAGTCCGGCGCAAGAGCAATATCCCTGCCGTCCCACGCTTTGTGCATTGTTACCTGCACGTTTTTTCCGCTCGCCTCGCCGCTGGTATCCATGTGGGCAATAAGCCCGATAACAGGAGATTCCGCATTGGCGGGCAGTTCTGCCAGCACATAGCACTTATCGGTTACTTTAACGCCCGTAAGCCCCAGCGCCGTCAGTTCGTTTTTTAAGTATTCCGCAAGCTGCCACTGGCCTTCGCTGCTGGGCAGCTGCGTGCTTCTCTCGTCGGAAGCGGTGTTTATTTGTGCGTAAGCGGTAAACCTTTTTACAAGGCGTTCCGCGTCAAGTTCGTAGTTCATTGTTGTTCCTTCTTTTGTAAATATTCCTGCCACAGCTGCGCCATGGTTTTGTGCAGCAGCGGGTGCTGTTTCTGCGGCGCAATCTCTGCCAGCGGGCGCAGCACAAAATTGCGGTTCTGCATATCGGGGTGCGGTACAATAAGGTTCGGTTCGTTAATTACAGCGTCTCCGTAAAAAATCAGGTCCAAATCAATAACGCGCTCGCCCCAATGGCGCAGGCGCACGCGCCCCATCTCCAACTCTGTTTCCAGCAGCATTTTTAACAGCGCTTGCGCGGATAACTCTGTCTGCACCTCGCAGGCGGCGTTTAAAAAGCGCGGCTGGTCGGTTACGCCGTAAGGATCGGTGTCGATGTAAGTTGAAACCTTCGTAATGGTTAAACCCTTATCAGTAAGGCGTTTTAAGGCTTCGTCAAGGTTTTCTTTAAGGCTGCCAAGGTTGGTGCCCAGCGCCACATAAGCCGTTACCTGCATAAAACCGCCTCCAGCATGCGCACCGCGCGGATGTTTTCTTTAACGTCATGCACGCGCACCATGTTTGCACCAGCGTACACAGCCGCACAGCTTAACGCAATGGTGCCTTCAAGGCGTTCCTGCGGCGGCAGGTTGCCTAACGTCTGCCCGATAACGGTTTTGCGCGACGCTGCGAGCAGCACCGGATAACCGAACGCCGTCAAGGCATCCAGCCCCTGCAAAAGTTCAAGGTTCTGCTCCGTATTTTTGGCAAAGCCAATGCCTGGGTCGAGGATAATTTTATCTGCGCTGATGCCAAGTTCGCTAAGCGCTTGCGCACGTTGTTTTAAATAGGCGGCAACTTCCGTTACCACATCGTCATATTCGCAGTTTTGCTGCATGGTTTTGGGCGTGCCGCGCATGTGCATCAACACCACCGGCACTTTGGCAGCAGCGGCAACCTGCGCCATGGCTTCGTCGCCGGTTAATGCGGTAACGTCGTTAATAATATCCGCACCGGCGTTAAAGGCTGCCTGCGCCGTGGCGGCGTGGTAAGTATCGATGGAAATAATGCTTTGCGGCAGCGCTTTTTTTACAGCTTCAACGGCAGGCACAACGCGGCTGATTTCTTTTTCCACGCTTACGGCGTTGCTGCCCGGGCGCGTGCTTTCGCCGCCGATATCCAGAATATCAGCGCCGTCCGCCAGCATCTGCTCCGCCTTTGCCACAACATCCGCGCCGACGCGCGAACTGCTGTAAAACGAATCGGGCGTTACATTTAAAATGCCCATTATGCGCAGCTTTTCGTAAGTAAGCTGTCGTCCGTCCGCCAGCAATGTTACCGGCTGCTGCGTCGCTAAAAATTTCTGCAACTCCTCGCGCACCTGCGCCAACCCGAAGAACGGCATCTGCGCCAGCTTGCGCGCCAGAATGCGGTAATGCTTAACCGTGCCCAAAAGCACCGCGTCCACATATTTTGTTTCATTTAAAATGCAGCTGCCGGGCACAGCACAGTCGCCGCCCGCCGCCAGCATTTCCTGTTTTAAAATGTTGGCCGCCGGTGTGCGCACCTGTGTCAGCTTCAGCGGCAGTATTTTGCTTTTAGCGGCAAAAATGCCGCAGCTGGCGGGGTGTACGCCAAGCCGGGCAATTTCGCGCTGTAAGTTATATTCGTTCAGTTTTATAATCATGGCTGCCAGCCCTTTTCCACACAGGCAAAAGCGTTATGGTTATGGATGCTTTCAATGCTTTCCACCGTAACCTCGTACCATTTAATGCGCTTATCGGCTTCAAGGCGCAGCGCAATTTCGCGCACGGCGTCCTCCACAAAGCGCGGGTTATCGTAAGCCTTTTCCGTCACAAATTTTTCGTCCGGGCGTTTCAGCAGGCTGTAAACCGGCGCACTCGCACCGGCGTCGGCCATTGCCGCCAGTTCTTCAATCCATACAAGCCCGTCCGCTTCAATTTCAATCCGCGCCAGCGCACGCTGGTTATGTGCGCCGTAGTCGCTTATTTCCTTGCTGCACGGGCACAGGGTCTGCACCGGCACTTCCGCCATAATGCGCAGCTTAAACTCGTCCTCTTTTTCGGCGGTCAGCACGCAGTTTAAATCCATCGGCGCGCGCTGCCCCGTTACCGGCGACGTTTTATAAATAAAATACGGAAACTCCATGCGGATAAAGGCTTTTTCGGCCTGCAAATGCGTTTTTAAAGTGTCCAGCACGTCTTCCAGCCCGTTAGGGCTGATGGCGCCGACCGTCTGCATGCATTCCACAAAGCGGCTCATGTGCGTGCCGCGTATTTCGTGCGGTAAATCAACCGCCAGGCTGATGGTGGCAACGCTGTGCTGCTCGCCCTGTTCCTTATCCTTTAAGATGACGGGCCAGCGCAGGTTTTTAATGCCGACGTGCTTCAGCGGTATGCGGCGCATATCGGTCTGGGATTGTACGTCCTTCATCACAAATCACCCCTGTAAATGCAGCCGCTGGTTTTTGTTTCCCACACTTCCACTTCGTATAAATCGTAGTTATCGGCGTGCAGCAGGTCTTTTAATTTATTCCACACCCACACGCTGATGTTTTCTGCCGACGGCTGCGGCAGAATGTCGTTAATGCAGGCGTGGTCCAAATGTACCAGCACGTTTTCCTTAACGATGTTTTTCAGGCGGATAAAGTCGATGACCATGCCCTCGTGGTCGGGCGTGCCCTGTACTTTGACCACCAGTTTATAGGTGTGCCCGTGCAGGCGCTCGCACTTGCCGTTGTATTCCAGCAGGTAATGCGCGGCGTCAAATTCAAATTCTTTTAAAACAATCATAGTTCCTCCGTTAAACAGTCAGCCCGGCAAAATCCGGCTGCTGACGCAAAGCCTCGTACGCCACAATAGCGACGGAATTGGAAAGGTTCAGGCTTCTTGCTTCGGCAATCATCGGTATGCGCACGCAGCAATCGGCGTATTCATTGCGCAGTTTTTCCGGCAGCCCGGCCGTTTCCTTACCGAAAATCAGCAGGCTGTCCGGCCCGTACTGCACATCGCTGTAACGCTTATGCGCCTTGGTCGTCAGCAAAAATTTGGGGTTATCCTTGTATTTTTCCAGCACTTCGTAAACGCTGTCATAATAATGGATGTCCACCAGATGCCAGTAATCCAGCCCGGCGCGTTTTAAATATTTATCTTCAACAGAAAAGCCCAGCGGGCGCACCAGATGCAGGTGGCAGCCCGTTGCCGCGCACAAGCGCGCGATATTGCCGGTATTGCCCGGGATTTCCGGCTCAACCAGTACGATATGCATTAAATCACTTTCCTTCTTTCAAAATCTTTTCGACGCGTTCACGCATCGTCAGCTTATGTTCAGGCTTCGTTTTCTTATCCTTGTCTTTATCTTTGTCCTCGTTCTTATGGCTGCCCATGTAGTTCTTCAGGTATTCAGCCTTGGCCTTTTCGGCTTCCTTTAAATCATGCTTGTCCAAGTCCAGCATGTTCTGGTAAGTGCGCATAATTTTTTCGCAGTAATGGCTGCCCATGGCCCACGTGCCGTTCAGCCCGCTCCAGGTGTCTACAATGCCGCGCTCCATGCGGATGGCATGCGCCAGCTCATAACGCGGGTCAACAATATCCGTGGAAGGGTGCTTTTTGGTTGTATAGGCCAGCAGGTGCTGGATGTGTGCGCGCACGCCGATTTCCGGCTCGTCGAAGTATTCGCCCTCAACACCGCCGCCGGTTGTGCCAAGCCCGCAGAAATTATTCTGCTCCGGTTTAACATCGCCGGTAAAGCTAAAGAAGCCCGTTTCCACAATTGCCTGCGCCAGTGCCAGGTCCTCACGCACGCCTTCGCGTCCTGCTTCGTCCCAGTACAAATGCACCAGCTCATCAACAGAACAGTTCAGCTGCGGGTCGGGATTGTTCAAATAAATCAGCGCCGCCGCCTGTTCCGGCGTTGCCTTGGCTTCTCCGAAAATGCCTATTTTTTTATAATCTTTCGGCAATCCTTTTGTATTAAAAGTTCCTGCTTTGGCAGGTGTTTTTTTAGCCGCCTTGGCTTTGGTTGCTGCAGCTTTTTTGGTTGCAGCGGCTTTATCGTCTTTGGCTTTTTTAATGCTGTTTTTTACAATTTTGGCTGCTGCCGTTGCCACAGTGCCTTTGGTAATTTTGGGCGGCGTCACCGCGCGCGGCGATGCCTGAGCGCTGGCTGCAAAAGCCGTTAAGCACGCTAAAGTTATGGCGGTAATGGTACGCTTGTTAAATTTCACTTGCATTCTCCTTGCTGTATTGTAAATTAAAAATTATTGCAAACATACACATAAATTTTACATCAAACAGCAGCAGACTGTAAAGGCGTTTTATTGTTGTTGCAAACAATTCACAAATGAAAAGCGGTTGTGCTATAATAAAATAAAGCTATTCAAAAGGAGATGATTACATGTCAACCACGTTTAAGTATATCAACCACGCCTGCTTTATGTTAAGCCACGAAGGGCACAACATTATTTTCGACCCGTATCTGGAAAGCTGCCCCGAATTTAACCCGTACGATACCGAAGCATCAGGCAATACCGAAGCTTTAAAAAAGCTGAATGTAGAATACATTTTGGTAAGCCACGCGCATTTTGACCACATCGGCAGCGCTTTTGACATTGCCAAAGCCTGCGATGCCACTATAATCAGCACCGCCGAAGTTGCAGGGCTTGCCGGTGAAAACGGCTGCAAAGCACACGGCATGCACCTTGGCGGTACGCATAAATTTGATTTCGGCCATGTGCGTATTGTGCCCGCCTTCCATGGCAGCGGCGTAGCCGGTGGACATGCCTGCGGCTTT
This sequence comes from Acidaminococcaceae bacterium, assembly GCA_944390935.1. GTDB lineage: Bacteria > Bacillota > Negativicutes > Acidaminococcales > Acidaminococcaceae > Fusicatenibacter_A. Next base: position 13,077 of record CALXRU010000032.1, read on the forward strand.
ATTGTAGATTTTTACGGCACCAAACTGTACTTTGCCGGTGACACTGCACTGTTTGGCGACATGCAGCTTTTGCAGCGCCTCGACCCGTTTGATTACGCCGTTCTGCCTATCGGCGATAACTTTACCATGGGGCCGGCCGATGCAGCGATTGCCGCTGAATTTTTGAAGGCTAAATATGTAATCCCCGTACATTACAACACCTGGCCGCTGATTGCGCAGGACGTTGACGCTTACAAAGCAAAAGTTGAAGCGGACGGCAGCGCAAAAGTACTGGTTGTTCCCGTCGCCGAAAGCATTGAACTGGAATAAACTTATATGCAGTAAAGCAAAATCCCCGCAGCAAACTGCGGGGATTTTTTGTATGTAGAAAACCCCGCGTTAGACGCGGGGTTCCGGAAAGCTTAAGCGATAAAGAAATGGTAATAAAAAT
>CALXRU010000033.1 GCA_944390935.1 Acidaminococcaceae bacterium
TCACCCTTTTGTACATAACCGATATTTTCTTTGGTTTCTGCGTTAAACAGGCTTACCTCGTCCCAGTTAAAGTCAAGTCCGATGTTGCCGCTAATTTCCGCGCCAGTGCCCGGCAGCGTTACAAACACCGTTTCGCCGTTGACATTAACGGTCACGGTACGCTGGTTGCCGGTGTTTTCCTGATAGCTTACGCAGCCCTTAATTTTGCCGTCGGCCGCAGGTTTTAAATGCTCCGGCCTGATGCCAACAAGCACATTGGTATGCCCTGCCAGAATTTTCTGCCACAGCTCCGGCACATCGCTTACCACATCGCCGATTTTGAGCTTGCCGCTGCTGTAATAGCCGCTGACGATGTTCATTGCGGGCGAGCCGATAAAGCCTGCAACGAAAGTGTTGGCCGGGTGATGGTAAATAACGTCCGGCGTGCCTGCCTGCTGCAAAACGCCGTCGCGCATAACGACGATGCGGTTAGCAACGGTCATCGCCTCAATCTGGTCGTGCGTTACGTAAATCATGGTCGGTTTGTAAATTTCGTGAATGCGGACAAGCTCCGTCCTCGCCTGCTGGCGCAGCTGCGCGTCAAGGTTGGAGAGCGGCTCGTCCAGCAAAAAGTACGGCGATTGTTTTACCAGCGCCCTGCACAGGGCAACACGTTGCTTCTGTCCGCCGGAAAGGTCTTTCGGCTTGCGGTTTTCGTAGCCTTGTAAGTTCAAAATTTTCAGTGCTTCCGTAGTGCGCCTTTTAATTTCGTCCTCGCCCAGCTTCTGGATTTTCAAACCGAAGGCAATGTTATCCCATACGGAAAGGTGCGGGAACAGCGCGTAGCTTTGGAACACCATTGCCACGTTGCGCTCTCCGGGAGGCACGTCGTTAACAACCCTGCCGCCCATAACAAGCTCGCCGCTGGTAATTTCCTCCAAGCCTGCAATCATGCGCAGGGTTGTACTTTTGCCGCAGCCGGAAGGCCCGAGCAGAATAAGCCTTTCACCTTCTTTAATTTCAAGATTCAACGATTTTACAATTTTAGCGTCGCCGTAGGATTTGCAGACGTCTTTAAAAACTATGCTATTCATTAACCTTTAACCCCCGATTGCATAAATGTATTAAGGATGAACTTCTGGCAGAACACGTACAGAATCAGCGGCGGCAGGCTTGTCAGCACGGCAACCGCCATGGCAATGCCCCATTCGCTGCCACCCTCGGCGCTGATAAACATCTGCAAGGCCAGCGGCAGGGTGTACATTTCTTTGTCCTGCAAAACCAAAAGCGGCCAGAAGTATTCGTTCCACGAATTGATGAAGAACAGAATCGCCACCGCGATAACGGAAGGTTTAATCAGCGGCAGAATAACGCGGCGCAGAATGACAAACGGTTTGGCGCCGTCAAGGATAGCCGCTTCCAACAGCGCTTTAGGTATGCCGCGCATCGTCTGGCGCATTAGGAAAATGCCCATGCCATCCGCGAAAGCGGGCAGCATTACGCCCAGCGGGTGGTTTAACAGGTTCAGCTTACTCATCAGCAGGTAGTTAGGCATAATCAGCACCGTTACCGGGATGAAGAACGTCAGCAGCATGCTGTTAAAAATCGTTTCTTTGTATTTAAAATCGTAGTAGATAAAGGCAAACGCCGCCAGGACGCTTGTTATAACCTTCATCGCGGTTGTGCCCGCGGCGATGATGAAGGTGTTGTAGATGTAGGTTAAAAGTGGGAAGTCCTCCAGCACCGTTGTGTAGTTGTTAAGCGTCGGCGGGAAGGGCAGCGGGTTCAGCGTAGCCTGAAAAATCTGGTCCATATCCTTTAAAGAAGTGGATATCATAAAAACTATCGGCCACAGCTGAATAAAAACTGCAATTAAAAGCGGGATATGCCACATTAATTCTTTTTTATCAGTTTTCATAATATACCTTCTTCTCTAAATATTTGGTCCTAAACAGCAGGAACGCGATATAGCAAATCATCGTAATTATGGCAAAGGCTGCGGATTTGCCGGTCTGGAAGAATACAAACGCATACTGGTAAATGATGTACACAAGGTTGGAGCTGCCCTGGTCAGGCCCGCCCTGCGTAAGCATGTTTACCGGCACCAGCACATACTGCAAGCCGAACACCACAGTTATTGTAAATACGTAAATAGCGGTGGAAGACGTCATCGGCACGATAATCTGTTTAAAAATCTGCCAGTTGCTGGCGTTTTCAAGTTTGGCTGCTTCAATCATTTCTTTCGGCACTGCCAGCATGGCGGCCAGCATTACAATCAGGTTGTAACCGAAAACCTTCCAGCCGATGATGGTGCAGATAGCAAAAATTACCAGCCAGTTTTCCTTAAACCATCGCGGCGATTCCAAGTCGAACCACGAAAGCACAATGCTTAACGGGCCAGCCAGCGGGTTGTAAATCCACAGGAACAGGATACTTGCAACTGCAAGGGAAAGAGTTGCCGGCATGAAAAGGGTTGAACGGTAAAAGCCCTTGCCGCGTTCAATTAAGTGCCCCAGCACAAACGAAAACAGGTATGGCAGCACAAAATTCAGCACCAGCATGATGGCTACAAACACAACCGTATTGGCAAGTATTTTGATAAGTTCCTCGCTGCCCAGCACGGCGGTGTAGTTTTCGATACCGACAAACGTCATGTTGGGGCTGACCATATTCCAGCTGAAAAAGCTTAAATACAGGTTTTGCAGCAGCGGCCAGTACGAAAATACTACAAAAAAGAAGATGCTTGGCAGCAGAAACAAAAACGCGTGCCATTTATTCTTTTCCATCTTAATTTCTCCTTTAGTTAAAAATCAGGCTGCCGCAGCAAGCAGCAGCCTGAAACTTCATCAGCCCTTATTACATCAGGCTGTTAATTTTTTCTGCGGTTTCGTGCAGAGCCTGAGCAGCGCTTTCTTTGCCGCTCAGGATAATGTCGCGGGCGTCGATGAGGAGCTGTTCAGCCTGTAAGCCGTTAGCGCCGGGGAAGCTTGCCCACGGTACAAGGTTAGGCATTAAGGAAAGTGCAACCTGTACGTTTTTGTTGGTGTCAACCAGTTTCTTAAAGCCGTTCGGGTCGTTTTCTACGCCTTTACGCGGCGGCAGGTAACCGGTGCCGGTGCTCCATTTCAGCAGTGCTTCCGGGGATTCCAGATATTTGATAAATTCAACGGCAGCTGCTTTTTTAGCATCGTCGTTGCTGAAAATCATCAGGAAGTTGCCGCCAGCCGGAACTTTCAGCTCTTTGCCTTCAAATTTCGGGAACGGAGCAGCCATTACTTCAAATTTAGCGCTCTTTTCAAAGTTGGCGCGTTTGCCGATGGTGGTGCAAACCATGCCCAGTTTGCCGCTGAGGTAAGCCTGGAAGCCTTCTTCGTTGGTAGCATGCAGGCCGGTGCCTTCCTGTACCATGTCAGCCAGCAGCTGATATGCTTCGGCAGCTTCCGGGGTATCGAATCCTGCCAAGGTTTTGCCGTTTTCTTTCTTCAGCATGCTGCCGCCGTTGGATTCGATGATAGCCTGCTGGGTCCAGTTATCGGCATATTCCTGCATAAAGAAGCCCATGTTGCCGGTGTTGTCTTTAATCTGCTTGGCAGCCGCTTTAACTTCATCCCAGGTTTTGGGCGGGTTAGCGGGGTCAAGGCCTGCTGCTTTAAAAATTTCCGGGTTGTAGTACAGTACCGGCACGCTGATGGAGTACGGAACGCCAATCTGTTTGCCGTCGTCGGTCTGCGCCAGTGCCAGTACGTTAGGCAGGAAGTTGTCTTTTAAGAAGTTGGGGTCTTTGGCGCTTTCAAAGGATTGGTTGATGTCCTGATATTTCAGGTTTTCGGCAGCGTAGTTCAGGAAGGACCAGCCCATCTGCACTACGTCCGGGTTCTTGCCGGATGCGATTGCGGCCTGTAAGTTCTGGGTGAGGCCTTTATACATATCCGGGTTGTATTTTTCTACAACTTCAATATCAGGGTGTTTTTCGTTAAAATCTTTTACAAGTTCTTTTACTGTTTGCCCGCCGAAGCTTTCGGAAGCAACATGCCAGTATTCAATTTGTACTTTTTTGCCGCTTGCGGTATCGGCAGATTTGGTATCGCCGCCGCAGCCCGCAAACAAAGCTGCGCACATGGTTGCCAGCAAAACACCGGCTATTTTTTTCTTAAAGTTCATTTTCATACCCTCCGTATTTTTATTTGGTTGCTTGTATCTTATCAGGTAAATTTAAAATTTATTATGTAAAATTAGTAAAATCAAAATAAAATAAATTTAGTTTCCGTTAACAAAATGTTAGTTTTGTAAAATCCGAGTAAAGCGGCGTGCCACAATAAATTTACATCCCGCGCGGCGGGGAGCGTTGACCTTGCAGGAAGTTTTAGATACAATATTATTAGTACACTTAAGGAGGTTACTGAAAGAATGAATAAAAGTTTAATGATGGTTATTGCCGCCCTGCTGGTTATTGTAGGGCTGGTAATGAGCGGTTACAACAACCTTGTGGAGATGAACGAAAACGTCAACGGCAAATGGTCGCAGATTGAAAACCAGCTGCAGCGCCGCAACGATTTGATTCCGAACCTTGTGAACACCGTTAAAGGCTATGCCGCACACGAAAGCGATGTGTTTAAGGCTGTTGCCGATGCGCGTGCCAAACTGGGCGGTGCGCAGAGCGTTGCCGAAGCAAGCGAGGCAGATGGCGAACTTTCCAGCGCACTCAGCCGCCTGTTGATGGTTGCCGAAAATTACCCGCAGCTGCAGGCTAACACCAACTTTACGCAATTACAGGACGAACTGGCAGGCACCGAAAACCGTCTTGCCGTATCCCGCCAGGATTACAACAACGCGGTGCAGGAGTTCAATGCCAAAATCAGGCAGTTCCCCACCGTTATTTACGCAGGCATGCTTGGCTTTAACCAGCGCGATTATTTTGAAGTGCCGGAAAGCGCCAAAGCTGTGCCGCAGGTACAATTTTAAGCATTAAGGAAGCTTAAACGATGATTAAGCATGTTTTACTGCTTTTGGTTTTGCTGGCGCAGATGTTTTGCGCCGCAGGGCTGGAGGCAGCCCAGATACCGCCCAAACCGCAAGCCGGCACCAACATTTATGTGCAGGACTACGCGGACGTTATCTCGCCCAAATCCGAACAGATAATTTATTCGCTGGGGCGCGAACTGGACGCCAAAACAACGGCGCAGGTTGCCGTGCTGACAGTGCCGACGCTGGACGGCGAACCGATTGAAAGCTATGCGCTGAACGTGCTGCGCAGCTGGGGCATCGGCAGCCGCGAGAAAAACAACGGCGTGCTGATTGTGGTTGCCACCGAGGACAGGCAAAGCCGCATTGAAGTTGGCTACGGGCTGGAGGGCGCATTGCCGGACGGACTGACCGGACGCATACAGGACCAGACGATGCTGCCGTTCTTCCGTGAAGGGCAGTACGATAAAGGCATTGTTAACGGTTACGCAGCGACGGCCGCAACCGTAGCGCAGGAATACAATGTCAAGCTGGAAGGCGTAAGCTATAACCCGCCCGCGCAGAAGCAGCAGGAAAGCGATTTGCCGGTGTGGGCAGAACTGCTTTTCGGCGCAGGTGTTGTATTGCTGCTAATTGCCGATAACCTGTTCTTCGGCGGCTTCATCACCCGCATGTTAATCATTTCGCTGTTCCGCGGCGGACGCGGAGGCGGCGGTGGATTCGGCGGCGGAGGCGGTTTCGGAGGAGGCAGCGGCGGTGGCGGCGGTTCCTCACGCAGATGGTAGAATATAAAACAAAATAAAAAGACCTTGTACGATTTAAGTACAAGGTCTTTTTTTACTTTATTAACCAAGTTTCTTTAAAGTTATTTTTTCCAAAACATCTACACCGGCCTGCAAGCCGTCAGGATTAAAATGCATATTGGGGTCATGCAAACCCGGTTCCGCTGCCACACCTACACCAAAATAAGCAGATTTCAAGTTAGGATAAGTCCTTGCGAAGTAGTGGAAATCTTCGCCGCCCGGATTTTTAAGTTCTTCTGCCAGATTTTCTTCTCCGGCAACTTCCTTAATACATTCCGCTACTTCAGCGGTTAACGCAGGGTCTAATACAGCTGCCGGAATAACTCCGCCGGGCAAATTAAATTCTGCTTTTGCACCGTAAGCCTCTGCAACATTTTCGGCAACACGGCGTAACTTATCAAGCAGCTCCGTCATATCTTCATTTGTTTCGGACCGCACGTCAAAAGTAACTTCTGCTGAATCAGGAATTATATTGTAGGCACTGCCGCCACCTTTTACAGCCGTAGCTTTACAAGACCATGCAACCGTCGGATTTACTTTAATGGCAGCCGCCGCATTGATAATTGCCGCCGCCGTTTCCACGGCATTTACCCCTAAATGCGGACGCGAACCGTGACAGCTGCGTCCTGTAATTTTTATATTTGCAAAAGTACTGGACGAATGATGTACTGCCGGCGAAAGCTTACCAAACGGCAAATCCTGTACCGGACGGATATGCAGCCCAACAGCCAAATCTACATCCTCCAGCACTCCGGCATCAATAATAGCCAAAGCTCCGCCTAATGTTTCTTCTGCTGGCTGGAACAAAATTTTAAGCGTTCCTCTTTTTACTTTATCTTTCAATAATGAAGCCGCCGCCAGAACCATAGAACAATGCGCATCATGTCCACAAGCATGGATAGCTTTATGTTCTCCGTCAATAACAAACGGCAAAGCATCCATATCAGCACGCAACAGCATTACAGGCCCCGGCTCTGCGCCCTTAACAATACCAACTACACCGGTTCCGCCTAAATTGCGGGTAACTTCATACCCCAAAGCTTCCAGTTTATCAGCCAGATAAGCCGATGTTTTAAACTCCTGAAAGCCTACTTCCGGAATCTGGTGCAAGTCATTGAAAATATCTTTAACATTTAATGCAGTCATCATACCCCTCCTTAAATAATTTTAAAAGCCTCAACAATTGTAGTGAAATTATAACATACCATATTTTATTTTGCAACTTAATTGTTCTATTTTAAAATATTTTTTTCTTTTTTGCGTTTTGTGTATTGACATAAAACACTATTGCCGTTATAATAAGCACACATAGTTTACATTTTTGCGTTTTAGTTTTTAGGGGGAGGGTAAAATGGAAAAAGAAAACAAAAACTTAACTAATTTTGAAGCAGAAGAATGGCGTGTAGGCCCAAAAGCCTTTGTATCTTTGGTTGTAGCTATATTATTCTTCTCGGGCATGCTAACCGGCATTGCCGACATGAAATGGCTCAGTGCTTTTGATTACAGCACGCTGGCCGGTAAATTCGGTACAATGAAAACTCTCGGTAAAGATACCTTCGTCGGTGCAGGCGGTATTGGCGCACGTGCAGGATTTTTGTTTGCACTATCGCTTGTACCCAGCGTAATGCTTGCTATCGGCTGCCTCGAAGTTTTATCTTATTACGGTGCCATTAAAGCGGCGCATAAACTGTTAACTCCGCTGCTGCGCCCCTTGCTTGGCGTCCCCGGTTTAACCGGCCTTGCGCTTATTACCGACCTGCAAAGCACTGACGCCGGTGCGGCACTGACCAAAGAATTGTATGACCAGGAACTTATTACCAAAAAAGAACTTACAATTATCGGCGCATGGCAGTATTCCGGTGCAGGCCTTATCAATAACTACTTTGCAATAGGCTCGGCGTTATTTTCATACTTAACTGTGCCACTGCTACTGCCGTTTGCATTAATGTTTGTTTTTAAATTTGTCGGCGCAATTTATGTGCGTTTTATTTTAAACACGTTCTATAAGGAGGATTTTAAAAATGAGTAACGGTGCAACTCCTGCAAAAATGTCTGCGAACCCGTTTGATATATTCGTTATCGGCGCACGCAAAGGCTTTAACATTGCCATTAACAATTTAGTGCCGAACATTTTAATGGCTTACGCCGTAGCAGAAATTTTAAAACTCCTTGGCGTTATGGAATTTTTAGGCACGCTATTCGGTCCTGCCATGACTGTATTCGGTCTTCCCGGCGAAGCCGTTACCGTAATTCTTACAGCATGGCTGTCCAGCTCGGCATCCGTAGGCCTTGCTGCTAACATGGCAGCTAACGGCATTTTAGACGCAACCCATATAACCATTTTAATGCCCTGCTTCTTTTTGCTTGGCGCACAGCTGCAATATATGGGCAGATTATTGGGCGTAGCTGACGTACCTAAAAAATACTGGCCTTTGTTAATGTCCGCAAGTTTATTAAATGCCCTTTGCGCAATGCTGATTATGAATTACATTTTTGTATAATAACAAAAATCAAGCACCGTACTGATTAGTACGGTGCTTTTGTTATTTTAAGATATAAAATTCTCTTGTGGTAATTTACCATAGATGTTATAATAAATCTAAAGCAGTGGTAATTTACCACAAAGGAGGTTTTATTATGTCCAGCGTAAGTGTAAGAATAGATAAAAATTTATTTGACGCCGCAGCTATTGAAGGCAAAGCGGAATACCGCAGCGCCGCCCAACAGATTAACTTTTGGGCAAATGTAGGCCGCAATGCTTTGGCAAACCCCGATTTACCTATTGATTTTATTGCCGAGCTTTTAGTAGCCAAAGAGTTACCGTCTGAACCCTTTACTTTTGAAGGAGAAGAAAATGCTCCAACCAATCCATAATATCCAACAGAAGCCGCCCTTCGCCAGAGCCTACAAAAAACTGCCGCCAGCAAAAAAGCAAATTGTCAACGAAGTAATTTTATCGATTGATAAAAATCCGGAACTAGGCACGGAAAAGAAACAGGATTTAAAAGGCGTTTACGTTTACAAATTCAAAATTGATAATAACTTAATGCTGCTGGCCTACACCTTTGACCCCAAAACACTAACCTTAATTTTATTAGGTGTACACGAAAACTACTACCGTGATTTGAAAAAATATTTGAATAAATAAGATAAACGCAAAACAGCTGCGGTACAAAATACCGCAGCTGTTTGTATTATGTGGTTATTCAGTTAAAACTTATCAGCCTTCGATGGCGATGTATTTTTTAGCTTCAACGGCTTTCGGGTCTTTTTTAGGAATGCTCAGGCTCAGAATACCGTCTTCATATTTGGCTTTGATATCCTGTTCGGTAACGGCGTTGCCGACATAGAAGCTTCTCGTCATGCTGCCGCTGTAACGCTCACGGCGGATGTAACGGCCTTCTTTATCTTTTTCGTCCTTATCAACGCCTTTGGCAGCCGATACGGTCAGATAACCATCTTCCAGATGAGCAGTAATTTCATCTTTTTTAAAGCCAGGCAGGTCGATGTCAAGCTCATAACCATTATCGGTTTCTTTAACGTCGGTTTTCATCAGGTTTTTGCTGTGTTTGCCATACAGCGGGTTCCTACTGCCGAAGAAGTTCCTTTCAAAATTATCGTCCATAAAATCGTCAAATAAGTTTTCTCCAAAAATAGTAGGTAACAACATAATAAAGACTTCCTTTCAAAACTTGCAATCTATTTCAGCAGCTTTAAAGGCTGTCGCTTCTGAACGTGTTTAAAGGCCCCGGTTCCTTTCGGGGCCTTACTTCGTTCTGAATATAATATACCACTTGTTGTTAGCACTGTCAATAGGTGAGTGCTAACATTTTAAAAAGTTTTTTATTTTTTTCTATTCAAAATTAAAAACTGCTATGGTTTTACCCACAGCAGTTTACTTTAAACCCGTTTACTGTTCAGCCACACCGCTAATGCGGATACCACCAGCATACCTGTCAGCACCGCCCCCGACAGAACGGTTTTAAACAGCAGCTGCCAGCCGCACGCCGCCATTACCGCCCAAAGCGTGCCCAGCCACAGCGCAATTTTAATATTCTGCGCGCCAATTTTTTGCAGGTTCGCGCTTAATTTTACGGCTTGCGCCAGATTGGCAATATTGCCGTCATTAAGCACAATGCTTCCGCACTCTGCCGCTGCCTGATTGTACAAAGCAGCAGTTACCTGCGAACCTTCGCCACGTTTTAACACTGCCACAAATTCTCCGGCACGGCAAAAAGCATCGGTAAGTTCCTGCTGGTGCGCTTCCGTCAGTTCTGCCACCGTCTGCGCAAAACCGGCCTTGCTGCCGGTGTATTCCGCCGCCTGCTTGTTGCCTACGGCAAACATAACCGTGCGCACACCCAAAGCACGCAGCTCTGCCAGTGCAGGTGCAATTCCTGTATTAACGCGCTGCCCCACGGCGATAATGCCCAGCAGCGACCTGCCGCCGGTTACATAAAGCACCGTTTTGCCCTGCGCCGATAGTTCATCGCCCATTTTTATGTACTGCACGGGCACCGTTGCCACGCTTAACACAAAAGCAAGCTGCCCCAGGCGTATATTTTTGCGGCTGCACTGCGCCGTAACGCCGCCGCGCATTTTAACCACGCCGCTGCATACCGGCAGTTCCATGCCCGACGCCTTTTCCTTAAACAGCTCTGCCAACGGGTCGCCCGCAGCGCCCATCACGCTTGCGGCAAGCGCTAAAAGCTGCGCTTCGCTGATGGCAACGCCGGTAACGTCGGTAATTTCCTGCTCATCTGTTTTGGCAAAACCTTCATCAAACACTGCCATAGTTATGCGTCGGCAATTTTCAGCCGCTAATTTATCAGTAAAGGTAAAGCAGCATTTTTCCGCACGGCGCGATGCGTAATACAATGGCAGGCTACCGCCCAACATAAATACGCCCGCACCGGCTGCCAACAGCACGCTGCCCAGCACCTGCCACGCCGCTGCCGCACCCCAGCCGCGGAACCACCAGCTTAATGCCGCCGCAAGCGCCAGTGCAAACACCGCAGGCAGCAGCACCGCCGCTGTTCCGTCCGGCGCTAAAACTCCGTCAGCTTCTGCGTCTGCCAAACCGCTTTGCGTTTTAAAATACGCAGCGGCAAAAATTAACAATAACATCAGCGCCAGCGGTGCAAAAAGCAAACTATTAAGCGCCACACCGCCCTGCAACGCGCTTATACCAACTGCGATACTGCCAATCAGCCCCGCCGCGCACGCTGCAAACGCCAGCCCTTCCATAGCAGGCACACCGCCGAACAAAAGCTGCCTGCCCCTGCGCAAAACAGCTTTGGCGTAATACAAAAGCGGCAGCACAAACACAACCTGCCCCGCAAACAGCGCTGCGACCAGTCGCCAATCCGCCTGCGGCGCAAACAGCGGCGCAACTGCCAATACGCACAAAAGCAGCGTCAGCAGCAGGCAGATATTTAAATTTTTGCGTAAATCTTTTTTATCCGTCATCATAGCCTCAACGCTCCACGCGCACCTCAAGCCTCATTAAATAATCGTCCGCATAACGCTCGGACAGGTAATTGGTAATGTCGTTCTGGTAAATATCTCCGCAAATTTTATAGCCCATTGCCGCCACTTCCGCACAGAACTTGCGGTATTCCTCCTTCAGCCCGTAATACGAGCAGCGGATGTACTTGGTGGCATAGCTTCCCGCCGGTTTAATGTGCAGGTAGCGGCTTTTGATTTTTTTATCGATATGCGACGAATACCAGCTGCTGGCAAAACTGCCGTTTTGGATGTTTTCGTAAGCAATTATCTCGCCGGTGACAAAATCGTCGTAAGCGTTGTGTTTGGTGCAGTAATCCCAGTGGCGGCTTACCACCGCAAACAGCTCCTTCTCCGACTGGTTGGTAATCGGGTCGCTGATGATAAAATACTCCTCCGGCATTTCTTCAACGGTAATTACGTCCTCCTCCACGTCGAACGATTCCCGCATCTGCGCCAGCGTGTTGCGCAAAAGCCTGCGTCGGCGCGTAAGCTGGTCAATTTTCGCCTTCAGGCGTTTGTCCTGTTCCTTTAAAAGCGTAACAAAAGCATCGCTGTCACGCCTGTCCATGTAGTTTTTTATCTGCTCCAGCGAAAGCCCCAGTTCCTTCAGCGTCGTTATCAGGTCAAACATATAAATCTGGTTCAGCGAATAATAACGGTAGCCGTTGGGCGCGGTGCGCAGCGGCTTTAACAGCCCGATATCATCGTAATGGAACAGCGTATCCTTGGTTGTATTGCAAAACGCGGCAAATTCACCCGTTTTTAAAAATCTTTGTGACAATTTTAAAAGCACCCCTTGACTATGGTGTAGCACCATACTTTAAGATTATTATAGCGGTTAAATTGTTTTACCGCAAGTGAAAGGGTGAAATATTATGAAACATTTCTATATGCTGCTGGCAGCCATCGCGCTGGAAGTAAGCGGCACCACATTTATGAAGTTTTCCGTAACGCACGAATGGCTTATCGGCTACCCCGTAATGCTGGCGGCCATGGCCTGTTCGTACTTCTGCTTAAGCAAGGCGGTTAAAAAAATACCCATCAGCGTCGCCTACGCCGTTTGGGAAGGGCTTGGCCTTGCGGGCACGGCTTTAATGGCCTGGCTGATTTTTAACGAAACCATGCCACCCATTAAACTTTTAGCCTTCGGCGTCATCATCGCCGGGCTGATAATGATTAAAAAAGGCACTTTTAAAGTAGGATGTGATTGAAATGCAGATGACAGGACTTTTTTATATAATTCTCGCCGTTATCGCAGACGTAATCGCCAACGTCTGCCTCAAAAAATCGAACGGCTTTGCCAACAAAAAGTACGGCTTTGCCTCACTGGCACTTATCGGCGTTGCCTTTTTGCTTATGGCACAGGCGCTGGTAACGCTGGACTTAAGCATTGCTTACGCCGTCTGGGGCGCACTGGGCATACTCTTAACCACTTGCGTGGATAAAGCCTTTTTCGGCCTGCGGATTAAACCGCTCGGCTTTGCAGGCATCGCCACCATGATCAGCGGCATAGTGCTTTTAAAAATGGTATAACAGCCCCCTCCCTGCTCTGCCGGAGCAGCTGCCCTCAAAGTTTAAGCTTTGGGGGCTTTTTTATAAATTCCATATAAAATTTTAAACTTACTTAATGCAAAACGCATAAAACTATGATACAATGAGTAATATAGAATTATTATTGATTATGAAAGGGTGGTAACGTATGAAAAAATCCTTATTAACTCTCGCACTCGCCTTTGGCCTTGTTGCTGCACCTTTTACTACCGATATTTTAAGCAGCACCGCCGAAGCAAAACCGCTGCCGCCGCGCCCCGCTGCACGCGAAGGGCTTGTGCCGCATCAGGTACGCATTGATAACGAAATTGATTCCATCAGCGCGCGCTTTGGCATAGCCGAAAGCACCGTTAAAAAATTTTATAACCAGGGCTGGAGCTTTAAAGAACTGCGCCACGCCGCCTTTTTAAGCTATGCCACCGGTAAGGACATGGGCGCCGTGCTTGATTTGAAAACCGAATACAACAGATGGCCGCGCGTTGAATATATGCTGGGACTGACCCCCAACAACATTAAAGCCGCGCACGATAAAAACGACGCCGAATATTTAAGCACCGTGCTTGGCGTTGACACCGCCGTAAGCCTGCCGCTGTTTGAACAGAACTTTG
>CALXRU010000034.1 GCA_944390935.1 Acidaminococcaceae bacterium
CTTTATCATTATATTATATGTGTTATATCTTCTATATTCTTTTTCATTTTTCCTTTGACAATTTTAATTTTTATTTTAAATTTCAACATATGCTTTTAACATCATTGAAACAACCGTAAACAATACATAACGGCATACCACAAACGTGATATGCCGTTACAATTTTACTTATTCAATTTTACCCTATCTCATTCATCAACCTTGTACCAGAACGGGCGGAGGAAGTGCAGGTAGCATACTTCGCCGGTTTCGGGGCCATGGTCGCGGCGGCCGATTTGTACGCGTACTTCCTGGTCGCCGATTTTTACGAGGTAGTCGATAATTTCGCCGAGGAAAGCTTTACGCAGTACCACGCCGCGCACTCCGTTGATGTCGTTTTCGTTGGTAAAACGGATTTCGGTCGGGCGGCTGGCCAGGTTGAACATAGCTTCGCCGTTCATGCGGTCGGGCACTACAAGGCCGGAAGGCAGCGGGCGGTTGTCGCCTTTGATGTAGGCAGCGCCGTTGTTCCACACTACGTCCGTAAAGCTGGACACGCCGATAAAGCTGAAAACAAATTTATTGGCCGGATGGTTGTAAACATTCAGCGGCGAATCAATCTGCTGCATTACGCCAAGCTTCATAACAAGGATGCGGTCCGAAAGCGCCATTGCTTCCGACTGGTCGTGCGTAACGTAAATAATGGAAAAGCCGTATTTACGCTGCAAGTCCTTAATTTCAAAGCGCATTTCCTCGCGCAGATGCGGGTCAAGGCTGGAAAGCGGTTCGTCCAGCAGCATTACGTCCGGGTTAATGGCCAGCGCACGCGCAAGCGCAACACGCTGTTTGCCGCCGCCGGAGAGGCTGGCCGGGCTTTCTTCAGCCGCTTTTAAAAGGTTGGTCGCGGTCAGCGCGTCTTTGGTACGCTGTTCAATTTCCGCGGCAGGCAGCTTACGCAGACGCAGCGGGAAGGCAACATTTTCATAGACGCTCATGTGCGGCCATACGGCAAAGGCCTGGAAAACCATACCGAAATTACGGTTTTCCGGCGGTGTATAATGGTGCTTTTTCGGCGAGGAGAGCAGGCGGTCGCCAACCCAAACTTCGCCGTCGCTTAAATCTTCAAAGCCTGCAACCATGCGCAGGGTAGTCGTCTTACCGCAGCCGGAGGGACCAAGCATGGAGAAGCACTCGCCTTTGCCGATTTCAAAGTTCAGGTTATCTACGGCAGTAACATTGCCAAAGCGTTTTGTAACGTTAACTAAGCGTATATAAGACATGACGGTTACTCACTCACTTTCTTGGTAAAATGGTTAATCAGCATCTGGCCGATAACGATAAGAATCAGCGCAATGCCTGCGAGCGCGGTACTCATAACGGTTTCGCCGTCTTCGTTCAGCGTGTAAATGGCAACGCCGATGGTCCTGGTCGTCGGTGCGTACAGCATAATGGAAACGGTAAGTTCACGCAGCGCCGGCAGGAAGATTAAGAAGAACGCACTGATCATGCCCGGGCGCACCAGCGGGATAACGATGTCTTTCAAGGACTGCCACATCGTTGCGCCGCAGGAGCGGGAAGCTTCCATCAAGGAGTCATGTACCTGTTCCAGCGCGGCGGAGTTAGCCTTTAAGCTGAACGCCATGTAACGCGCGATGTAGGCAACGAGGATAATCCATACCGTGTTGTACAGGTTGATGCCGAATTTACCGCTCCACGCAAGGATAACGCCCAGCGCGATAACGGAGCCCGGTACGGAGAACGGCAGCATGCCGAGGAACTCGAGGATGCCTTTGCCGCGGACTTTCATTTTAACGATAACGTAGGAAATCATAACGCCGGCAAACATGGTGATAACTGCCGCCGCAAGACCCAGCGTTACGCTGTTAAAGATAGCGTCCTTGGTAACTTCGTATTCAAACAGGATGTATTTATAGTTGTCGAGCGACAGGTTTTCCCATGTCAGCGGAAGGCCGTAGGTGCTTACGCCGCCAACCAAAAAGATAACCGCGGTCGGCAGTAAAATGGTAAAGCCGATGTAAGCCAGGCAGAAGAACAGGAGCGGGTAACGCAGGCCGCGCAGTTTCAGTTCCATCGGGCGGAAGCTCTTGCCGCCGATAATCTGGTAATGGCCGCGGCTTAAAACCTTCTGCTGTGCCCAGATAATCATGGCAGCGGTTACAACAAGCACAGTAGCAAGTACGGTGCCGGTACGGATAGAGTCGAAGCTGCCGCCGCTCTGGTGGATTTTTTCGTAAATCAGCGTCGGGATGTTGTAAATGCCCTGTTCAATGCCGAGTACCGCAACAGTGCCGAAATGTGCCATGGAATACAGCATAATTAAGAGTGCGCCGGACATAATGGAAGGCAGCACCAGCGGAATGGTGATTTTACGGGTAATGGTAAACAGGCCCGCGCCGCTGATACGCGCAGATTCTTCCAGGGTCGGGTCCATGCGCTCCAGCGCGCCGCAAACCTGAATAAATACAAACGGGAATAAGTACATAACTTCAACCGCACTGATGCCGTAGTAAGTATAAATATCAAAAACAGGTTCGCTCAGGCCGAAGGTTTCCATAAAGAAGGTGTTGATGTAGCCGGAGTTAGGCGACAGCAGCATCTTCCACGCCAACGCGCCGATAAAGCTCGGCAGCATGAACGGAACAAGGAACAGGCTTTTCATAAAGGTTTTGTACGGCAAATCCGTACGGGTAACAAGCCACGCAAAAAACGTGCCGACAATAGTACTGCCGATAGTCGTCATGCTGGCGATAATCAGCGAGTTTTTCAGCGCCTGGAAAGTTTCCGGCTCGGTTAAAACATTATAAAAGTCCGTGCTGTTAAAATTGCCGTCAACAAAAAAGGCGTTAAATAAAATTAAAAGTACAGGCCACGCAACAAAAATTACCAGAATGGCGATGGAGATTAACAGAATTATTTGTGCAACACCAAAGCCGCTGTCTTTTTTAATTGTACTCATAATTCTTCCACCTCCTTAAGCTGTGCCGCGTCAAACCAGTGCAGCGCGCGGAAGTTGACAACGCACTCCTCGCCCTCTTTAAACATCAGGTTCTCGCTGATGGCTTCATGCGTAACAATCTCGGTACGCAAATGCTCGCCGTCAATCTCAATCATATAGTCCATCGTAGCGCCAAGGAAGTTGGCACGTTTAATAATGCCGCGGAGGCCCTCGCCGTCACGGCTGATTGCAACATCCGACGGGCGGAAAGCCGCAACCCAGTTGGTAATTGCAGCATCCTGCGGTTTTTCCCAGGGCACTTCCTGATTGCCGGTGCCAACCAAAAATCTGCCGTTTTCGGCGCGCACGCCGAGGAAGTTGGCAATGCCCATAAATTTAAAGATGAACAAATCGGCAGGCTGTTCAAAAATTTCGTAAGGCGTGCCAATCTGGCGGATATGTCCTTCGTTATCCATAATCGCGATGCGGTCACTGATAGCAAGGGCAACCTCCTGGTCATGCGTTACATACATAACCGTAATGCCGAACTGGCGCTGCAAAGCCTTAATTTCAAAACGCATTTCCTCGCGCAGGTTAGCGTCAAGGTTGGAAAGCGGCTCGTCCAGAAGCATAACCGAAGGGTCGGCTACAAGCGCACGCGCAAGGGCAACACGCTGCTGCTGGCCGCCGGAAAGTTCGGACGGCAGGCGTTTATCCAGGCCCTTCATACCGACGATGTCAATCATCTTCATTACTAATTTATCAATTTCATCTTTCGGGCGTTTTTCCATTTTCAGCGGGTAGGCAATATTGTCATACACCGTCATGTGCGGCCAAACCGCATAATCCTGGAACACAATGCCCAAGCCGCGCCTTTCGGGCGGGATATATTCGCCGCTTGCGCTGTCGGCAACGGTAGTGTTATCAATAATAATACGCCCCTCGTCCGGCACTTCGTGCCCGGCAATAAGGCGGATTAAAACCGTTTTGCCGCAGCCGGAAGGGCCGAGCAGCGTAAAGCATTCGCCTTTTTTTATGCCCAGGTCAAGCCCCTTATGCACCTGGTGCTTGCCGTAGGCCTTGGCGACGCCCTCAACCTTAATGATATCTTCCATAAGGTTACCTCCTGTCAACCTTTAATATTACAAAAACGGCAGAACGGGAAACCCCGTTCCGCCGCCAGTTTTAAATAACCATTATAATCCGGTTATGCCCTGTTATTGTTTAATCTGCATAATATCGGAGAATTTTTTAATGGTGTCTTCTTTGGTTTTAATTGCTTCGATGTAGTCAATCTTAATGGATTTTTCCAAAGCTTCTTTCGGAGCGGGCAGATTGAATTTAGCCGGAATTTCTACGTCTTCACGAACAGGAATGGTGCCCTGCTGTGCAACGAGGGTCTGGGCTTCTTTGCCGAGCAGATAATCGACAAATTTCTTGGCTGCGTCAGCTTTGGCGCTGTCTTTAAAGATTGCAACCGGGCTCGGAACTACGAGCAGTTCGGGCGGATAGCAAAGCTGCAGGTGAGCGCCTTTTTCGATTTTAGCGTTGGTAATGTAGTCAACTGCCAGTGCTGCGCCAAGTTCGCCGGAAGCAGTATCGTCGATAACCTGGCCGGAGCCTTTACCGATACGGCCGCCGTTAGCTTTGATGTCTTCAAAGAATTTCCAGCCAAACTGTTTTTCCAAAAGTGCAACGCTCATGTAAGAGGTGCCGGAAAGAGCCGGGTTGGCAATACCGAATTTACCGTTGTAATCCGGGCCCATCAGGTCAGACCACTGGGTAGGAGCGGTTTTGATTTTATCGGTGTTGATAACGATGCCGAGGGTGCCGAGACGGGCAGCATGGAAGGAGCCGTCGTAATCGTCAAACGGGTTAACGGTTTCAGGTTCAACGGGGCTCTTGTAGTTCAGCAAAATGCCTTCGTTTTTCATGTTGTAGAAGTCAGGAACTTCACTGGTCCAGATAACGTCGGCCAGAATTTTACCGCTCTGGCGTTCAGCTGCAATTTTAGCCATCAGTTTGCCTGCGCCTGCGGACTGATAGTCAACGTCAATTCCGGGGTTAGCCTTTTTAAAGCCGTCAACAATGCCTTTAATAAGGGATTCTTTCATCGAGGTGTACACGATGAGTTTCTGGCTGTCGTTGCCTGCAGCCTGTTTTTCTTCACCGCCGCCGCAGCCTGCAACAAGCATCATCATGAGCATCATCACAGAAAGCAGCCATACAGTTGTTTTCTTAAGCATTTTAAAACCTCCTTAAATTTGCTGCCTTGCCGGGCAGATTAAAAATATCAGCTCCGTTAAACAAAAAGTAACAAAATCTTTACTTTTATTTAACTAATATTTTACTTTAATTTAACACATAATTCTGAAAAAAGCAAACAAAAACATCATTTGTTTTTAACCCTCCGCCACCGCCGTATCAAATGATACAAATAACAAAGGGCGGCACAACGCCGCCCGCCCTTTAAAAAACTTTTGCCTACTGCCCTGAACTCATCTTAAGCCCGATAATGCCCGTTAAAAGCAGCGCCGTAAAAAACAGGCGCGGCAATGTAAGCGCTTCATCAAACAGCACAATGCCTACTATAACAGCGCCCAATGCGCCGATGCCCGTCCAGATGGCATAAGCCGTGCCCATCGGCAGCGCCTTAATTGCGTGCGCCAAAAACCAGAAGCTTGCCGCCATACCGGCAAAGGTCAAAAACGTAAACTTTAAATCGGTAAACCCGTGCGAATATTTTAAACAGGTAGACCAAAACACCTCAAACAAACCTGCTATCAGCAAATCAAACCACGCCATAACAAATACCCCCTTAAAATAAAAAATGCCCTTATTTATGTATCTTCAAAGGCCTGCGATACATAAATAAAGGCACCTGCTTAACCGGCGTTAAACAGTCCACCGCAAGTATAGCACATTGCTGCATTGTTGGCAATAGATAAGGCGCAAACCAAACGGTCTGCGCCTGTTTTCTTTCCCTTATTTATAACTTGTTTATCTGTGTTTCCCTTATTTTACGGCTGCGTTTTTTATTTTACCGCTGCGGCAACAAGTCTGCCCATTTCGGCGGTGCTTACTTTTTTCAGTCCTTCGGCGTATAAATCCGGCGTGCGGTAGCCTGCTTCCAGCACTTCGTCAACGGCGCGTTCCACAGCGTCTGCCGCTGCGTCCTGGTTCAGCGAATACCTCAACATCATCGCCACGCTTAAAATGGTAGCCAGCGGGTTAGCAATGCCCTGCCCCGCAATATCCGGCGCACTGCCGTGGATAGGCTCGTACATGCCTGCACCGTCGCCAAGGCTGGCACTCGGCAATAAGCCGATACTGCCTGCAATGGTGCTGGCTTCGTCGCTTAAAATATCGCCGAAGATGTTGTTGGTTAAAATAACGTCAAACTGTTTCGGGTTCAGCACCAACTGCATAGCGCAGTTGTCTACATAAAAATGGTTCAGTTCAACATCCGGGTAATCCTTATCGCGCATTTCGGTAACAATTTTGCGCCACATGCGGCTGCTGCCCAAAACATTGGCCTTATCGACGCTCGTCACCTTGCCGCGGCGTTTGCGTGCCGCTTCAAAGGCAAAGCGGGCAATACGCTCTACTTCCGGGCGGGTGTACATTTCAATGTCGCTTGCTTCTTCCACGCCGTTGGCGTTAAGATGTGCTTCGTTATGCGTGCCAAAGTAAATGCCGCCGGTCAGTTCGCGTACAATTAAAAGGTCAGCACCTTCGGCACGTTCGGTTTTCAGCGGGCTGAGATGCGCCGTATATTTGGAAACCTTCATCGGGCGCAGGTTGCAGTACAGCCCCAGCCCTTTGCGGATGTTTAAAAGGCCTTTTTCCGGGCGGATGGAAGGGTCAACATTATCCCATTTCGGGCCGCCTACCGCACCCAGAAGCACTGCGTCGCTTGCTTTGGCGCTTGCCAGCGTTTCTTCCGGCAGCGGCGTACCGAAAGCGTCAATAGCCGCACCGCCAATCAGTTTTTTATCGTATTCAACGGTAAAGTTATATTTTTTAGCCGCTGCGTCCAGTACTTCAACGGCAGCGTCAACAATTTCCACGCCGATACCGTCGCCCGGCAGTAAAGTTATCTTCATATTATTGTTCTCCTTTAAGGTAGTTAATCAGCCCGCCGCAGTCGGCAATTTTCTGAATAAATTCCGGCAGCGGTTTTGTTTTAATGGTAATGTTTTTATTAACAATTTTAATTTCGCCTTTGGCCATATCCATGTCAAGCTCGTCACCGGCTTCAATTTTTTCCACGTCAGTGCCAATTTCCAGCACCGGCAGGCCGATGTTGATGGCATTGCGGTAAAAAATACGCGCGAAGCTGTCGGCAATAATGCACTTAACGCCTTTAACTTTCAGCACAATGGGCGCGTGCTCGCGGCTGGAGCCGCAGCCGAAGTTTTTGCCTGCCACAACAATGTCGCCCAGCTTCACGTTGGCGGCAAAATTAACGGTTAAATTTTCTTTGGAATCTTCCATGGCATGTTCTGCCAGTTCGTTAAAATCGCTGATGTTCAAATATCTTGCCGGAATGATAACATCCGTATCTACATGGTCGCCATAACGCCAAACTTTACTCATTTCATTACCTCCTCGGGGCTGGTAATATAACCGGTTACTGCGCTTGCAGCCGCCGTGTACGGGCTTGCCAGGTAAACCTCGCTGTCTACATGGCCCATGCGCCCGCGGAAGTTGCGGTTAGTGGTGCTCACTGCCCTTTCGCCTGCAGCTAAAATGCCCATGTAGCCGCCAAGGCAAGGCCCGCAGGTCGGGGTGCTTACAGCCGCGCCCGCGTCGATAAAGGTATCAATGTAGCCCAGCTTCATCGCTTCTTTGTAAATCTCCTGCGTGGCAGGGATGATGATGCAGCGCACGGAAGGATGCACTTTGCGCCCTTTCAGCACTTCCGCCGCCTGCGCCAGATCCTCAAGGCGTCCGTTGGTGCAGCTGCCCACAACAACCTGGTCGATTTTAATATCGCGCCCTTCGGTTGCGGGGTGCGTATTTTCCGGCAGGTGCGGGTAAGCAACCACCGGCACTAATTTATCAAGCTCAATCGTTACCACGCGCTCGTAAACAGCGTCGGCGTCAGGCTCAACGTCCTGCCACTCGCGGTCAACGCGCCCTTTAAGGTAAGCAATCGTTTTATCGTCCACGGGGAAGATACCGTTTTTAGCGCCCGCTTCAATCGCCATATTGCAAATGGTAAAGCGGTCTGCCATTTCCAGCTCCGCCACGCCGTCGCCGCAAAACTCCAGCGACTGGTAACGCGCGCCGTCCACGCCAATCATGCCGATTAAGGTTAAAATAACGTCCTTGCCTTTAACAAAGCGCGGCAGCTTGCCGGTAAGCTCAACCTTAATGGCGGCAGGCACTTTAAACCAGCTGGTGCCGCTTGCCATCGCGCAGCCGATATCGGTAGAACCCATACCGGTGGAAAGCGCGTTCACCGCACCGTAAGTGCAGGTGTGCGAATCCGCGCCGATAACAATCTCGCCCGGCGCAACAAGCCCGCTGTCCGGCAGCAGGGTATGCTCAATGCCCATGCGGCCAACTTCAAAATAGTTTTTAATTTCGTGCGCGCGCGCAAAATCACGCATGGTTTTGCACATCGTTGCCGCCTTAATATCCTTGCAGGGCGAAAAATGGTCCGGCACCAAAGCGATTTTATTTTTATCAAACACCGGCCTGCCGATTTTTTCAAACTCGTTAATAGCCGGAGGGCCGGTAATATCGTTTGCCAGCACCAAATCCACCTGCGATACCAGCAAATCGCCCGCGGAAACGCTGTCGCGCCCGGCGTGCCTTGCCAGTATCTTTTCCGTCATCGTCATACCCATAGTAACTTCCTCCTGTTGTTTAAATCCATAAAGCAATAAAAAACCCCTGCCTGCGTTTTGCAGACAGGGGCGATTATGCACCGCGGTACCACCCTGATTGGTACTTCATTTTGCGTAACGCTGCGTCGGCGGCGCTTCCTACTAAAGTTCAAAAGCGCGGCTCCCGGGCGAGCTTTTGCCATTTAACCGCTGCGGCTTGCACCATCCGCCGCCTCTCTGTGCCGGTTGCCGTGGCCTGTTCCCGTTCTTAGCCTTTATCAATAACACAATGCTTATGATGTTTATGTTGCCTTTACATTATCTCAACATTCTTAGCGTCTGTCAAGATTTTTTGTATTGTTGAATGTTAAATATGCAATTTTTGTATTTTATTTAACAAAATACTGGACTATTTACGTAAAATGGCATATTCTATTATTTAACAGATATACGGAAAAGCAGGGGTGGCAGCATGAAACTGTTGAAAGACAAAATCAAAAGCGAAGGAATCGTGCTGAATGATTCCATTTTAAAGGTGGATTCTTTTTTAAACCATCAGATTGACCCGGAACTGATGATGGCTGTCGGCAAAGAATTTGCCGAGCGTTTTAAAGATGAAAAAATCGACAAGGTTTTTACCATTGAATCCAGCGGCATCGCGTGTGCGCTGACGACGGCGCTGTGCCTGCATGTGCCGGTTGTTTTTGCCCGCAAGCAGAAAAGCGAGCTGATGAGCAGCGCGGCCTACACCACCAAGGTTTACAGCTTTACCAAAAAAGTTACCAGCGACGTAAGCGTGCTGAAAAAGTTTTTACACGAAGGCGAAAGCGTTTTGATTGTGGACGACTTTTTAGCTAACGGCGAAGCGGCGCTCGGCCTTGCGGATATTGCGCATCAGGCAGGCTGCAAGGTTGCAGGCATCGGCATCGTGATTGAAAAATCCTTCCAGCCGGGGCACCAGCGCATTGTGGACGCAGGCTACCATCTGGAATCGCTGGCGCGCATTAAAGCCTTTAAAGACGGACAGGTTGTATTTGAAGAATAAAAAATTAACCGCACTGTTTAAACGCAGTGCGGTATTTTTATTCCAGCCACTCCTCAACGGCTTTTGCCTTCATGTTTTTAACGGAATCAAGGCAGGGTTTAGTTTTTACAAACGGTTTATTTTTCAATTTTGCCGATAACGGTAACGCCGCCTGTAACCTTATCGCCTTTGCGGACGTTTATAGTTACGTTTTGCGGTACTATCAATTCCGTACAGGAGCCGAATTTTATCATGCCGTAGCATTGCCCCTGCGTAAGTTTTTGACCGATATCAACCCACGATACGATGCGGCGTGCTAAAATACCGGCAATCTGTATAACGAGTATGCGCATGCCGTCATTTTCAATGCCGATGGCATGGCGTTCGTTTTCAAAAGGGGCGCTGTCTTTATATGCCGGTGCATAATGCCCGCAGGTATAGCGGCGGTAATTTATTTCGCCGTCCATAGGGCTGCGGTTAACGTGTACGTTTAAAACGGATAAAAAAATTGTTACCTTTTTGGCAGGCGCGTCCAGATATTCATTGTCGAAAATATCTTCCACGCCCATTACCGTGCCGTCCGCGGGAGCATATAAAATATTGCCGTCTTTGGGCGCATTGCGTTTGGGATTGCGGAAAAAATAACTGAAATACAGCGCCAGCACCGCAAAAGGTATCGCTGCGGGCAGCCCGCCCAGATAAAAAGCAGCCAGTGCCGTACCGGCGGCGTAAAAGATAAAGGGATAACCTTCTTTAACTATCGGGTGCATGGATTATTTAAGTTCCAGCGTTTTTACGCCAAGGCTTTTGAAGATAAAATAACGGTCATATTTGGCGCGCTTTTCAATAATTTTGCCGTCTTTAAAACGCAGCATACACATAAAATCAAGCACCATGTGTTTGTTGGTTACGGGTACGCCGTGCCAGTTATCACCCAAAAGGACGCCGTCAAAGGTCAGGTAAACTGCAACACGGTCATCTTCGGCAATAATAAATTTGGTGCGCATTTTGTAGTCACCGCAGGGGTCCATGTTGGCACGTTCTATATCCATAAATGACTGTCCGCCCTGCAGGCAGGTATCAACCTGCGGCCAGTAAACAAAATCCGGGTGGATAAGCTCAGCCGCTTCGTCATAGCGCTTCTGGTTCAGCAGTGCGTAAAAACGGCGGGCGGTCTTTTTGTTTTCGGCAGTTTCGGCATAACCGGGCAGGTTTACCGTTTCGCCGTCAGCGGGTATTTCAATGCTGTCGGCAAAGTTGTTATCGTCAACAAAGCGGCGCAGTGTTTCGCGGTCAACAGTAGCGTGGCCTACGGTATCCATATGGCTGGCGATAATTTTTACATTGGGTGCGTATTCATGCAGAGCTAAAATATCATCCGTACCCATAATAATCGGCCCGCTATGTTTAAGCTGTGCGCAGGCGGCGTTGACGATAACGGCGTCGGGGTTATATTTGTCAAGCGTGCGCTTAACGCCGTCATACCAGATGGTGTCGCCCGCAAGGTACAGCGTTTTTTCGCCGGGGTACATAAACACAACGCCCATCGCGTCTCCGCGGATATCAAGCGCATCGTAATAGGGCTGTACTTTTTCTTTCACGCCGTGCAGGCATTCGGTTTTGTACATTACGACACCGTTAAACACCGTACCTTCGGCGCTGATAATTTCCGTATCGGTAAAGCCGAAACCTTCCAGCACTTTGCGGTCGTATTCGTCCTGTGCGAAGATTTTGATATTTTTATCAAGCGCTTTAACGGCAAACTCGTCAAAATGGTCAATGTGGTAATGCGTCATAATAACGGCGTCGATATCGGCTGTAATTTCCGCTTCCGTCTGCGGCAGCGCGCAAAACGGCCATGCGTTACCGGGAATCAGGCTTTCCGGAATGGGCGGATAAGCTTCCTTGGGAGCAAACATGGGGTCAGCTAAAAATTTTACTCCACCGATAGTAATTTTTATGGTAGCGTTGCGGATTTGTTGGATTAACATTTAAAAACCTCCTTGCATTTTGATGAGGTAATGGTATCATTATAGATGAATATTGTAAAGAAGGCACTTTATTGTAATTAAAGGTGCAAACTATAACTATAGTATACTAAAAGTAACTATGCGGAGGAGTATTATGGAAAACAAAATAACCGAAAAAGAACTGCTGCCATGCCCTGTAGCGGTAATGCTGCAAATTGTGGGAACGCGGTGCAAAATTTTAATTGTTAAATATCTTTTGGAAGGAACTAAACGCTTTGGCGAACTGCGCAGGCTCATCCCGCTGTCACAGAAAGTAATAACAGCAAATTTGCGCGAGCTTGAAGCCGACGGCATTATCAACCGCAAGGTTTATGCCGAAGTGCCGCCGCGAGTGGAATATTCGCTGACTGAAGTTGGGCTTACCTTAAAGGACGTTGTGGAACATATGGCGCAATGGGGAAATTATTATAAAGCGCTAAACGGCGAGGATAATACCCCTTGTTAAAATGCTGTGCCAATTTAAGCAATACGTTTGAGCAAATTAAAAATCAATAAACACATAATCAAAACCACCGGCGTAGCCGGTGGTTTGTCATTTACCGCCTTAAAGGCTATTCTACTAGCTACGCCTAAA
>CALXRU010000035.1 GCA_944390935.1 Acidaminococcaceae bacterium
TTTTATTACCATTTCTTTATCGCTTAAGCTTTCCGGAACCCCGCGTCTAACGCGGGGTTTTCTACATACAAAAAAGCCCACCCTTACGGATGGGCTTCTTATTTTATTTCGTCCCGGGCTTAAGCACTGCCACCAGCGCATACGCCGCTATGCACACCAGCCATTCCATATAAATAATGTTCGGCACAATGCGCACCGCCGGTACAAGCTGCCACAAAATCAACATTACAAAACCGGCAAGCAGCGTCCAGAAGCCTGCTTCCTTACAGCTGTATTTCGGGAAGAACAGCGCCACGATAACGATAACGCTGAACGCCGCCGTCAGGCTCAAGCCTATCATAATCGTACCCAAAATGCTGGATACCGTCATAGCCAGCCCCAAAGTCATAATGCCGCTGACCATTACGCACAGGCGTGTCATTAAAATCTGTTTAGCGCCGTCAGCCGCAGGGTTGATAAAGCGTTTGTAAATATCGTTGCTGAACAGCGTACCCGCCGATAACAACAGGTTGCACGCAGTGGAAACGTCCGCTGCCCACAAAGCCGCCAGCGTTACACCGGCAAGCAACGGCTGCAAGCTTACAATAACTTCCGGCAGTGCCAAAGCAGCCTGCGCGTCCGGGTACATCGCCTTGGCACAGATGCCCAGAAACGCCGCCAGCACGCCGACCGGCAGCATAATAATGCCGCCCCATACAAAACCTTTTTTAGCCGTTGCCGCATCCTTCGCGCCCAGCGAAATCTGCAAAATGCTCTGCAGCGACAGGTTTACCGTAACCAGCGTTACTACCCAGCTGGTAATCGTCATCATGCCGACGCCTTCGGTAAAGCTGAACCACGGCACGCCCGCAGGCAGCGACGCAGCCAGCCCTTCCATTCCGCCGACGCGGTAAAACTGCACCACGGTGGCGATTAAAATACCTACATATATAAGCACAATGTTAAGCACGTTGGACAGCGACGCCGACCACATGCCGCCGATAAATGTGATGCCAATAAACACAATAGCGCTGACAACCATGCCGGTCTGGAAGTCGAACACGTCCGGCATAATGGCGTGCAGAATGCTGCCGCCCGCAATATATTGCAGCGAAATGATAACAAGCTGAATGACAATCTGGCAGAACACGCCCAGCACAACAGCCTTCATGTCGTGATGGCGTTCAATCAGCTCGGAAATCGTGGTGATGTTCTGCTCGCGGTATTTTTTAGCCATAAACAGGCCCATCACAATCGCGCCCAGCGCCCACGCAATGGTGTACCAACCGGCAGAAAGCCCTACGCGGAAAGCATGTTCCGACACGCCGATAGTAGACGCGCCGCCAACCGCAAGGCCGATAATGGTAACGGCAATCAGCGGAGTTGAAAGTTTGCGCCCCGCCAGCGCGTAGTTTTCCGCCTCGCCCTCGCTGCGCTTTTTAGCGTACCAGCTGATGGCGAACAGCGCCACAATGTACAATATTAAAATTGCTAACGAAATTGACATAAAATCCTCCCCTTATTTGGCAGCTTTCCAAAATTTCAGTAACGATTTAATTTTATGCAAACACGCCGCCAAAGTCAATACAACTCTGCATAATCAGTGTAAAAAGCTGCATAAAAATGTCAAAGCGTTTATAAAATCGTTATATTAAAAATAAATTGCGTCTTTTGCCGCGCCCCGCCCCGGCGGAATAAAAAAATTTTTGAAAAAATTTTAAAAATAGTGTTGACATGAGCGCCAATAACCAGTATAATATCATTTGTCAGCAGCGAGAGCGCTGAAACGTGACTCCGTAGCTCAGCTGGATAGAGCGTTTGACTACGAATCAAAAGGTCGCAGGTTCGAATCCTGCCGGGGCCACCAATTTAAAAAACGACACCGCAGCAATGCGGTGTTTTTTATTTTCAAAATAAAGTAAAAAAAGAGATGGCGTTGCCATCTCTTTTTTATTATTTATAATCATTCCTTTTCATATCTGGTTAAATTACCGTTCAAATCAAATTCGGCATCATATTTTTCGCGTGTGCCCTCAACGCCCCAGCTTGCATACATGCCGTCACGTCCTAAAATATAAACCAGCAGGTCTTCAACTTTGCCGCCTTCAACATCTTTGGCTTTTGCTTCTAACTGTTTGTACATATCCGGCACTTTAGCAAAATTAATGCTGTTCATCGGCGTTACGTTGTCTTCCATACGTCCGTCTCCTGTAAGCTGTACAGGGTTTGGTCCCTCCCATTTGCCGTTTGTGTAACTATAATTATCTACATCTTCAGTGCCGGGCTTCACTATATAAATATCAACTGAATCTACAACGCCGTTCTGTTCACGATGCATTAAAGAAATATCCTGAAAAACCATTAAATCGTGCCCTTTTAAGCCGTCTTTGTTTTTCAGCTCATCCATAATGCGAACAAGCTCGCCCTCATCCTTAAACATATTTTTGCTGCTGCCGCCACCGCAGCCAACAGCAACCAACATTACCAAAGCCATTACCAGAACCAACAGTTTTTTCATAAAACCGCCTCCTAAAAATATATTGCTATTACATTTTAATTATAAAGCACACTCAAAAAAAAACAATTATCATTTATATTTCTTTTAACGTTAATTAAAAAATCCCGGCGTAAACCGGGATTTTTGTTTTATATATTATTGTTATTATCAGCCCATGAGGCTGCCGCCGGTGTACCAGTCGTAAATGCCGATGAGGCCGAACAGAATAAATACGGTCGCCGCGCCCCATTTAACAGCGCGCTCCGGAATACGTTTACCAAGCACGTTGCCGACAACAACGCCGAAGCCGTCGGCAATCATCATGCCGGTTGTCGTGCCCATCCATACGGGGATAAGGCTGTTGAACTGCGCCGCCAGCGCCACGGTTGCCAGCTGCGTTTTATCGCCCATCTCCGCAATAAAGAAGGCAACGGCAACGGTCCAGAACGGGCTCATGCCGCGGTCTTTGTCCTCGCCTTCCAGCTTATCGCCGCGGATTGTCCATAAGCCGAAAATGATAAACGAAATCGAAGCCGCCAGCTGAATGGTGCTCATCGGCACAAATTGGGTTAAATAAGAACCTACCGCCACCGCAAAAAGATGGTTGAAAACAGTTGCCGCAAAAACGCCAGCCATAACCGTCTTCCAGTTATATTTGGTGGCAAATGCCATTGCCAGAAGCTGGGTCTTGTCGCCCATCTCGGCCAGAACTACAAAAATACATGCTGTCATAAACGCTGTCATAAAAAACACCCTCCTGAATTTTACAATAATAATAAATCAGCGCTATGGCGTATCTGCCCGTGTACCACATCCCTCGTCCAGTGTATCTATAAAATAAAAAAACGAGACGCCTTAGCACAAAAGAAATACAAAGCCTGTACATCTTCTGTGCTAAAGGTCTCGTTTTTAGCTGTTATGCTAAAGAATAAGCCAAACCGCAAGCGGCTAGTATGTTGACTTATTGCCGGGAACTACTCCCCTTTAGTTGCATTATTGAATTAATGTAAAGATTTTAACAAAAGCGCAAAAACGTGTCAAGTAAAATTTTAAAAATTTTTGCGCGCACCGCTGACAAAAGTCCGCGTGTATACAGAATTTCATTGATATTTTACATAAAAAATGTTATACTTTTCATAAGTTATATTATAGCAGTATGACTTATGATGAGGGAGTAGTTACCGCTTTTAAAAGCGGGGCATCTCAACAAGCACGGCTGATTCAATCACCTGATTTGCCTTAATTAACGAGACTCATGCAGGCCAAGTCATAAAGCTATGAGCTTGCGCAGATGTTCAAAAAAATTAAGGGAGGCAACATCAATGAAATTCTACCTGGAATCTGTGGAGAATACTTTTAAAGAAGTTTCTTCCAATCCAAACGGCCTTTCGACCCAGGAGGCCGAAGCAAGGCTTCAGAAGTACGGCAAGAACAAACTTGCCGAGGGTAAGAAAGTTACCCTCATGCAGCGCTTTTTAGAGCAGCTGTCCGACCCGATGCTGATTATCCTGATGGTAGCAGCGGTCGTATCCGGTATCACGAACTATCTCTCTGGTGAATCACCGGTCGACGTATTTATCATCATGTTTGTTGTTATTTTGAACTCGGTGCTCGGCGTTATTCAGGAAAGCAAGGCAGAAAAAGCCATCGAGGCTTTGAAGGAAATGTCCGCAGCAATGAGCAAGGTTTACCGCGACGGCAGCCTTGTTACCGTTAAGAGCGAAGACCTTGTTCCCGGCGACGTTATCGCGCTGGAAGCAGGTGACGCCGTTCCTGCCGATTCCCGTATTATTGAATGCGCCAGCCTGAAGGTTGAAGAAGCAGCCCTTACCGGCGAATCCGTACCGGTTAACAAAAAGGTTGAAACTTTGGCCACCAGCGGCGATGAAAAAGACGTTCCGCTGGGCGACCGCAAAAACATGCTGTATAACGGCACCGCTGTTGTATACGGCCGCGGCAAGGCAGTAGTTGTAGGCACCGGCATGGACACCGAAATGGGTAAAATTGCCACCGCCATTACCGAAGCAAGCGAAGGCATGACCCCGCTGCAGAAAAAACTGAGCCAGCTCAGTAAAATCCTTACCTACATGGTACTCGGTATCTGCGCATTCATCTTCGCGTTCAGCGTATGGCGTGCGGAAGCTATCGATGCCCGTCTGGTTCAGAGCTCCTTCATGGTAGCGGTAAGCCTCGCGGTAGCAGCTATCCCGGAAGGCCTGGCAGCGGTAGTTACCATCGTGCTTTCCATCGGCGTTACCAAAATGTCCAAACGCCATGCGGTTATCCGTAAACTGACCGCCGTTGAAACCCTGGGCTGCACCGAAATTATCTGCTCCGATAAAACCGGTACCCTGACCCAGAACAAGATGACGGTTGTCGACCACTTCCACTTCACCAAGGACCGCCCGTATCTGGCGAAAGCCATGAGCCTTTGCTGCGACGCCGAAATTGACGATAACGGCAAAGTAACCGGCGAACCTACCGAAGCAGCACTTGTAACTTATTCCTACACCGTCGGCAACCCGAAAAACAAACTGGTGCCGGAATATCCGCGTATCGGCGAAGCTCCGTTCGACTCCGTAAGAAAGATGATGTCTACGGTTCACGAACGCCTGAACAAAGAATACCTCAAGCTCCCCGGCGTTTGCGATTACGTTCAGTTTACCAAAGGCGCCCCTGGCGAAGTATTAAGGCTCTGCACCCATTATCTTGACGAAAACAGCGTTATCAAACCGCTGACCGACGATAAACGCGAGCTTATCGAAAGCCATATCCGCCGTATGGCGAACAATGCACTGCGCGTACTGGCCTGCGCTAAACGTGAGTACGAAAAACCGCCTACGGACTTCAGCCCGGAAGCACTTGAACATGATTTAATCTTCGTCGGCATTACCGGCATGATTGACCCGGTTCGCCCCGAAGTTGTTGATGCTATTAAACAATGCCACAGTGCAGGTATCCGCCCGGTTATGATTACCGGCGACCATATCGACACCGCTGTTGCCATTGCCAAAGAGCTGGGCATCGCCAAAGACGCCAGCCAGGCAATTACCGGCGCACAGCTTAACGAAATCAGCGAAGAAGAATTCAACGGCGGCGCTGTTGAAAAATACTCCGTATATGCACGTGTACAGCCTGAACATAAGGTACGTATCGTAAAAGCTTGGCAGGCACGCGGCAAAGTAACCGCTATGACCGGCGACGGCGTTAACGACGCACCTTCCATTAAAAACGCCGATATCGGTATCGGCATGGGCATTACCGGCACCGACGTTACCAAAAACGTTGCCGATATGGTTCTGGCCGACGATAACTTTGCAACCATCGTTGCAGCCGTTGAAGAAGGCCGCCGCATTTACGACAACATCCGTAAATCCATTCAGTTCCTGCTTTCTTCCAACCTTTCCGAAGTTATCAGTATCTTCGTATCTACCATGATGGGCTTTACCATCCTGCTGCCTATCCACCTCTTGTGGATTAACCTTATTACCGACGCTTTCCCGGCACTGGCACTGGGCATGGAAAAAGGCGAAGCCGATATTATGGAACGCAAACCGCGTTCTTCCGATGAAGGTATCTTTGCCGGCGGCATGGGCTTTGACTGCGCATACCAGGGCATTATGCTGGCAGGCGTAACGCTGGTATCCTACTTTGTAGGCCACTATGTTGAATCCGGACGTTGGGAAGTTGTTGACAGCCTTGACGGTATGACCATGGCGTTCATTACCCTTGCAATGGCCGAAATCTTCCACTCATTCAACATGCGCAGCCAGCACATGTCAATCTTCAGCGCACAGGGTCACAACCCATACCTGTACGGCTCCATGATTTTCTCCCTGGTTCTCAGTACCGGTATCGTTTATATGCCTGTTATCAGCGATATGTTCAAATTCCAGCATATCTCCTTTGAAGAATATTTCATCGCAATGGGCATGGCCTTCTCGGTAATTCCTATCGTAGAAATCGTAAAATTTGTTCAGCGCAAAATGCGTCATCAATAAGTGTTGATGTAACTACATAAAATAAATCCCGGTATAGCATTGGGCTATACCGGGATTTATTATTTATTTACTTTCTCTATTATCTTGTTTAAAATATCACGCACACCAACTTCATAAGGCTTAAATTCCTCAATATTGGTTTCCTTAAGCCACAACTGACCTTCTCCAGTATTTCCACGGTGTTGCCCAGTAGAATAATATTTATTATTTTTAACTTCATCACTTGAAAAAACCCAATACCGTATAGCATCTCGCCAAACGCCAATCCATACAAAAACATCACTACAAGCAGGTTTTATCTGCTGAAAATTCATATCAAAACCATACTTTGAATTACTTGCCAATGCTTTTATTATTAAAGGCTCACCGCTTTCTCTCCTTACAGCTCTTGAAGCTTTTACTTCAATTTTAATACCATCATACCAAAAATCATATTCTCCTGAATAATCAGGATCATATTTTTTAGACGGTCTTTTCAATTCCGGCACAACTTCGTTTAAATGCCGTTGTGCCCAAGTTTCACCAAAAGTCCGTGGTGCAGTTATTTCAAAAACATATAAATATTTATTGCGTTCTAAATACCTGTTACGCAAATCATAATATTGCTCAAGTGTTATTGTTTCGGTTGCAATAAGATGACTAATTACATATTCAAATTTATTAAACGGATAGACAAAATATAAACGATCCAGCACATCATCATTAAGATTGTATAAATCTCCATAATTTCTATATAAAAGACTAATTTTCTCACGTAATTCTTCAATCAGCTTTTCCATTTACAACACTCCTTATATATATAATTTGTTCATCATTAAAAGCATATAAACTTAAAATATACCTATCTATCGATTCTTCCGCATTTTTATCTCCAGCAATAATTTTATCTACAAGCCCTCTTATAAACAAATCTTCCTCACTACTTATTTTCGGAAAAGGCAATTCATTAAGATTACCTTTCAATACCTTTACCTCGCCAAATAATTTTATATATACATATTTAAACAGCACAGAATTCAAAAATGCCATTACCGTTTTTACAGACATTTGAGGGATAACAGGAATTAAAATATTAGCACTGTTTAAAAATAGACTGCCTGTATCATCGTAAGCAAAAGTCAATTTTTTTGATATAAATTTATACACCAACTTTTCCGGTGCTCTATATATTTCATCTTTGGCTACCTGTTGTAAAGTATTTCTGTTATACAAAATGTATTTTTTAGCTGGTTCTAATACATACTCCTTAATATCTTTGCCTGTATAAATTTTCTCCATTCCGTTTTGCGGTTGTGCAAATAATTTATTTTTATTATCACCGGTTACAATCCCCAATGCCCATGTACTGTTTTTTAAAAAATACTTACCTTTTTCTTTTACCTTTTTAATAATAGTCAAATCTTCATTGTTTAACAAATTAAAAACAAATCCTTCCGTTTCATAAACGGTTTTTAAAGCTACATATTTGGTTGTATTACCATTACTAACAGCGAATTCGTCGTTATCTTTTTGTTTCGTACATTCTATATCAATATATTTAGTAGTAACACTGCTAAACATATCGTTATACAAAGTTATGCTTTTCAATCCTGTTTTTTCTATAATGAATTTTCTAATATCCTTATGTAATTTAACATTTAATATTGCTTCTGGAAACAAAAAGCGTATTACTCCATTAACTTTAAGCTGATAAAATGCCTGTACAAAAAAATACGAAAACGTTTCTCCTGAAATAATATCATTACAACAGCCTTTAAATTTTACCATCGCCCCCCATGGCGGATTAGTTACAATGTAGTCAAATTTTTTAGAAAATATATCGTG
Organism: Acidaminococcaceae bacterium; assembly: GCA_944390935.1. Lineage (GTDB taxonomy): Bacteria > Bacillota > Negativicutes > Acidaminococcales > Acidaminococcaceae > Fusicatenibacter_A. The sequence continues at coordinate 8,302 of CALXRU010000035.1, forward strand.
CTGTTGCAACAAGTTCTCAGCGGTTAAATAATCAAGATAATAAATCTGCGGATCAAATTCCTGATCAGCATATTTTAAAAGCAAATTTACCTTTGCTATAAAAACAGCAAGCCTGTCATTATCAATACCATATAGCTGTTTTGGGTTTTCGACATTAACGGCAAGCAAAAAAGCACCGCTGCCACAGCATGGATCCAATATCTCCTCGTGATTATCAAAATTAAAAGAAGTGATCATATTATTAACAACATTTTTAGGAGTATAATATGAACCTATAATATTCTTTTTACCCTCGCTTAAAAATGACTGATAAATTAGTCCTAATATATCCGCTTCATCATTCGGAAGATCAATATCAATCAATTCTTTAATCATACTTATATTACTAAAATCATGCAAAACTTTTTTCACATGATTCTTTCCATAAATATTTGCCTTTATAAGTAAATTTATTCCTAATGATACTATAATAGAAGCTATATCATATTTTTTACTATCAGTAAAATCTAAAAAATTTTGAATAAATCCTATATTGTCTTTATTGGTAAAATATTCCAACGGCAAAATACGTTTTAAAGACTTCCTTTTATTCGCCCTTGTTGTCAAGCGTTCATTGCCATCAGTTTTTAGCTTTTGCCAGTTACGCATAGTAGCTTGGGACACCATAGTGTTATTGCACTTTATATCAGTAGGGCTTGTTTCTTCTGCCAGCTTAACAATATCATCAAAACTGCAATTAAACAAAAGAGCTATTTTAGCAATACTATCCATAGCAACAGCTTCACCTTTGCCCATTTTTGCTAAAATATTGGTGCTGATGTCAGCCTGCTTGCGCATTTCAGTTTTAGTCAGACCTTTATCCGCTAATATTTTCCAGAGTCCATCATAATTATATTTCACTGAATCCTCCAAAAATAATAGAAATATTATAAATAGTATAACACAAAAACATTAACGCTGACAATATCATTAAAGCGTGATATATATGTATTTTAGTTTTAAATTGAACTTTTAAGGACTTTTACCAATTATCTTTTACAAACTGCTGATACTGCCTGCCCCACTCGCCCATAGCGTCAATAATCGGGTACATGGATTTGCCCAGCTCGCTCAGCGAATATTCTACGCGCGGCGGCACTTCCGCATAAACGGTGCGTATGACAAGCCCGTCGTTTTCCATGCTGCGCAGGCTGTCCGTCAGCACCTTCTGGCTAATGCCGTCCAAATCCTTTTTAAGTTCGTTAAAACGCCATGTGCGCATTTGCAGGTTGCGCATAATCAAAAGTTTCCACTTGCTGCCAATCAACGCCACGGTTGTCGCCACCGGGCAGGCTGGCAGTTCTTCCTTCGTCAGCATTTCCGTAACCTCCGTACCAAAACTTTAATTTATTATGTTACATTAAATTATAGCCTTTTGCGGCGTTTACTGCAACAGCAGTTACCAAAAGGTGACTAAGTAATAGATTTGTGCGTACTTGTTTGTTGTTTAAAATGCTTTTATAATCAAACCTGTAAAAAACAAAACGGAGGTACAAACCATGCAGAACAAAATTTTAAATACCATCACTTTAAGCGCAGGCACCGTAACCGTGTACGAAAACAACGGGCTTAAACTGCACAGCTATGCCACCGGCGACGCACTCGCCGACGTTGCTTACATCGTTGAAGGCAAGGACGAACTTACCGGCATTGAACTGCCTGCCTTCACTACCAGCCTCGAAGCATGGCAGGAATACATCAAAACCCTTGGCAAACCCATGCACAGCATTTTTATCTGCTGCCATCCCGCCGGGGCGGATTACATTAAGGGCATGAAGGTTTACGGTACGGCAGGCGCAAAAGCGTCAATCAGCGGCGGCACGGCCAAAGCCATTACGGACGGTTTGCAGCAGGCCTTTGGCGATGACTTCCACGGTAAGGACGCAGCGGTGATCACCGACGTTGTCAGCGGTAAAATTACGCTGGGCGGTGTGCAGTTTGAACTGCTTGACCGCGGCGAAAGCTACGACCTTGTTATCCCTGCCTTTAACGCAGTTTACACGCACATGCTTGGCAAAACAACGCATTCCATTCTTGTAAGCACAGAACATATCGGCGCTTTTGCCGCTGTACTGCGCGAATACCAGGCTGCCGGTTATGAGCTTATTTTAACCTCGCACGGCGGTCCGGAAGGGCAGGACGCTGTGGAAGAAAAACTGCACTACCTTGCAGAAACCAAAGCCATTGCCCAAAGCTGCACTAACGCTGCTGATTTTAAAGCCGCCATGCAAAAATCCTTCCCCGATTACGACGGTTTAAACTACCTTGACATGACGGCAGCGGCGCTGTATAAATAAAAAATAAAACAAAAAGTACGGCTATAATTAAACAGCCGTACTTTTTTTATTGCTATGCTTTTATTTTACTGCTTGTTCTAATTTCTCAAGGCTTTCCGTTACCATGCCATACTGGTTAATGGCGGCGTATTCGCACACCTGCGTTGCCTGCGGCGCGTATTTTTTAAGGGCAACAAAGTATTCAGCCCAGTAAATATTGCCGCTGCCTACGGGCAGATGCGCGTCCCGCGTGCCGTCGTTGTCGTGAATATGCACGCCGACAAGTTTGCTGTTCAAATCGCGCAGCACGTCGGGCAGTTTCCAACCGTTAACATGCGCGTGGCCGGTATCCAAAAGCGCCGCTGCCTGCGGGAAGCGTTTAAATAAGCCCAGGTATTCCTCGTAATCAAACAACAGCGTGCCGGTAGTGCGCAGGCCGACGTTTTCCAGCGCAACGGTTACGCCGTATTTTTCAGCCAGTTTCAGCAGCTTTTCAATACGCCCGTACACAAGCTCCTGCACCGCCAGTTTTTCGCCGCCCATGCGCCACGCTTCGTTGCTGTGCACAACCACAAACGCCGCGTTTATTTTATGCGCGTAAGCAAAGGTTTTGTCGTACACATCAAGGTACGCCGTGTCGTTGGGGTCGGCAAGGTTCACTGCCACACACGGACCGTGGATGCTGAAGCGGCGGCTAACACCGTTCTTCTCCTTTAAATCTTTCAGCACATAATTCCAGTAATGGTCGGTGCCGAACTCATAAAAAATTTCAATATCATACTGCATCGGCAAGTCCTTTAAAAAGGCTTTGCTGAAGCTGCCGAAAGGCAAATCGCTTACCGAAAATTTCATTTTACAATTTCACCCTTTTGTACATAACCGATATTTTCTTTGGTTTCTGCGTTAAACAGGCTTACCTCGTCCCAGTTAAAGTCAAG
>CALXRU010000036.1 GCA_944390935.1 Acidaminococcaceae bacterium
GGAGGAATTTTTATTACCTTTTCTTTATCGCTTAAGCTTTCCGGAACCCCGCGTCTAACGCGGGGTTTTCTATATACCAAAAAAATCCCGCTCCAAAAGAGCGGGATTTTTATTTTGCTGTTAAAACATAATGTCGCCCGGTTCGTAATCCACCGTGGTTTTTACAAAGGCAATCTCATTGCAGTACGGGTACTGCGGGCAGTACACACATTCCTTCCACACCTTCTGCGGCAGCTTTTCCTTGGCGGTTTCAATGTAATCGCACTTGGCAAAAAAGCCTGGCTGGTAAGTAAGGGTAAAAAACATTTTTACGCCGCGTTCCATGCCCTCTTTTTCCAAAAGATGCACAATGTTGCGGCCAATGCCGGTGCCTTTGCGCTCCGGGTCTATCGCCAGCGAGCGTATTTCCGCAAGGCGGTCCCAGACAAAATGCAGCGCCCCGCAGCCGACAAGGCGGTTGTTTTCAATCGCCACGATATAGTCGCGCAGGTTTTCGTAAATAGCGTTGCGCGCGCGCGGCAGCATTAAGCCTTCGTGCGCATAATCATTCAGCAATTTATGAATATTTTCCACATCGTCAAAAGTTGCCTGACGGTAAGTAATCATGCACATTGCCCCCTCAAATAACTGTTAAGCCTAATCCTAACACTCATTTAATAAAAATGCAATACTTTTGTGCATTTTACAAAAAATTTTTCCGTCCCCTGAAGGGGATTTTTGCTTAAGAAATGATGATTGGGTTCGTTAATTAAAACGGCTTCCGTCCCTGCAATCAGGGTAAAAAGTTTATAAACACGCCGCCCATGCCCAGCGCCGTCTTAATGCCGATACCGGCATATTCTGCGTAAGCAAGCAACAATGCGGCAATCCTGTTCTGCGCTTCCGTGCCGCGCAGGAAAAGCGTATAGTGCCCTTTAAAAGCGTCTATCGGCGCGCCGCCGACGGAATACTGCTGTAAGGAAAGGTTGTAGCCGATAACCTTTACGGCGTCCGCCAGATGCTGCTCCAGATTTTCTTCCTCCAGCACCAGCCCGCCGCTGTATGCGTTCCAGCGTTTTAACAGGCTGCGGAAGATGTAGGCGCTATCGGGATAGATTTTATAAGCGCCGTAAGCTTTAAAAGACGTCGGCGTTACAAAAGTAACTTCCGCCTTACGCGGAGGCTGCTCCGCAAAAAACTGCTGCGCCATGGCGGCATAATCAGCTTCCTTTACAGGCTGCGGTTTACTTAATTGTACCACATATCCCTTTTGCTTTAAACATAAATTTTGCGGCATGGCAGCAAGCGCACAGCCAAGCTCTGCCGCCGCTTCACTATTAAGCACGGCCAAACGCCACACAGCACGCTCCGCCTGCTTATCGTAATACACAAACTGGCTGAACGGGCGCACGCCTGCCCTGTGCATGGCGGCGGCAAAATCTTCGTGCGCATATTCCATCAACGCGCCATGCAGCACACTGCCCATGCTTGGGTGCAGGCGCTGCCCTTCCGGCAGAGTTAAAATAATTTCCATAATCTGCGGCATGGCTTATTCCTCCGTTACGGCGCAAACGCCCATCAGCCCCGCGCCCTTCTGGGTACGCACCGTCTGCAAGGCACGCGGAGCGGTAAACCTGTCAAGCTGCAAATGCGCATGCTTGTAAAAATTGTTGTGCAAAATCAGCGCCGCCGCTGCCCGGTACGCTTGGGCATCCGGCGCTAACGCCGCCAGCAGTGTTTTGCTTAAAAAGCCGCTGCCGCTGCCTAACAGCAGGTTGGCTTTGGCAGCACCGGCAAATTCGTGTTTCAGTGCCGCGCCGAAAATGTTTTTGTTCATGCTCAATACAAATTCCGTAAAATCCTTCTGGCGTTTTAGCAGCTCCGTTACCGACTGAATACCGGTACCGCTGAACACGGCTTTATCCAGCGTAATGCTGAAATGCTGTTTTGCGCCCTGCGGCAGACATTCGCGGAACAGGTTAAGGTTTTTGTTTTTGACCTGACCGGTTTTGTTGATGTACACGGCTTCGCGCTTCTGCACCACTACCGGCACAATATCGCCGCTTCCGTAAGCGTCGCTGACAGAGAGTCCCTTCATAATGCTGCAGTTCATGCCTGCCTGCGGCAAAAGCTCGCTGCCCTGTTCGCCCCTGGGTATTTCCAGGCGGTGCAGCAGCGCAACCTCCAGCTTCTGCGCCAGCCGCGACAAAGCTGCGTTTTTATCGCGCACACGCTTATCGCTTAAAAGGCGCGTCACTTCGTCCCACGCCTGTGCGCGCAGCCTGTCCTCCTGCAAAAGCAGGCTGAACAAAAGCCCCGTACGCAGTGCGCCTTTAATGCTGCTGCCCGGTATGTACGGCTGGCCGCCAACAGAATGGACCGTGCGCACGATTTCCGTCAGGCGCATTTTGTTGGCAGCGATAACCTCCGGCAGCACTGCTACATCGGCGTATTCCGTTACTGCTCCGCCCAAAGCGTCAATATCATACCCTTTGGCAAGCAGCCATTCGCACAAAGTACCGGCGCGCATTTTGGTTTTAATCAGTTCTTCAAACTCCGGCAGCAGGTTGTTTTCAAACAAAAACTTAACCCACAGGCGCTCGTTCAAAAAATATACGCGCTGCGTCCTTGCGTCGTACAGGTACTGATAGCTGTACACCGTACCCACCTCGTCGGTGATATGCACCGGGCTGAGGCAGGTTATAACCAATTTTTTATATTCAAAATTACTGATACTCATACAGGCAACCCCATATACAAAGCCTTGCCGTAGCGGTAAACCGGGTGCCCCGCACCCGCCGCAAATTCCAGCACCTGCCCGTCAATCCTCTGGGCAAAGCAGGCTCCGGCTTTTATCATATACACGCTGCTGCGTTTTTCGTAGCCGCCGGTTTCGCTGTTATAAACAAAACCGCTGCGCCGCATAAGGCTGAACGCGCCCTGCTTAACAGCGTCAAGCTGCTGCGCAACCGGGCACAGAATAGAAAGCGTCATCTGCAAACTGCTGCCGTTATTGTTAAGCAGCTCATACAGCACACCCGCGTCGCCGCTGCAACCGTCATTTAAAGCAAACGGCGCTTTACGCAGCACAAACTTACCAAAGCCGCTGCTGCGCCTGCCGCCGATGCCGCCAAGCCCCAAAAGTTCAACCGTTTTTACCAGCTCGTCCAGCAAACTCTCATCATTCAAACCGACAATGCAGTACAACCCCGCGCCTTCCGCAAAGCTGTAATTGCTTACATAATACGCCGTGCCGCCGTCTCTGAAATCCATACGCCGCTGCACGCCGCTCCAGCCAAAGCTGTGTTTTTCCTGCTCCGGCGCTTCGTCTTCGCCAAAAGGCTGCAAATAGGCCTTTACGCCGCCCGCGCGGATATAAGCAAGGTTTTCGTGGTCGCGCCTTGCTTCATACTGCAAGCACAAATCAGTAAACGACAGGCCGTAATCAAGCGTGTTGATTTTTTCACTGCGGTAATATGGCACCGGCACGTAAAATTCTTCTTCGCTGCCGCTGTAATAAGGCAGCAAATCGCTGAAAAGCAGGCTGCCCTCCCGCACCGCGGCGATAAATTTTCCGCACAGCGCGGTATCAAGCGCCGCCGCTTCCGTTGCCAGCGCGCTGAAAAAGGTGTCCGCACAGCAATTAAACGATTGCAGGTTGCCGCTTTTTTTATTTTGCGCCGTGCCGAAATGCACCGGCGTTAAAAACTTAAACTGCAAAACGTAGTATTTCATTTCAAGCAGCTTCCTTCAAGCGTGGCTTTTAATTTTTCCGTAAAGCTTTCCAACCCCTTGTTTAAACCGGCGTAACGCACCGAAAAATTACTGAACGCCACCCTGCCGTAACCGCGCGAACCGTGCCCGCCCAGATAATCCATCTGCAGCATCATCAGCGCCGCCGCAAGGGTTGCAAAATCTTCTTCAATTTCTTCTTCGTTTTCGATGTTGTACACCAGCTTAAAGGCAAAATCCGTCCCCGCCGGCACCCTTTCAATCTGGCGCGGAATAGCCGTCGCCGTCAGGCGCGTAATGGAGTTTTCAAACTTTACTTCGCCCATGTAGGTATCGGTGTCGAGGCGGCTGATTTTTTCGATGCTTTCCGGCGTTACAAACACATCGTAAAATTGCAGGCGCGCGCCAACCACGCCGCTTTTGCCGGTTGAGCCGAACAGGCGGCAGATAACATCGTCATCATCTTCAATTTTGTTAAGCACATAGCCAGGCGAGCGCATTTTGGCAAGCAAAGTACGCAGCTTGCCCTTCAGCGAGCTGCCCGGAATGATGGGCACCTTGGTAAAATGGTCGCGCACAAAGGGGCTTTCCACCGCGCCGATAGGGGTAAAATCGCTGGATGTGCCGATATGCAGCCCCGTCACCAGCGTAATAACTGCCTCTATTAAAAATTTACCTTTTAAAACACCCTGCTTCATTATTTATCCTTGCCTCCGTAAAATTTATGAAACGCGCCCAAAGCCTGCACGTATTTGGCAAACTCCGTAAAACGCTCCGTGCTGTCGCCGATGTTGTCAATCATCTCCGGCAGCCCTGTTTTATCCGCGAAAGCGCCGACGATGTTTTTGTCGCGCCCCGCTAGATACAAGAGCTTAACCTTTAAAAATTTTACTTCCGCCACCAGCTCCGGCGGCAGCTTGTCCGGCTCGGCGCTCTGCATTTTATAAACCTCAATGCGGTCACGCACTAAATTGACCGAGGTTAAAAATTTGCGGATATGCCCCGTCCTTAAAAGCAGCACGTTGTTATTAAATTTATCTTTTACCATAATGCCTTTAATGGCATTTTCGGCTCTGGTTATAATATCCATCAAAAATCCTCCTTGGGGGCGTTGGGCAGGCTGTAAATCAAAAGCTCCAGCGCCGTTAAAAGCTGCCTGCGCCCTTCCTTATCCAGCGCCCAGCAGTACAACGCCCTGCGCAGTTCGTTATAAACTTCCGCTGCCTCCGCGCTGTCCTGCTTCGGCTCTAAAAGCGCCACGGCATAAGCAAATTCCGCTAAATTAAATTTGCCTCCGGCAGATGCCAGCACGCCGTGCAGCTTGTACAACGTGTTCCTGTCCGTTTTTATTTTGCCCGGCACCACGTTCAGCCCAAAGCTTAATTTATCCGTTAAAAAGTGCAGCTTGCCTGCGCAGACCTGCATTTCAAAATCATCCCAGTCATACACATGCGCAAGGCTTTCGCCCGGCCCGCTGACAAAATCCGCTCCCTGCCCGAACAAAGCAATTTTGCCCGTGCCCGGCACGTTTTTGGCGGTCTTTTTCAGCAGCGCCGCCTGAATGAACATCTGGCTCATCGGAAAATCGGGCGTAAAAACGCCGATACCAGCCGAAAAGGCCAGTTTGCCGCTGGTATAAGCGGTAAACGCGCGGTGAATATCCACCGCAACCTCCACAACGTCATCCCATGCACCCAGCAAAAAGATGTTGTCGCCGCCGCTGTAAATAACGTGGATATTGCGCCACGCCTGCTTCGGCTTATTGAACAGGCGGAACGGCGGACGCCCCTTGCCGGAAGCGGTCTGCGCTTCGCCCTTGAAAATTTTGTTTAAGATAACTTTAAAGAAGAACGACAAACGCGAAGACAGCGTAATCTGTCTTGCCGATGTCAGATAATGCAGCGGGTCGGGCAAATCGCTGCGGTAAAAGCCAACCTTTAACGCCATACCGATGGCATCAACGTCCGCCATCAGTACGCCAAGGCGTTTAACGCCGGTATAGGTTTCGCCCATGCTGCTTTCTGCCAGCTTTTCGGCATCCAGCACCCTGCCGCTTTTGGCATCGCGCACAAAATAATCGCAGCGGCGCAGGCGCATTATCGGGTACTCACCCGCATCGCCGCCTTTGGTGCTGTAAATGTGCAGAATTTTATTATGCGCCTTGAATTTCTCCAAATCTTTGGCTGCAACAAGTTTTAAATATAACGGACGCTGCCAGCCCGGCACAGCCGCACTGCCGCCGGCATGGTTGGTGCATATCGCCAGCACCCTGTCCTCCGTAAAGGAGGACTTGCCCAATTCCAACAGCGACCTGCAAAAACTGCATAAACCGTCGTTGCGGTTCTCGTCGCCGCGGCTCAGTTCATGGTGGCACACACTGCATTCCGTGCCGGTTTCCGCCGCGTTAAGGCTGCTTTGCGGGTCAAACAGTTCTTTCAGCACGCTGACAGGATAACGGTTCTTTTTGCGGTTTTCCACCTCTAAATCAACGCGCGCCAGAATATCGCTGCCCAAACGCCTGCCCGCCAGCTCCAGCGGCGTACATTCCGCCGTACCGAACGCCACATAAAGCTGATTACCGTAATTTTCCAGCAGCCAGCTGTTAACGTATTCGGCAAGGCCGTCCAGTTCTTTTTTCAGCTGCGGCGTGTTGGGCGCGGTTAAATAAATACGCCCGCCGCCGGTATAAATAACATTCGCCTTCGTCAGTTTTAAATGATATATCATTTCGTCAGCCAGAAGCTGCGAAAAATATTCCAGATACAGCGAGCGCCCGCGCATGGAAGCCAGCGGAGCCTGCGCCGCCGGTGTCGTCAAAAAGCCGTAAATACCGGCAATATCCGCCGAAACAATCAAAAACAGCGGCTCGTCCTGCAATTTGGCAATGCCTTCGTCACTGCACATTGCGGCGTAATCCGTAATGCCGTTAGCCTCACAGTAATGGGCAATGCTCACCGCCAGCGCCGCCGTGTATTTTGCATGCTCATACAGGGAAATATCCCTCGGCAAATCCTTGCGCACCGTCAGCGGCAGGTAGTACAGCGTATCCTCCAACAGCTGCAAAAGCTCGTAAGGGTACATCTCCAGCAGCGGCTTCTGTTTCAAGCGCGCTTCGATAATCTGCAAAATGCGGCGGTAATCCTCCGCGTCCGCCTTTATATCGTCACGCACGGCGTAGTTAATTTCTTTGGCAATATTCATTTTCTTCGGCAAAAAATAACGCTTGTGCGTTTCCTTGTCCGAAAAATAATTAAACACCGATTCCAGGCACAGCCCTGCGTCAAATTCCGCATCGGCAGTGCGTTCTGCTTTTTCCGCGCCAAAAGCAATGGCGTCAGCCAGATAAATAATATACGCCCCGTCATCAGGCGCAAGGCCTGCTGTTTTTAAATCGCGCCTGCGGTGGTAAGATACGCAGCGCAAAAGCTGCTGCGCGCGCTCATCGTCCTGCGGCAGCAAACGTGCCAGCCACTGCGCGCCAAACTGCGCATACGCTTCGGAATCGTCCGTCATACCGGCGCGGTAGCACAGTTTACCGATATCATGCAGCATCGCCGCTTTGGCAAGTAAAAGGTAATCTATCATAATGAACTCCGTACAACAAAAATATATAATAATTAATTCGACAAGTTTATAAGAAATCCTTTATATTTTAGAAATTATATATTAAAGAAGCAAAAAGGGACGGATTGCTCCGTCCCTAATGACACATATTAAATTATTTTTCGGTTTCGACTTCGATATTGCCGTCTTTCAGCACTACTTTTACTTTGGTGCCGCCGGTAATTTCGCCTGCCACAATCTTCCTGCCGAGGATGTTTTCAACGGTGTGTACAATCAGGCGTTTCAGCGGGCGCGCGCCAAAGGCAGGGTCAAAACCTGCGCTTGCAAGGTAGGCAACCGCTTCGTCGCTGGCGGTAAGCGTAATTTCAAGCTGTTTCTGCAGGCGGTCGCTCAGCTCTTTAAGGATGAGTTTGACAATGTCCTTAATCTGTTCTTCCTGCAAAGCTTTGAATACCACAATATCGTCAACGCGGTTCAAAAATTCCGGACGGAAGAAACGCATCAGCATGTTCTGTACTTCTTCGCGCGTTACTTCGCCCTTCTTCTGCATAATCTCCGCCGAACCGAGGTTACTGGTCATAATAATCAGCGTGTTTTTAAAATCGACAATGCGTCCCTGACCGTCGGTCAAACGACCGTCGTCCAGTACCTGCAAAAGTACGTTGAACACATCGGCATGAGCCTTTTCAATTTCGTCCAGCAAAATTACGCTGTACGGATGGCGGCGTACCGCTTCGGTCAGCTGACCGCCTTCATCGTAACCGACATAGCCAGGAGGCGCGCCAATCAGGCGGGAAACGGTATGTTTCTCCATGTATTCGCTCATGTCGATACGGATCATGTTGCGCTCATCGTCAAACAAAATTTCGGCAAGCGCTTTGGCAAGTTCCGTTTTACCGACGCCGGTAGGCCCAAGGAAGATGAACGAACCAATCGGGCGGTTCGGGTCCTTAATGCCTGCGCGCGCGCGGATAACAGCTTCACTGACTGCTTTAACAGCTTCGTCCTGACCGACAACGCGCTGGTGCAGGCGTTCTTCCAGATGAATGAGTTTTTCGCGTTCGCCGCCGTTTAAGCGTGCAACAGGGATACCCGTCCAGGTGCTTACAACTTTGGCAATGTCTTCTTCGTCAACTTCTTCTTTTAAAAGTACGCCATCTTTGTCTTCAGCATCACCTTTGGCAAGGCGCGCCAGTTCTTTTTGCAGTTCCGGCAGGCGGCCGTATTTAAGTTCTGCCAGTTTGTTCAAATCGTAGCTGCGTTCTGCGGTTTCCATGTCGTGTTTAACGGCATCAATTTCCTTTTTAACTTCGCGCACACGGCTGATGGCAGCTTTTTGTGCTTCCCAGCGTTTAACAAGCTCGTCGTT
>CALXRU010000037.1 GCA_944390935.1 Acidaminococcaceae bacterium
GTTACCACAACAAAACGGCTGCCGTCCGGCAATACGCGCGCCGTGCTTAAAAACTGCGGCAGCTGCGCGTCATAAAGCGCCATTGTTTTTTCTTTAAGGCGTGCGTTCAGCTCAGCAATTTCGCCTTTTAAACGCTGCACCGCGTCAGGAACCTGCTCCGTTTTAACCGAAAGCATCTGTCCTGTTTTGCGCAGCGCGGCATTTTTGCGGCGTGCATCCTCCAGCGCCCAGCGCCCGCACAAAAAGCTTATGCGCTGTCCCTGTTTATGTTTTTCCGCGCTTATAATGCGAATGCTGCCCACCGCGCCCGTTCTGTTCGGGTGCGTACCGCAGCAGGTGCAGATGTCGCCGCCTTCCACGCTCACCAAACGCAGCGTACCCGTCAGCCTGGTGTTCTTTTTGCGCATGGTGTAGTTATCTAAAGCAGTGTGCGGCACATAGCTTACGCTGATGGGCTTATCCAGCCAGATTTCACGGTTGGCAAAATCCTCCGTCTGCGCCAGCTCATCCGGCGTCAGTTCCTTGTCGAGGTCAATCGTTACCAGCCCTTCGCTCATATGAAAGCCGATATTGTTTGCGCCAAACAGCTTCCACGCCGCGTAAGACAAAATATGTTCGCCGCAGTGCTGCTGCATATGGTCAAGGCGCACCACGCCGTCAACCACGGCTTTAACGGTGCTGCCAACGGCAAGCGGCTTATCGCAAAAGTGCAGAATACGCCCGTCTTCTTCCGCCACGTGCGTAACGGCAGCCTCGCCCAGCTTGCCGCGGTCGCTGAGCTGCCCGCCCCCTTCGGGGAAGAACACCGTTTTGTCAAGCTCAACGGCAAAACCGTTTTTGCAGGGTTCGCAGGCGGTAACCACAGCCTCACATTCCCATAAATAAGCGTCGTTTTCAAATAATTTTTCTGTCATTTTAAACCCCTCACTTGTAAAACAATCTATGCTTATATTATAATTACTCTTGTAAAAATAGCAAAGGAGTAATTTCATGTTTAAATATATTTTCTTCGATTTGGACGGTACTCTCACCGATTCTGCCGAAGGCATAACCAAATGCGTGCAGTACGCTCTTGAATCGCGCGGCATTAATGTGCCGGATTTAAACACCCTGCGCCCCTTTATTGGCCCGCCCTTAATTGAAAGTTTTATGAAATTTTACGGCATGACGGAAGAAGAAGCCCGTTTATGCACCGCCAAATACCGTGAGCGTTTTAAAGACACCGGTATTTACGAAAACAAAATTTACCCCGGTGTGCCGGAAATGCTGGCACAGCTGAAGGCAAACGGCCTGCGCCTTGCCCTTGCCACCAGCAAGCCTTTGGTTTTTGCGCAGCGCGTAACCGATTATTTTAACTTATCGCAGTATTTTGATTACATATGCGGGCCGGACTTAACCGGCAGCCATCTTCCCGCCAAGGCGGATGTAATTGCCGACGCCATGCAAAAGCTTGGCGTTAGCGATAAAAGCGAAGTGCTGATGGTTGGCGACCGCAGCCAGGACGTTATTGGCGCATTGAAATGCGGCATTGCCTGTGCCGGTGCGCTGTACGGCTACGGCGGACGCAAGGAACTGACCGATGCCGGCTGCACTATTTTTGTTGACACGCCGCAGGACATTGTAAAACTTGTATGCGGCAAATAAAATTAAAAGCCTGCCCCTTAATTGGGACAGGCTTTTTTGTTTGGTTTTATTTAATCAGGCTCATGCCAATTTCAAGTGCTTTGCGGTTTTTGTCCTCGGTGCCTTTCGGTACGCGGTTCAAAACTGCTTTTTCAAGGCTTTCGGCACTTACAACGCCGGTTAATTTAACCAGCGCGCCCAGCGCGATGATGTTGGCAAACAAAATTTTGCCAAGGCCTTCGCGTGCGCTGTGGGTAATCGGCAGTTCGTAAACTTTACCGCCGAAATCAGGCACCTTGCTTACAAACAGGCTGTCGGTAATCAGCACGCTGTCTTTGTCAAGGTCGTGCGAATATTTATCGCAGGCGTCCTGGCTCATGGCAAGCAGCACGCCCGGTTTGGTTACTTTCGGGAAATGGATTGCTTCGTCAGAGATAATAACCTCCGATTTGGAAGCGCCGCCGCGCGCTTCAGGACCGTAAGACTGGGACTGGATAGCAAGTTTGCCGTCCAGAAGTGCAGCTTCGGCTAAAATAATACCGGCAAGAATGAGGCCCTGGCCGCCGGTACCGGATAAACGAAATTCCTGTCTCATATTATTTACCTCCCTGCGCCATGGCAATCAATTCGTCATAAGCTTCAGTATATTCTTTGCGGCCTTCAACTTCATACAGCACGCCGATAGGGAATTTGCCCTCTTTCTTTTCTTCCGGCAGTTTGTCCCATGCTGCAATAGGCACTGCATGGTCGCGCTGCCACATCATCATTTCGGCAGGACCGCCCATTTTGTTCTGGCGTCCGAAGGAAATCGGGCACGCGGATACAGCTTCAATCAGGCTGAAGCCTTTGTGCTGGATGCCTTTTACGATAAGGTCGCTGAGCATCTGCGCATGGAAGGTAGTTGCACGGGCAACGAAGGTTGCGCCTGCTGCCCTGGCAAGCTCGGTCAGGTTAAAGTCAGGCTCAATCATGCCGTAAGGCGCGGTGGTTGCCTTGCTGCCGGTCGGGGTCATCGGCGAATACTGGCCGCCGGTCATGCCGTAAATGCTGTTGTTGTAAACTACAACGGTCAGGTCAATGTTGCGGCGGCATGCGTGAATGAAATGGTTGCCGCCGATAGCGGTAGCGTCGCCATCACCGGTAAGAACAATAACATTCAGCTTCGGGTCAGCCAGCTTAACGCCCGTTGCAAACGGGATAGCGCGGCCGTGAGCGGAATGCACGGTGTTAAAATCAAGATAGCCGGAAGCGCGGCTGGAACAGCCGATGCCGGAAATTACAGCAACGTCGTCTTTCGGCAAATCCAGCTTGGCGATGGCTTTAACCACGCAGCCGGTTACAACGCCATTGCCGCAGCCGGGGCACCAGATATGCGGCAAACGGCCCGGACGGAAATATTTATTGATCATTTCTTCCATATTCATAAATAGTTTCTCCTTTCCTTACAGGGCCGCCATAGCTTTTTTAACTTCTTCCAAAAGCTGGGCCGGAGTTGCAGGTTCGTTATCATATTTAGCGTACAGGCTTACAGGCACTTTGCCGTTAACCGCACGTTCAACTTCGTGTACATACTGGCCGCAGTTCAGCTCGTGTACCAAAATGCCTTTTACTTTGCCTGCCAGCTCTTTCATCTGTGCTTCGGCAAACGGCCAGATGGTTACGGGGCGTACAAGGCCGACTTTCAGGCCTTCCTTGCGTGCCATATCCACGGTTTCATAAGCGGTACGTGCGCCGCCGCCAAAGGCGACAACAGCAAATTCCGCATCTTCCATGCGATAATTTTCAACTTGTACGATGTCGTCAAGATTGTTTTCGATTTTAGCGCGCTGACGGTTTGCTGCTGCAAGAGTAGCTGCCGGAGTGCCTTTCGGGAAGCCGGTTTCGTCGTGAACGAGGCCGGTTACATGCCAGCGGTAGCCGCTGCCGAACGCCGGCATAGCGGGAACAAGGCTTTCGTCCGTCGCATAAGCCTTGAAGTCTTCCGGTTTGCAGTCCGGCTGTTTGCGTTCTGCCTGCGGGAACTCGCTGTAATCGTCGGGCAGTTCAATTTTTTCGCGCATGTGGCCGATAACTTCGTCCATCAGAAGGATTACCGGCACACGGTATTTTTCGCTCAGCGCATAAGCACGCAGAGTAAGTTCAAAGCATTCGGGAACGCTGGCCGGAGTCAGGGCAATCAGCCAGTGGTCGCCGTGGGTGCCCCAACGTGCCTGCATTAAATCGCCCTGGGAAGGGCTGGTAGGCTGGCCGGTGGACGGGCCCACACGCTGTACGTTAACAATTACCAGAGGAATTTCGGCAGCGCAGGCATAACCGATGAGTTCCTGTTTTAAGGAAAAGCCCGGGCCGCTGGTTGCCGTCATAACCTTTTTGCCGGTTAAGCTTGCGCCGATAACAGCGCCCATGGAGGCAATTTCGTCCTCCATCTGAATGAATTTACCGCCAACCTGAGGCAGCTTTTCAGCAAGGGATTCCGCCACTTCCGTGGAAGGAGTAATGGGGTAACCCGCAAAGAATTTAACACCGGCTGCGATTGCGCCTTCAACAACAGCCTGGTTGCCTTGCAATAATAAAACTCTGGACATTACTTCTCATCTCCTTCTTTATGTACAAAAATGGCGTAATCCGGGCAGCGAAGCTCGCACTGGCCGCACTGAATGCAGTTTTCGGGCGCAACGGCTTCAATTTTTTCAAGTTCGTTTACCGCTAAAACCTTTTTAGGGCAAAACGCCGCGCAAATGCCGCAGCCTTTGCAGCGGTTGGTATAAATTTTTAAGCTCATTATTAAACCTCCTTTAACCTGCCTCTTTTGAAAAATATTTTGTTGCTTTTTGAGCACACTACTTCTATTATCATTATAAATGATACAGTTTATTAGTCAAATTTATTTTTTGAATAAGCTGTAAAAATTTTTTGAATAGCGTATAAAATTGCAAGCCCCCGCAAAAAATGATATAATAATAAAAGTATATAAATATTTTTGAACGACTAATTTATGTTACGGAGGCTGCCATGACCGTCATCGACGCCACCCTGCCGAAAAAAGACCGCATACTGATTGCAGCGGAAGACGTGTTCTCGCGCCGCGGCTACACCAAAGCCACGCTTGATGAAATAATCGCCCTGGCCGATACCGGCAAAGGCACGCTTTATAA
>CALXRU010000038.1 GCA_944390935.1 Acidaminococcaceae bacterium
TTTAGGCGTAGCTAGTAGAATAGCCTTTAAGGCGGTAAATGACAAACCACCGGCTACGCCGGTGGTTTTGATTATTTGGTGTAAAATATTGACAGTTTTATATTTATCAGACATAATAGAAAAGCTGTGATTCCTTCCAGCAGGAAGGAGGTGTACTATGTTTGACAGCATTTTCGCATTTTTAGTATCTGTTATGGCAAGTATAACTGCTTATTATATTTGCAAGTGGCTCGACAGATACCTGTAAAATCACAGTGAGCCCAATAAAAAACCGGGAGCTGCAACTCCCGGTTTTTCTTTTGCGTACACCATGTCTGGTGACAGCATTTTCGCTTTTGTGCCTTTATTATAGCACGGGTTAATTACAAAAGCAAATAATTAAATTACATTAAAGATTACAATTTTACTCGTTATCAAAAGCAAACGGTTTATACTATTACGGCTCGGCTAAAATGCTGCGTCTTCTCCGATTCCGCCCAAGCTGCGCGGCTGGGCTCCCGAAGTTTATTACCATAAATTCAGCCGACGCAGTTTTAGCTGTCGCCTAATAGCACAAACCATTTGCTTTCATAAGTTGCGGCAGAATAAAAAAAGCAGCCTTCGCTAGAAGACTGCTGATTTTCGATGGTGGGCGCTAACGGGATCGAACCGCTGACATTCTGCTTGTAAGGCAGACGCTCTCCCAGCTGAGCTAAGCGCCCGTATGGTGACCGGTGGGGGAATCGAACCCCCGATACCGCCGTGAAAGGGCGGTGTCTTAACCGCTTGACCAACCGGCCAGGTGGCTCCCCGAGTAGGACTCGAACCTACGACGCCCTGATTAACAGTCAGGTGTTCTACCGGCTGAACTATCGGGGAATTTCACTGTGGTGCTGACCACATATGCTATTATACGGTTTCAGCGCCTTCTTGTCAACACTTTTTTGAAAAATTTTTAAAAATTATTTTACGGCGATTTTTACAACGATTTTCTGCACGTCACTCGGCGTTTCCGCAGCGTTGCAGCCGGGGCGGTGCAGCTCCCACGGAAACAGCACGGCAAAGTCGCCTGCGTTTAAAACAACGCTGTCCTTTTCGGCGATGTTTTCAAAAAACAGCAGGTCGCGTTCGGCGGCGTAATCTTCCACAACTTTCACATCAGCCGTGCGCGGCGCAAAATAAATCTTTTCCGTGCCTTTGCCAAGGTACTGCACGTCGATGTATTTGTTGTGCGCTTCCGGTTTCTTTTTGCTGCTGTCCTCGGTCGTGTAAGTATCCACGTTGGCGTACATTTTTTCGCCGTCCAGCTCATATCTGCCGTTAGGCACTTTTGTAAAATCAGTCGCTGCCAGATATTTCAGCGCCTTTTGCAAATCTTCGCTGACGTAAGGCAGTAATTTTTCAATGTCGGTTTTATGTCCAAAAATCATGTTATCAGCCCTCTCCTGTTAAATATTTGTTATATTCTGCGCCGCCATTAAAAATCCTTTGCAAAAAGCCGCCGTTTACGATAAAATTGTGCATATCGCTATTTTAAGAGAGGATTTTAACGTGAGTTATTTAAATGTCACCAATGTATCGCATTCCTTTGGCGGACGCCAGATTTTAGAGAACGTTTCCTTCAAGCTGATGCGCGGCGAGCATGTCGGCCTCGTCGGCGCCAACGGCGAAGGCAAATCGACCTTTTTAAATATTGTTACCGGCCACACGCTGCCGGATGAAGGCAAGGTTGAATGGCCCGGCAAAGTAACTGTCGGCTACCTTGACCAGCAAAGCACCTTGCAGAAGGGCATGACCATCCGCGAAGTTCTGCGCACCGCTTTTGACGAAATGTACAAAATGGAAGCGGAAATGCTGGAGCTTTACGAAAAAATGGGCGACGCCACGCCGGAAGAAATGGATAAAATGATGGAAACCGTCGGCGAAATACAGACGGAGCTGGAGCACGGCGGCTTTTATTCGCTGGACAGCAAGATTGAAGAAACAGCTAACGGCTTGGGGCTTGGCAGCATCGGGCTGGACCGCGATGTATCGGAGTTAAGCGGCGGCCAGCGCAGCAAGGTTTTACTGACCAAACTGCTTTTGCAGAACTCGTCCATTTTGCTTTTGGACGAACCGACCAACTACCTTGATGTTGAACACATTGAATGGCTGACGAAGTTTTTGCAGAACTACGAAAACGCTTTTATTTTAATCAGCCACGACATCAGCTTTTTGAACAAAGTCGTTAACGTCATTTACCATCTGGAAAACTGCGAGCTGACGCGCTACACCGGCAACTACGACAAGTTCCAGGAAATGTATGCCATTTACAAGGCGCAGAAGGAAGCCGCTTACGAACGCCAGCAGCAGGAAGTTGCCAAGCTGGAGGACTTCATTGCCCGCAACAAAGCGCGCGTGGCAACCACCAACATGGCCAAAAGCCGCCAGAAAAAGCTGGACAAAATGGAAATGATTGAAAAGCCGCGCGAAAAACCGAAAGCGCATTTCCAGTTTAAGGAAGCACGCACGCCGAGCCGTTATCTGGCCGTTGCCGAAGATTTGGTGCTGGGCTATGATTCGCCGCTTACCCGCCCCGTCAGCTTTAAAATCGAATGCGGGCAAAAAATCGCCATCCGCGGCGTAAACGGCTTGGGCAAAACCACGCTGCTGAAAACGATTTTAGGCATCATCCCGCCCATAAGCGGGAAAATTGAACTGGGCCAGTTTTTGGAGCCTGGCTATTTTGAGCAGGAAGAACGCGACAAAAACGAAAACACGGCGCTGGAAGATGTATGGAACGAGTACCCCGGCATGACGAACTACGAAGTACGCGCCGCGCTGGCAGCCTGCGGACTGACCAATGAACATATTACCAGCAAGGTGTTTGTTTTAAGCGGCGGCGAAGCTGCCAAGGTGCGCCTGTGCAAGTTGATGCTGAAAAACGTCAACTGGCTGGTGCTGGACGAACCTACCAACCATTTGGACGTGGACGCCAAAGCGGAGCTTAAACGCGCGCTGATTGATTTTAAAGGCAGCGTACTTCTGGTATCGCACGAACCGGAATTTTATGAAGACTGGGTAACTGCCGTCTGGAACATTGAGGACTGGACGACGAAAGTAATTTAAAACGGACATAATCAAAACCACCGGCGTAGCCGGTGGTTTGTCATTTACCGCCTTAAAGGCTATTCTACTAGCTACGCCTAAA
>CALXRU010000039.1 GCA_944390935.1 Acidaminococcaceae bacterium
AAGCGCTCCCCCGAATAGGTAAGCCCTGCGGCGGCGGAAAGGCCCGCGCCTGCGCCGACAAGAACGGCGTCGGCCTCACGGAGGGCCTCGGCCAGACCGGCAGGATCATCCGAGCAGGCGCTGATATATCGCGGCGTCGCTGTCTTTGAACACATTGAAAATCACCTTTTCCATCCAGGGATAGTTGTTGATGTGTGCGCTCACTGTTTCCACCGCAATTTCCGCCGCTCTCAGGGGCGGAAAATGAAATTCCCCCGTGGAAAGACAGCAGAAGGCCATACTGCGCACATGGACGCGCCCTGCAGCTTCGAGGCAGGAAACATAGGTTGCGGCAAGAAGCCTCTCGTGCTCCGGCGTGAGGGGGCCGTGCACCTCCGGACCCACGGCATGCACCACAAAATCGCAGGGCAGGTTGAAGGCCGGGGTAATAATGGCTTCCCCCGTGTTCTTCAGCTTGCCGCCCATGACGCGGTCGCAGGCAAGCCGGAGCTGCACGCCGGAAAAGGTGTGGATGGCATTGTCGATGCAGCCGTGATTGGGATGAAAGCAGCCCAGCATGCGCCTGTTTGCCGCGTTCACCACGGCACCGCATTCCAGAGTGGTGATATCCCCCTTCCAGATGCAGAAACGGTCGCGCACGGGCACAAGGTCCCGGTCGCGCGTGATGCCGCGGGAAAGAATTTCCTCCCGAAGATACGCATCCTGCACCTCCAGAAACTCCGCCGACGCCTCCCCGGGCTCGCGTACGTTGAAAAGCGCACGCAGAAGACGCTTCTGCGCCTCTTCATCCCCGGGAAGCACAAAACGCTCGTGCCGCTCCTGAAGCAGCATCCTGATAAGGTACGCCCTTCTCTCTGCCTGCGTCATATCCGCTCCCCCTCCTCTGCTCCGGCATGAAGCCCCTTATGCCGCACGGCCCCGGCAGGACAGTGCACCCAGCAGTCGCCGCATTCGTCGCAGCGCGAACCGTCGATGACATACCGCTCGCCTTCGCGCCGTATGGCCTTGAACGTGCATACCTCCATGCACCTGCCGCAACCTGTGCATGCTCCGGTAATGGTCAGCCCGGCCTTTTCCACTCGATGGCCGCCGAAGCTGAAACGCTCCCGCTCCAGCTTGTGGTCCCGGAACTTCATGTCGAAATCGTAATCGAAAATCTCTCCCCAGGCCCGGTACAGCACAAAGGTCGTCATGGCCGGATAACGCTGCTGATCCTCGATACCGTAGGCAAAGGCCGGATCGTTCTTCGCCCTGATCTCTTCCATGCTCACCTCGCGCACGTCGCCGGTAACACGGATGAAATACCCCGGATCCATTTCCAGAAGCCCTTCCTCCGTCTGCCTCACCTCCGGAGAAGCCGACAGACCGCACACCGATACCTTCCCCCCTTCCTTGAGCTGACGGTAAAAAGGCTTGGTCGTCATGGTCATGAAGTACAGCCCCTCCTCGTCGCAGGCCAGAAAATGCGCTACCCGGCTCTCGGGCGTGTCGCCGTTGATCGTCGCAAATACACAGCTGCCTATCCTGTCGAAACGCTCGTAAATCTCTCTGATGGTCATGACATCCCCCCTGTGTACCCGGTTATTTAGTTCGATATCGAAATATACCATTCATGCTTCTCTGTCAAGGTGCGCGCTGTCTGCCGGATTCTGGAAGAAGAAAGAGTTTTCCGGGGGGAACACAAAGGCTTTCCTTCGAGTCGCTGCTGTTGCTCGTTCGTACCGCGCAGGCGGAAGGTTCCGGCAGACGGCGTATGGGCTGCCACCTCAGTGTGAGCGTGTCCTGCCGGACCCGCTCACGCAGGCCGACTGTTTTCCGGCCGTTGCCGGAAAACAGTGATAAAGGAAAGGATGTCAGGATATGGGGCGTTGTATGTCGGTGTCAGCTTTATTCCGCGCCCGCCTTTGAAAAAAGCATGGCTCAAACGCCGGTTTTTTGTCTGGGCAGAAACAGCCGCTTTTCAACGCAGGAAGAGGGTTTCGTCTGCAAAAAATAACGCTTTTTTCAAGGCTTCATTCTGCTTCTGTTTACAAAAAAGGCCGTATATCAACGCCTTATTCTGCTTCCGTTTGCGAAGAAAGGCCGTGTATCAACGCTGTGGGGCACCCGGCCAGCCTTCAGGAGGCCGGGCCGCCGGGCATAAGTAGCCGCGATTCACTCGCGGCGTTAAACGTCATGTCCGGCGTACAAGCCCTGCACCCCGTACAGCGTATCCGGCGCAGACGGGCCTTTGTGGTACCCGGGCGATGGAAAGGTCAGGCCGGGCCGGTGGATACAGGCAGAATTCCCTTCCGCCGTAAGCACGACCCGAAGCGTGCACGTCCCGCGCCGGTACCGTGTGTCCGGAGCAGTCGGGTGTTTGCGGTACTCGAACTATAGTGCCGACAAAAAAGGCCGGGAGACCCGGCCTTGTGCTTTTTTTAAACGTCCCTCAGGCGCTTTTCTGCTTCACGTCCTTCGCAGCATCCGCATCCTTCTTTTCCGCGCCGTCTCCGGCATC
>CALXRU010000040.1 GCA_944390935.1 Acidaminococcaceae bacterium
GATTCTTTCTGTGGGTGCCGGCCTTCACCCTGATGCACCAGCAGTCGGGGCTTGCCGGGCCGGTATAGCCGGGAAATTCCGGCATGGCATAGCCGGTACGGCGGTTCTGATCTTCCTGAATGCGCACATGAGGCAGCACTTCGCCCTCAATGACGTATTCGGCCAGAGCAATGGCGCGGCAGTCCACGCTCACGCAGGGGCAGAGGCGCACCGGCTCCCCGCGCAGGGCCCCGGCCACGGCCAGTTCGTCGTAGCCCAGGGGCGTGGTGGGCGGCTCAAAGCAGGAACTGATGGCAATGGCCGGATCCACCCCTATGCTTATGGAAATGGGGAGCGTTCTGCCGAGCTGCTCCGCCCGTTCCGCCATGGCCCCGATATGCCGCGCGCCGGGCGTGAAGAAAATGGACAGCGTGTCTCTGCTCTGGATGCAGAGCCTGTGTATGGTCACATCCCAGCGGCCGGTATCGGGATGCGCGGCATAGCACATGCCGAGCGTGATGTAGGGCCCGGCATCCTGCGGCGTATTGGTGGGAGCAGGCACCAGGCGGTTCAGGTCGAAGCCTTCCTCAGAGGCCCGGTGCACCACTTCCTGACAGGGGGCAGGCCCCGGTTCAAAAACAGGCGGCAGGGGAGCATCCACACAGGCCCAGAGCCTTTTTCCCAGATCCTCCGCCCTTGTGCCGAGAAGCGCGGCCACGCGCCGGCGGCTTGCCATGAGCCCTATGGCCACACGCGCCCCCGGATGCCCCTTGATGTTTTCAAAAAGCATGGCCGGACCTTCCTTCGTGGGCCGCTTCACCGTGCCGCCCGCGCCGACATACCGGTATATGCCGGAAAGTTCCGCCTCCGGATCCACCTCCACATCCGTGGAAACAAGCTGCCCCGGCATGGAGCGCAGCAGCTCAAGCGCACTGCGCAGATCGTTGACCTTCTGCTGCATGTCGCATTCCTCCGTCTCCGCCCGAAGGCGGGAATATCCCATGTTCTGCCGTGCGCGAAGAAATGCGCCCGGCAGGATGAAGGGCGTTTTCTCTCTTCCGGCGCGCAGCTCGGCACCATCGCCCGAAAGCCGCCTCACAAAACGCGGCCATCTTCAGAATGCACGAACACCCGCCCCTTCTGCATCCATACGAGTGTTCTGTCATCATGCCCGCCATGGCGTTTTTCTGTCAACGCCCTCAGGGAAGCACGCCGTGCCCGGAAGGTCCGCCGCGGGCGCCTTTTCCGGCGCTTCTTCCCGGCGGCCCTTCCGCTTGACAGAACATGGCGTCGGTTTATTTAAGTCATTACTTCATCAGATTTCATTCCCGCACCGGCCTGCCCTTCTCCGGCGAAAAAAACGGAACGCACCGCCGCCTGCGGCAAAGGAAGAGCATGGACAACGCCCCCCTCTATCGCGCTCTGGCCGACGAAACCCGCCGCCGTCTCATCAGGCTGCTGCTCGAACACAATTTCTGCGTCTCCGCACTGGCGCGCAGCCTCGGCGTCAGTGAAAGCGCGGTATCCCAGCATATCAGAATCCTGAAAGAAGCCGGACTTCTTTCCGGGGAACGGCGCGGCTACCACATGCACTATGCCATCAACAGGGAAAGACTGCGCGCTCTGGCCCGGGACATCGAGGCCATGGCGGACATCACGGCGCGCGACGACGCAAACGGGCTTCTCCGCCTGCCCATGGCCCCTCTGCCCCGGAAGGAGAAATGACATGTCCACCGCCGCGCTTTATCTGGCAACGCTGCTTCTGCTCGGTCTTTCCTTTGCCAGAGACAGGCAGAAGACACGCCTTGCCCTGAAAAAGGGCTGGAAATCCTTTGAGAACATCCTGCCGCAGTTTCTCCCCATCATCCTGCTCATGGGCATGACGCTGGCCGTGGTGGATGAAAGCCTCATTTCCCGCCTGCTGGGGAAGGATTCCGGCCTTGCAGGCATGGCCCTGGCCGCCGCGGCAGGTTCCGTCACCCTCATTCCCGGATTCATCGCCTTTCCGCTGGCGGCCTCGCTTCTCGCCTCCGGCGCGGGCTACGGGCAGACGGCCATGTTCCTCACCACCCTCATGATGGTGGGCGTGATCACCCTGCCGCTGGAAAGTTCCACCTTCGGCAGACGCATCGCCGTGCAGAGGAACCTCCTCGCCTTTATCTACGCCGTGCTTTCCTCCTCTCTGCTGGGGGCGCTGCTGTGATACGTTCCTTCTGCAGACGCTACCGCTTTTTTCTGGCCCTCGGCCTCGTCAACACGCTTCTGCTTTTTCTCGCTCCGGAGACGGGCTGGAAGGCGCTGACGCTCACACGGGACAATCTTCTGGAAATGCTTTCCTTCCTGCCGCCCATCTTCGTGCTGCTCGGCCTTCTGGACGTATGGGTGGAACGGGAAACCATGATGAAGTACATGGGCGTGCATTCCGGTCTGCGGGGCATGCTTCTGGCCTTTTTCCTGGGTTCCGCCGCGGCGGGCCCCCTGTACGCGGCCTTTCCCATGGCCTGCGTCATGATGCGGAAGGGGGCGCGCATGCTCAATGTCTTCATCTTCATCGGGGCCTGGTCCTGCACCAAGATTCCCCTCATCATGTTTGAAAGCGCCACCCTCGGCTTCCGCTTCATGGCTCTGCGCCTTCTGTTCAACATCGCGGGCATATTCCTCATCGCCCTTGTGCTGGAAAAGACCCTTCCCGAAGAAAAGAACCTTTCCTGAACACTCCCCTTTCCCGGAACATCACGCGCCTGCCCGGAAAGGATGTCCACGCTCAAAACATCCGCCAGGCGGCGCGTTTTTTTTTTCGCCTCCGGCTGCCTTCCGGTCACGGCATCCCCGCAGGCATTGCCGCCTTCTTCCGCTGCGCCCTTTTTTCTGTGAAGGCTGTGTAAAGCAGGACAGCTGCGCTTTCTTATGCGGAAATTTCGCCGTATCCTTCTGATTTTCTTTTTCTTATTTTTCCTTATATTTCCATGACGCACAAAAAGTGACGCAAATTTTCCTCCGTGAGGGAAAAAAGCGTTATGGAAAATTCATACTTCCGTCATCGCCGCTCTATTCATCCCCCGTATATCACATGCATATCTTCCGCATGAACCAGAGACTTTTCCATCATACATGCAAAAGTCGTGATTTTTGCGGAAAATAACTCTGTGAAAACACCCGTACTCTGACATGTACGGATATTCTCCGATGGAGGAACAGGAATGATTCACGTTACCGGGCTGAACAAGACGTTTTCCGGCGTTCAGGCACTTAAACATATAGACCTGCACATCCGTCCCGGAGAAATGGTTGCGCTCATCGGCTCTTCCGGTTCCGGCAAATCCACGCTCATGCGTCATATATGCGGCCTCACCACCAGCGACAGAAACGCAGGCGAGGTCACGGTCAACGGCTACACCATACAGAAGAACGGAATGCTGAGCAGGGACATACGCGACATACGCAGCCACATCGGCGTCATTTTCCAGCAGTTCAATCTTGTGGGGCGCATCAGCGTCGCACGCAACGTCGCCCTGGGTGCCCTCGGCCGCACGCCGTTCTTCCACGGACTGGCCGGGCTTTTTTCCCGCGAGGATGTGGAACTGACCCTGCGCGCCCTTGAGCGCGTGGGCATACGCGACAAGGCCTGGCAGCGCACC